>JANNXJ010000053.1:0-255237 GCA_031409515.1 Gammaproteobacteria bacterium | reverse complement strand
CTACCAGCAGGTCTTCGCCAAAGGCTTCGTCACCGACTACCCGCTCACCATCCGGCACGCGGATGGTCGTCTCACCGACGTGCTCTACAACGCCTCGGTCTACAAGGATGTGCAGGGCAACGTGCTCGGCGTGTTCGCCGCGGCACGTGACATTACCGAACGCAAGCGGGCCGAAGAGGCGCTACTCAAGGCGGGGGCCCTGCAAAGCGCCATCTTCAACAGCGTCAATTTTTCGAGCATTGCCACCGACGCCAAGGGCGTCATCCAGATCTTCAACGTGGGCGCCGAGCGCATGCTGGGCTACGCGGCCGACGACGTGATGAACAGGATAACGCCCGCCGATATCTCCGATCCCCAGGAAGTGATCGAGCGTGCCACAGCGCTGACGGTCGAGCTCGGGACGCCGATTCAGCCCGGCTTTGAAGCCCTGGTGTTCAAGGCCTCCCGGGGCATCGAGGACATTTACGAGCTGACGTACATCCGCAAGGATGGCAGCCGCTTTCCCGCGGTGGTGTCGGTCACGGCGCTGCGGGACGCTCAGGGAACCATCATCGGCTATCTGCTGATCGGCACCGACAACACCGCGCGCAAGCAGGTCGAAGCCGAGCGCCAGCAGCTACTCCGGATTCAGGAGGAGACCAACAGGCAACTGCAGCAGGCCAACGTCACCCTGCGGGCAAGCGAGGAAAGGCTGTCAGTAACGCTCAACTCCATTGGCGATGCCGTGATCTCCACCGATGCCCAGGCCCGTGTCACGCTCATGAATCCTGTGGCCGAACAACTCACCGGCTGGACCCAGGCCCTGGCCGCGGGCCACCCTATCGATGAGGTGTTCCGCATCATCAATCAGGAAACGCGGCAAGCGGTCCCTCTCCCGGTTCTAGACACGCTGGCCAACGGTACGGTGCAGGGCCTGGCCAATCACACCATCGTCATTGCCCGGGATGGCACGGAGTGCGCGATTGCCGACAGTTGCGCGCCGATTCGCGGTCGGGACGGCCAGGTCGATGGCGCCGTGCTCGTGTTTCGTGACGTCACGGAGGAATATGCCATCCAGCGGGCCTTGCACGACAAGAACGTTGAGCTGGAAAGCGCCAGGGACCTGGCGGACAAGGCCAATCTGGCCAAGTCCGAGTTTCTTTCCAGCATGAGCCATGAGCTGCGGACGCCGCTGAATGCCATTCTTGGTTTCACCCAGCTTATGGAGTCCGCCTCGCCACCGCCGATGCCCCTCCAGAAGCGCAATATCGACCAGATTCTCAAGGCGGGGTGGTACCTGCTGGAACTGATCAACGAAATTCTTGATCTCGCGACTATTGAGTCAGGTATGGCCACGCTGTCCCACGAGCCCGTCTCTCTCCTTGAGGTTATGCTCGAGTGCCGCACCATGATCGAGCCGCAGGCCCAGAAGCGTGGTATCCGCATGACATATCCGCACTTCGAAGATCACTGCTTTGTCAGCGCCGACCGGACCCGGGTCAAGCAGGTCCTGATCAACCTGATGTTCAATGCCATCAAGTACAACCGGCCGGAAGGTTCGGTGGTCGTGGAGTACTCGGTGAGCTCACCGACCTCCATTCGCATCAGCGTGCGGGACACCGGCCAGGGTCTGGACGCGAAACAGATGGACCAGCTTTTCCAGCCGTTCAATCGCCTCGGCAAGGAAGCCGGCGTCGAAGAGGGCACGGGCATCGGCCTGATGGTGACCAAGCGGCTCGTCGAACTGATGGGCGGCACCATTGGCGCGGTGAGCACCGTCGGCGTGGGCAGCGTCTTCTGGTTTGAATTGAACCTGACCAGCGCGCCGCTGCATGCGCCCAGCCATGCGGAGCCGCTGGCGCCGACGCGACTCCCGGTGCCAGAGGGCACCCCGGTGCGCACGGTGCTGTACGTGGAAGATAATCCAGCCAACCTGGAGCTCGTCGAGCAGCTGATCGCGCGTCGTCCGGAGCTGCGGATGCTCTCGGCCGCAGACGGCCTTCTCGGCGTCGAGCTCGCCCGGGTCTATCAGCCGGAAGTGATTCTGATGGACATCAACCTGCCTGGGATCAGCGGCATCGAAGCCATGAACATCCTGCGCACAGACCCGTCGACGGCCCATATACCCGTCATCGCGCTGAGCGCCAACGCGGTACCCCGCGACATCGCCAGGGCGCTGGAGGCCGGCTTTCTGAGCTATCTCACCAAACCGATCAAGGTCAATCAGTTCATGGAAGCACTGGATGCCGCCCTGATCGAAGCGCAAACCGGGTCAGGTCGGCCCGCCGAAAAGGAATTCGCGTGAAACTCAATGAGGCCGACATCCTGAAGGCCAGGATTCTTATCGTTGATGATCAGGAGGCTAATGTCGGTCTGCTGGAGCAGTTGCTGGGGGAAGCCGGCTACTCTTCTGTCGCCTCAACCATGAACCCGCAGGAGGTCTGCGGACTGCATCGCAAGAACCCCTACGATCTGATCCTTCTCGACCTGCAGATGCCGGGCATGGATGGCTTTCAGGTGATGGAGGCCCTGAAGACCAATGCTGCGGACAGCTACCTGCCGGTGATCGTGCTCACGGCCCAGCCTGGCCACAAACTGCGGGCGTTGCAGGCCGGTGCCAAGGACTTCATCAGCAAGCCCTTCGACCTGGTGGAAGTGAAGACCCGCATCCACAACATGCTGGAAGTTCGCCTGCTGTACAAGAAACTGGAGAACTACAGCCAAGTGCTTGAGGCCACGGTCCAGGAGCGGACGGCAGAACTCCGCGAAAGCGAAGCCCGCTACCGGAGCCTCACAGAACTGGCTTCTGACTGGTACTGGGAACAGGACGAGAACGGCAAATTCAGCAAGGTATCCGGTCCGGTCCTCGAGATGCTTGGGCTCCGGGTCGAATCGCTGAACGGTGATACCGGCATTGCCCCGGAGGCAGGCTGGAACGAGACGGAGCGGGAGTCCCTGCAGGCACGGATAGCAGCCCGGCAGCCATTCCTCGATTTTCCGTTCAGCCGGACCAATGCGGACGGCTCGCAACAGCAGTACCGCGTCAGTGGGGAGCCGATGTTCAATCAGGCCTGCCGCTTCCTGGGTTACCGTGGTATCGGCGTCGAAGTCACTGCCAAGAACTAAGGCGAAATAGCGCGAGAGCCGGCCATGTCAGCACCCCACAACCCCAGTCAGAACCAGTTGCTCGCCGCTCTGCCCACTGCGGAGTTCGACCCGTTGGCCACCCACCTGGAGCTGGTCGCGATGCCACTCGGCACCATGCTTTACGAACCGGGCGGGCAGCTTCAGCATGCCTACTTTCCCACCACGTCCATCGTTTCACTCCATTATGTGATGGAGTCTGGCGCCGGTGCCGAAACGGCTGGTGTGGGCAACGAGGGCGTCGTGGGTATTTCGCTGTTCATGGGTGGGGGTACCACGCCAAGCTCTGCGGTCGTGCAGACCGCAGGCCACGCCTACCGGCTGGAGCGCGGGCTGCTGCTGCAGGAGTTCAATCGAGCCGGCCTCATGCAGCGGTTGTTGTTGCGCTACACGCAGGCACTGATGACGCAGATTGCCCAGACGGTCGCCTGCAACCGGCATCACTCTGTTGAGCAGCGGCTGTGCCGCTGGCTGCTGCTGACGCTCGATCGAGTCTCCACTCCGGACCTGGTCATGACCCAGGAACAGATTGCCGGCATGCTCGGGGTGCGCCGGGAAGGCATTACGGAGGCCGCAGGAAACCTGCAGCGCGCCGGGGCCATTCGCTACCGCCGTGGCCACATTGCCGTGCTGGACAGGTCGAGCCTGGAGACCCTGTCCTGCGAGTGCTACGCCGTGGTCAAGCAAGAGACCGATCGTTTGCTGTCTGATGTGCGCTACCGGCAGGGCGATGCGACTGGCAACCTGCAGCCGGTTAGAACGAACGCTCCCAGCGCAGGCCGAGCCAATCAGGCCCGATGACTGGCGCAATGTGCGTCGCGTTCTGCGGCGTCACGAACAGCTTGGAAATGCCGTAGGACACGGCCGCACCGGCCACCACGTCGCGCCAGCGGTGATGCTCCTCGTCAACCCGCACGTAGCTCACATAAGCGACCACGGCGTAGGCTGGCACCCCGTACTTCCACCCGTAACGATCCTGGAGGAACGCGGCACTGGAGGTCACAAACCCCGCATGCCCCGACGGGAAGCCATAGGGGCTGCCGTTGGGCCGTTCGCCCCAGCTGGTGCCGTTGAAAGCCAACCTGAGACTGCTGTTTACCACCAGACTCACGCCGGTGCTGCGCAGAAACTGCCGGGCCCCCTCGTCATCGTCCTTGAAGTGAGCAATGGCGTAGGACGTCAGGGGCAGAAGGCCCGTCAGGATGTCCCCCGACAACTCTTCCGACCCGGCGCTGGCCGGGACGGAATGCAGGCAGAGAAGGGTCGCCATCGCTGCCGGAAGACCAGATCGAAACATCAGAAGACTCCTTGCTGAAGCAGAGTGGGGAAGACGCGGCGGTCCCGGGGGATTCCACCAGGCGTGAGTGTCCGGATCATGGGCCGCCGCTGCTCTTGGGCCGCCAGTCGACAGCGCCGGAGCGCGTCTGCCCCAGGTAGACGTAGCCGATGCTCAGCGCTGCAACCTTCTGGTGGGTGTCCGTCTGGTCGGCATAGGACGCATCGCGACGGGAGGCCGCGTATTTGAGAGAGATGCCGTGGAGATTGTGAATCCGCACCGTCAGCGCGGCGTCGCCGCGGAAAATCTGCTCACTGCCTCCACTCTCATCAGAGGCGATGTCACTGACGTAGTATTCCCGCGCCGTCATGTCGAGCGAAACGCGATCGCTGAAGATGAGCCGCAGTGCCAGCACGCCTTCCGGAGTAAGGCCGGTGTGGTAGTCCTTGTCACCGACGCCGCGTGTGGTGCCGGCTGAGCCGTAGCCGGCGCCAACGAGTACTGTACTCTGCAGTGCCACCGTGCGGGAGAGCCACCACTGACCGGTGGTGCCCAGCGCCGCTCCCGTGTTGGAGATGCGAAAGATCTGTGGCGCGATGTAGTCATAAATGCCGTACAGACCCCAGACGCCCCGGTAGTTGTCGCCGGAGGAGTAGTCGGTGCCGTAGAGCAGGCCCCGGCTCATGACGTTCTCGAAGGTATTGCTGCTGGCGGCGGTAAACTGAAAGTGAAAGTAGTCGAAGGGCCGGGTGTACTGATAGTCCGGTTTCCCGGGCAGTCCGTAGCCGATGGTGAAGTCCCCAACGACCTCGCCAGTGTCGTAGCTCTGCGGTATGGGCGGTTCCTCTGCATTCTGGTTCAGGTTCACGCTCGAGGAGACGTTGGAGCTGACGATCATCCCGACAGCGATGCGCGTGTATACCGCCGGATTGTTGCTGCGAAAGACACCGTCGAAGCGGCTGCCAAAAGCCAGCCGGTTGAACCCGGTGGACGGGGACAGCACGGCGGCGCCGAGTTCGCGCCAGAAGCCGGGACTGCCGTCGCCACTCTCGAGCAACAGGTTGGCCATGCGAAACAGCGGTTCACCCAGGAAGCTGCCCCCAAAGCCGGTCGTGAACTGGTCATTGATGGACGGCTGGGTCGTCTCACCCGCTATTTCCCAGGCCGCACTGCCGATAATCGTGTAGGCCGACGCCTGCCAGTAACCCAGCCCGGCTGACCGGGCGAAGCCGTGATACATGGAACCCTGGTAAGGGTGGGCGAACTGGTTGATATCAAAGGGGTCGCTGTCGTACGCCCACTTGCCCCGGAAGTTTTTCCTGATCGAGGGGAGGGTGGAATCGTAGTCGGAGGTCCCCGAGAAGTTCCGGTTGTAGAGATTCAGCAGGCCATCGAACAGCAGGATATCGCCAGCAGGCACGAGATAGCTCTTGCCTTTGCCTTCTCCCCATTGCAGCACAGGTTTCGGCTTTTCATCGGCAAAGGCCGTCGGCGCCGTCTGCTGCGCCTTGGTGTCAAGCGCGGGATCCTCCGCCGCGACAAGGGGGCCCGCAGACATCAGCGCAAGCGCAAGTAAAGTCGCTGCGCGCATCCCTAGCCCGGTGCAACCGCGCGGGGCTCGGGCACCAGAGTCTGTAGTTGGGGGTAGGCCATACGGACAGATATACGCGGCTTGTCGTGCCGCCTCTGTACGCTTTCGTACACAGCGTCCGGGTGGTGATGGGGTAACCTCACTTTCCGGGATCTGCCGGAGGGAGTGCCATGGATTACGTCAGGCGGCTCTCCATCCCGGTTGCATCAGTCCTGGCGGCAGCGCTCGCGGTGAGCAGTTGTGCATCCGTCCATACCCTGCATGACTTCAGGACGGACGGCTGCAGCTTCTTTCCGGAGGGTGACGCTGAAGCACCCGCTCGCTGGTCCGACTGCTGCGTGAGTCATGATATGGCGTACTGGCAGGGCGGCACCGCAGACGAGCGCCGGAGCGCCGATGGCAGTTTGCGGGACTGCGTGCTGGCTCGAACCGGCAGGCAAGACCTGGCCAACCGTATGTATCGCGGGGTACGTTTCAGCGGGGCGCCGCTGCTGCCCACCACGTTCCGCTGGGGCTATGGCTGGGGTTATGGCCGGGGCTACGAGGCACTAGTTCCCGAGGAACGGCGACAGGCTGAAGAACAGCTCGCGGCCTATCGGCGTGCCCACCCGGACGACGCGCTCACAACCAGTACTTCCACACCCGCGCAAATGACTCCTTGATGCGCCGGTCCAGCGGGCGCTGTCGCCACTTCTCGAGCGTGATCTCGTCCGAGGCCGCCAGGTCCTTGTCGAACATCACCTGCACCTGTTTGCCGAAGTCCGGCCCCAGTACTACCGCGTTCAGTTCCCAGTTGTGCAGGAAGCTGCGCCAGTCCAGATTCGTGGACCCGACGGTCGCCCACACACCGTCGATCAGGGCTGTCTTGGAATGCAGGAGCACTCCCTGCCGCTCGTAGATCTTCACACCGGCTTTCAGCAGCCGGTCGTAGTAGCCGCGCCCGAGGTGGAATATCAGCCAGGAATCGGTCTCGCTGGGGAGGATCAGGGTCACGTCGACGCCGCGCTGGGCGGCCGCTTCCAGAGCGGCCAGGAGTTGCGGATCCGGGGCGAAATAGGCGTTGGTCAGGTGCACGCTGGTCTCGGCGCTGCCAATGGCCGAGAGTAACGTGGCATAGATCAGGCTGTAGGGCTCGTCGGGCGAACTGCCGATGGCGCGCACCACTTCCTTGCCGGCGACGGCGAGTGGCGGGTAGTAGTTTCTCGGTGCCAGGGGCTCGCCCTTCTGCGCTTCCCAGGACGCGATGAACAGCTTCTGGAACTCGGCGACCACGGGTCCCTGGATCTGCAGGTCGGTATCCCGCCACTTCAGGTCACCCTCGGATCGGGCGGCGCTGGACCCTTTGCTGAACGAGCCGCCCGAGTAAACGCTGCTGATGTTGATCCCGCCCAGGAATGCTGTGCGTCCGTCGACAATCAGCAGCTTGCGGTGATCGCGCTGATTGAGTTCCCAGACCTTCCGCGCCGTCAGGGGGTTCACGGGGTTGAACTCAAGCACACTGATTCCGTTGTCGGCCATCTCCTTGAAGAAGGCGGCCGGAGTACCGAAGGTGCCGGCGCTGTCACGAATGAGGTTGACCTGCACGCCCTGCTGCTGCTTATCGATCAGCGCCTGGGCAAAGCGCTTGCCCACCTCATCGTCATCGAGGATGTAGGTCTCCATGTTGATGTGGTCTTTCGCCGCCAGGATGGCGGCATACATCGCCCGGTAGGTGGCCGGGCCGTCCTGGAGCAGCAGCACCTCATTGCCGGTCGTCAGCGGAGAGCCAACGATGGCCTCCTCAACTGCCAGGTGGCGGTCGAAGATGTCGGTGTCCTTGCTGCCGCCTTCCAGGCGGTCGAGGATCGCCTTGCTTTTTGTCGCTGAAAGCGGGCCGTTTGCGCCCTCCAGCTGGACCTGCGGACCGGTGGGTTGGCCCAGGTCCGGGACGATGGTCGGCAGGGTGCTGCAGCCGGCGATAGCGAGCACGCCGAGCGCCAGCCACTGCCATGGCAGCGGCCGGCGGGTCTCTGAAACTCCTGGCGGTCTGCGGTTCACCGCGCTCTGGGACTTCAGTTCGGCGCTGTGGTCTCTGCCGGCGGCACGACGATCACCGTGGTGCCTTCGCCAGCCTTGCCGGTCTCGCCCTGGACACCGTCATATCCCTGATAGCCCTGCATGCCGGTCTCACCCTGGACGCCGTCATTGCCCTGGTTGCCCTGGTTACCTTGATAGCCGGTGTCGCCCTGTGGGCCCGCAGGCCCAGCGGGTCCGGGCGGCCCCGGCTCAGTGGCGGGCGCGGCCGGCACGACCACGGTGGGCTTGTCACAGGCGGTCAGGCTGAGGAGAGCGAGCAGCGCTGCGAGTGCTATTGACTGGTTCATGGCGAAATCCTTTGGCAGTGGAAGAATACGACGCGACTGGTGAGGTCCCACACAGCCTCATTTGAGTTTAGGGGCTGGCCCCCCCACGGCTCTGTGCGCTGGCGCACCGAGAAGGGCCCGGTTCGGGGTGATATTGGCGCCCTATGCGACGGAGCCTGCTTCTGGTCGTGACCCTGGGACTCACACTGGCATTGCCGCCAACCGCCAGCGCCGCACTGTCGGCGACTGCACAGGAAGAAATTACTTATCTGCTTGGGTTTGTCGAGAGCTCCGGCTGTGAGTTCTATCGGAATGGCAGCTGGCATGACCCGAGCAGTGCGCGGGCGCATTTACGCGACAAGTACGAGTACCTCGCGGCGCGGGATCGGGTGCAGACGGCCGAGGACTTTATCGAGAGGGCCGCCACGAAAAGCAGCCTGACCGGTCGACCGTACCAGGTCCGCTGTGGGGGCGGAACCGTGGTAATGAGTAATCAATGGCTGCGCGATGCACTGGCTCATCATCGGGCTTGTAGTGCAGTTTCCGCCCATTGCGCGTCACGCCTGCTGCGTGACGCGCCCAGCCTCAACGACGTTGCTTCAGCCCCGAAGCTCAGTCGTCCGCTTTAACCACGAGTTCGTTCTTCACGGACTTCACGTTTTCGGTCTCACGGGCGATGGACACTGCCTTGTTGATCGCTTCCTGGGTCCTGGCGCTGCCGGTCAGGTAGACGACGCCATTGTTGTCGGTGTCCACGTGAATGCGGCCCAGGCTGGTTATATGCTCCGCGGCGAGTTTGGCCTTGATCTTGGTGGTGATCGACGAGTCCTTGACGAAGGCCTTTGGGTCCGAGCGATCTGCATCCGAATCGTCGCCGGCCAAGGCCACAACGGGACCGAGGAACGTGGCTGCGACCAGGCAGCTGAGTGCGAGTAGCTTCTGCATATCGGTTCTCCACTATACGACCTCTCCATCCTCAACGTGTCCGGCCAAATGTTCTGTGCGGCAGCGAACTGACCTTGCGCCTTGGCACAATTAGAGTTCCCCGGCCCGTGTGGCACCCCCACCCGTTTTCAGGCAGCAGAAGCCGGAGGTAGACATGAACAGACGCAGCGTGACCAATGCGAATACCGACGAGAGCCGGTATGCGGTACCCCGAAGCCGTCGGTCGTTTCCGCGCCCTCTCGAATCGAAGGCCCGGGATATAGACCTGCAGCTTGCCTCGGCAGATGACCTCATGGAGCCCGTCATAGAAGCGTCTGACGACGACGAGAAGCAGTCATGAGCTTGCTGACGGTGGATTGCTTCAATGGCAAATGGGAGCAGCAGATCGGCGAGGCCAGGATCTTCTGGGACCGCTTGACCGAGGACGAGTTGCTCCACATCAAGGGCCACCAGTATCGGCTGGCGGGCCTGATTCAGGCGCGCTATGCGATCACGCTTGACGAAGCCGACCAGCAGGTCCGGAGTTTCTTCGACCAGCACGAATCCTGACGGCGCCGGGTCACCACCTGCCGTTCCGCGGAAAGGGAGCGGCAGGGGCCGGCTGCTATTGCTTCGTCACGATGACCCGGCCGTTCGCATCGACGAACACCCGGTAACGGTTGCCATCCTGGCAGGTGGCAAGATAATCGTTCTCACCCAGTTCCCTGGTGCTCGCCACCTTTCCGCAGGGCATGGCCTGCAGGGCGATCACGGCCGTCAAATCGGTGGCGACGGTCACGTCGGACCCCGCTTCATCTGCAGCGAGCGCCGGCCCACCGCCGAGCATGGCGGTGACTGCAATGAGGGTCAGACCCCTGATGTATCGGTTCACGGCGCTTCTCCTGCCATCAGCTTCGCTTCGTTAAACTTCTCCGGACTCGCGAGGATGCCCCAGATCGCTTCCCGCGACGCGACAATGTCCCGGGCGAGCGGTGGGTCGGCGTCCTGGAGGAGGGACAGCACCTTGAGCAGCAGCATGTCATAGGGCCGCCGCAACTCGGCCAGGGTAGTCCTCGTCTGGCGCTTGTAGTAAGCGCGGAACTGGTTCAGCAGGTCGTCCACCTGGTTCTTCAGCGAAAGCTTGGTGAATACGCCGATCGCCTTGGTGTCGCGGAGCCGCGTTTCGAGAGAGGCAAGGTCGAGGGGTGGTGGCGTTGGCTTGGGCGCGACAGCTGGGATGGCCTGCTTCACTATCGGCGGGGCGGGCGTGGGCAGCACCGGAACCGTGGCAGGCGGCTTGGCCGGAGGTGCCCGCCCGGCGCGTGCCGCCGTGGCCGGTGCCGAGGTGGCTGGTGCCGGAGCGGCGGTGGCGGAAGGCGTTGCCGGGGGCAGCGGCGCTACCGCCGCTGCTGCTGGTGCCGACTCTGTGGTGGCTGGCGCAGCGGGTTCGGGTGTGCCTTTCGGCCTACTGCGGTCTACCCCCAGGCAACCCGCAGCCAGCAGACAGAGCAGGGCGACGGGGGGGCGTGCGGACCCCGTCACGGCTGGGCACCCGCTGCCAGCGCCGGCCCACTGCAGGGGCGTCGCGCCTCGTAAAACGACAGCATCACGATGCCCCCCAGGTTGATTGTTTCGCCGATCAGAACGCCCAAGAGGGCGCCCGCGGCTCCGAACCGCAGCATACCCCAGTAACTGGTCGTCAACGACAGGGCTGCGCTCAGGAGCACGAGAAACGTCAGCGGGCGGAAGAGCCCGCGGGCGGCCACGAAGTGGGTCAGCTGGTCGCGGACCACGATGACCAGGAATATAGCCGACCAGAGCATCAGCAGTGGGTCCCGCTGCGCGAACTCCTTGTGCAACAGCGTGCTGAAGATCCAGTCGCGAAACAGCCAGACGATCGCGAAGTAGCACAGCGAGGCACCCACCAGCGCCGCGGCAAGCGTCATCAGGCGACGCAGGACCCGCGACGTCCCGTGTTCGTGCAGCCAGCGAGACACCAGTGGCAGCATGAGCATGCCGATGCCGGACGACAGCATGTTGACAGGCATCACCGTCAGGCGGGTTGCTGCAATGGCCGCAACTGCAGTCAGGTCGAGGGTGCCGGCGACCAGATAGGCATAGCCCTGACTGAAGGTCCAGTGGAGGGCCGCTCCCGTCGTAGACCAGGCGGCCAGCGGTGCCATCTCGCGCAGAATCCCGGGCACCCCCCGGGTGTCCCAGGACTCAACACGGCGCAAGGCCCTCGCCAGGAGAAGGCCGCTGCCCAAAGCGGCCAGGCCAAGCATGAACAATGCCGTAGTTGCCGGTGCTCCGGTCATGGTGGCAAGGAAGACGCCGGCCATCAGCAGTACGGCATAAAAGGTATCGCTGCGCAGGACATCGTAGGCGCGGCGGCGTGCCAGGAGCACCATGCGCAAGTACTCGCGGTTCAGAACCCCGAGGGCAGCCGCGACCGTGGCGAGCACGAGTGGTCCGGTCACCGCATCGAGCACGCCAGACAACCACAGAATGGCAGCTATCACGGCCGCGATGGCACCGAGCGCGGTGGCGATTCGCCGCTGCTCCCGGAAGAGTCCCCCAATGAGGGCGCTGCGCCCCGCCTGATCAAGTCGACTGATGCGATTCGCCAGGGTCGGGTTGAAGAACGCGTTCTGCAGGGAGGCCAGCAGGATGAGGGCGCCCGATGCCAGTATGTAGTAACCGTACTGCAGGTCGGTTGTGCGGCGAATGAGAATGAGGCCAACCATCAGGCTGGCGGCCGACAGCAGTGCCTGGCTGGTAATGGCGCTCCCGAACAGGCTGGCGAATGCGACGTAGCCGCGACGCTTGGCCAATGAGTCCATCAGGACGGCTCACGCTTCGTGCGGACCCACTCGCCCGGTATCCGGGGCCGCCGGGTGAGCAGCACTTTCCAGAGCACGAACAGTGGCGCGCGGGCCAGATCGAGGAGGCCTGCCGGCCCGACACCGCTCAGCCACCAGCCCCGCAGTACATACAACAGCAGGCACGCGCCGCAGGCAGATGCCAGCCACAGCCAGTAGAGCGAGAGCACGCCCGCCAGGGCTCCGCTGCCGGCAATAGCGAGGAATGCCGCTACCGCCAGTGCCAGGTAGGACAACGGTGGTACGAGCAGGTCGAGCTCAAGATCGAGACAGACGAGACCCCGGGGCCTGAAGGCCGCCTTGAGCAGAGTCATCGCCCTCGAGCGGACCAGCGCCATACGCCCGCCTTCCCAGCGCTGCCGCTGGCTGCGGGCCGCCTCCTCGGTCGTGACCATCTCCGCGTCGGCGCTTGCTTCGCCGGCGTAGTGCACGCGATAGCCGGCGAGGCCGAGATCGATCCCGTACTCGAGATCCTCAGTCAGGGAGAAGGCGTTGTAGGGCACGCCACTCAATAGCCGGTGACTGACGCACCACCCGTTGCCTCTTATTCCACAGGACAGATGCAGGCGCTCCCTCGCCCGTGAGCGCAGGGTGTGAAAGGCTGCCAGCGCGATCGTCATCAGGCGCGTCCGCCAGGAACCGTGGGGATTGAGCACCCCATAGTGGGCCTGCACCGCCTCCGCGCCGCTCTCGAGCCGCGCTGCAAAGGCTTCCAGCAGGTTGGCCGACACCACCGTGTCCGCGTCGACGACGACCACCGCGTCCGCCCAGCCCGACTCCTTGCTCGCCTGAAAGGCGAATTCGAGGGCATAGCCCTTGCCGCGACGGCTCGCATCGAAGCGCTCAAGAACCTCAGCACCGGCAGCGCGGGCCAGCCGCGCCGTCTCGTCCTCGCAGTTGTCAGCGATCACCAGCAGCCGAAACTGGTCGCGCGGCCAGTCGATCTGCAGGAAGCTGGAGACGCTGCGCTCGATGACCACTGCCTCGTTGTGCGCAGGCACGATGACATCGAACCGCAGGCGCCGGCCCGACGGCAACGGAGCGGGCAAGGCGCCGGACAGCAGTGTCAGAGCGAGCAGGTACAGGCACGCTGCTGTGGTCGGCACCACCAGCACCAGGAGGACCAGGTACATGATCGTCGTCACGTTGGATCTCCTGCGTACTCGCTGTAGTGCCAGCCCCAGAACACAGACAGCTTCCCCAGGTTCGCGCAGGCCTTGACCAGCCACTGTGCCGAGCGGTGCCTGCCCAGTGGCCACGTAAAGAGTGTCATGGTGGCGGCGACCGGCAGCTGGATCATGGCGCGAAGGAAGAGCCGGGCCCGCACCATGCCGGTCACCCGACCGTAACTCCCGGCGAGGGTGTGGCGCGCGAAATCCTGTCCGCCGCGTAGTCCGCGCAGCAGTAGCCAGCGGAGAGTCAGGCGCGACGCTTCAACAGGTTCGTGGACCACCGCTTCGTCGCACCAGACGATCCGCATACCTGCCTGCACGAGGCGCCCGAGGAGATCGCCATCTTCGCCACCCGTCAGACCATAGGCGGGATCGAACGGTGACGGAGTGCGGCGCAGGAACGTGCCCCTGAGAAGGACGTTGCCGAAGCGCAGTTTGTTTGCGGGTATGACCGCTCCCGTGGCCATGCGCGACCAGTCGTAGAACGTGCCACGACGGATCCAGGCGGGCGCGTCAGTCGGCACCACCGGCACGACAGGACCGAGAACCCCATCAGCTCCGCAACGAATGGCGGCAGCGACCAGCTGGGCGAGCCAGCCCGCGGGCGCGCGTTCGTCGTCGTCGATGAAGGCGAGCCACTGCCCCGTTGCGAGCTCGATCGTCCGGTTGCGAGTCAGGGCTATGTTCTTTAGTGGCTGAATTCCGTAGTGGACCGGAAACGGGGCACCCAATTCCCGACGCTGCTCCACAACCGTGCGCGCGCTGCCGCCGGCATCGTTATCGACCACGATAACCTCGCTCGGCGCGTATTCCTGGCCAACCAGATCCGCCAGCAGGGCGCTCAACCGCTCGGGTCTGCGATAGGTAGCGATGCAGACACTGACGTCCATGGTGCCTACGCGGTTGTCCGGTCAATGCGCCGGGCAGCCGTCCATGCTGCAACCAGCTCCTGGCGCGCCCGGAACAGGTTCCAGCCGAGCAATGCGAGGGCAGTTCCGCTCCAGAGAATCGAGGCGCCCTCGGCTACGGCCAGCAGCAGCGACAGGACAACAAAGAACAGCAGCCGGGTCAGGTGGAACTTGGTGTCAGGCCACTTTCCGCTGCCGGTCCGATAGAAAAGGTAGGGCACCCACTTGGCGAGCACGTGCGCACCCAGTGCAATCGAACCGATCAGACCGACCGGCACCAGGGTGACGAAGGCAGCAGTTCGCAAAAACTGCAGCCCCGGGAATAGCCAGACCCGAGTTGCCTTGTCCAGGCGGTTGTAAAGGGCGAACCAGCCGTACGTACTCAGTAGTACGGCAGCCCAGATGGCGAAGTCCAGGAGTCCGGGGGCGTTTGGCCACCGCAGCAGGGCGATCGCGACGGCTCCGGAGGCGAGCGCCCAGGCCCAGGGTGCCCAGAGGGACGCTGCCGGGGGCGCTGTCTGGAAGGCTGCGCTCAGCTGTGGGTCGTCCTCGAAGCGGGCCGCGATCAGGTCGTTGTCAACATAGCCGACCTCATAGATGGCCCAGAACGAGATCAGCAGGAAGAGCAGGCCCATGACATGCGCTATGGGAACTGCGGCAAGTGCGAGTGAGCTCAATACCCAGAACGCGAAGTCCTCCTGGAGGATCCCGCGAAGGATGTAGCGCTCGCCCGGGCGCTTGATCCGGGTGGTGTACCGGCCCGGGAAATAGACGCCACTGAACGCCGGCCGGTAGCGTGCTCCCGGCCACAGTGTGCGGAGCGGACGAGCGCAGGCATCGAGCAGTTCGAGGTCGTGCGTCGAGTCTGTGAGAACGAGGGACTGACTGACTGTCTCAGCGCCAAGGGCGTCGACGGCCAAACGGAGCTTGCCGTCGCGGCGGTCGGCGAAGGTCGAGACTCGTGCGCACACAATCTGCACGTCTGTCAGTCCCAGGGCCGCCACGAGCGGAATCACAATCGGGTGAAAGCCATTGGTCGTGACAATCGGCGGCGTACTGCGTGCCTTGAGCGCCGTCAACAGAGGCTCATTGGCCAAGCTGGAGGCGAGTCCTGCCACCCGGCGCCGCCAGGATCGCTGGGTTCCCGGAAGGAACACGGACACGCAACGCACGCGCCAGACGTCCCGGGTCGAGTCGCCACCGGTCCAGCGCCAGGGCTTGATGACATCGAGCGTTCTCATCAGCAGCAGGGCCAGCAGACCAGGACGCGCTGAGTCGATGAAGTCCTCGGTGGAATTTCCCAGGTACAGGGTTTCGTCCAGGTCGAGCAGGATCGGGCCGTCATGGGCCAGGATTGCCGCGATGGCATGCTCCGGGGCCACGTCGTGCAGCGTTGCGTGTTGGGCTCCGGTCATGGGCTGCTTGTTGGCGCAAGGGTCGCCATCGTTCTTCGGGAGTCCGACGCGCGATGCAGGCGCTTGCGCAGGGAGGCGCAGGGTTGCTCCACCCACCGTCGCATCGCTTCTGCCACGGCCAGCGTCAACAGCCCCGTCGCCAGGGTGGTCATGGGCCAGCCGATTTGCGGCCAGTGCTTGGTGACCGCCAGTGCGATCATGTGATGAGAAAGGTAGACGGTGTAGGAGATCGTGCCGATATAGACCAGGACCCTCGAGTTCAGCCACCGGAAGGGGGCCTCCCGGGCCCGGGCGACGGCCAGATAGAGCAGTGGAGCAATCGCGAGGCTTTGCAGCGTGTAGCGCAAAGTCAGCCGGAAAACCTCACTGCGGTAGGTCAGAGTGCCAATCAGGACCGCAACGCAGATGGCGGCGAGCCCCCAGTCGCGCAGCTTGTTCGCCGCTGGTACCTGATCGAGCCATGGATTGCGCCACAGCGCCATCAGGCAGCCAACCAGAATGGCATCGAGCCTCGTGTCGGTGGCCATAGTGAGGTACGCCTCCGATCCTTCGTTCAGGGCGAGCCAGCAGCGCCACGCCAGAACCGCTACGCAGAGCAACGCCAGTACAGTCGCGGACAGCCCCACCCGTCCGATCCGCAGGAGAACGGCGGCGAGCGGCGGATAGAACAGATAGTAGTGCTCCTCGACGGCAAGGGACCACAGGACCGCCAGGCCTGCCGGCATGCCGTGATAGTCGGTGGCGATCAGGTAGTAGTTGCCGAAGTAAAAAAGGGCAGCCAGCAGGCCGACCGGCTCGAACGTGCCATTGATGAGGGCAAGGTTCGAAGCCACGGCCGCTACCGCCACCACGATGGCGAGCGGCGGCATGAGCCGCAGAAGCCGGCGCAGATAGAACCCGCGAAAGTCGAGTTTGCCTGTGCGGGCATACTCGACACGCATCAGTGTTGAAATCAGAAAGCCACTAAGGACGAAGAAGATGGTCACGCCGAGCCCACCCGGAACGAACCCGTCCAGCCCGGTGTGCGCGAGAAATACCATCGAGACAGCCAGGGCGCGGATGCCATCCAGGCAGGGAATCGGTCCCTCAGGGTGCATGGGCAGTACCGTGGGGCTGGCCGAAGTATCTGCGCAGTCGCTGTTCAAGGAAGCCACGCGCCAGCGCCGTCGTCGCGAGTGACATGATCACGAAGTCCACGCTCAGTACACTGAACCAGTGGGTTTCCGCGAGGTTGGTGAGCGCCTGCTGAAAGAGCAGGCCAAGGTAGAGGACGCCCTGACTGCGATCCACTGGCAGCAGACTCAGTGACTGCCAGCAATACGCCACGATGTAGCCCACCAGGCAAGCCAGTCCAAGCCAGCCGAGGTCGTTGATGATTTCCAGATAGCCGTTGTGGGCGGACCCCGGGTAGAACGACTCCAGGCGCATGAACTCCTCGGACGGGGACCCCGTGCCGGGTCCGGTCCAGTAGGCGCCGTACCCGGTCCCGAAGTACGGATGCAGCCGGATGTGGTCGGACAGGACGGCCCAGATCTCCGTGCGGCCAGTAAACGTCAGGTCCTTGCCGGTCAGTGCGCTGATAGGGCGGAGGAGCGTGCCCAGCCCGGGGATTACCTGCAGCATTGCGAGGGTGTAGGTCGCCAGGAATACGGCGACTGACCCGACAAAGTAGGAACTGTAGGGCCGGAGCCCCGCGGGCGACCGCAGCAGAAGCAGCTGGAGCAGCATGACGACCACGGCAGCCAGCAGCGAGGTCGAGCTGCGGGAGAGGAGCAGGCAGGCAAGGGCGATACCCCCGCCAGCCAGTGCAACCAGCCACCGCACCTCTCGTGTGAGCCAGGCATGAAACCAGAAGATCAGCCCCATGCTGGCCAGCGCCCCGAGACTGTTCTTGTGGTTGGCCAGTCCCCGCCAGGCGCCCAGCAGTTCGGCTGAGGTCTCCTGATGTATGGCGAGGGCGGGCCAGACGATACCAAAGCCCAGCGAGCCCAGTAACACCAGTGTCAGCACCGGGCGCACAACATTCTGATAGCGGCGCGCGTGCCAGCAGACCAGGACGAAAGCGATGCAATCCACGAGGATCGTGATCAAGCGGAGAGACCGCCGCAAGGTCAGGGACGGTTCGATCGACCAGGCCACGCTGGCACCCGCCAGCAGGACGAAGACCAGCAGAAAGGGATTCAGCCAGCGGACCAGCAGCCATGCCAGAGCCGACCGCCAGGCGATGACCACTAGCCCGAGCACCAGCAGCCCCAGCCAGAGTGCCCGGCTTAACGCGGAGCCGGACGCCGGTGCCGCGGAGTTGGCGAGATCTGCATAGCGAAAGCCCTCAGGAACGATCATCAGGATAATCAGCGTCCAGACCAGGGCAGCCAGCAGGAAGGCGTGGCGGTCGTCGCGCAGCCACAGTGCCGGCGCGCTGCCGGTACGCGGGGTATCGGGTGCTGTCGTCGGGCAGATCGCGTTCATGGTTCCAGTCGCTCAGCAGCCGACGTGTTCGTGGATCACTCCACCTGATCCGTCAGGGGCTCAAAAATGGCTTATTACGGCGCCCAGAATCTGCGCGCGGGTCGCTGCCAGTCGGCGGAACATACCTTTGGTATCCTGGTACGAGGTCTTGTGGGCGCGGGTCAGTGCAAGCACGCGACCTGCCACATGTGCAACGGCCAGGCCGTCTGAATAGGGAGTCACGGGAGACGTGTCGAGGACGACAAAGTCGAAGCTCCGCCGCCACTCGTCAATCAGGTTGCTAAAGTTTCCGTGCAGAAGCAGCTCGAGCGGATTCAGGGGAGTTGCCCCCGCCGTTACGAGGGACATCTGCGGCAGGCCCTCCACGGCATGCAGCTGTGGCGCCACCCCGCAGTCGAGTGCATGAGCAAGACCCAGGCGATTCTCCGCGCCAAACAGCACGTGCTGTCGCGGGTTGCGCAGGTCCGCATCCACGAGGAGTGTGGGACGACCCAGCTGGGCGAACGCCACGGCCAGCTCAGCCGCGAGCTGCGACCGCCCCTCGCCCGGCCGGGCACTCAGAAGCGCGATGACCTCGGCCTGGTCTGGGGATTCGCGGCGCAGCAGCAGCTCCGTGCGCAGAGCCCGAAGCTCTTCGCCCCGTCTGTCGTGGGGGGTGTGCGCCATGCCAAGTCGCTGGCCAGGTCGGGCTGAGGGATCAAGTATCGGGAAACGCTCGACTTTAGCCGGGCGCTCGCTGACAGGCCTGAGCGCCACGCTTGCGCCTTGTGACGGCTCGCTGCGGAACTGCACGCTCATGATGCGTGCCGCACCCGGGGGAGTGGACCGAAGTCAACGAGCACCGGGATACCGTGGTCACGCTCAAGGTCATCCCGGCAGCGCACGCGACGGTTAAGCAGCTCATAAGCCACCGGTCCCAGCAGCCCCAGAACGAGGGCACCGGCAAATCCGAGCAGGAGATAGATCAGCACGCGCGGTTGCGCGGCCTTCACGGGCGGCCTGGCCCGACTGACGACATCCACGTTGCTGTAGCGGCCACTCGAGGCAAACATGATCTGGTCGTAGCCCTCGAGGGCGCGCTTGTAGACAGCCTGGGTGGATGCCAGTTCCAGCTGGTATTTGGCGGAGTCATCGTGGAGTTTGCTCTCGGTAAGTACCCGCCTTCGCTCGAGTTCAACGGCAGCCTGCAATTTCTGCACGAGTTGCCGGGCACCAACCAGGGAGGCCGACGCGTTGCTGGTATAGCTGCTGGTTTCCGCCTCTAGGGCAGCGCCCGTTGCCTTTATCTGCGACTGCAACTCCAGCATCAGGGCATTGTTCGGGAGGAACAGTAAATCCATTGCTGCCAGCCGGACCTGCTGGTCTGCAAGCTTGGTCTTGAGAGACTGTATTAGTGGTGAAGCCAGCACCAGGTCGCCGACGGACTGATCACCCGACTTGCGTACCTCGGCGCCCCATCGGGCGTTCTGCGCTTCCACGAGCTGCTGTTCAAGGCTTGACAGCAGGGTGACATCCACATTGGCGGCGCCGGAATCGATCAGTGCATTGCGCTGGTTGAAGGCCGTAACCTCGTCCTGCGCAGCGATTACCTTCACCTTGAGCTTCTCGAGCTGTTCGGCGTAGCGGCGTGCCCTTTCAGTTGCCGGCCTGGTCGACCGAACCGCGTCCTGCTCCATATAGATATCGACCACCGCGTTGGAAACCAGGGCAGCCTCCGCAGCACTGCTCGCCGAGTACTTGACGTGGATCAACTGGCTGGCGAATGCTCCCTGATAGATCGACAGGTTCTTGCTGAGCCTGGCTGCGGCCCATTCACGGAGTGTGCTGCCGTTGCCGCTATAGCCAGCGGTGTAGTCCTCGTTCTTCGTGAGTTTGAGGCGGTCAACGACTGGCAGCAGTACTTCGGGATTCTGCATAAGCTCGATCTGCGTGGCGATATAGCTGCCTAGCAGCCCGACGGGAAATTCCTTGCCATTAAGGGGGTCATTGACGTCGTAGCTGACCATCAGGGTGGCGGTGGCCGAGTAGGTTCTCGGCAGGACCGCGACAACCAGAGCAACAGCCGTCATGGCAGCGACGACAACGAGGACGATAACCACCCGATAGGCCCGGATGATGGCGCCGATCTGGGCCAGGGAGAGGCCTGGATTGACGTAGGCCGCTGGAATGGTGGACATACCTCGGTAGGCTTGAGGTGCCTCCAGCAGTACGGTGAGATCGCTGCGGGGAGTCAAGGGAAGAGTTCCTTCAGACGGACCACTCAGCGTCTACGCCGGGTTGGCGCCGCCGTCCGTTCTCAGACTTTCAGGGGCCTTATTCTCTGCACGGCCGGCAATATGGTCTGTTCGTCACCGCACAGACGTCCCTCCCTCGCATGCCTAGTGTCTGGGCGTCGCAACGCAGATCGCGTTCCGGCCATTTGCAGTGGAGTGCCATGCCAACTTGCGAGACAGCCCAGCAGCGGGAGGAAAGTCAGGATTATCCGTGCTCACCGGGGCAGCGCGGTCTCTGGGCGGCACGGCAACGCGATTCGGGGAACCCCTCGCACACGATCGTCGCGCGCTGGCGGGTCGAAGGTGAAGTCTCCCAGACGGAGCTTGGCAGCGCGTTGGAACTGATCGTGAGGCGCCACCAGGCGCTACGGATGTTCTTCACTACGTCGCCGGATGGCGAACCTCGACAGACCGTGGAGCCCCGGCTTCCGTTCTCCGTCCCTTTAACTGATCTGAGCGGGGCTCCGGAGTCGGACGTTCTCGCCACGGTTGAGCGGCTAGCGCTCGCCGAAGCGCAACGCCCCTTCGATCTCGCCAGCCCACCGTTGCTGCGCATGCGCCAGGTGCGGCTGAGCAGCCAGCTCTCCATTCTCCTTGTCACAGCCCATGCAAGCGTTTGTGACGCCTGGTCGCTCGGAATTCTCGCGAGGGAGTGTGGCTCGATTTGCGCGGCGCTGAAGGCAGGCCAGGTTCCGGACCTGCCGAAACTGCCGATTAGCTACGGTGACCTGGTGATCCGGACCGCAGCCCGGCACACGACGGCAACCGTCGGTGGCGATACCGCCTACTGGGAGCAGTTGCTGCGGGGTGCCCGGCCTGTCGAGATCCAGCCGGATCGCCCCCGCTCCCCTGTTCAGGCCGGGCGTAGTGACAGCCAATCCGTCCTGCTGGAGCGGGGGCTGACGAGGCCACTTGCCGAGCTTTCGAGCCGCAACGACTGCACCATTGTTACAGCCGGTCTGGCGACACTCCTCACCCTGTTGCACCGCTACACGGGTGAGTCAGACATTGCCATTGGCTATCAAGTCTCCGGGCGGGACGATCCCAGGCTCACGAACCTGGTCGGGCCACTCAGCAGTGCGCTGGTTGTGCGCAGCGATCTGTCCGGAGATCCGTCCTTCGTCACTGTTCTCGCGCGGGTCCGCGCCAGCCTTGCTGCCACGCATGAGCACGAGCACGTGGCACCGGAGACCCTCATCGGGATCGTCCACGGCGCAGGGAGTGCCAGCCGGCAGCCGGCATTCTTCGTGCATTGGGCCTGCCGCCAGTCAGTCGAGGACGACCCCGCCCACGGCGCCGTCCGGGTACTCGAGGTGCCGTCCCACGCGCTGGCGAGCTGCGATCTGGAATTCTCGATGACTGAGCAGGCGGCGGGGTGGCGCGTGTCCTGCGAGTTCAATGCGGCCATGTTCAATGGCTCTACGGTCGCCCGCCTGCTTCGGCATTTTGAGCAGGTCGTCCGCGCAGTCGTAGCGAATCCCGAGCAGGCCATTTCCAGGCTCCCTGTTCTCGATGACGCCGAGCGTCGGGCGCTGGTCGTCGAATGCAATCAGACGGCAGCCAGCTATCCGCAGAATCTCACGATGCCTGAGCTGTTCGCCGTCCAGGTCGCGCGCCAGCCGGAAGCGCTCGCAGTCGTGTGCGGCGAGCAGACGATGACGTATGCGGAGCTCGATGCTGCGTCCAGCCGCCTTGCCCATGAGCTAAGAAGCCGCGGCGTCGCGCCGGCTACCCGTATAGCAGTAATTCTGGACCGTTCGCCCGACCTGATCGTGGCGCTCCTGGCCGTCCTCAAGGCCGGTAGCGCGTACGTTCCTCTCGATCCCGCGTATCCCGAGGAGCGCCTGGCCCATGTCTTCGAGAACTCCCGGCCCGCAGCGATCATTACGCGAGCGTCGCTGGTGGGGCGACTGCCGCCGGGCGCGGTGCCGGTGATCCAGGTGGATGTGGATTCCGCGGCGATTGCACGGCAGAGCGCCACAGCCCCGGATGGGGGGCCGTCCCCGGCCGATCTTGCCTATGTCATTTACACATCAGGGTCCACCGGCCGGCCGAAAGGCGTGCAGATCCAGCATCGGGCCCTCGTCAATCTGCTCTGGGCCATGCGTCGTCAACCCGGAATGACCGACAGGGACCGGTTGGCGGGTGTCACGACGATCTCCTTCGACATGGCCGTCCCTGACGTGTTTCTGCCGCTGCTCGTAGGCGCCAGGCTGATCCTCGCCCGGGAGGAGGAGATGAAGAGCGGAGACGCTTTGCTTCGCCTGCTCCGTACCCAGGGCGTGACGATCATGCAGGCCACTCCGGTCACCTGGCAGCTGCTGCTCGAGGCTGGCTGGCGCGGAGATCCGTCGCTCAGGATGCTGTGCGGTGGTGAGGCCATGCCGCGGAAGCTGGCGGAGAGTCTGCTTGAGTCGGGCGGCGAACTCTGGAACATGTACGGACCGACGGAGACCACGGTCTGGTCGTCGGCAGTTCGGGTCGAGTCTGGTGACGGTCCAGTCCCCATTGGTCCACCAATTGCCAACACGCAATTCTATGTTCTCGATGCGCATGGCGAGCTGGTCCCGCCAGGTGCGCCAGGCGAGCTGTTCATCGGGGGCGATGGCGTCGGGCTCGGCTATTTCGGTCTGCCGGAGGCGACCCGCGACAGATTCGTAGCAGACAGATTCGGCAGTGATCCCCAGGCCCGGTTGTACCGGACCGGCGACGTTGTCCGGATGCGGCAGAACGAGTCCCGCGGTTACTGGATTGAATTCCTGGGGCGTGCCGACCACCAGGTCAAGCTGCGGGGCTTCCGCATCGAGCTGGGCGAAATTGAAGCGGCGCTCCTCGGGCATCCGGCTCTCGCTGAAGTCGTTGCGGTGCTTGGCAAGGATGCTGTGGGAGAAGCCGCGATCTGGGCCTATGTGGTGCCGGCGCGTGCCAGGGCAGAGTCGTCCGGGAAGTTGATCGAGCTTCTGCGCGGGCGCCTTTTTCAGGCACTGCCAAGTTACATGCACCCTGCATCCATTGTCGTGCTTGAGGCGCTGCCGCGCACGCCGAACGGAAAGATCGACCGTGCCCGGCTGCCGGCCCCGGTGTCGACGGAGGGCCTGAGCGGGACGACAGTCGCGACGAATGAGGTTGAGCAGCGCGTTACCCGCATCTGGTGCCTGGTTCTCGGCTTGCCTGTTGTGGACCGGAGCGCCGATTTCTTCGAGATCGGCGGGCACTCCCTGCTCGCGGCGCGCCTTTTGAGTCACATTAATGCGGAGTTCGGGCAACAACTCAGCCTGGCGACCCTTTTTCAAGCGCCAACCATCGAAGCCCAGGCGGATCTGCTGGGTGACGGCGGTCCCCGCAAGTACGACTTCCGGCAGGTGGTTCAGCTGCAGGCCACCGGAGCGAAACCACCGCTGATCGCGATCCATAACACGGGGGTCTACTACTACAGGTTGTCCTCGCGGCTCGAGCCTGATCAGCCGCTTACGGCATTGCAGTTGTTCGATCCCTCCCTGACGCACGAGGCACTGCCATCGCGGCTGGAGGATATCGCCGCCGAGTACGTGCGCCTCATCCGTCAGGTTCACCCAACAGGCCCATACCAGTTGATCGGCTGGTGCGTCGGCGGCGTGGTGGCGTATGAAGTGGCCCGTCAGCTCACCGCGCTGAAGCATGAAGTCTCGTTTCTCGCCCTGATCGATGCCTGGGCCCCGGGCTATCTGCGGAGACTGCCGGCAGTCCGCGCGTTTCTTGCTGACCAGTCCTTCAGGTGGCAGCTGATTGCGACCGACTGGCGCAGGACAATGGCACAAGAGCAAAGCCTGACTGCCTTCCTCTCGAACCGGACCGTGGTCAAAAAAGTGCTGCGCTGGGTGGGCAAGCCCGTAGCCGATCGGGCCCCGCCGGTAAGCTTCGAGGGCCGGGGCCTCAGCCCTGAGAACTACGACCAGTGGCTTCTGGGCTATTTCGAAGAGGCCGAACGCCGCTACCAGCCGGGAGCATTTGCCGGCAGGGTGACGCTCCTGCGTAGCGCGCTGGAGCCGCAAGGTCCGTTTCTGGACCCGAAGATGGGCTGGGGCGTGATTACCTCTGGTGTGATCGACGTGGTCGTCATGGACGGGGATCATTTCACGGTCTTCGAGGGCCAGGGGCTGGAGCAAATGGCCAGCAAGGTGTCCGCGGCTCTGGCGACCTGCGCTGCTCGGGTCCCGACAGGCTCCCGGCGCGCCGCCGTCGCTGGCGATCTGGTCCTCGAGTGACGACGATTACGGAAACGGCGGGCTAGAACCCAGCGGGGACGCCACTTTGCCGCAACGCGCCGCGCAATTGAGCCGGTGCCTGTGACGCCTGCACGCTCCGCTTCCATGCCCGTCTCCGGGCGCCGCAGGGGTGCCCTGCGGCCGCTGGGCGTCGACCCAGCACCAGACAGCCCCAAAGCCCATAACTAGCCAATGCCCGTCCCGCTGACCAGCGTGGGCGACTGGGCGACGGCGCGCTAGCCCGCTAATTACAGTGGTTTTCTGCTCTCTGGCGCGCGACGCGCTACCGCGTCGAAGCCCCAACCCAACGACGACGTGCTGACCGTCATCGGTCCCACAGCCAGCCCTGCATAGCCCTCTGGGACGCGTGGCTGAATAAGTGCGCGCCAATGTGCGGCGCCGTACAGACAACGGGCCGTTCATCTTCGGGACCCTACTATGCGCGGCGTCGTACAGACGGCGGCCGGCCTGGCATGCATCGGCGCCAGTCTGGTCGTGCCGCGGATCCACATGGAGGTTACCCGATGAACACCCGTTCTATGGCTCGGCTGCTGAAGGCGCTAACCAGCGCACTGCTCGTCATTGCTATATCTGGCAACGTGGCGGCGGCAGGGTTCAATACCCAGGCCGGCAGGATCTATGGCGCCGATGGCCAGGAGATTCAGATTCGCGGTATCAGCCATTATGGCTTCAACTCGACCATCCTGCAGCCTCAGTTCCTCTGGGCCATGGGCTGGAAGGAACAGATCGCCCAGATCAAGAGCCTGGGCTTCAACGCCGTCCGCGTCCCCTTCGTGCCGGATACGCTGTACAACAGCACGCCGATCAACCAGTTGAGCTATATCGACGCGGGGAAGAATCCCGAGTTGCTCGGCAAGACGTCGTTGCAGGCTCTCGATCTGTGGATGGCGGAGGCGAATCGCCAGGGTCTCTACATCATGCTCGACTTCCACAGTGTGTCGATGCAGCGCCAGTATCCCACCTGGTTCGTGTCGAATCCCGTCGACTTCGGGTTGATCTACAACCGGCAGGCGTACACGCCGGCCAACTGGACGAGAGACCTGGCCTTTGTCGCCCAGCGCTATGCAAATTTGCCTTACTTCTTCGCCATTGACCTCTACAACGAGCCCAATGGCGTGGTCCGCTGGAGCAGTGGCGACCCGAACGCCAGCAACCCGGCCAACCACTGGAAGCCCGCTGTGGAAGCAGCCTCTGCGGCCGTGCTCGGTGCCAACCCGAACCTGCTGATTTTCGTCCAGGGCATTACCGGCAACTTCGACGGCGTCGAGAACACCAGTATCCCGATGAACTGGGGGGAGAATTTTCAACCCCAGGCATACCAGCCGCTCGCTGTTCCACTCAATAAGCTGGTTCTGTCGCCACACACCTATGGTCCCGATGTCTATGTGAAATCGTCCTTCAGTGCGGCCGCGTTCCCGGCGAACCTGGCCGCAAACTGGGACATCCTGTTCGGGCAGTTCGCGCAAGTGCATCCGGTCGTTCCCGGGGAATGGGGCGGCCGCTACGGCAACGGCAGCGGCGGACAGGCGGACGTCACCTGGCAGAATGCCTTTGTCGACTATCTGCTGAGCAAAGGCATTCGCAACAGCTTCTACTGGTGCTACACGCCAAACAGTGGGGATACGGGCGGTATTCTCGACGATAACCTGAACGTACGTCAGGACAAGATGGCGCTCCTGCAGCGCCTGTGGGGTGGTAGCTTCCCGGCACCGAGGTCAGCGCCGACGTCAGCGCCGGCGCCAACACCGGTGCCGGTCACCGCATCGCCACCACCGCCGACGACCGCAATCGGCATCAGCAACTTCTCACCGACGTCCGGTCCGGTCGGCACAGTGGTCACCATCAATGGCGTGGGATTCACGGGGTCTAACCAGGCCTGGATTGGCAATGCCAAAAACGCACCCGTACGCGTGATCAGCGACACGCAGGTCCAGGTGACGGTGCCCCAGGGGGCAACGACTGGCGCGATCGGTGTCTTTACGTCCACGCAGGTGGCCTTTACGGCCACGGCGTTCACCGTAAAGAGTACCGCGACTGGTTACGTGCAGCCGTATATCAGTAGCTTCTCGCCGCGCTCAGGACCGCCAGGAACAGTCGTTACCATCATCGGCAAGGGGTTCACGGGACTGACCCGGGCGTGGGTGGGCAAAGCGCAGAACGCCGGTGTCCGCGTTATCACCGATACGCAGGTGCAGGTGACGGTAC
This sequence comes from Gammaproteobacteria bacterium, assembly GCA_031409515.1. Classification (GTDB taxonomy): domain Bacteria; phylum Pseudomonadota; class Gammaproteobacteria; order Steroidobacterales; genus SHZI01. Next base: position 228,392 of record JANNXJ010000053.1, on the reverse strand, counting down.
CAACCGGTGCCACCACAGGCGCCATCGGCCTGCTGAATCCGCAGTACGCGGCGTTCACCGCCAGTTCGTTCAGGCTACAGTGAGGAGCCGGACGGCTACTTTGCTTCGGTACGGGCGACCCAGTTGCCTGCCCAGAGCGATTCCCGGTTGCTCTATGAACCTGTAAGTCAGGGACGCGGTCGCGGTAAGCAAGGCTGCGCAGACCGCGCCGATGGCCCAGTATTGCCAGGGCGAGGCCATTGCAAAGGCCCTGACCGGAGCGATCCCGAACACCAGCGTCAGTACGAGTCCCTGCAACAGGTACAGGCTGTAGCTCACATGCCCAAAGCGACGTGTGGCGGTGGAAGTAAGCAAGCCGAATAGCGTTGAGCCGGAGCACACCAGGTAGAAGGCCACTGCCAGCAGAAGTCCGACTGTCGTTCCGTAACCGCTGAGAGCGATGCCGGCCAGTGGCGCGGCAAAGATTAGGGTGACACAGGCCAGCCCAATGGCCGATCCCGTCCTGTCGGTACATCGTGGCCGGATGCTTTTGTGAAGAAGAGACGCCACCGTCATCCCACTCAGGAAGAGCGCGGCAAATCCCAGAGCGGAGGAGCCGAGAACGACCTTCGCGACGAGACAGAGCGCGAGCGCCACCAGGACGAGTGCCAGGTGGTGTTGGCCGCGAGCGAACCACGCCGAAAGCATGAGCGAGGCGTAGAACGCCCACTCGTAACAGATGGTCCACGTCACGCCAGCCAGGACGTGCGTGGCGGGATAGCCGTTCACGTCGGGCTGGGTGTTGAGCACGCCCAGTGCGAGCCACTGCGCTACGGACAGCAGGATGGCGCTGGCGGGCTCTCGTAGTTCGAATCCGGTTCTGGCCCACACGATTGCCAGCATGGCAAGCACCACGAACAGGTACATCGGCGCGATGCGAAACAGCCTGCCGATATAGAGCTCTCTCCAGGACAATCGCCCTTTCGCCCGGAGCAACTTGTCCCAAAACAGGAACCCCGTGAGCATGAAAAACACGGACACGCCCACTGGGCCCAGCAGCGCATAGAAGTTCGAGGAGGGCGGTTCCCAGATGCCGGTCGCCGTGTAGCGATACGTGACGATGAGGTGGAATGCGAACACGCTGAAGGCCAGCAGGCCCCGGAGCCCGTCGAGGGACGCATAGCGCGTAGACCTGGCACCAGCATCGAGAAACCGGAATGCGGGCAGTCTGATCAGGGCGAGGACGGCTCCCAGCAGGAGGAAATAGAGCCAGGGCCTTTCAATGTACATAGGGCAATGGCAGCAGCCCGGGGAAGACCTGCATCGTCCGATGCCGGTCGCCAACCGTCTGTGCGGTAGCGCACCAGGCGATCCGTACGCCGTGGCGCAGACTGCTCCCCAAATAGCGCAAACGACTGCCACGAAAAGGGCACGCTCGACAGGAGGAGCGGGATGGGTCTGAAACGCCTGGCACCGGCAATTGTGTGTTTGGTCATCGCTGGTACACCGGTATGCGTGCTGTCGAGTCCTCCCGAGGCTCGCGCGGCCGTGACCTGGCCGGAATGGGAGCGCTTTGCGGACCGCTTTATTCAGGCCGATGGCCGCGTAATCGACCTGACCTTCGACCAGAAGAGCACTTCAGAAGGCCAGTCCTACGGCCTGTTCTTTGCGCTGGTTGCCAATGACCGCGCGCGTTTCGACACGATTCTAAAGTGGACATCCGAAAACCTCGCCGCTGGACGTCTCGGTGATCAGCTCCCGGCGTGGCTCTGGGGTCTACGCGACGACGGCGCCTGGGGCGTAAAGGATGCCAATGCGGCAGCCGACGCCGACCTGTGGCTGGCCTACAGCCTGCTCGAAGCCGCTCGCCTTTGGCAGACACCCGGATATGCTGTGACGGGGCGCAAGTTGCTCGCCCGGATTCATGAGGACGAGGTCGTCAGAGCCGGGACTGCCGGTGCGCTGTTGCTGCCCGGCCCTATTGGTTTCTCGCTGGGCGAAGGGCGATTCCGCGTCAACCCGAGCTACCTGCCGGGCTTCATGTTTCGCTACCTGGCCACGGCCGACCCCCAAGGTCCCTGGCAGGCTGTCTGGGAAGACTATCTGCGCGTGGCGCCACAGGTGTTCGCGGCAGGTGTCGCTCCCGATCTGTTCGTCGTCGATTCACGGGGGGTTGTTGTTCCGGACACGGAACGCGCGCCGTCCGGCAGCTACGACGCGATTCGGGTGTACCTCTGGGCGGGAATGTCGGGGCGCAACAGCGCACAGTTGCTCCAGCTCCTGGCCCCCTACGCCTTACTGATCCGGAGTTTGGGGGCGCCCCCGGAGCGGGTGGATCCTGTCCGGGGGAAGGCAACCAAAGCCGACTTCTCGCCCATCGGGTACTCGGGTGCTGTGTTGCCGTTCCTGAGCGCGCTCGGGGACGGTAAGTCTCTGGAGGCACAGAAGGGGCGCCTGCGGGTGGCGGCGCTAAAGGCCAGACTGGGCGCGGCCACCAACTACTACGACGAGGCACTGATCCTGTTCGGCACAGGCTGGCTGGACCGCCAGTATGGATTTGACGATCAGGGCCAGCTACGCGTGGACTGGGCCAGGCAGGCGACCGCCGTTACCAGCCCTTCGTCCCGATAAACCGCGCGACAGTCCGGGCGATGACCGCGTAACCGGCCTCGTTCGGATGCTGGTCGTCATTGCGCAGCGTGCTGGGCGGGACGTCATTGCTGTGGTCCTGCACATCCTGCGGGCTGGAGGGGTCGTAGCTGTCGACGAGAATCCGGCGCATGTCAATGAAGTTGTTGGGATAGGCAGCAGCGAAGTCTGCGTTGAGTTGCGTGATCTCCTGGTAGGACTGGCTGCCGCTCGGCTCGGAGCCTGCATTGAGCAGTCCCAGCACAATGAACTTCCGGGTGGATAAAAAGGCCACGGACAACGCGACGTCTGCTTGTACTCCCGCCCGGTCGTAAAAGTTGTTGCTGCCCATCCAGAACACGTTGATTTCGCTGCGGCTGCCGAACGTGTCCGGATTGAAAGGGCTCGCTGGGGGAACAGTGAACGGGGCTCCCGACTCATCGCTCTGGAAAATCAGGGCGCCATTGAAGCTCAAGGTGCCGTGGATCCCGTACAGGGTTCCGGTGATCCAGGCCGGGCCTTCCGCCGAAACCGGAAAGCTGGACTGGTCCTGAATCACCACCCGTCCGGAGCCCGGCAGGGTATCGCCAGGCAAGGTCAGCAGCGCCGGCGCGCCACCCTGACGCGCGGCGATCTGGTCACTGGTCTGACCGGACACGCCACCATTGAAGACCGGGCGCCCGGTCAGTGCCTGCAGCTGATCCGGGAAGCTCATGCCCTCCACGGCGCCGACGCCGGAGGTCCAGCTGTCGCCCCAGGCAATGATCGCAGCCCCGCCGGGATAGCCACCGGAGCCAGGGCCCGGATTCGGTTGACTGGAGGAAGAGCCCCCACCGCCACAGGCGGTTAGCAGGACCGGCAGCACTAGCCAGGTGATTGCCAACAAGACTGGCGTCGAAGGCAAGGCAGCCGGGAGCCCGTTCGCAGCGACGGGATGGGCGTTATCCGTCATCGGATACTCGCGCACGGGCCTGGCGTTCGTCGCTATGCCCGCTCAGGGCACTCAGGGCACTCTGGGCGATCTGGGCGGAAGGTATTCTGGCGGGGCTGATCAGCAAGCGGGGCCGGGCAGCCCGGACGATCGGGACAACCACGGGGTTTGGTGCGGGTCGCAATACGATCCTGGTTTTGCGCAGCAAGCCGAAGACGCGCGGGCCGCGCACCAGGTAGCGAGATGCCATGCGTCCTGGTTCCTGCACCAGGCGGAACAGCCATTCCAGGCCGAGGCGTTGCAGTTGGACCGGCGCACGCCGTTCAGCGCCGGTCAGGAAGTCAATCGAGGCGCCGACGCAGAGCGCCAGGCCACGCGCGATGCCCCGGGTCTTGAGGCTCCGGGCAATGATTTCCTGTTGCGGAGATCCCAGTGCGAGCAGGCAAAAGCGGAAGGGGCTGTTCTCCTCCACAAAGCGCAGGCAGGTCTCCACAGCAGCGGGATCCCGGATGAAACCCATGGGCGGATTGAAGTGTGCCAGCTGGCGCAGCCCATAGCGCTCGACGAGCAGGGCTGCCTGCTCGCTGGTGCCGCCGATCAGCACCAGGGGATCATTGCGCGAAAGTACGTCGGCAAAGAGTTTGGCGGTCAGGTCGCTGCCCGTGCACACCGGCAACCGGATACCCCGGGTGAGGCGCAGCAGGCGCGACAGGAAGCGGCTGTCGAGCAGTACGTAGCCGGCGGCCGCATAAAGCGCGCGGAACGAGGGGTCCTCGTGCAGGCGGATCAGATGATCCGCGTTTGGGGTGACGACGTAGTCGTAGCGGTCCCGGTCGAACCGTGCTGCGACAGCCGCGAAGGCTGCCGTGTCGTAGTTATCGAGGGCAAGCTCTGTGGGTGTCGTCGCCCACCACTCGTTGAGCAGGTGGCGGGCCCGCGCGCCTAGCGCTCGCCCGAGCGCGCACACCCGCTGAGGCAGCAGGACATCGATTAGCGTCACCACGGTACTCCAGCGGCGGATGGGGCGGTTGGCCAGAAGGGTGACGGGGACGCCGTCACCGAGATAGTCGATGGCCCGGGTGGGGAGCGTGAGGCCGAAGTTCTGCGGACAGAGGCCAATGGGGGCTGCGAGGGCCTTGAGGCGATGGACGAGGACGTGCAGCGGGTCCTCGACCGTGCAAGGCAGGGCCAGGACGATCCAGTCGATGGAGCGTGTCTTGCCGAGTTCAATGAGATCCGCCACGGTCCCTGACGGTCGGGGGAAGCCCCTGTCAGTGATGCTGGGCGTGTCGTCGAACACACCGAGGATTTCGATACGGTTGCCCCGGGTCTGGCGCAGGTGACGGATCAGGCGGTCGGCGAGGGGGCCGGCACCGACAACGGCAATGACTTCGGTCAGGACTCCCTGGCGTTCCAGGATCCGAATCCACCCCGCGAGCAGGATGCGCGCCACCAGGGTTAGCAGCAGGCTGGTCCCGAACCAGAGCGCTACCCATTCAGATGGCAGGCTGTCGAGGCCACGACTGGCAAAGGCCACCACGAGGGTCGCGCTGGCAAAGATCAGGAAGCCGAGCCCGTAGCGACGAATCAGCGCTGCAACCTGGCCCCGGCTCGCGCGGGTCCCGAACTGCTGGTCGTACAGGCAGACGGCGGCCAGCACCGCGCCAGCGACCAGCGCCGTCCACTCATAACTGCTCCAGGCGCCGAAGGCGAGGCCGGTGGGCGCTACCCACAGGGCGTAAATCCAGACGCTAAGGTAGCCAGCGACCAGCACGCTCAGGACGTCCAGTGGCGGCAGCAGACCACTGGCCAGGGCTACCAGATCGCAGCTCCACTTGTCGGCGGCGGGCCGCAGGGCCGGTGGGTGCGAAGTATCTGCAAACGGGTTCATATAGCGGGACAGTAGAGTTCCCTGTGGGACATCGTCTGTACGGAAACGCACTCTGTCCGGCACGAAGCACTGCGCAGGAAGAAACTGACCGGCGCGAACTGCGCACTTTCCAGCGGCGTGGAGCCGGATCTAGTAAGCGTTGGTCCGCTTGAGGACTTCAGGAACCGTCAGCAGGAGAATCTTCAGGTCGAGCTGGAGCGACCAGTTGTCCACGTAGCGCAAGTCCAGTTCAACCCGACGACGCAGCTGCTCGGTGGTGTCAGTGGCGCCACGACTACCATTCACCTGGGACCACCCGGTCATTCCGGGTTTCACCCGATGACGATGCGCATAGGTGTCCGTTATCTCGCCACCCAGCTGATTCTCGGTACGCATATTGACGGCGTGCGGCCGGGGGCCAACCAGCGACATATCCCCCTGGAGAACGTTGAAGAGCTGGGGCAGTTCATCGAGGCTCGAGGCGCGCAACAGGCGGCCCAGACGGGTGATGCGGTCATCGTCGCGGGCGGTTTGCTTCAGGTCTGTGGTCGGCACCGGTGACCAGCGCATGGTACGGAACTTATAGACCTCAAACTCGCGGTTGTTACAGGTGTGGCGCCGCTGCTTGAAGATGATCGGTCCCGCGCTGTCGAGCCGGATGGCGACCGCGACGAGAATCAGGACCGGCAGCAGGACTAGCGTGATCAGTGCACCAAGCACAAGATCCTCGAGCGACTTTGTTACCGCATCCCAGCGCCGGATAGGGCGATCGGCGAGGAGCGTGACTGGAACACCGTCACCGACGTAGTCGATAACCTGGCTGGGGAGAGTGAGGCCGAAGTTCTGGGGGCACAGGACGACCGGGGCGGCCAGATCCTTGAGGCGCTGGACGAGCGAGTCCAGCGGGTCCTCGACCGTACACGGCAGAGTCAGCACTATCCAGTCGATGGAGCGGGTTGTGCTGAGGGCGACGAGATCCGCGACGGTCCCCGCGGGTCTGGCGGAGCCGGTGGGACTGATTGTGGGCGTGTCATCGAATACACCCAGGACTTCGATGGCGCTGCCCCGGGTCTGCCGCAGGTGACTGATGAGACGGTCGGCAAGCGGGCCGGCGCCGACGACAGCGATGACTTCCGTCAGGAACCCCTGGCGTTCCATGCTCCGCATCGCCCGCGCGAGCAGCATGCGCGCCAGCAAGGTTAGCAGCAGGCTGAGGCCAAACCAGAGCGTGGCCCAGGCAGATGGCAGGGTATCGAGCGCGCGACTGGCAAAGGCCACCACCAGGGTCGCGCCGGCGAATAGCAGAAAGCCCAGTGTATAGCGCCGCAGGAGAGCGGTGCGCTGGCCTCGACTCGCCCGTGCGCCGAACTTCTGATCGTAGAGGCAGACGGCAGCCAGCATGGCAGCAGCTATCAGTGCCGTACATTCGTAACCGCTCCACGCACTAACGGTAAGACCGGTGGGCGCCAACCAAAAGGCATAGATCCGGGCACTCAGGTAGCCAGCAAAAAGCACGCTAAGTACGTCAAGCAGCGGCAGCAGGGCGCTGGTCAGCGCTACCAGGTCGCATCGCCTGTGCCTGCTGGGCCCGACTGCAGTGCTGTCCACATTGTCAAGTGCATGGTTCATGGGGTCGCAAAATAGTGCCGACACGGCACATCGTCTGTGCGGAGCCGCACCGTGTTCGCTAGCGAACGGACGACGGGCGCACGCCTGCGTAGGGTTCACTACACCGACCGGACCAGGTACGAGTGACCATGCACGTGACCAACGGCCAATCAGGCTTGCTTCATGCTGGGGGTCCCGATAGCACGCGCGAGGGACGCGGCGTCCTCGCATTCCTGATGGTAGGCATCCTCAGCGCCTGTTCAGGGGGTTCTGGCAGCACAACGTCAGGAGAGCCGCCCGGCACGTCGCCCATCGTGGTCACCGTGACTCCTGCGAGTGCCGCAATATCCACGCTTCAGACCCAGCGGTTCACGGCGACAGTCAGTAACGGGGCAAACGCCGCTTTTGTGATGAAGGTGGACGGCATTCAGGGCGGCAATGCGAGTGTCGGCCTGATCTCTGCCGAAGGGATCTATTCACCGCCGCCAGCCGAAGGCACCCATACGATTTCTGCGACCAGTGTGGAAGCGCCGTCAAAGGTTGCCAGCGCTGCGGTGGTGGTGTCATTCCTGCGTGGAGTCATGACTTACCACAATGACAACGCCCGCACGGGGCAGAACCTGCGGGAAACAATGCTCACGCCAGCGAATGTCCGGCCGGCGACGTTCGGCAAGGTCTTTGCCTATGTGGTCGACGGCTACGTTTACGCCCAGCCGCTCTATGTGGCGGATGTGCCGGTCGGCAACAGGTTGCGTAACGTTCTCGTTGTGGCAACGGAACACAACAGCGTCTACGCCTTTGACGCGGATGCTCAGTCGAACACTCCGCTGTGGCAAGTGAGCTTCATTGATCCCGCCAATGGCATCACCACTGTGCCCTTCCAGGATACTGCGTCACCGCCGGGCTATATCGGCCCGGGGCCAGTCTTTCCCGGTGGCTGTGACGACCTGACCCCGGAAATTGGCATTACCGGCACTCCGGTCATTGATCCGGCCACCGGCACTCTCTACGTCGTCGCCAAGACCAGGGAGACTCGGGGTGCGAGTGTCGCCTACGAGCACCGGCTGCATGCGCTCGACATTGCGACAGGTACTGCCAGACCCGGGTCAGGACAGGCACTGCGCGCCTCCTTTCCCGGGAGGACATTGCCCAATGACGGTCGCGGTCGGGTCCTGTTCCAGTCTCGCCTGCAGAATCAGCGGGCGGCGTTGCTACTCAGTAACGGTGTTGTCTCTATCGCCTTCGGGTCCCATTGCATCATTCGTCCCTACCAGGGCTGGGTATTGGCCTATGACGCGCAGACGCTGGACCCTGTCGGGGCATTCAATGTGGTCCCGAACGATCCAAAGGGTAAAGGTGGAATCTGGCACAGTGGCGGAGGCCCGGCGGCTGATGCCAGTGGTCACGTCTTCGTCATGACTGGCGATGGCCCCTTTGATGCGGACTCAGGTGGTGACAGTTATAGCGACAGCGTGCTCAAGCTGGCGCCTGGCACGTTAGGGGTCACTGACTATTTCACGCCCTACAACCAGCTGGTCCTGGAAGTGACGGATGCCGACATGAGCTCGGCGGGGCCGCTGCTGCTGCCAGACCAGGCCGTCGGACCACCGCACCTGATGGTGGGCACCGGGAAACAAGGCATCGTTTACCTGATCAATCGCGACAATATGGGCGGGTCTCAGTCCGGCAGCGACAGCCAGATCGTGCAGTCCTTTCCCGGGAGCCCCTGCGCGGCGGGGTGGTGCGCCTTCAGAAGCACCCCGGCGTACTTTCAAAACAAGATCTACATGGCAGCCGTCGGTGACAGCCTCCGGTCCTATGCCCTGACCAATGGGCGGCTGGCTCCTTCCGGGCAGTCACTGAACAGGTTCCGGTGGCCCGGAGCGACCCCCGTAGTGTCGGCCAATGGAGCCGCCAACGGCATTGTCTGGGCACTGGAGACGAACGGCTCGGGGGCGTCAGCTGTGCTGCACGCCTATGCTGCAGACAATGTTGCCACCGAGCTCTACAACAGCGGCGCAACGCCTGATCGCGACAATCCCGGGCCGGCGATCAAGTTCAGCGTGCCAACCGTGGCGAATGGCAGGGTGTACGTCGGTTCCCAGTTCCGTGTTTCGGTCTTTGGACTGCTTCCCTGACCGAGTCAGGGGGCGAAGCAATGACCCAGGCCATGATTGCCCCGTACATCGATCTGCCCCGGGGTAGCAGGGCGGACTTTGGCGGGCGCCCGCTGCAGGCAAGCCACAATTTGCATGAACACGAACTCTTCAGTGATGCGGCCCTGGTTGAGCTGCTTGACACTTATCCGCGGGAGCACCTGTATGCATTGACGATGGGTAACGATCCTCTGCGCACCGACGGCAACCGGCTTGCGATTCACGACGGCGTGAGCGGAAGCGATTTGTTCCGGGCAGTGACTAACGGGCGCCTCTGGCTGAACATCACCCGCGTCGATCGTGTCGATGGGCGCTATCGTGCACTCATCGACCACCTGTATGCGCAGCTTACGGAGCTGGCGCCGCGGTTCGCGCCAGTCGAAAGCCAGGGAACACTACTCATTTCGTCACCGCACGTGCTCGTCTACTACCATGCCGACGCCCCGGCCTCAGTGCTCTGGCATATCCGCGGCCGCAAGCGGCTACGGATCTACCCGGCCCTCGACGAGCGTTATATGCGACGCGAGTTCCTGGAGGACATCTTCGCCGGAGTTCGACACGAATATCTGCCCTACGAACATGCCTATGACCAGGCGGCGGTCGTCTACGATCTCGTTCCCGGCCAGTGGGCCACCTGGCCGCAGAATGCTCCGCATCAGGTGACCAACCTGGACAGTGTCAACGTCTCGCTGTCCACCGAGCATTTCACCCGGGAGAGCCGCTGGCGCGCCCGCGTCTATACCGCGAACCGGTTCTTGCGCACCCGCATGGGACTACGGAACCTCTCCGTCAGGGAGACTGGACCGGTGGCAATCATGAAGACGGTAATCCACGGGCTCGCGAGGAGGGCCGGACTGGATCCCCTGGAGATCAAGAAGCATATCCCTGCGCTGCGGGTCGACCCCGATGCTCCGGGAGGCGTGGCCGCGCTCAGGAAACCGAGCGGGTCGATCACGGCTGCCAATTGATTGAGGTACGCTGTTTCGACTCGCTCAAGGAGGCGGCATACCTCCGCGATGAGATCAACGCGTTGAATCGCAACTGTGCACGCCCGGATCCGTTCTCGTCCTTTGAGTTCTTCGAAGCGTTTCTCCAGCACAACGAGGTCAACCCGCCAGGTCGGGACGGGATGAAACTGTGGTTCCTCGCCGCCTTCGACGCCAACCGCCTCGTCGGGTACCTGGCGCTCAAGCAGCAAGAACACAGGGTTATGGGCCTGCGCGCGTCCAAGCTCGACTTCCTGGTGACCCACGATGCCGACAGACCGCAACTGGTGGCCCGGCCCGAAAATGCCCGGGCGGCCAGCGAAGCGTTCTATGCCTACCTGCTGAAGCGCAAGCGGGAATGGACCTTCCTCGAATTTCGTCAGCAGGACGCCGCATCGCACCTGTTCCCGCCACCGGTGACCGTAGACCTGCACGGGTATGCCGTACGCCAATGGCCGAGTATGGACAACGGCACTATTCCAATACACGGGCTCACGCTGGACGCATACTTCAAGTCATTCTCAAAGAGGTTCCGCTCCAACGTCAGTCGCCAGATGCGCAGCCTTCTGGCGGCAGGGGACGTCGAGTACGTGGCTTCATCGGACCCCGCGGTCACTCCGGCGCTCTTCGAGCTTTATCGAAGCGTCGAGCGGCGCAGCTGGAAGTCGCTCCCCGGAGTTGCCATCGGGCGGCATCCTCAATGGGCCGGGTACTTCACGGACCTGCTTGACGCCCGCCAGCCAATGCGGGTGTCCATCCACCTGGTGTTCCTTGACGGCATACCTGTCGCGGGGCTGATTACCGGGGCATTCGAGCAAGGGCTGTACGCCTTGCATATCGTCTTTGACCAGTCTTTCAGCCGGCTGGCCCCGGGATCAGCAGTGTTGCTGATGGGCATGCGTCAAGCCATCGACGGCCGCTACGACTTCTTTAACCTGCTTTCGGGCTTCGGCTATTTCAAGGCGCGATGGCGGGCGCAGATGTCAGTAACCCGCAACGCGCAGATCTACCGGATCGGGACGCCTTTCTTCTGGCGGCGGCTAGTGGGGGATTTGAAGCGTCGCGTGTACCCGCTGGCCGAGGGGCACCATGCCTGGCTCTCTAATCCCGCACGCCGGCAGGTCATGGAGAAAGGCACCGAAGCGGCTGACGCGGCCGCACCAGGGGCTCGGTCGACAGCCGGCGAACGCCAGCGCGTGACAGCGCTTATCGCCCGCGCGTGCCAGGGTCGATCCGAGTATCTGTCCTCTTCGGGGCTGGCTGCCGTGCTGCCATTTACCACGGGCAGGGACGAGCCTAAAGGGGCGGGGCGCGTCAACCGGACGGCGTGTCCTGATTCCGCTGGCGGCGATCGCCCAGGGTAATCCGGACCCGGTGTGGGGTTCCGTCATCCACCAGCGTTATCGTGGTCGACCCCTCCGGGAGCGGTTGCCCATCCACCTCCAGGTAGCCCACGCCACCGCTGGCACCCGCGGGGTTCTCCACGACAATCTCGTAGCGCGTGGCGTGGTATCTGAAGATGATCTCGAAGCCCGGCCAGTGCGCGGGAATGCAGGGCGCAAGCCGCAATTGATCGCCCTGCAGATGAAACCCCAGAATCCCCTCGAGCCCGGCCCGGTACAACCAGCCGGCCGAGCCGGTGTACCAGGTCCAGCCACCGCGTCCGGCATGCGGTGCCACGGAGTAGACATCTGCAGCCACCACGTAGGGCTCAACCTTGTAGCGATGAACGGCGGCGCGCGTAGTCGTGCGGTTGACCGGATTGATCAGTGAGAACAACTCCATGGCCTTATCCGCCTGGCCGAGCTGGGCAAAGGCCAGCACCGACCAGGTCGCGGCATGGGTGTACTGCCCGCCATTTTCCCGGATCCCGGGCGGGTAGCCCTTGATGTAACCCGGATCGAGCCGGGTACGGTCGAAGGGCGGCGCGAACAGCAAGGCCAGGCCGCTATCGCGGCGTATCAGGTGCTCGTCCAGCGCCGCCATGGCCCGCGTTGCGCGCCCTGGTTCCGCTGCCCGGGAAATGACGCTCCAGGACTGGGCGATCGAATCGATCTGGCACTCGTCGCTGGTCGCCGAGCCAAGCGGCGTGCCGTCATCGAAGTAACCCCGGCGATACCAGTTGCCATCCCAGCCCTCCCGCTCGAGCGCGACCTGGAGTGCCGCGGCGTGGGCAAGCCACCGTGCGCTGCGCGCTTCTTCACCACGGCGCTGCGCCAGCGGCACGAAGGTCTCCAGCGTCGCGTACAGAAACCAGCCCAGCCAGATGCTTTCGCCCCGGCCCAGCTCGCCGACCCGGTTCATCCCGTCGTTCCAGTCGCCGGTGCCGATCAGCGGCAGGCCGTGCTCGCCAACCGCGAGACTCTGGTCAAGGGCGCGGGCGCAGTGCTCGAAAAGCGACGCCTGCTCAGCCGAAACGACCGGATGGAAGAACGCGTCATTCTCACCGGGGCGCAACACCGGGCCTTCAATGAACGGCACCTGTTCCTCGAGCACTGAGTTGTCGCTGGTCGTCTCGACATAGTGGGCGACCGCATGGGCCAGCCAGACCCGGTCGTCGGAGATGCGGGTGCGAACCCCCCGACCGGTCGTCGGCAGCCACCAGTGCTGCACATCGCCCGTGGTGAATTGCCTCCCGGCAGCCCGCAGCAGATGCTCCCGGGTCAGCGCCGGCCTCGAGATGGCCAGCGCCATGCCATCCTGCAGCTGATCGCGAAAGCCGTAGGCGCCGCTTGCCTGGTAGAACGCCGACCGGGCCCAGAGGCGGCACACGAGGGTCTGATAAAGCATCCAGCGGTTGAGAACAATATCCATGGCCCGGTCTGGCGTCCTGACCTGGACAACGCCGAGAACCTGGTCCCAGTGCTCGACCACACTGCGATAAACGGCATCCAGATCCGCTGACCGATAGCGCCCGACCAGAGCCTGGGCTGTTGCCGTATCGGCGGCCTCGCCCAGGAAGAATACGATCTCCACGGCCGCGCCGATGTCGAGGCTGATGGCGGTCTGGAGGGCGCCGCAGGGATCCAGTCCGGCCCCGACCCGTCGGGAAAGGTTGCCGGGACTAAAGAGGGCGGCCGGTTCCGCCAGCGAGCCATGGCGCCCGAGAAACTCCCGCCGGTCCCCGGTCCAGTCGGTTTGCCGGCCAGCCAGGTCGGCAAAGGCCACCCGGGACCCGAATGTGCTGTTCCAGGGATTGCGCGCGAACATGGCATTTGTAGTGGCGTCCATTTCGGTCACGATAAAGGGTCCGCTGGTAGCTCGCGATGGGCCCAGAACCCACTCGACGTAGGCCGTGACTGACAGCCGGCGGGCTCTCCCGGAGGTATTGCGGATTTTCAGGCGCGAGATCTTGATGGGGTCGTCCAGAGGCACATACATCAACAACTCGAGGGCCACGCCGTGGGATTCGTGCGTGAAACGGCTGTACCCCTGCCCATGGCGCGCGGCGTAGAACGCAACCGGGTCGTGACCGGGCGCCGCCGTGGGGCCCCAGACGTCCCCGGTGTGCTCGTCCCGCAGGTAGATGACCTCGCCCGGGCGATCGGTGACGGGGTCGTTCGACCAGGGGGTCAGCTGATTCTCCCGGCTGTTCACGGACCAGGTGAAGCCGCTGCCCTCTGCGGCAACCTGGAAGCCAAAGCAGGGGTTGGCGACGACGTTGAGCCACGGAGCGGGCGTGGACTGTCCTGGCCCCAGCAGGGTGACGTATTCGCTGCCGCTCGCCGCAAAGCCGCCGAGCCCGTTGAAGTACTCGAGGGTCTGTGGTGCTGGACCCGTCACGGCACTACCCGTCAGGGCACTGGCCGTGGCCGGCGCCCGGCGTGGCGTGGTACGCGGTGCGTTCAGGGGAGGCCTTCGGGCGCGATCCAGCTGATCCGCCAGACTGCCTCGCTGGGCCATCAGCACCACCCGAGCAACCGAGGAGAGCAGGGCCTGCGTCTCGGCCGGGATGAGGTCGCTACGGAGAATGTAGACGCAGCCCCGCGCCCGGTCCGTCGCGGAGGGTCCGCAGGCCTGGCTCGCGCGGACCAAAGTCTCCAGGGCGACCTGCAGGTCCTGAATGTAGGAAGCGGCCCGCTCATTCAGTATCACGACGTCAACGGCCAGCTGTTTCATTCGCCAGTACTCGTGGGCCTGCAGCAGCTGGTGGGCAATGGCGATGTCATCCACGTCGCCGATCCGGAGCAGCACGATCGGCAGGTCGCCCGATATGCCCTGGCTCCACAGCCCCGCGGGTCCGCCGCTCCCCCGGCGGATCGTGTCCGGGGACGAGCGGAGTGACGCGTCGGCGTACAGCACGTGCCCGGCCAGGCGCTGGAACAGGCTCGCCTCGAGCGCCGTTATGCCCAGATGGCGCAACTGCACCTGCGCCTGGGTCCAGGCCAGCGTGCCGGCGCGCACGAAGGCGTTGGCATCGTGGTGTTTGTCGAGGAGATCCAGCACGGCGGCTCGCGATGGTGCGACGACCGTCCAGAAGGCCAGCCGTGCCGTCCCGCCTGCGGCAATCCGGACCCGATAGCGCAGGGCGAAAACCGGGTCGAGCACCGTCCCAACCGTATTCGACAGGCGCCTGCCATCCATCACAGAGAGCGGCGCGCGGACCTCATGGCCGCGGCCCAGGAACCGCGCCCGGTCGGTTTCCACCTCCGGCGTCCCCACCACCTCGGCCTCAACGACAGCATGGTGTGCCGCCCAGATGTCCTGTTCCCCGGGTGAGCGCTTGCGGCGCGTCGCCAGAATGGCACCCTGTCGGGCAATGTACTCCGTCTGCACGAAGAGTTTCGTAAAGGCCTGGTGTGCCGAGTCCGCCGACGGCGGCGCGAGAACGAGCTCTGAATAGGAGGTCACCTCGATGTCCTGCGTGCGGCTGCTGTTGTTCGTGATGGAGAGGTGGCGTACCTCGGCGTCGTCTTCTGGCGAGACCACGATTTCCAGTGCGGTCGTGATCTGCGCGTCAGTGCGCAGGAACTCGGCACGATCTTCGGTGAAGCACACCTGATAGGAATCGGGTTCCACGCCACAGGGCTGGTAACCGGCCGACCACACCCGACCACTCTCGACGTCGCGGAGAAAGATGTAGCTGCCGGTATCGTCGCGCGTCAGGTCTTCACGCCACCGCGTGATGCCAAGATCATTCCAGCGGCTGTACCCCGACCCGGCAGCCGTAACCATCACTGCATAGCGGCCGTTCGAGAGCAGGTGCACCTGGGGCGTGGCTTCGTGCACGGTGCTGAGCCGGCGGACGTCCGCGAGCGGAGCATCGTCGATCCGCGCGGGCGCGCGGACTTCCCCGGTCTGGGGGTGAGAGACCGAGACATCCCGCGGGGACCGCTCCTGCAGCAGAAGTTCCGTTGCCTGGACTCTCGGTTCGGCATGGAACCTCGCGCGCATGATGCCGTGAAGTACCACGTTGGCGATGGCCACGATGGTCATGCCCTGGTGGTGGGCCATGAACGCCCGGACCACTGCAACACGCGCGCCGTCTGGCAAACGGCTCCGGGTGTAGTCCAGGGCTTCGTAGAAGCCGTAGCGGCCCAGCGCGCCCAGGTCGGCGAGGCGGGCAAGATTGCGTGTCGCCTGTTCCGGGTCGACCATTGCCGCGAGCGCTGTGGCGTAGGGCGCGACCACGGCATCCGCGCTCAGCCCGCGTTTGAGCCCCAGCCCCGGCACGCCGAAATTCGAGTACTGATAAGTGAATTCCATGTCCCGCGCGTTGTAAGCCGACTCGGAGATGCCCCAGGGCAAGCCCAGTTCTTCCCCGTAACTGATCTGACGCTGCACGATCAGCCGGCTGGTGTACTCCAGGAGACTTCCGGCAGGCGCACGCATCACGAGTGAGGGCATCAGGTACTCAAACATCGATCCCGACCAGGAAATCAGTGCGGCCCCATGGCCCACGGGCGTGACCTGCCTGCCAAGGCGAAACCAGTGCCGGCTGGCAACGTCACCCTTGGCGATGGCGATGAAGCTCGCCAGGCGGGCTTCGGAAGCCAGCAGATCGTAGCAACTCGGGTCGAGCGTACCGTCTGAGTCGCGGAAGCCAATGGACAGCAGCCTGCGCTGCGGATCAATGAGAAACCCGAAATCCATCGCGAAGGCCATGGCCCTGGTGGCCGTCGACACCGAGACGATGCGCTTCCGGAGCACGGTCAACGCTTCCGGCGTCCGCCTGGCGTCTCTGTGCCAGCTCTCGATAGTGCGATGGGTGGCATCCGACCAGAAAAGCAGGTCGCTCCAGGCGTCATCACGGGTGTCACTGGCAAGCGTCCTCGCGATGTCCACGAGCGTGGCTGCGTCAGGCGTAATCTCCTGGAGCTGGGCAGCCTGATCGCCCCGGTCGACGTTGATGCCGCGCAAGCCAGTGGCTAGCGTATCCAGCTGTGCGTCGAGCTGCCGGCACAGCGTGGACTGCTTCCGCAGATGGTCGGGTAGTGCCAGTAACGCCTGCCGGGTAAGGGACAGCGCATCCACCGCGCCGACGGCCAGGTTGCCGGGTCTCACCGCTGTATCGACCCACTCGCGAGCGGCGTTGGCCACGGTGATCAGATGTGCAGCCAGGTTGCCGCTGTCGACAGAGGAGACATAGCGTGGCTCCAGGGGACGAAGGTCGCGGGTGTCGTACCAATTGTAGAAATGGCCGTGACACCGTTGAAGCCGGCCCATGGTTTCGAGCGTTACCTCCAGCCGCTCCAGGGCCTCGACGGTCCCGATCCAGCCCATATCCCGGGCGCTGACGATGGACAGCAGATAGAGGCCGATGTTTGTCGGGGAGGTGCGATGGGCCAGCACCGGGTTCGGGTCCTCCTGGAAGTTGTCAGGGGGAAGCATGTGATCTTCCGCGGTGACGAAGCTTTCGAAGAAGCGCCACGTCCGCCGCGCGACCAGGCGCAGCGCCTGCGCATCCGGCTCGGCGATCAGCAGATGCCTGGGGATTGGTGGAGACCGGCTGATCCACAGGGCGAGCGCCGGAGCGGCCAGCCACAGCAGGGTGAAGGTTGCCGCAATCCACAGAGCAGGGCTGCCGGTGAGGTAGACGGCCAGTAGCGCCATGAGGGTCAGGGCAGTACCCCCGCTCATGCGGCGATACACAGTGGCAACGTTGAGCCTGACCCGGACCGACGCCTGGGCCGCGGTGACCCACTCGAGAAGGTTGCGGTGGCTCACGTACAGCCGGAACAGGGTCCGACTGATGGCGTCCACCATCAGCCAGGCCTGATGCGGGAGAAACGTGGTCTGGACCAGGAACTGTCCCACGGCGAGCCTGAGATCCTTGCCGAGGGCGCGCAGATGGCTGCGCCGCGTGATGCCCGCCCGTCCGGGCAACAGGGTCGCAACGCCCGGCAGAAATATCGGCAACGCCATTGTCGCGAGGATGAAACCTGTCCAGAGCAGCGCGGACTCCAGCGGCAGGAGCCATCCAGCCGCCAACGCCAGGAAGGTTGCGGGCGCCGTCAGGCTCCGGCGCAGGTTGTCCAGCATCTTCCAGCGGCTGATCAGCGGGAGGCCCTTGGCGCGCCGATCACCCTGGGACGCGTGGTGCCGCCCGAGAAGCCACGGGAGTAGTTGCCAGTCGCCCCGCGCCCAGCGATGCTGGCGGGCAGCGGCCACGTCGTAGCGTGCTGGAAAGTCCTCGACGACTTCGATGTCAGACACAAGCCCGGCCCGGGCAAACAGACCCTCGAAGAGATCGTGGCTGAGGAGCGTGCCTTCGGCCGCCCGACCCGCCAGCGCCGCCTCGAATGCGTCCACATCGTAGATGCCTTTGCCCGCATAGGATCCTTCGCCGAAGAGGTCCTGGTACACGTCGGATACGGCGGCTGCATAGGGGTCGAGGCCTGGCGAGTTCGAGACAATGCGCTGAAAGAGCGATCCCTCGCGACCCATTGGCAGGGCTGGCGTGACCCGCGGCTGGAGCACGGCATAGCCCTCCACCACGCGTCCGCTGACGGCATCGAACCGGGGCTGATTGAGGGGGTGGGCCAGTTTGCCGATCAGCCGGCGGGCCGTGTCGCGGGGCAGCCGGGTGTCGGCATCGAGCGTGATGACGTAACGGACCCCGGCCGGAACGGCAACGGCATGCCCGCCGACGTCGAGGAAGGTGGTGTCGGTGGCGCCCCGCAGCAGCCGGTTCAGCTCGTGGAGCTTGCCGCGTTTGCGCTCCCAGCCCATCCATTGCCGCTGGGTTTCGCTCCACACCCGCCGGCGGTGGAGGAGCATGAAGCGGGTACCTGCCGTGAGAGACCCGTACTGCTCATTGAGCCTGGCGATACCCCGGACTGCGGCCTCGACCAGTGCCTGATCCCCGTCAGCGTGTTCGGTTGCTGCATCCACCCAGTCCGAAAGCAGGGCGAAATGGAGTTCCCCCTCTGGTGACGCCAGATAGTGAATCTCAAGCCGCTCGAGTTCCTCCTCGACACCCTCAGGGGAAGTCAGCAGGATCGGTACGGCAATCAGAGTTCGCAACGGTGGCGGGACGCCGTCCCGCAGGGCCAGACCCGGCAGAATGGTGGCGCCGAACCCGCGAGTGACCGCGCCATTGACGAAGGCCATTCCGGCATCCAGCGCGGGCAGCAGGCCCAGGAGCCAAAGCACGGCCAGCGTCCAGCCACCAGGTTCCTGGCCAACGGGAGCCAGTAGTGGCAGGGCTAGCAGGAGCGCTGCAATCAAAAAGATCGCGCCGAGATACGGGCCGGCGCCGTGGGCCATCATCCAGCGACCGGGCCGAAGGCCCAGCGGTGCCCGATAGCCGACGGAAATCTCGAGGCTCCTGCGTCCCGCGGCGATGAGGTAGTAGCCCGGATCACGCTGACGGGACGAGCCGTTCTGCGCTGCGGCCAGCGCGGCGCGCGCAATCTCGAGCTCCGTGAACCTTGAGCCCCGGGCCAGCTCTTCGATGGCGCTCCGGTAGAGATTGCGGGTCGCGAAGTCCATCTGCGCAAAGTCACTGCCACCGCGCAACGCCTCGTCAACCAGGCTGACACTTTCGAAGAAGTCAGACCATTCCAGGTCAGAGATCAGGCGCATGCTCGTGATGATGTTGCGCACCGTGACATTTGACGCACCCTGCCGCTGATGCTCATCGCGGACTGCTTCATCCACCGTCGTCCCCTGGGACCCAAGCCGTTCCTCCAGCCACACCAGGGATGGCGTGACGATCGGATCCTGATCGCGCAAGCGCTGTACCAGCTGGACGACGAAAGACAGGTTCAGCGTCGCGTTATCGCCGTAGCGGTGGAGCAGGGCGCCCGAACCTGCGCTTTGTCCGTTCACGCCGAGCAACTGATCCGCAATGTCGTCGGCCTCCTGGCGGGCTGTGCGAGCGCTCAGAATGCGCTGAGCAGCGCGCCGCAGATTCTCCACGAGCACGATGCGCAGTGTGATGGCGACGGCCCAGAGTTCGCCAATGGTCAGGCACTGGACCTTCTGGTACGCACGCACAAAGCGGATCAGCGTGTCCGGCTCGAAGTGGCTGTCGGTGTGGGCAACGAAGGCCCAGGCGATGCCGAACACGCGCGGGTAGCCGCAAAACGGTCCGTGCGCGAGCTTCGGTAGCTGGCGATAGAACCCGGGCGGCAGATCCTCCCGGATCTCCCGAATCTGGGCTTCCACCAGATGATAGTTGTCGAGCAGCCACTCGGCCGCTGGAGTAATCAGCCGGTCGTTATCGACGGCGCTGGCGATAGCGCGATAGGCGCTTAGCAGTACCACTTCATTGGCGCTGAGCCGCGCGCTGAGCGGCGGGCGGCGGACTGGCGTGAGCGTGGTCTCCTGGGCTACAGCCAGGCTGGCCGCGTGTTGCTCGAGTCGGTCGATGCTGAAGAGTTCAGCCCGCACCAGATTCTCGTCGTCCCAGGGCGAAACGCGCGCAAGTCGCAGCCCGCCGAGCCGGCGCGCGAGTGATCGCAGCAGCCTGGCTGGTTTCACGAGGGTGACCTCAAGGAAGCACTGGAGAACGGCGAGCGTCGGCTCGCCACTGCAGCGCGCAACGAGACAAGCAAAGAGTAGCACGCGCTGGCCGCAGCGTAGGTCGCTGCGAATGTTCGTTACCGAACAGACGCTCATCAGTGATCTTGAAATAGTTGGCGCGAGGAGGGGATGTAATGCTGGAACGAGTCACCGACGATCCTTGCACGTGGACCAGCACAAGCAGCGCCTCCGACGCCGGTTCGCCGTGGGTGTCCTCCTTCGTGCGGTGGCTACGCGAGGACTATCGGGTACGGGCGAGTACGCTAGAGGCGTACACCTGTGACATCGCGTTGTTGTCGCGCTGGGCGTTACAGGAAAGGCTAAGCCTTCTGAGACTGACCGGCGCAGACCTGGCGCGGTACCTCAGTGAGCGAATGGCGAGTGGGACTCAGACGTCGACGCTGCATCGCCAGCTTTCCAGCTGGAGGCGCTTCTATGCGTTCCTGGTCGATCAGGGCGCAGTGGCTGCCAGCCCGGCCGCAACGCTTCATGGTCCCCGTCTCACCCGGCACGGGCCCCGGCTGGTTCCAGCTGACCAGCTCAACCGGCTTGTGCAGCCAGCTGCGGGTCGGGATTTCTCCTCGGGATCAACCTACAGGGCGCGGCGGGACCACGCCATCGTCTGGACGCTTTACGCGACGGCTCTCGGCGTGTCTGACGTTCGACTGTTGCTCTGGCGTCAGATTGACGAGACGTTGCGCGTCGTCAACGTCCCTCAGCGTATCTGGCCCCTTCGCAGCATTGGGCTCGATGCCCAGTCCCTGGCAGTCTTCAAGGCATTGCGCGGCTGCGCCGCCAGCGAGGGCGGAGAGCTGGGCACTAGCGTCTATTGCTTTCCCACGGCTTCAGGATTGCCGCTGTCCCGGCAAGCGCTATCGCAAGTCGTCCGCAGATGGGCTGGCGCTTGCGGAATCTCTGACAGTGTTACGCCCTCGATGCTTCGGCAGACGGGCCGGGCGGACCACGCACGACGACGCCGTCGATGAGTCATGCTCATGAAATGCCCTGTAACGGTGGTCCTGTTGCTGACCCTCTCTTATGCTGCCGAGGGTTCGGAGAGTTTGCGGACCACCTTCGAGACACTGAAACCCAGGCTGGCGAACAGCTCCTTCGGTCGGCCCCTGGTGCTTGAGTCCTCCGAGGATAAAGAGAGGGTTCGCGGTGACGTTTATGGGTTAGTGAAGCACTCCTTCCGCGAGGTCACTACCGGGCTCGACACTCCCGACGAGTGGTGTGAGGTGTTGATTCTGCATCTCAATGTGAAGTCGTGCATCGTTGGCCTGGCGAACACCGGAAGTGGGCTGCAAGTGACCCTCGGCACGAAACGGGGAAGCCCGGACGACGGTGGTTACCGCCTGGCCTTCAGTTTCAGGGTGGTGGAATCCTCCGCAGACCGCTTCCAGGTGGCCATGGACGCAGCGGCTGGACCCCTGGGTACGAGTGACTACCAGTTGTCGCTGGAGGCCACGCCAACGGCTCCTTCCAGGTCGTTCCTGCACCTTGCCTACGCCTACTCGGTGAGCACAACGGCCCGCATGGCCATGAACGCGTACCTGCACACGCGCGGCAAAAACAAGATCGGATTCACGGTTGCGTCCCGTGGGGTCGGAGGTGAGCCCGTATACGTCGGGGGCGTTCGCGGCGCACTGGAGCGGAACACCATGCGGTACTACCTCGGGATAGAAACGTTCCTGGCATCCGCTTCTCTGCACCCGCCTGGCCAACGGCAGTGGCGACTGTCCTCCTGGTTCGACGCTACAGAAAAGTATGGGCGCCAGCTGCACGAGCTGACCAAAGATGAATATCTGTCCAGCAAAGCAGCGCTGACCAATGTTATCGAGTTTCACTGAATCACTGAGATCAACCCAGGAGCTACCCATGAGCAGAAGCAGTAAGTCCACGCGACTCAAGTTGTTGCCAGCGGCGAGGGAGAAACATCTGGCGCTTGATGAGGCGGCCATCGAGGCGGCCCGGACCAGCCTGGACCAGGGAGCCCTGACGCCCCACTACGGCCCCTGGCGGCAGGACATCATCAGGCTTCTGAATGATTCCCTGGCGACCGAGCTGGTGTGTGTGCTGCGGTACAAGCGCCACCACTTCACCGCGCAGGGCCTGGCCTCACCAAAGATTGCGGAGGAATTTCTGGTCCACGCAAACGAGGAGGCTGTACATGCTGACCGGCTGGCAAAGCGTATCGTCCAGCTTGGCGGTGAGCCCGACTTCTCTCCCGACTCCCTGACCCGGCGCAGCCATGCGGCCTATGACGATTCGGCAGATCTCAAGGCGATGATCAGGTCCAACCTGGTGGCCGAACGGGTAGCCATTGAGAGCTACAGCCAGATGATCGCGCTGATTGGTGACAAGGACTCCACGACCCGGCGACTGGTCGAAGATATCCTCAGCGATGAGCAGGAGCACGCTGAAGAACTGAAGGACTGGCTTGCCGACTGATAAACGAGTAGCCCACCCGATCCCTCCTGGAACGGTAGATCGCATCGTCCGCACTGACGCGAAGCTCGATGACCCTGTCAGCGGGCCAGTTCGTCGGGGAGCAAGCGAGCAAACTCATTTCGGACTACCCGGTAGCACTCGCAGGCGCGAGCTTCCAGGCCCGGACGGTCCAGGACCCTGATACGGCCCCGGCTGTAATGAATCAGGCCGAGGTTCTGCAGCTTGCCCGCGGCCTCGGTGACGCCCTCGCGACGCACGCCGAGCATATTGGCGATGAGCTCCTGCGTCATCACCAACTCGTCCGTTGCCAGCCGGTCAAGGCTGAGCAGCAGCCAGCGGCAGAGCTGCTGGTCTACGGAATGATGGCGATTGCACGCCGCTGTCTGTGCCATCTGCGTCAGCAGCGCCTGGGTATAGCGCAACAGCAGGTGCTGGAACGGACCGGCCCGCAGGAATTCGTCCTTCAGGACCTTGCCGGGCAGGCGGTAGGCTTCACCGGCGCTCTGGACGATGCCCCGGTTTGGGGTCGTCTCGCCGCCCATGAACAGCGCAACCCCCACGATGCCCTCGTTGCCGACGACGGCGATCTCGGCCGAATGGCCGTCCTCCATGACGTACAGCAGGGACACGATGCAGTTGACTGGAAAGTAGACGTGCTGCAGGTGGTTGCCAGACTCGTACAGGACGTGGCCGAGCGGCATCCCCACGCGTTCCAGGGAGGGCTGCAGACGCGCGAAGTCGGCCTCGGGCAGCGCCTTGAGAAGTTGATTCTGTCGCGGAGCTGGACAGTCGGTCAAGGCAACACTCTTCAGTCTGTCGACGGGCCAAGGATATCTGAGGGAACCTCAGTGCGCCACCGTACATGCCGATGCACGGCCGGGCCACGGCCCCATTGTGCGCCATCGTACAGACGGCACCCCGGCCACCCCGCATGCTCGACCCTTGATCATTGTTTCGAGGAGAGGAGAACCCAATGCGTGATAAAGCCCTGACGTATTCCGGCCCCAGCTTCAGTCTGGTAGCGATCCTGACCAGTGCCATCCTGACCGGCTCGATACTGCTCGTCGGTGCCTGCGCGTCCAGGCCACCGGCGCCGACCAGCTCGCTCGATGCGGCCAAGACCGCAATTACTGCTGCTGAGAAGGCGGATGCGGGGAAGTATGCCGCTGTAGAGCTTGGGGACGCCCGCCAGAAGCTGGCGATGGCTGAAAAGGCCGTCAAAGACAACAGCATGATCGGGGCCGAGCAACTGGCGCACGAGTCTCGTGTGGATGCCGAGCTGGCTTCCGCCCGGACGGCTGCCGCCAAGGCGGCCCTGGTCAACAAGGATATGAACGTGGCGGCGGACGCCCTCACCGTAGAAATGCAGCGCGCAGGAGATCAGCGATGAACACCCCCTACTGGAACCATTCTTTGCGCGGCCCGGGCCTGGGGACGATTGCCGCAGCCTCTCTCCTGCTCGCGGCCTGTGCGGGTACGCCCGTCATCCCTCAGGGCGCCACCGAAGCCCGTACCAAGCTGAACAGCCTGCAGTCCGATTCGAAGCTCGCTGACCGGGCGCCAGCTGCGCTAAAGGAGGCTGAAGTCGCAGTCCGGGCGGCGGAGCAGCCCGTGACGAAGAAAGATGCGGAACTGGGTGCGTACCGGGTCTATATGGCGGATCGCAAGGTCGAGATCGCCATGGCCATGGCCTCAACGCAATACTCGGAGGATCAGCGGGTGAAGCTGGCTGATGAGCGGGATCGCGCACGTCTGGCTGCCCGAACCAGCGAAGCCGACGCAGCCCATGCTGAGGTCACTGTGGCGCGTAATGACGCAGCCAGCGCTCGTAGTGATGCTGACGAACTGCAGAAGCAGATCGATGCCTTGCAGGCTGAGGCCACAGACCGTGGTCTCGTCCTGACGCTGGGTGATGTGCTGTTTGCGACCGGCAGATCCGAGGTGAAAGTTGGCGCCACCAGTAATCTCAACAAGCTGGTCGCATTCCTGAACAAATACCCGGACCGGAAAGTCCAGATCGAGGGCTACACGGATAACGTCGGCAGCGAGGATTCCAACCAGGGGTTGTCGCAACGCCGGGCGGAATCCGTGCGGTCCTATCTGGTCCAGCAGGGCATCAGTTCCGCACGACTCTCTGCCATCGGCATGGGTGAGGGTCAGCCGGTAGCGGATAACGGCACCCAGAGCGGCCGGCAGCAGAACCGGCGGGTCGTGGCTGTCATCGAGAATCCGCCACCCGCTACGGCCTCGACCAGGTAAGCAGTTTCGCGGATCCGACCCGCCGGACCAGAACGTGCCCGTTTGAGGCCCGCCCAGCTTGAACGCTTCGCGGGCCTCCTTTTTTGTGGCGTTCGTAATGGCTTGCCGTGAGTCGTGCGCCCTGGGGTTGCCCGGTAAAGGGCCGTCCCTGTTTCAGCCTCCACTCTTACAGGCCTTCACCGCAGGTTAACGTCCGCCGTCGGGCCGAAAAACATTTCCAGGCCCAGACCCACGCCGGGGTTGATTTCGCGCTGTTCGTCGAGGGTCTCCCGGGGCCAGGTAACGCTGGCGTGCAGCTCCAGGAACAACCACTTGCGGAAAACACTCTGCCGGTAACGGGATTCCACGCCGAAATTCTGGATCGGGACATCCGCCCCGGTCTCACCGTGCACCAGTGCGGTGTAGCTGATGGCACGACGTTGGTTCAGGCTGTGGTAGGCCGTGAGGCCACTGGCCCAGTCCAGGCCGTCGGTATCTCCGGCCACCGTCCCCGAGTTGTTCCAGCGGAGCATGACTGAGTCGCTGACCAGGTAATCGAGCGCCACCCTGGTGGTCTCGCCAAAGCCGCGGCTGTCACGCCAGAAGGGTGTCGCGCGAAATCGCAGCATCGCCTTGTCGCTCATGATGAAGTTGTGGTGGTAGGTGGATTTCACGTAGGGGTCGACCGGGGTGCTCAGGCGAACGCCGATGCCAAAGTCGAAGCCATCGTCAGGACTACCGTCCTTGGCATAACCGAGGCCCAGGAGCCACGCGTCATCGCTGACGTCCTGGAAGCCAAGGGGCAGAGGCCGGACCAGTTTGTCGGGTCGCTCCTCAACGAGCTGCTGCTCGTTGCCGCGAGCCACCGTCAGCCGCAGGCGATGCTTCACGTTCGGCAGCGCGTAGCGGGCACGCAGCAGCAACTGGGTGCGCTGTTGGTCTCGCCGGTCGTAGGTTTCGACCAGGCTAAGGCGACCGAAGGTTTCGTCCGACTCCAGGTCATAGAGGGGATTGCCGAACAGGCCGTCGAACCACAACGCCGTGCCACAAACGCCACCGTAGACGCCACGCTGTAACTTGTCGATCCAGGCGTTGGTGTCGGAGCCAGGCTTGTCGCACTTCATAAGGGCCGGGGGCTTCAGCAGGCCCGGGGCTGGCGGCCCTATGCTATCGGCGAACGCGCCTGGCGACGCCAGCAGCAAACATGCTGCTGCGCACAGTTGCAGGTTGCATACCGCGGGGCGCATGAGAGGACTCTGCCCCGTCGCACCGTCAGTCTCTGTGCGGCGAGGCACTTAGAGCGGAATGTTCGTCCGGTAACAGAGCAGCCACGGTGCGTTGCCGAACAGAGCAGTTGCCTGGAGCACGCTAAGGTGAAGGCACGGACGGAGCGCTTGGGGAGAAGGACGACGACATGTCCGGCGTGATCACTACACTCGAGGGCTCACTTCCCGGCGGTAGCAAGTAGTGAAATCATGATCACACGCAGAGTGTTTGTCGGGTCGATGCCAGGGCTGGCAGTGGGTTCGCTGCCGTTGTCCGGCTGTGCCCAGGAGGCCCCCCCGGACCGCTATGAAGCACTTGCAGGGCGCATCTGGGAGCCGGAGGCCCTGACGGGCTTCAGTGGCGCCGCGCTCGGTCGGGAGCTGGTGCGCTACGCCACGCTGGCCCCGTCCAGCCACAACACGCAGTGCTGGAAGTTCGCGCTCGACGCCAATGGCCGGTCGATCGCGATCCTGCCCGACCTGGCGCGTCGCTGCCCGGCGGTGGACCCTGACGACCATCACGTCTTTGTAACGTTGGGCTGCGCCACCGAGAACCTGATCCAGGCCGCACTGGCCCACGGTCTCAAGGGGGAGGCGCAGTTCGACCCGGCCAGCGCTGCGGTGCGCGTGGCGCTTGAACCCACTCGGGCTCAGACCACGCCATTGTTCACGGCGATTGCGCTTCGGCAATGCACGCGCGGTGATTATGACGGCAAGCCACTGTCTGGCGACGAACTGGCGCTGCTCCAGCGCGCCGGCAGTTCGGAGACTGTGCGCCTGCTGCTGCTGACGGAGCGCCCAGCGATCGAGCGGGTGCTGGACTACGTTATTCAAGGCAACACGGCGCAGCTGGCTGACCCGGCCTTCGTCGAGGAGCTGAAGGGCTGGATCCGCTTCAATGGCGCCGCTGCAGTTCGCACGCGCGACGGGCTGTACAGTATGTCCTCGGGCAGTCCAAACATCCCGTCATGGATTGGTGATCTGGCCTTTCGCTGGCTACTCTCCCCGGAGGGTGAGAACGAGAAGTATGCCCGGCAGGTGCGCAGTTCCGCCGGCATCGCGGTGTTCGTCGGCCAGACCGCCGACAAGGCGAACTGGGTGGACGTGGGGCGCTGCTACGAGCGCTTCACGCTGCAGGCCACGGCGCTTGGCATTCGCAATGCCTTCCTCAACCAGCCGGTCGAAGTAGCGACCCTGCGGCCGTCCTTTGCTGCCGCACTGGGCCTGAGCGGCCAGCGACCGGATCTCGTCGTGCGCTTCGGTCGCGGCCCAGCGCTGCCGCGCTCGCTGCGCCGGCCGGTCGACGCCGTACTGGTCTCAGCTCCCGGGAAAGGCTAGACGCCACTCACCATGAGCTGGTCAACCTGGCTCGTTCTCAGTGCTGCTTTGCTCAGCTGCGCTCCGTATTCCAGGCGTACGCCCGGGCCTAGGGCCGCTTTGGTGGTGTTGGCTCGGTCCCCGGTGTGCCCGGCGGCTCGGGCCTCGGGCTGACGATCTGTCCCACCACGCCCCCGATCCGGGCACCAATGACCGTCCCCACGCCGGGCAGCACAACTGTCCCTGCCGCGGCCCCCACTAAGACACCGGGAGGCACTGCCACTGTTGGCTTACGGACTGATCCGCTGACCGTGAAGGGAATGCCGACGACACCCTGAACCAGGTCGAGCGTTCCCTGCGCCTCCAGCTTGCGATTGAAGACCGTGGCGTCGCCTGTCGCGGTGAAGGAGCCCGAGTGGGCCTCCAGACCGGTGTAGCGCAACACCGTACCTTTGGCTGTGTTCTGCATGTCCAGGACGCCGGTCAGCGATTCCAGCGTGGTCTGCCCGTCATGCTCTTTGCCGGCGCTACGAATGGCCTTGTCCAGGTCGAAGTGCAGCACCGTGGCCGGCGCGATGGTGAAGTCGGTCCTCAAGCGCAACGACTGTCTCAGGTCGCCGGCGGTTGTGCCATGAGCTGAAACCACCGTGTGGCCATTGGCCTCGCCGCCTATGGGAGATCGTCGGTTGAGCGACGCGGCCGCGCTGGCTACGTCGATCCCCTGGGGCTCCAGAGTACCGCTGAGCGTCAGGGTGCCATTCTTCGCCGACCTGAGTGCAAGCACCCCATTGGCGGTTCCCGTGCCCAGATCCACCCGGGTGTTCCAGCGCTCGGCGTCACCCTCGCGCTCCAGCGTAATGCGGGCGACCGGCTTGAAACTGGTGCGCCGCACCTGCGCATGGCGTGGGCGCCAGAGCGGCTCGAAGGTGATCTCGCCCTCGATCGGCACTGGAATGTCAGTGCGGGATATCCAGACGACGCCACGAAAGTGGACCTGCTCCACCAGGATGACGTCAGGCCTGGCCACAGGCTTCGTCTGCTTGCCACGAAAGGCGGCAAGTGACGCGGTGGGTATGACGGCGCCGTCGAGCTCAAGTAGCTCCACGCTGACTTCCCGCTGGAGCAGAGCGCGTCGCAGGTTCGGGTAGACGATCAACTTGCGGATCTCGATCGGCTGCTTCTGATCCGTCTTTGCGCCCCGTACCGTAATCGCCGGCGTCGGCAGGAGTTGCCAGTGCACTGAAGTGATGGCCACCGTGACGCCAAAGCGCCGATCCAACTCTGCGACGGCCTGCTGGCGCAGGTCCTCATCGCTGGGAAGAACCAGGAGGCTGCAAGCCCACAAAACCACGCCGCCGACGACGACCGCCGCGGCGATGCGCCTGCTTCGGCGCCTCATCATCTCAGAATGTGTAGATCAGGCTCGCTGACAGCAGCGAGAGATCGTCCGCCGATGCCACGTCAAAGTACTCGTACTCGCCGCGGAGCTGAAAAGAAAGAAAATGAAAGCGGGCGCCCACGCCGTAGGCTGGATCGGTCCCGTTGTCATCCCCTGAGCCCACCGGGGATGACACCTTTGCGTCCCAGCGGAGCATGCCGACCTTGGCAAAGATCCCAGCCGGGCCGAAGTTGACTCCCGCCACGCCGAACGCAGCGAATGCATCTGCGCTGACATTCACGTTGTTGTCACTTTGCTTGCCGAAGTCCAGATAGTTGACCTCGACACCCAGGTCAATAAGCGGAACGATGCCGAAATTGTAGCCACCAATCAACTTGTAAGCTGTGTCGTGGCCGCTGAAGTTTACCGAACCGACTTCAGTGCCATCAAAATCAATGTCGCCGATGTAGGACTGGCCAACTCCCACTCCGACATACGGACCGCTATCGCCGCCAGCAAGTGTCGGCCCGGAAGCCAGTCCGGCCACAATCAGGGTGCCGGCCGTGAGCAGTCGTGCTGTGTGCATGGGGAAACTCCGGAATGGCCGGCGCTCACTGCGAGCGCCGGGCCAGACATCCACTAACCTAACGTTCCATCCTGGAGATCTTGGAGCCTTCCAGGGACAAGTCGCCGATCAGGCCCTTCTCTGAAAAAGCGAATGCAAGGATCGGTTTGTCATGGGTCTTGCTGTCAATCTCGTCGCTCGTGCCCTTCGACACGACAGTGATGCCCGCGTCGGCACCAATCGACCAACCCTTGGTCGCTGTGAACTTGTCGAGTGACTCCTGCGTCATGAACATGATGATCTCGCTGTGTTTGGCCAGGCCAACCGTTAGTCCAACCGAGGCAGACCCGAGGCTGTAGTAATCCACCGTCTTGCCCTTAACCTGCAATACGCCCTGGCCATATTCGCCAGCTACACCGACGCCACCCTTCGTCACGCGGGGAAATACCAGCATCCCGGCAGCCTTGGTCTCGAGGCCCACGTTTGCCGGGGAAAGGGCGTGAAACTCACTGAGGGTAGTCACGACACGCTGGTCTATCTCCGCGCGGGTGGCGGCGACGGCCGCGGCTGTTACGCCGAGCCCAAGCAGCGACAGGCCCGTAGCGGCCAGCAGGTTTTGCATCTTCATAAATACTCTCTCTTAAGTGGGTGGAAGTTAGGTTTCACCGAGTTTGGGGCCTGGAACTCCAAGCCTATGGCAACGAAGCGCCACCAGCAGCCTGGACAGTAGGGGGAGAGGCAAAGCGCCGTCTGTGCGGCAGCGTACCCATGGCCTGTCGGGCGTCAGCCCTGGCCCCAGGCTGGTCCAGAATGACTAGCCTGAGACCACGGCCCAGGTGTGGCGGGCGATCTCAGCATCTTCCCGGGAGGCGATAACGCGCACCTGGCAGCGCGACGTCGAGTCGCTGACAGGATTTGTTCGCTCCTGATTCCGACCAGCATCGAGCCTGATACCGAGCCAGGAGAACCCTGCGCAGACCGCCGCGCGGGTCTCGGCATCATGCTCGCCAATGCCGCCGGTGAAGACGAGCAAGTCGATACCATCCAGTGCTGCGATCATCCCTGCTATATGCTTGCGCACCGAATAGCAGAACATTTCAATCGCGAGGCGGGCTTTGGCGTTCGATGGGGCGTCTGCACGAAGCTGCCGCATGTCGCTGCTAACCCCCGATATGCCGAGAAGTCCCGAACGCCGATTAACCAGGTCCTCGAGCATCGCCGCATTGAACTTCTTCTCGCGCAGCAGATATACCAGAACGCCAGGATCAAGATCGCCACTGCGGGTGCCCATGAGCACGCCACCGGTGGGGGTTAGCCCCATGCTGGTATCAATCGATCCGCCACCTCTGACCGCCGTGACGCTGGCGCCACTGCCGAGATGGGCGATGACCATGCGGTCCGGCAGATCGTTGCCTATCTGGCGCACGATTGATTCACAAGACAGTCCATGAAAGCCGTACCTCCGGAGCCCGTCGACCCGCATGTCCGTGGCGATCGGCAGCACTCGCGCGACGTCCGGCAGTCTGGCGTGAAAGACAGTGTCCAGGCACGCGACCTGGGGAATCCCGGGGAAGGTCGCAGTAGCAACGCGGATGACCGCCAGAGCGGCTGGCATGTGCAGCGGGGCAAAGGCCGAGGCCGCCGCGAGTTGCCGCAGGACCAGCTCGTCAATCAGGCTATGCTGCTCAAGAGCAGGTCCGCCGTGAACGATCCGGTGGCCGATGGCATCCGGTGGCGGAAGGTTGGAGTTCGCCAGAAAGTGTCGGGCCGTGGCGAGTGCGTCGTGCTCGCCGGAGATTGCCATGGACTCGGCGAGCAGCGTTTCAGTCCGTAAGGGGCCGACACGATAGACGCCTACTTTGAGTGATGACGAGCCACTGTTCAGTGTCAGCACCGTTAGCTCGCGTCTCGCGTCGGTTAGAGTGTCCAGCGCCAATCCCGTACTTCCGGCATGTCGTCCCCGTGCTCGCTGATATGGGCCTTGTGACACCGCATGGTCGCGGCGTGCCGCGCCGTCGCCGCCTCCACCTGGTCACTGAGCCGTGGAATCCGCCGGATGGCATCCAGCGCCAGTTGATAGCGGTCGAGTTTATTCAGCACGACCATGTCGAAAGGCGTGGTAGTAGTACCCTCTTCGTTATAGCCGCGCACGTGAATGTTGGCATGATTACGTCGTCGGTACGTGAGCTTGTGAATCATGGTGGGATAACCGTGAAAGGCGAAGATCACGGGCTTGTCGGTGGTAAACAGCCGGTCAAAGTCCTCATCATCCATCCCATGGGGATGCTCCGACGTGGGCTGTAGCGCCATCAGGTCCACAACATTGACCAGCCGGATGCGAATGTCTGGGACATAGGTGCGCAGGAGGGTCACGGCGGCAAGGGCCTCAAGGGTGGGGACGTCGCCGGCGCAGGCGATGACCACGTCGGGACCCAAAGGGTCCTGGTCGGCCTCGGTGCTGGCCCAGTGCCAGACGCCCGCGCCCGCTGTGCAGTGACGAACGGCCGACTCCATATCGAGCCACTGCCACTCGGGCTGTTTGCCAGCGATGATCACGTTGACGTAGGACCGGCTGCGCAGGCAGTGGTCCGCTACCGAGAGGAGGCAGTTGGCGTCGGGAGGCAGGTAGATGCGCACTACATCAGAGGTCTTGCTCGCGACGTGATCGATGAAGCCGGGATCCTGGTGCGAGAAGCCGTTGTGGTCCTGTCGCCACACATGCGACGTGAGGAGGTAGTTAAGCGATGCAATCGGCTTGCGCCAGGGAATGGTGCTCGCCACCTTCAGCCACTTCGCATGCTGATTCAGCATCGAATCGATGATGTGAATAAAGGCCTCGTAGCAGGAGAACAGACCGTGGCGGCCGGTCAGCAGGTAGCCCTCGAGCCAGCCTTCGCACAGGTGTTCGCTGAGCACCTCCATGACCCGGCCGGTGGCACTGAGATGGTTGTCCCCTTCCTGGATATCGGCCATCCAGGTCTTGCCGATGACCTCGAACAGGGCCTCGAGCCGGTTCGATGCAGTTTCGTCGGGGCCAAAGACCCGGAAATTGCTGGTGCCGAGATTCCGCTGCATCACGTCGCGCAGGAACGTGCCGAGAACCCGCGTGGCCTCCGCCTCGACGCTGCCGGGCGCAGGCACGGGCACCGCATAGTCCTGGAAGCGGGGCATCACCAGCGGCTTGAGTAATAGTCCGCCGTTGGCGTGGGGATTGGCGCCCATCCGGCGTAAACCCGTCGGCGCGAGTGCGGCCAGTTCCTCGCGAAGCCGTCCTTGTGCGTCGAAGAGTTCCTGTGGCTGGTAGCTCCTGAGCCACTCCTCAAGTTGCTGGAGATGGCCGGCAGTCTGGAACTCTGCGATTGGCACCTGATGGGAGCGCCAGGTGCCTTCGACCGCCTTGCCGTCGACGAGTTTGGGGCCGGTCCAGCCCTTGGGCGTACGGAATACGATCATCGGCCAGCGCGGGCGCTGTGGAACCCCTGTGGCGGCCTGCACCCGCGCAGCACTTTGAATCTGGCGAATCTGCGCCAGTATCTCATCGAGCGCGCCGGCGAGCTTCTGATGGACCAGCGTCGGGTCATCCCCCTCGACGAAGTACGGCTCGTGGCCGTAGCCGCGCAACAGGTCAGTCAGTTCCTCGCGGCCGATGCGGGCCAATACTGTCGGGTTGGCAATCTTGAACCCGTTGAGATGCAGGATCGGCAGCACCGCACCATCGCGGGCAGGATTCAGGAACTTGTTGGAGTGCCAGCTGGCTGCCAGGGCACCCGTTTCCGCCTCGCCGTCGCCGACGACGCAGGCCACGATCAGATCCGGATTGTCAAAGGCCGCACCGTAGGCGTGGAGCAACGAATAGCCCAGTTCGCCCCCTTCGTGAATAGAGCCTGGGACCTCGGGCGAGACGTGGCTGGGAACACCGTACGGCCAGGAGAACTGGCGAAACAGGCGTTGCAGCCCGTTTCGATTGCGTTCGATGTCTGGATAGTGCTCCGTGTAGGTTCCTTCCAGATAGCTCTGCGCGACGATGCCCGGGCCACCGTGCCCCGGCCCGATCACGTAGATCATGTTGAGGTCATTCTCCTTGATCAACCGGTTCAGGTGGACATAGAGAAAGTTCAGTCCGGGTGTCGTCCCCCAATGTCCCAGCAAACGCGGCTTAATGTGTTCGAGCGCCAGCGGGACTTCGAGCAACGCGTTGCCTTGCAGATAGATCTGCCCGACAGAAAGGTAGTTTGCGGCACGCCAATAAGCGTGCATGTTCTGCAGGAGTTCTGGAGTAAGGGGGCGACGCATCCAGGTCCCTGAAATACTGACGACTGAAAGGGGGAGTTTGATGATCACTGGCGGG
This sequence comes from Gammaproteobacteria bacterium, assembly GCA_031409515.1. GTDB lineage: Bacteria > Pseudomonadota > Gammaproteobacteria > Steroidobacterales > SHZI01. The sequence continues at coordinate 194,703 of JANNXJ010000053.1, read as the reverse complement.
GGGCTCCGCGTCAGTGCGCTAGCGCACCCAGCTGGCCCGGCGCTGCCCTCGCACCAGTCTGTTCCTTTGTACGCTAGGCCCTAGACGCAGCCAGCGCTCGTGATCGAGAGTTCGCTTTATGAACAATCGAGTCCTGGCGCCGATACATGACGGTTGGAGCACGCCCCATCGGGCTCATGGCCAGGTTGTCCAAAGTGGCTTCCGGCCGCACCCACTCGTCTCCGGCCCCCATCTCCAGACCATTGCCTCACTCCTGCGGCCTGCACCGAAACTCGATCTTCGGCGGGAGCGTCTTGAGTTGGCTGATGGCGACTTCCTGGACCTGGGCTGGAGCGGAGATCACCACGCCAGTGGCGCGCTTGCTGTGCTGGTGCATGGCCTGGGCGGCGGCTTCGATTCAAAATACGTGCGGGGCACTGCCAGCCAGCTGGTCGCCCGGGGCTGGCGCACGGTGATGCTGCAACTCCGCGGCGCCGGTCCAGAGCCGAACCGCCTGCAGCGGTGCTACAACCAGGGCGACACAGAGGACCTGCGCTACTTGTGGCATCTGCTGCGTGAGCGCGAGCCCCAGGCCTTTATCGCCTCGGTAGGCTGGTCGCTGGGTGGCAACGTAAACCTGAAGGCCCTCGCGGAGGAGGGTAGCTCGACACCGGTCAATATCGCCGCTGCGGCGTCAGTCCCCTTCAGTATCCGGCCCTGTGCTGAGAGGATGCGTGCAGGCTTCTCCCGCATCTACCAAAAGCGCTTGCTGGACGCTTTGAAAGAAGCGTTGCGGCGCAAGCACCCGCACATCGCCCCTTCAAGGGCGGTAGACCTGGCTGCGGCACTGGCCGCGCAGGATTTCATTGCCTATGACGAAGCCTATACGGCCCCACTGGCGGGCTTTCGTGACGCGGAGGACTACTACACTCAATCCTCCTGCGGCCGATGGCTACAGGACATTCGTTGCCCTACTCTGGTCGTGCATGCCCTGGATGATCCGTTCATGACGGCCAGCATTGTTCCGGATGTCGACGCCCTGTCGTCCTTTGTCACGCTGGAGGTCGCCCAGCAGGGTGGGCATGTGGGGTTTGTCAGCACCTCTCCACTCGGACGGCCCTATTGCTGGCTGGAGCGCAGGCTGTCGGCGTACCTGCACAGCGGATTTGAGCGGTCGGGTACCGTGACTTCCATCGACAACTGACTCGTTGGGTCAATACAGGGGAGAAATCAACAGCGGGCGGGGGGCCAAGCAGTCCTCACCGATCCCGGGAACGGAATCATCGGGTTGAAAATGCCCAAAACGGGCATTATGATGCCCGAAATGGGTAACTTAGCTGGCGAGCGTTCCTCCCGTCCCACCCGCCGCAAGGCGGCCGCTGGCCGCGGCGATTCGTCCACCAACCTGGCGGACGCGCTATTCACGACGACCCAGCAGCGCGTGCTGGCGCTTTTGTTCGGCCAGCCGCTGCGCAGCTTCTTCGCCAGTGAGCTGATCGAGCTCACCGGTTCCGGCTCGGGGGCCGTGCAACGGGAACTCAGACGCCTCGCCTCCAGTGGCTTGGTCACGGTCCGCCGTGTCGGCAAGCAGAAGCACTATCAGGCGAACCCCGATTGCCCGGTGTTCGAGGAACTCTGCGCCCTCGTGCGAAAAACCATCGCCATGGTTGAACCGATCCGACAGGCGTTGGCACCGCTCGCGGATTGTATCGACCTCGCGCTTATCTATGGTTCTATGGCGAAAGGCACGGATACTGCGAGCAGCGACATCGATCTACTGCTCGTTGCCGACGACATGACGCTGGAATCGCTCTATTCCGCGCTCGCGCCCGTGGAATCCCGACTCGATCGCAAAATCAGTCCTACCCTCTACACCAAGGCCGAGTTTGCAAGCCGCCGCGCCGCCGGCAACGCTTTCCTGAACCGTGTGCTGGGGGGCGAGCACCTCGTCCTGATCGGGAGCGAAAATGTCGCAGCGTGAGCTCGATAATCTGGTCCGGATCGGTAAGCTCAAGACGGAGCGGCCGGCGAAATCCGAACTCGAAGGCCTGCTTCGATCGGGCCGGAGCCGCCTGGCAGATGCCGAGCGGTCCGACTTGAGCCTTGAGAGCCGGTTTGATCTTGGCTACAACGCCGCTCATGCCCTTGCGCTCGCCGCGTTGCGCTTGCGCGGCTACCGGTCTGAATCCCGATACCTGGTGTTCCAGTGCCTCCAGCACACGATTGCGCTGCCGAATGAACAGTGGCGAGTGCTGGATCAGGCCCACCGCAAACGCAACCTGGCCGAGTATGAAGGGGAGGTGGACGTCGACGAACAGCTCATCGAGGCGATGTTGCGCGTAGCGCGGGAGATCGAACAGCGCCTGAAGCCCCTTATTGAGGGTGCCGGAGGCGCTGAGTAACGACGTCCGTCCAAGAGTGATCCACCGGGCGGAACCCAACAAGATCTGCCCAGTCGCCCTCATAACGCTGAGGTCGGTAGAGAGGTGGCCTCACTTTCTTAGACAGTCTTCGCGGTCAGGGTAAGTGCAGCCGTGCCGGTTGGGCGGAAGGAAGAACACGTTCTGCTGCCGGGGTCCCCAAACAGCGTGCGTGGCACAGGATTTGTCCTCGCGAGACTTTGTATCCGCGTTAGCATGCCAGCATGTTTCTGCTGGCCGCCGTCGTCTCCCTGTTATCCGGCCCACTCCTCTTCGAATTCGGGAGGCTGGGCAGGAAAACGACCGCATTTCTGGACGGCTTTGCCTTCATCACTATCGCCGGCCTGTTCCTGTTCGGCATCCTGCCGGAAGCCATGGCCACGGGCGGGTGGGCGGCGTGGGTTTTCGCCGCTCTGGGGCTCGGGTTCCCGCTGCTTGTCGAGCGGCTGTTCCACGATGCCGCCCATCGGGAGCACCTGGCATTCCTGGCCCTTGGCGCCCTGGGCCTGCTGGCGCACTGCATTCTCGATGGCCTGATCCTGATGGGCGCTGCCTCCGCGGGCCACGAGGCCCATTCCCTGGAGGAGCAGCAGGGTCTCGCCGTCGTGCTGCACAACATGCCCAAGGGCATCGCGTTGTGGTTTCTGCTGGCGCCTGCCTTCGGCCGGCGGGCAGCCAGCGCTGTGCTCCTCCTGCTGATCGGTGGCACGGTGATGGGTTACCTGATCGGCGCACCGGCGCTGGCATTGTTGACGGGCCCCGGCGTCGCCTGGTTCCAGGCCTTCGTCGCCGGCTCGATCTTCCACGTTGTCCTGCACGGGGTCGCCAGCCACGAGCATGACGCGCCCGCCCCGAGCCCGGCGAAAGCGAGCCCGCCGAAATGGCCCGAGCGGCTGGGCCTCCTCGGCGGGCTGGTCTTTCTCTTTGCGTACCTCTGACGAAGCGCCCTGCTCAGAACTCGATCTTCGCTCCTGCCAGGAGGGACACGCCGGGGAGTGGCGAGTAGTCCTTCACGGGTGAGGTGGAGCGGCGCGCTTCCTGGTTCGCCAGGTTGGAGCCCTGCAGAAACAGGAGCAGCGATCCGCCCGGGGTCGGCAGCCGATAGCCCAGGTTGGCCCCGATCATCGTGTACCCGTCTGTGGGTAACTCGTTCGTGGCAACCTTGCTCTGGCTGTCATACCTGAAGACTTCAAGACCGGCCTGCCAGCCGTCCCGGGTGTAGTCCAGCTCGGCACCAACCCGCCACGGTGGCATCAGCGGCAGGTTGCCGGCGCCATTGGCCAGTTTGCCGCGAACGTAGTCGGTGAGCAGCCGGAGCCTGAGGCTGCTCACGTCCTCGTCCAGCAACGGAAACGAGACTTCCGCCTCGGCGCCGTAGAACTCCGCGTCCTGCGCGACATACTGCACGACCGGGAACGGCTCTCCATCGCCGGCGAACGCGCCCGTCGGCTGCGCGTAGATGAAATCGTTATAGTCACTGTAGAAGGCCGACACCAGGAACTGCAGGTCCCCCGCGTACTTGCGCAGGGCAAGATCCACTGTGTTGGTAGACTCCTTTTTCAGTGACGGATCCCCGATTTCGAAGCGCGCCAATGCAACATGCGCGCCGTCGGCGTACAGTTCCGTCGCGCTCGGGAGCCGTTGTGCGTAGCTGTAGTTGAGTGCTGCCGAGTACTCCGGCGCAAATTCCCAGACCACACCGGCAGAACCGTTCCAGCTGCTGTCGTCGTAACTGCGCAGTGCCAGCGCGGCCTCCGGGTCAATACTCTGGTTCTCGTAGCGCGCGCCAACCTGCAGGTTGACGTCGCCGATCTCGCGTTCCTCGAACAGGAACAGACCCAGGTTCTCAGTCGTCGAGGGTGGAATGAAGGCTTCCTCACCTTCGGCCCTGAAATTCACATCGATGTACTGGGCGCCGAAGGTACCGCGCCAGTTGGCTATCGGATCATGGTCGAAAGCCAGGCGAAACTCGTTCGCATCCTGGGTGAACTTTGTGCCCGGGTTGCCATCCGGTTCGAACTCCGTGTGGGTGTAGTCGCTATGCCCGGTCCGCAGGCGCACTGCGCTGATCCCGGCGAACGGATTCCCGAGGCCGCCGCTGAGGTCATAGCGACGTTGTTCCATGTCGATGCGGACGCTGCTGCCGTCCGGCTGGGATTCCGGGCCTGGGGTGCCATAGTTGGCGTCGTAGCGGGTGGCCGACGCGCCCAGATAGCCGCGCTCACCAATCAGGTAGGAGCCGCCGACGGACCAGCCATCGGTCTTGCCGTCGCTGCCGTACACCACGCCGTCGGGGTTGGTCGGGACTTCCTCACCATTCGCCTCAAGCTCGGTAACGAGCTCGTCCGACAGGGCCCTGCCGGGAATATCGATGTCGTTGCTATCCCGGCTGAAGCCGTCGGCATGCAGGGCGAAATCGCCCACCTGGCCATCCAGGCGCAGGGCCCCGGAGCGCTGGTCCGACACGGTGTCGCCCCGCAACTCAATGGCGCCCTCGAAGGGTTCCTGCTGCCGGGTCTCGGGAATGCGGTTGGTCAGTACATTCACCACGCCGCCGACTGCGGCGTTGCCGTAGAGCAGGGTGCCCGGACCCTTGATCACCTCGATGCTCCGGGCGACCAGCGGATCCACGGTGACGCTATGGTCTTCGCTGAGGGCCGAGACATCCAGCGAGGCGATGCTGTCTTCCAGCACCTGGACGCGCTGGTTGCTCAAGCCCCGGATCACAGGCCGGCTGGCGATGGGGCCGAAGTAGGTGCCCGTGATGCCGAGCTGTTTCTCCAGGGTTTCGCCAAGGCTCTTCTCGATAGACCGCTCGAGCTGATCCCCGGCCAGAACGATGGCCGGCTGAGCCGTTTCCAGGGGGCTGCCCCGCAGGGGCGTTGCCCTGACGATGACCTCCCGGAGATCCGGGGGCGCATTCGCTGCCGCCGCGAAGGCGGTTGGGATAAGAAATAGTGTCAGGGCCGCGGTGGCCAGTGGCGTACGCATGGTTGCTCTCCGTCATGGTCTGATGTGACGCAACGCCGCCAGGCACGCACTGACCGGTGTCAGTGGGCTGGTCGTTCGCAATTGCGTGGAAGCGGCCCGGGGGCCGACAGATCAGGCGAAGGAGGGCGGGCCGCGGGCGCGGCAGGTGGTGGGCGTGCGGGACCAGATCGGCAGTTCGGGGCCGCCAATCAGGCGGCCAGCCAGGGCCTGGAATGGCGGTTGCGGCGTTCCGGCCGGGACCAGCGCATCGCCGCCATGCACTGCGTGGAGGCACAATTCGCAGTGGCTCGTATCGCCGCTGGCGGAGTGGCTGATGAGGTGGCTGACGGCTACTACCTGCAGGACCGTCAGCAGGAGCGCGGCGAGCAGGACGCTAAACCGCTGGCGCGGCGACGGGCCGCTTTCGCCGATACGGTTGAGACTGGGAATCATATGAGTCTTGATAGCAGTCACGGCCGGGGGATGCAAGGTGCCAATGTGCGGCTATTGGCTGGGAATGCGGCCGTGTCGACCGCAGGGCTGATTAAATAGGCACAATTCCTTCATGCCCATCGTTGAACATTCACGACTCCCCACCTTTGGCGACCTGCGTCGCCAGGGGCTGACGGTTCTCTCGTTACAGGATGCCCAGCGCCAGGATATCCGGGCGCTGCACGTGGGCCTGCTCAACCTCATGCCCGATGCGGCGTTTCAGCTGACCGAACAGCAGTTCATACGCCTGGTGGGCGGCTCCAACCAGATTGCCCAGTTCTACGTGCATTGCTTTACGGTCGACGGGCTGCCCCGCAGCGCGGCCACCCAGGCCTATATCGCCGGGAACTACGAGGATCTCGCCTCGATCTATGCCCAGGGACTGGATGCGCTCATCGTTACCGGCGCCAACGTGGCCAATCCCCGTATCGAGGAGGAGCCGTTCTACCGGCCGCTGACGGAGGTCATCGGCTGGGCCAGCGAGAACGTCACCTCCGTACTCTGTTCCTGCCTGTCGACCCATGCCCTGATGAAGTACCTGCACGGGGTCGACCGGACGCGCCTGCCGCGCAAGCAGTGGGGCGTGTACAGCCACCGGGTCGTGGCCCCGCAGCACCCGCTGCTGACGGGCATCAACACGCGCTTTGACGTGCCCCATTCCAGGTACAACGGGATCACCCGCGCCCAGTTCGAGGGAGCGGGCCTCGGGATCCTCATCGAAAGTGCCGAGGGGGGCGTCCATGCGGCCGTGAGCGCCGACCAGTTTCGCCACGTCTATTTCCAGGGTCACCCGGAGTACGACGCCATCAGCCTGCTCAAGGAATACAAGCGGGAGGTGCTGCGCCACTTCGCTGGCGAGCGGGACCTGCCGCCCTTTCCCGATCACTATATTTGTCCCGAGGCGGCTGCCGTGCTGAACGAGTATCTGGCTGCGGCCGGGAGGGCACAGCGCGCCGGCACCCCATTGCCGACGTTTCCCGAGGCCGACGTGGTCCCGTTCCTGGATAACACCTGGGGCGATACCGCTCGGACGGTCTTTGACAACTGGCTGGGGCTCGTCTATCAACTAACCAACCTGGACCGGCGGCTGCCCTTCAAGGCAGGCATTGATCCCCGCCGGCCCCTCGACGGACTTTAGCTGGAGCACCGACACCGATGAAAGACGCAACGCTGGCCATCCACGCAGGTTACGCCACGGACCCCACCACCAAGTCCGTGGCCGTGCCCATCTATCAGACGGCGGCCTATGAGTTCGACAACGCCCAGCACGGCGCCGACCTGTTCAACCTGGCGGTGGTCGGCAACATCTACACCCGCATCATGAATCCCACCAACGACGTGCTGGAGAAGCGCGTGGCAGCCCTTGAAGGCGGCGTCGCCGGGCTGGCCCTCAGCGCCGGGAGCGCGGCGGTCACCTACTCGATTCTCACGATTGCCCAGGCAGGCCGGAACGTGGTTTCGGTGCCCATGCTCTACGGCGGCACCTACACCCTGTTCGCCCACACGCTACCCAGCCTGGGGATCAAGGTCCGTTTCGCGCAGGACGACAGCGCGAAGGCCCTTGAAGCCCTGATCGACGCCGACACAGCGGCTGTGTTCTGCGAGTCCATTGGTAATCCGGCGGGCAACATCCCGGACCTGGAGGCCATCACGGCCATGGCTCACCGGCATGGCGTGCCGGTGATCGTGGACAACACCGTGGCCACCCCCGTGCTCATGAAGCCCATCGAGTTTGGCGCCGATATCGTGGTGCACTCGCTGACCAAGTACATGGGCGGTCACGGCACGTCGATCGGCGGCATGATCGTCGATTCGGGCAAGTTTCCCTGGGCCGAGCACAAGCAGCGCTTTCCCATGCTCAGTTCGCCGGAGCCTTCCTATCACGGTGTGGTCTATACCGACGCTTTTGGTCCAGCAGCCTATATTGGCCGCGCCCGCACGGTGCCCTTGCGCAACATGGGGGCGGCCATGAGCCCGTTCAATGCGTTTCTCTTCCTGCAGGGCATCGAGACCCTGGACCTGCGGATGGAGCGGCACGTGGCTAATGCCATGACCGTAGCCCAGCATCTGGAGAAGCATTCCGCAGTGGCCTGGGTGAACTACGCCGGCCTGAAGTCTTCGCCGTACTATCACCTGGCGCAGAAATACACCGGGGGCCGGCCCTCCGCGCTGCTGACCTTCGGCATCCGGGGTGGCTTCGCCGCCGGCGTGAAGTTCTACGACGCGCTGAAGATCTTCAAGCGGCTGGTGAACATCGGCGATGCCAAGTCCCTCGCGGCCCACCCGGCGTCCACGACCCACCGCCAGCTCAGTGAAGCGGAGCTGAAGAGTGCCGGCGTGACGCCCGACATGCTGCGCCTCTGCGTGGGTATCGAGGGCATCGAGGACATCCTGCAGGACATTGATCAGGCTCTGGCGGTGGCCACCGCCTGAGGCGGGGTCAGCCCAGATAATCGAGGGGCAGTGCGGTGGTATCGACCACCCACCGCATGACGAAACTCGAGTGCACGCCGGACACGCCTTCGATGCGGGTGATCTTGTTGAGCAGGAACTCCTGGTACATCTCCATGTCCGGCACCACGACGATCAGGAGATAGTCGGCGTCCTGCCCCGTGATCAGCAGGCAGGACTGCACCTCTGGAAACCGCTTCACCGTGCTTTCAAAGTTTTCGAAGCGCTCCGGGGTGTGCCGGTCCATGGAGATCTGGATGAGCGCGGTGAGCGACAGCCCGAGCTTCTTCCGGTCCAGCAGCGTGACCCGCCCGGTAATGACGCCCGCGTCTTCCAGCGCCTTCACCCGGCGCAGGCAGGGGGAGGGGGAGAGGCCCACGCGCTCGGCGAGGGCCTGATTGGTGAGCCCGCCGTCCTGCTGCAGCTCCGTCAGGATGCGGCGGTCGAGGCGGTCCGGCTTGAATGCAGGCATGGCAGATACGACCTCTTTGATATGTTTTAGAGCACGAATGTGCCAAGAATGATCGATAATAGGGCATATGTGCAAGGAAATGGCGGGCATTTCCCCCTAGACTCCTCCGAGTTCTACCACTGAGCCTTGGGGCTGGAGCCGGACCATGAGCTACGACCACCGCAAATACGCGCCCTTCGCGCCCATTCCCCGCGCGCAGCGCCGCTGGCCCGACCGGGTTATCGACCGGGCGCCGGACTGGTGCGCCGTGGACCTGCGGGACGGCAACCAGGCCCTCGTGAAGCCCATGTCGGTGGAGCAGAAGACGCGGCTGTTCAGGCTGCTGGTCGACATCGGCTTCAAGGAGATCGAGGTGGGCTTCCCGGCGGCGTCCCAGCCCGATTTCGACTTCGTGCGCCGGATCATCGAGGACGGCCTGGTGCCCGACGACGTCACCTTGCAGGTGCTCACGCCGGCCCGGGACGAGTTGATTGCCCGCAGCTTCGAGTCCCTGCGCGGCGCGAAGCTGGCCAACATGCACCTCTACAACTCCACGTCGACCGTGCAGCGGGAACGCGTGTTCGGGCTCGACAAGGCAGCCATCAAGGCGATCGCCGTGCAGGGCGCCACCTGCATCCGGAACCTGGCCGCGGGCCAGCCGGACACCCGGTGGGAGTTCCAGTACTCGCCGGAGAGCTTCACCGGCACCGAGCTCGATTACGCCGCGGAAGTGGTCAATGCAGTGATCGGTGTGTGGCAGCCGGAGCAGGGGCAGAAGGTTGTGATCAACCTGCCGGCCACGGTGGAGATGAGCACGCCGAACGTCTACGCCGACATGATCGAGTGGATGGGCGAGCACATCGCGCATCGGGACCGGGTGCGGATCAGCCTGCACACCCACAACGACCGGGGCTGCGGGATTGCCGCGGCAGAACTCGGCCTGCTGGCCGGCGCTGACCGCATCGAGGGCACCCTGCTGGGCAATGGCGAGCGCACGGGGAACATGGACCTGGTGACGATGGCCCTCAACCTCTACTCCCAGGGCATCGATCCCCACCTGGATCTGTCCGACATGCGGCGGATCGTCGAGACCGTCGAGTACTGCACCGAGATCGACACCCACCCCCGGCACGCCTACGCCGGCGAACTCGTCTTCACGGCCTTCAGTGGCAGCCACCAGGATGCGATCCGGAAGTCGCTGGCCAGGCAGCGGGCCGACGAGCCCTGGCAGGTGGCCTACCTGCCCATTGATCCCCGGGACCTGGGCCGCCGCTATGACGAAGTCGTGCGCATCAACAGCCAGTCCGGCAAGGGCGGCGTGCTGTACGTGCTCGAGCGGGATTTCGGCATCACGCTGCCGCGCTGGCTGCAGATCGATTTCTCGAAGGTGGTGCAGCGCCAGGCGGAGCGAACCGGTGGCGAGATCCAGGGCAGCGAGATCCGCCAGCTGTTCGATGCCGCCTACGTCAGCGCACCGGCGGGCTGGTGCATCGGCGACTACAGCATCCGCCGCGACGGGAACCGGGTGCGTCTGCACGCGAGCCTGGATGGCACGACCCTCGACGGCACCGGCCACGGGGTCGTGGAGGCCTTGATGGACGCACTCCAGCGCCTCCACGGCTTCAAGGGCGTCGTGGAAGCCTTCGACGAGTACGCCCTCGCAGCTGGCACGGAGGCCAGTGCGATGGCCTGTGTGCGGATCCGGATTGGCGACGAACTGAGTGGCGGCGTGGCCCTGGCGGAGGACACGACGATCGCGACCTTGCAGGCCGTTCTGACCGCCGTGGGCCGACAGGTGGGAGACCGCGTCGCCGCCGCGTGACCGGCGTGGGGCCGACTACGTGACTTGAGGTCGGGCTGGGGCGGCAGCCGCGCCAATTATTTACCGTTCTGGTGTGGCGACGTGAGCTCGCGCCTGCCCCAGCCCTGTGGTCACCAAATTTAGGCGGCGACCGTTGCAGTCTGCTGACAGATTCGAGATACGACCGTGACGGCTTTAGGGGCCTGCGGCCCTCGCTCCACCAGACAGCAGCAGCAGCTGGCTGGCTTCCACCAGACTGCCGGCCCCACCGACGGCTCCGTCGGTAACGCCGTGGGCCTGCACGTTCGCGAGCAGCAGGATCTCCCCCGGTGCCCCGCCGAGCAATGCCGTGACATCGATGATGCCGGAGGACTCCCAGGCGCCGACGTCGCCCGCCTTGCTGTCGGTGCTCCCGGCAGGCACAGCGCTCCGGTCGATGACGGCGATGCGGCTCGGTGGGGCAGTGCCGGTGGGATCCAGGGACCACACGGACGCTTCCACGCCGGATCCGGCGCCGAAGCGGGCCAGTTTCGTAGCCTTGTCTTCCTGGACGTAAATCCGGCTATTGCTCGCCCACACGAGATTGTCCGGGCTGCGCAGCCCGCGATCTACCGTGTCGTCACTGTCATAGAACAGCCGGATACGCGCCTCCGCCGTCAGGCTGCCGCCGGGCCCCGGCGCGAACTCCACATCAAGGAGGTACACGTTTCCCCAGTCGTCGGCGGGGAAGCGGTTGCCCTGGCCGGTGGAGGCAAACACGGCCTGGGTGCCGTTGCCGGGATTGGTGTGCAGGTCTTCCGGTCGGGAAAACATGAAGGCGTCCAGAGTCTCGGCCCGCTGGCGCAATTCGGGATCGTTGAAATAGCCGGCACTGTCCGTCTCCTTACCCGGTTTGCCGTTCTCGGTGCGGGCGGGCAGGGGCACGAAGCGCCCGCTGCGTTCAGTCCCTGACCCGAACCACTGCTGGGGCGTCCGGTCACCATTGCCGGCCACCCACACGTGTAGTTGCCCCCGGGCGAGACCGTTGCGCTCGATGAAGTTGCCCCCGGGGATCTTGCGGCCGAGCCAGAGGTACAGCGGGGCGCGACCGAACTCCAGATCGTCCCCCAGCAGGAGAGCAATATGGCCGTCCGGCCGGTTGCCGTCCGGCGTGGTCAGGGCGGCACTGTTTTCCCAGGAGCCGCGCCCGAGTTCCGGCAGTGCCCACAGGGTCTCGTCCGCCACGTCCAGGGCGTAGATCGTGCCGCCGTGGGGATGGCCCTCCGTCCGGGTCACTTCCTCGTGGGCCATCACCAGCTGGTCTGCAAAGCCGTACGCGCCGGCAGACCACCCCGAGGCCGAGCAGAAGGACTCGAGGCCGGCAGTGCCCCGGCCGCTGGTCTCGTTCAACTGGGCGGCGTCCACGACCACGCGGCCTGAGCGATCGCGGATTTCCCGGTAGGCAAGACCGGCCGAGGTGATCTGCCGCGTCTGGCGGTCCAGCCGGAAGCGGGTGATGCGGGAGCCCTTGAGTTCCGTGCCGTTGGCCAGCCGGTAGCCCTCACCCTCGCTGGCTTCCAGTTCGTGAGTCACGTAGAGGTCCATGGAACTGGAGTCCTGGCCCGGAAAGGCCACCATCCCATCCAGCACGCCGGGCGGGCGGTAGCTCCCTATGACCTCACCGGTGGTCAGCAGCAGTTGGGACGAGAAGCCGGCGCCCGGCACCGGGACGAGCATGGGCCGCGGCGGTGCTGCTGCTGTTTCTCCGGGACGGCCCGCAACACCGCAGCCAACCAGCACCAGCACTGTGGCGAGCAGAGTGGCAACGAAGGTCCAGCGATAATCCGGATGCAATGAGAGCTTCATACAGAGGGGCCAGAGTGTTCGGCCAATGATGCCCCACTCCAGGTTACGGTTGTTCATGGCCACCCTCGCGCTCGTTGCCGCGTCGCCAGCCCTTCCTGCCCAGCCACCGGAGCCGTGCGTGGTGATCGCTCATCGGGGTGCCAGTGGCTACCTGCCGGAGCACACGCTGCCGGCCTATCGCCTGGCCATCCAGCTGGGCGCCGACTTCATCGAGCCCGACCTGGTGATGACGCGGGATGGCATCCTGGTTGCCCGGCACGAGCGGGAGCTTCAGGCCAGCACCAATGTGGCTGACGTGCCGGAGTTTGCCTCCCGGAAGACCACCAGGTCCGTTGCCGGCAAACCGGTCACGGGCTGGTTCGTCGAGGATTTCACGCTGGCGGAGCTTCGCCGCCTGCGCGCGCGGGAGACCCGTCCCGACCGCCGGCCAGGCAACGTTGCCTTCAACGGTCTCTTCCCGGTGCCGACCCTCGCGGAAATCATTGCTCTCCTCAGGGAAGAGGGGCAACGGGGCGGTCGCGTCGTCGGCGTCTACCCGGAGTTGAAAGACCCCGCAGTGTTCCGTGCCCTGGGACGTGACCCGGAGCGGGCCTTGCTCGCCGGACTTTCGGGCGCTGCAGTGCCCGTGTACATCCAGTCCTTCGACGCGGACAGCCTGCGGCGTCTCCGGACGCTGACCGACCTGCCACTGGTGCAGCTGCTCGAGACCGCGCCGCCCGACACGGCAACCGTTCCGCAGCCAGATCTCCAGGCGATCGCGGTCTACGCGGACGGCGTTGGCGTGCCGAGAGACTGGATCACGGGACCCGGGGAGTTTGTGGTCAGGGCCCGCCAGGCCGGGCTCTTTGTGCATGGCTGGACGTTTCGGGGGGAAAACCACTACCTCGCTCCCGCGTTTCAGCAGGGGACCAAGTCCCTCGCGCGGGGTAACCTCGCGGGCGAAATCACTGCGGCGCTGGACCGGGGCATGACGGGCTTCTTCACGGACCATCCCGATGTCGGCCGCCAGGCCTGCCAGTCCCATGCCCGAGACTGAAGTCCTCTGCTTCACCAGTACCCCGGCGAGTCCGGGCCTCCGCCAGTCGCTGCGCCAGGCGTTTCGCCGGGGTGACAGCATTGCCGCAGTTCGTCGCGGACAGCGCCAGTGGATCCGGGTCGTCGACTACGTGGAGAACCCCGTGGAGGACGGCTTCTCAGTGGTCGCGACGATCTGCCTGGAAGTCTCGCGCAGCTAACTCTCAGGATAGCCTGGCGAGCTGCCACCTGTTGTATGGTGTGCAGCAGTTCAGAGGCAGACCTTTGTCCGACGGGTTCCGCGCAGCGTCCCGGGAGTTCCTGCTGAATGCCCTGTACGAGGCGGTACAACTTGAGCACAACCTAGTGTGCACCTATCTCTATGCCGCCTTCAGCCTGAAGGCCGGCGAAGTCAAGGTGAGCTGCCCGCCGCCAAGAGCCAGTGTTAGAGTGGAATGGCAGGTATAGGACGGGTCCAATGCTTGATATTGAGTCGGACGACTCCGGTCCTGGCCGAACGCGACGCCAGATGGCGCTCTCCCGGTGGGAGAACGAGGGCGGAGCGACCAATCGACAACCCGACCTTGCTCGCGAGAGTGCACCAGGCATTCCTCCCAGACCGGGTTCCGCCATGCATCCCCTGACGGTCCCTGCAGATAACTTACCCAACCCGCAAGATGTCACGTGACCTGATATCGCTGCTAGGGATTGAGGTGCCGATAGTTCAGGCGCCCATCGGCAATGCTGCTACTCCGGCGCTGGCCGCAGCCGTATCCAATGCCGGTGGTCTGGGCATGTTGTCTCTCAGCTGGTCGAGCACGGAGCAGATCAGCCGACTGATCCAGGCCACCCGCACGGCATCACCGCATCCCTTTGGGGTCAATCTCGTGCTGGAGTGGCCCCAGCACGAACGCCTGGGCATTGCGCTGGGCCATGGAGTCAGGATCGTCTCCACCTTCTGGGGAAATCCCGCCGCGTATGTCAGTACGGTACATGCTGCAGGCGGCGTCCTGCTGCACACCGTCGGCTCTCTCGACGACGCCTTGCTGGCGATCGCTGCCGGAGTTGACGTGATCGTGGCGCAAGGCATCGAAGCCGGCGGGCATCTCTGCGGAGCGACGCCGCTGGAAAAACTACTTGGCGAGATCAGTGCGGCATTTCCCAGCATCCCTCTGATTGCTGCCGGGGGCATCGCCGATGCGCGTGACGTCGCGGCAGTACTCTCCGCTGGCGCTGTCGGCGCATGGCTTGGCACCCGCTTCGTCTGCTCTGTTGAGGCTAATGCCGCGGAGATCTATCAGCAGATGATCATCAGGGCAGTCGCTGCCGATACGGCGGTGACTTCGCTGTTTTCCCGGGGTTGGCCCGACGCACCACACCGGGTACTGCGAAATAGCACAGTGCGTAGCGCGGAGGCTGGTGGCCGTGCTCCGCTGGCAGCATCCGGACCCGCGGACATTGTCGCGCGCTCCGCGAGTGGCGCACCGATTGAGCGCCACGCGTTCGCGCTGCCCACTAAATCGATGACGGGAGACCTGGAAGCGATGGCTCTTTATGCCGGGCATAGCGTTGAGCGGATCCACGACATCCAGCCCGCAGGTGAACTGGTGCGATCCCTGGCAGCGGGCATCTGATGGCTGGCGAATTGCTCATCATTGTTGGCGCCGGCCCGGGGATCAGTCTCGCCACGGCCCGGCGCTTCGGAAGTGAGGGATTCACGGTCGCGCTGATCGGACGACGCGAGCAGGTGCTTCGGGACTGCCAGAATCAGTTGGGATCCGCCGGGGTCCGTTCGCTGCACCGGGTTGCCGATTGCGCCCGGGAAACAGACCTCCACACAGCGCTCCTGGAGATCGAGGCCGAAGCCGGCGCACCCGCTACGCTGCTTTACAACGCGGCCCATATCAAGTGGAAGAACCTGCTGGATGAAACCGCTGCCGACCTTACCAGCGATTTCCAGGTGAACGTGGCCGGGGCGCTCACCGCCGTGCGTGCGGTGCTGCCCGCCATGCGCGTAGCCAACACCGGCACGCTCCTGTTCACGGGCTCCTTGTTTGCCAGCAATCCCGTGCCGGCGTTCGGCTCACTGTCGATCGGCAAGGCCGGATTGCGCAATCTAGCCCACGGCGTTGGAGCATCCCTCGCCGCAACCGCGATCAAGGTCCACTACCTGAACATTCAGGGCCGGGTGACAGCAGAGGATCAGGAGCGCAGTCCGGCGCTGATTGCGGAGCGATGCTGGCGACTGCACCAGGGGCTCGAGAGGGCGCCGATTGACGTGGCGATCTAGCGGGCGTTGGAAGCTCTCCGCCTCGTCTTCGTATCTGGAGCCCGGATTTCCGTGTCCTGACCTGACTGCTGTATCGTCCGTGCCCGTGACCATGCAGTCCAGCCAGCCCGTCATTCACCTGCACATGCCTCCCGGCAGACCCTGGGGCATGCCCAACGTGAGCCCCTTCGGCACCAAGCTCGAGACCTACCTGCGCATGGCCGGGTGGGCCTACGAGTCCCGGCCGGCGGACTTTCGCCGGGCGCCAAAGGGCAAGATCCCCTACGTCAGCATCGACGGGCGGCTGCTCGGTGACTCCCAGCTGATCATCGAGGAGCTGGAACGGCGCCGGGGCCATACCCTGGATGCGCACCTCACGGACGTGCAGCGGGCGACCGGCCACGCTCTGCGCCGCACGTTGGAGGAGGGCCTGTACTTTATTCTCGCGTGGCAACGCTGGGGCGAGGACGCGGCCTGGCAGGTCTACCGCCCGGTCATCGGCCAGAGCATGCCCGCACCGGTCCGGCTCGCGTTGCCGCTGATCCGGCGGGGTATCCGCAAAAGCCTCTGGAGCCAGGGCACCACGCGGCATTCTGCGGCCGAGATCACTGCGATGGGTAGCGCGGATCTCGCCGCCGTGGCGATGCTCCTCGGCGCGCAGGAGTTTCTGTTTGGCTCGCAACCGAGCACTTACGACGCCAGCGCCTTTGCCTCGATCGAGGGTGTCGCGGCCTTTCCCCACGCGTCACCGCTCCGGAGCTACCTGCTCGGTTCAGCCAACCTCATGGCGTACCGGGAGAGGATTCGCGCGCGCTGGTTTCCGGAACTGCAAACCGGGAGTGCCTGAGAGAAGCAGAACCCCCTGGTTTTGCAACTTTGTGGCCGCTATTAACAGTGCGGCCGGAGCCCAGGAGCGTGTTGTTAAGGTCTATCTCTGCACACCACGCTCTGGGCCAGTGACAATCAACAAAGCTTTTGATTGTCTGGTATGGACCCGAAGCGGTCGGTTGCCTTGGGACTGGCACGTAGCATACTCACAAGGCCCGCTGCCAATGTCAGCACTGCCGCGATGCCGAGGCCAATCCGGGGCGCCGAGTCGACAGATGCCACGGTGAAAAGCAACGTCATGCTGATTGCACCCACCGTTTGGCCCGCCAGTCGCGCAGTCCCCTGTAGTCCTCCCGCCGCGCCACTTCGCTCGCGTGGCGCGGACAGGAACATGTTTTGGTTGTTGGGGACCTGGAACAGCCCGAAGCCGAAACCACACAAGATGGTGATCGGTATGAGCGGCAGCAGACCTCCCTGCAGCGGCAACATGGCGGCAGCCGCGAGCCCAATGGCGAGACACACGCCGCCCGCAGCACAGAGCCAGGCCGTCGGCAGTTGCTTCGCGAGACGTGATGCAAGCGGGGCTGCTAAAGCTACAGTCAGTGGCCAGGGCGTCATGTAGATCCCCGTCATCCAGACGTCCTGCCCGAGTCCGTGCTGGAGGTAGAAGGGCAATGCAACCAAGCCTGCGGCAACGCCCGCAAAACACAGCACCGAGGCTGTCACTGAAACGCGAAACGAGCTGCCGCTGAGCAGGTCAAGCGGGATCAGCGGCGCCACCTTCGGCCTCTCCCGTTGAACCAACGCTGCCAGTGCGGTGACTGCCAGGGCGATCAGTGCGGCAGCGAGTCCCGGTCTGGTGGGTACCAGTTCCGCGCCGATCACCAATGACGCAAAGGCGCCGGCATTCAGCGCCACACTAAGCAGGTCCAGTCGGCGCGCCGTACCGCTGACGTGGGGTAGTGCGCGGGTGGCCAGCAGCACCAACGCTCCCAAGGGCAGGTTCACAGCGAACAGCCACGGCCAGTTCGCCCCGGACAAAATCGCAGCGCCGATCGTTGGACCTGCAGCAGATGACAGCGCAACCGCGAGTGCGTTCCAGCCGATAGCGGCACCCAGGCGCTGATCTGGAACCACGACCCGCAGCAGCGCGATGCCAAGCGCCATGACTGCGGCGCCGCCGAGGCCCTGGAGGAACCGCGCTGCGATGAGCCAGGGCAGTGAGGGCGACAAGGCGCACAGGACAGACGCGCCAACAAACAACGCAACGCCAGCGGTGAATACTCTCCGATGGCCGAAGCTCTCACCGAGGGCCGCGCAGGGCAGGAGCGCCATCACCAGCGCCGACTGGTAGGCAGTGACAATCCAGATCGACATCGCTGGCGTCACCTGCAGCGATCGTGCAATCGTCGGGAGGGCCACGTTTGCAATGGCCGCATCCAGCACCACCAGCACCATGGCAGCCAGGACCGAGGCGATCGCGGCTGGCCGGCGCAGCCCCCTCAAAGTCGACCCCGTAGCGTCGAGTTGCGGGGTCACGAGGCACCTGCGGTCCAGAGTCCGTCCCGCTCCACATACCTCGTCACGCGGTGTTCTTCGTTGTCCTCCTTCTTCAAGTCCCGCTCGGTGAATCGAAACAGGAGGGCAGGCCCTGTCACGCACCGTGTGTCGTGAATGTCTCCGGGCAGATACACCTGAACCTGTCCCGGGCGAACCACCGTCGAGTTTCTTTTGACGAGCTTCGCACCACCGTCCGGGTTCTCGATCCTGGCAAAGGTCCCCATCTCGATTTCGCCCTGCTGCATCGCGTAAATGACCCATCCCCGACCGTGGTCGTGCGGGGGCCGATACAGTCCGGCGTATTCCGAGTGCGCCAACAGCACAAACCCGTGTTTCGGATCCCTGTACAGCTCCTTGCTGGCCGGAGCTTCACCGTGCAGTGCCGACAACCACTCCTCGGTGTCGGGCGCTCTGAGAAGATCCTCCAGCTGTCGCTGACAAGCAGCAACCACTTCGGTGCTAAGCGGCCCCCACGCCGCCCTGAGTCCTTCAATCGACGCTTCAAGAGTGTTGCGGGCCATGTTTTTTCTCCGGCTCTGCCTGGACGCGATCCGCCCAGGCTTCTGGCCACCAAGGTAGTTGTCGATCTGGTATGGCGGAAGACGCACCATTTGCAGGTAATTAGTGCGTGTGACGCCATATAAAGAGCAAACTGCTCTAAGATCAACGGATGGCGATGCCCGACTTCAACTTACTGGTCACGCTGAATGCGGTGCTCGCGGAAGGCAGCGTTGCAGGCGCAGCCAGGCGATTGCGGCTTAGCCCGTCGGCGATGAGTCGCGCACTGGCGCGATTGCGCGAGACGACAGGCGACCCGCTCCTGGTCAGAGCGGGACGTGGTCTCGTTCCCACTCCCCGTGCGCTCGAGCTTCGTGACCGGGTCAGTCAGCTCGTGCAGGACGGACAGGCAGTGTTGCGCCCGTCGGAGAAGCTCAACCTGAAGCAGGTCGTCAGGACCTTTGCGCTACGAACCAGCGAAGGTTTTGTTGAGAACTTCGGACCGGATCTTATAGCGCGCGTGGGCGAGGAAGCGCCCGGGGTGCGGCTGTTCTTTATGCAGAAATCCGACAAACACAGCGCACCACTTCGCGACGGCATCGTTGATCTGGAGACAGGTGTTGTGGAGGCGACGACGGCACCTGAGCTGCACGTGCAGGCGTTGTTCCGGGACAACCACATTGGCGTCGTGCGGGCGGGGCATCTGCTGAGCAAGGGTAAGGTCACGCCTGCCCGGTATGCGGCCGGCAGGCACATCGCCGTCTCGCGTATCGGCCTGGACAATGACCCTATCGATGAATCCCTGAGGTCACTTGGGTTAGAACGGAAGATCGCAACAATCGTCGGTGGCTTTTCGACGGCGCTGGGCCTGGCTCGAGCCTCCGACCTTATCGCCAGTGTCCCCAAACGCCATACGGGAAATCTGCGCGCCGGAATGCATAGCTTCCCCCTTCCGGTCTCTACGCCAGAATTCACCGTTTCCTTGCTCTGGCATCCGCGGTTGCAGGCTGATCCGGCGCATCGCTGGCTGCGCCGCCTCGTTCTGGATACCTGCGCGGCGATCCGCTGAAGTGGGTTACGCCCCCGGGCAGACCACCGACCGCAGCGGAGCGCGCTTGCCCGCCGGCTCCCGGCTACCGGGCAGCGTCAGCCGGCTGGACAACGGGCGCACCTTGCCGTGCAGCCGCCAGTCGTAGATCACGCTGAAGGCCTGCACGCGGGCCACGTAGTCCCGGGTTTCCTTGTAGGGAATGGTCTCGACGAAGACGTCGGCGGGCAGAGCACCGCGCTCCGCGAGCCAGCGCTTTACTGGCGTGGGCCCCGCGTTGTAAGCGGCAGTCGCCAGCAGCGCGCTGCCCTGAAAGCGCTCCGCCTGCTGGGCGAGGTAGCGGCTCCCCAGCTGGATGTTGGTCTGGGGGTCGAGCAGGGTGCTGGTACCCCGCCAGTTCACCCCCAGCTGGCGAGCCATCTGCTGGCCGGTCGCCGGGAGCAGCTGCATCAGGCCCCAGGCATTGGCCCCGGAGCGCACATCGGGCTGCCAGGCGCTCTCGGCCCGGACCAGCGCCAGGGTCCAGGCCGGGTCGAGTTTGTTGAGCGTGGATTCCCGTTCTACCGTGTCCCGCTCAGCCAGCGGGAAGCGCAGCGCATAGAGGCGCAGGTTGTCGCCGGAGGCTAGCGCAAACGCCACCCGGTCGTGCCAGCCCTGGGCGCTCGCCAGCAGCGCGAGCTGCAGGCGATCGCTGTCACTCAGGCTCCCGAGGGCGAAATCCCAGGCGCGGTTGGCTTCCACCCGCCGGCCGACCGCGTGGAGTTCGAGGGCTCGCGCCACATCCGTCTGGCCCCGGAGCGCGGCGACGCGGGCCGGGTCCGGCGTGATGTCCTTCGGGCAGATGGTGTAGGGCGCGTCCAGCCGGTCGGCGGCGAGAAAGCCGTGAAAGCTCGCTTCGGTGGCCAGGACGGAGTAGACGTCGCGAGCTTCGGCAGCCCGCTCTACCCCGGCTAGTGCCCGGGCCTGCCAGTAGCGGGGCCGGGACGTGGTGGCCAGGGTTGCCGGCAGGCCGTCGGCAACTTTCAGCACCGTTGCCCAGTCCTCCGTGGCCAGGGCTGCCCGGAGCTGCCAGTCCATCAGTTGTTCGGTGCGGTCCTCCACAGGCACCTGCTCGAACCAGCTCTCCGCGTCGGGGCGATAGTCGACGGCTGAGTAGAGCGCAAGGGACTGGAGGATTTTCGTGTGGTCGCTCGGGGTGAAGCTGAAGCGCGGTGCCAGCGTCGACCAGTGCCCGATGGCGCTGGCGACCTCGGCCCGGGCGCGGCGCTGCAGAGCGACCACCGCGGCCTCCCGGTAGAGCGGCTGGTCCGGCCAGCTGCTGGCGGCCAGCAGCGTGGCTTCCGGGTCGGTCAGGGCCCTGGCCAGGCGCTCGCCGTCGGCGCGCTGCGCTTCGGGCAGCAGCGGGACGAGATCAGCGACCAGCGCCGGATTGGCGGCGTCGCTGGCGAGGCGCAGGCGTTGCCAGACCAGCTCGCTGGTGAGCCAGCCCCGGCCCCTCACGGTGGCAAGCGGTTCGTCGCAGGCGTCGGGCAGGCTCTGACCGGTGGCCCAGAGGCTGGCCAGTTCGCCGCGGGCATCGGTGGTGCGCTCGGTGGCCAGCAGGGCCCGCAGGCGCTGGCAGCGGAGCAGCGTGGTGGTGGGCGCGGCAGCGTTATCGAAGGCCAGAAAGCCGGGCCAGTCGCCCCGGCCTGCAAGTTCCAGCAGGTACTCCCCCCGGAACTGGGCGCCGAGCTGGGTGTTGGCCTCGGTGTCCAGGAAGCGACGGGCGGCGGTCGCATCCACCGTGGCCAGGTCCCGCCGCAGGCGTGCGTAGTCCAGGTAGGGTGCCAGCACATAGCCGTCCAGCTTGCGGCGCTGGCCTTCGTACCGGTCAGGATCAGAGGTCAGCAGTGCGCTCGCCGTGAGAAACGCCTCCCGATCGGCGACGACCCGCTCCGCATCGGCGTGCAGCGTGGCCGCAGCCAGCAGGAGCAGGCCTATCAGGAGGAGTCTCTTGCGCGGCGAGGTGGGTGAGGGGAGGGTCGACATCCGCACCAGTCTACGAGACTAGCGCTTTCGCTGTGCAGCTGATCATTCCGCATCCTCGACGGACAAGAAGGAACGCTAACGCGCTGCGACGGCCCGGGCCTCGTCCGCCTGGGCGCGAATGACGCGTGCCAGGTTCTGGTGAGCCGTCTCGTAGTACGAGGGCGAGAGGCGGATGGCCTCCCGAAACAGGCGCTCGGCAACCTCCATGTCGCCGTTCTGAAGGGCCACGTAGCCAATGTCGTTGTGGGTTTTGGCTTTGTCCATCGCCGCGCCCATGACCTCGACGGCACGCGGGTAGTCACCGCGACGGGCATGCAGCAGCCCCATGTTGACCCGCGCCGCGCGGTTGCCGGGTTCCAGGACGAGGGCCTGTTGATAAGACTGCTCTGCCTGGTCCAGATTCCCGGCCAGGTAATGCGAGTACCCGAGATTATTGAGCACCTGGGCTGATTCGGGGTTAATGGCCAACGCGGCCTGGTAGTGCGCAAGCGCGGCACCGGAGTCTCCGGACGTGTCGGCGAGCACCCCAAGGACATTGTGCGACCGCCAAAGGCCGGAGTCTGCCTCCACTGCCAGCCGGAGATGCTGGGCAGCCTTCTCGCGATTCTTGTTCTCGAGGTACAGCAGACCCAGCTCCTCGTGCGCCCGGGCATGTTTGGGGTCGTACTGCAGAGTCATGACGTAGGCATCCGCGGCAATCTGCTTCTTGCCGAGCCGGGCATAGATCCAGGCGACCCGAAACCACAGGTCCGCCGAGGGCGCGGCTTCGATCGCCTGGTTGTAAACGGTGATGGCCCGTTCGTAGTCGCCAGCGCGTGCCGCCTCGTCGCCAACCTGCATGATCTCGGCCGGGGACAATTTTTTCAGCAGCTCGGCCCGGGTCTCGGCCGGTGTCGCCGGGGCCTTGGCCTCGGCTGCACCGTTCATTCCGGTCGTGAGGGCACAGCAAGTGACTACAGCGCGGAGAAGCTGGCCTGATGCCCTGCGTGTTAACGAACCATACGTCATGTGACCTGACCTCTTGAGGTTCAGGCTACAGGCACGCAGGCAGGGATTCTGTTAACTCCGTCAAGAACACTACTTGGCGAGTTGGCCGAAAACGTTGATCAGCCGGATGACGGCGGGGCCAATGGCCACCGTGAAGAACGACGGGAACAGGCAGAATACGAGCGGGAAGATCAGCTTGGTGCCTATCTTGGCGGCTTCTTCCTCGGCCTTTTGCATGCGCCGGTCCCGGAACTCTTCGGAGTACACCCGCAGGGCATCGGCGACGCTGGTACCGAAACGCATGGTCTGGATCAGCAGGCTGACAAGGCCACGGATATCGTCGAGCCCCGTGCGGTCAGCCAGATTGCGCAGCGCCTGGCTGCGATCAACGCCGGCCCGGATCTCGGCGTTGACCAGGGACATTTCCTTCGCCAGTTCGGTATGGCTGACAACGATCTCGTCGGCCACGCGCTGAATCGCGGCCGAAAGCCCGAGACCCGACTCGACGCAGACCACCAGCAGGTCCAGTGCATCGGGGAAGCCGTGGCGCAAACGGCGCAGGCGGCTCTCCATCAGGCGTTCAAGCACGCTGCTGGGTGCGATGATGCCAACTCCGGCAGCCATGGCCAGGAAGAGCAGCAGCTTGTTAGTGGGCAGCTCGGGGTACCACTGTGCGCCGATCAGCACAATGGCCGGCAGGACCAGTACGGCCACCACCTTGATGCAGTAGAAGATCTGCAGCACGTGCGGGCCGCGAAAACCGGCGTAGGTCAGCTGCTTGGTGACCTTGCTGCGCTCGATCTCCGACTTTGGCAGTACCCACTCGGATACCGGTCCAATGATGGTCTGCAAGGTGAGCAGCAACCGCCCGTCCGATCGCGCTTTTGGGGCGCTGCCCAGCAGTCGGCGGCGCACGGGATCCGTTGCGCCCAGGAAGACATAGGACAGGCCAAGCCCGAACGCCAGCATTGCGCCGCCCGCCAGCGCGATAAACAGCAAGCGGAACGAGTTCGGATCCAGGAACCAGCTATTGACGATTGTTATGAGGTTGTCCATGGGTGAGTCCTAAACCTGGATGCGGATAATGCGCCGGATCCAGAGGATTCCGACGACGCCCATCACGAAGCCGAATCCAACCAGCTTGCGACCGTTGGGATCCTCCAGCAGCACGGGCAGGTAAGTCGGCGTGGTGACGGAGATGACCACGAAGAGCACGAAGGGAGTCATGGCAAGAATCCATGCTGACAGGCGCCCCTCTGCCGAGAGCGTACGAACCTTGCGCTGCAGCCGGAACCGGGACCGGATGACGCTGCTGATCTGCTCGAGAATCTCGGCGAGATTGCCGCCGGTTTCCTTCTGTACGAGAACGGAAGTTACCAGGGCCATCACGGTGACGCTGGGCATTCGCTGGAGCAGACCGAGCATGGCGCGGCGCAGGTCACTGCCATAGTTGATATCGGAGAACGTCAGTTCAAACTCGCGCGCGACAGGGTCGTCCATGTCCTCGGAAACCAGCTTCAGAGCGGCGCTGAACGGATGACCTGCCCGGAGTGCGCGCTTCATCGCGTCGATTGCGTCGGGTAGCTGTTCTTCAAACTTCTCGATGCGCTGCTTGCGATCCCTCATGACCTTAAAGTAGGGTCCGGCCAGCCCGGCGGCGGCGCAAGCAAGAGCCACGAGTGCCGTCCGGGAGAAGATCCAGCCGGCCGTCCCGCCGACGACGCCCAGCCCCAGCGACATCAGGACCAGCCGGTACGCGGGCATCGTCTGCCCGGCCTGCTCGATCAGCTGGGCCAGAGAAGTCATGCCCGGAAGGGACTCCAGCCAGCGTTCGGCCGGCGAGAGTTGGCGCAGGTATTTGTCGCGCAGCAGCGAAGCGATCGATCCCTCGCTGGAGGCCGCATCAATCTGCCCGAGCCGTTCCCTTAAGAGCTTGCGGGTTTTACCGCTCTCACCGAACGCGGGCACCACCAGTCCCTGCGTCAGCAGGAACACGGCGACGAAAATCATCCCGAGAAATAGCATCAAGCCGTCAGACATGGCCGGTTTCCTTTGCGCTCAGAGGCCAAAGAGCTCGACAGGCAGTTCAATTCCCTTGCGGGTGATCTGCTTGTGGAAGCCCGGGATGATGCCCGTCGCTTTGAGGACGCCGATGACCTTGCCGTCCTTGTCGATGCCCTGGCGATCAAACCGGAACAACTCCGACATGGTGATCATCTCCCCCTCCATGCCGTTGATCTCCGACACGCTGACCAGACGCCGCTTGCCATCCTCCTGGCGTTCCACCTGCAGCACCACGTGAATGGCTGAGGCGATCTGCGCCCGCAGGCCCTTGGTCGGGAACTGGATGCCAGTCAGCGAAACCATGTTCTCGATCCGGGACAACGCATCGCGCGGGGAGTTCGCATGGACAGTCGTCAGTGACCCGTCATGGCCGGTATTCATGGCCTGCAACATGTCCATGGCCTCTGCGCCGCGGACCTCACCCACAATGATCCGGTCGGGTCGCATGCGCAGGCTGTTGCGGACCAGGTCCCGCGCCATGACCTCGCCACGTCCCTCGATGTTGGGTGGGCGCGTTTCCAGGCGTACGACGTGGTTCTGCTGCAACTGCAGCTCTGCCGAGTCTTCGATCGTGACGATGCGCTCGGTCTCCGGGATGAAGCCGGAGAGGATATTGAGCATCGTGGTCTTGCCCGCGCCCGTGCCGCCGGATACCAGAACATTCATGCGCGCCTTGACCACCGCTTGCAGCACCTTGGCGGCAGGTTCTGTGAGGGTGCCGATCCTGATGAGGTCCTCAACCGAGAGCAGTTCAACGGCAAAGCGGCGGATCGATAACATGGGGCCATCGAGCGCCAGGGGCGGGATGATTGCGTTGACCCGGGAGCCGTCCTTGAGGCGCGCGTCGACCATCGGAGACGACTCGTCGATCCGCCGGCCGACCGCGGTAACGATGCGGTCGATGATATTCATCAGGTGCAGGTCGCTGTGGAATTTCACATCGGTGAGCTCGAGCTTGCCGCGCCGCTCGACGTAAACGGACTTCGCGCCGTTCACCAGCACGTCGGAAACGGTCGAGTCAGCGAGGAGAGGTTCCAGAGGTCCAAGGCCCATCACCTCGTCCTCGATGGTCCGGATCACGACCTGGCGCTGCTCCAGGCTTAAGGTCACGGACTCCTCGTTCATGAGCCGCATCGTGATTTCGCGGATCTGAGCCCGGGCGTCCCCTTCAGCAAGCGAGCCGATCAGGGAGAGATCCATGGTTTCCAGAAGACGCTGGTAGATCTTCATCTTCCAGGTGGACTCCTGGGGCGTCAGTGAGCGCATCTCGATGCCGCTCTTTGCAACGCCCTGGGCCCGCTGCAGAAAACCCTCGCCCTGCGAGTCGCTATCGCTGCGGCCGAGTTTGCTGGTGAGGCGGTTTATTACACTGGCCATCTGCTCATCCTCCGATAAGGTTCGCGAACACGCGCGAAAGCGCGCCTCGCGGCACGTCGTCACTGCTGCCGCCGGCGAGGTGCGCCTCTATCTGCATCAGGGCCTTGGTTACCGGAGAGCCGCGGCGGTGATCCATCATCGGGACGCCCACGTTGATGCTTTCGGACACGTCGCGGTATTGATTTGGCAGCAGCAGGGGCGCCCGGTCCTCGGAGCCGAGAGCCCGCTGGATATCCGTCACTCCCACCTGAAAACTCTTGTCGTAGCGGTTGATGACGATGTTCAGCTTCTCCTGGGGCAGACCCAGTTGGCGCACCAGGATATTCCGGAGCCGCATGGCATCGCGCAGGTTGCCGAGTTCCTGTTGCATGACGAGCAGGACGTGATCTGCACGCTCGTAGACTGCTGCCGCAACATCGTCAATCTGGCGCGGGAGGTCGACAACCACCCGGTCGTAGTTCAACTGGACGGTATCCAGCAGGTGCGCGAACCTGCCCAGGGGTATGTCCCGCGTCAGCACCATCTCATCTTCGAGGACGCCGATCATCGACAGTCCGCTCTTGTGCTTGGCCATGTAAGCATCCAGCGCGACGCCGTCCAGTTGCTCGGCCATATCGAGGGCCTGCAGCAGGCCATTGTCGGGCCTGAGGTTCAGGTACTGGGCCAGCGAGGAGAACTGCAGGTCCAGATCCAGCAAGGCGACGTGTGCGCCGGAATGTACCGCCATGATGTGGGCCAGATTCACCGCAATAAACGACGCGCCGGAGCCGCCCTTGGCGCTGACGACGGCCACGAGCGCGCGCGCGCGCGCGGGACCAAGGTCGTTGAGCTCTCTCTGGATGCGCTCCAGGGATGCGAGGAGGTCCCCGGCGGCAACCGGTTCCTCCAGGTAGTCGCGGGCACCGCCCTGCATGGCGAGCCGCATGCATGCGGTGTTTCCAGCCGGTCCAATGACGATGGTCGGGGGTCGGCCGCCAGAGGGCTGATTGACGATGTCGGCAAGGTCCGTGTCGCCGCTGGGACCCACATGCCAGACGATGATGTCGGGCGACTCCGCAACCCCGTGCAGCGGGTCAGCGTGCCCGTTGCTGACGTGTTTGCAGGTGAGGTCCAGGTTGGCCGCGGTGATGCTGGCCGCCAGGCCTCCCAGCGCCGTCTTGTCCCGGCTTGCTACCAGTACTTTCAGTCGCATGTCCCAATCCCCGTAATCTGGATAACAGTAGTGCCCCGTGCCCCGGGGCAGCGCAATGCAATCGCCTCAGCAGGCCAGTGGCCCCGCACCCACCCGCGGAATACCGAGGCTCTCGCGCGGCAGTGTCGTGGGATACCCCGGCAGCGGGAGCGTCAGGTTGAAAAGTGGAATCAAAAGAGTGTGCTGGAGATTCGTCATTCGGACGCGTACATAACGAATCTGCGCAAAGTTTGCCGCGGGGCTGCCGAGTGCCCCGCCTGTCTGGTTCAGGTACTCGACGGCGACGTTGCTGGCGGAAAGGCCCGTGATGATGGGGCTCGCACCCCCGCCGCCGGGTGCATTGAAGATGGCGACCTGTGCAATGGCCGGATCATTGACCGGGCAAACCGCTGCCATGCGGGCGCCGCGCCGGGTGGCCTCATTGAGGGCATTCAGCTCGAACACCAGGCGGCTGAATTCGAGCAGGGCAAAGAGCACGACCATGGCCACGAGCCCGATGATGGCGAACTCAACGGTGGTGGTTCCGCCTTGCAGCCTGCGATTCACGAGATGGCCCTCATGACTACCTCGGCCCGCAGCGTAAAGCCGGTCGCGATCTGCCCGCCCTGCACCATCCTGGGAATTCCCGTCCCGATCATCGGCTGGTACAGATAGGTCGCTGAGACGGCGATATTGCCGCTGCCCAGGTCGCGCACCGTGACGTTGCCCGGGGTCAGGCCCGGGAGCAGCGCCACACCGGTGCCGGCGCTGTTACCAAAAACCACGAGGCTGCGGGCGGTGGCAATCAGGGCGGCATCCAGGTTGACGGTTCCCGCCTGGCCCCGCAGCGCCTCGGAGGCGACCAGGCGGGCGCTGTCCTGCACGGCCCGCGTCAGGGCGTTGTACTGGAGGAAGGCACGCCCGAACTCAACCACCGCCAGGAAGAGCAACAGCATCACGGGCAACGCGATGGTAAATTCCACCGCGGCCACGCCTGCCTGCCCTGATTTGTGTCCGTAGGTGTGCATGATCGTGCCCCGGGCTTCAGGAATCGCCGCTCTCGAAGTTCCGATAGAGCTGGACGCGATAGGGCCCAGGGATACTGCTCGGTGACGGTCCGGGCATTCCGCCGGCCTGGCAGTCGGCGACAAATTCACCGTAGATTCTGGATCGCGTGCCCTGCTGCTCTGCCTCCTGCAACAGGAAGTAGCAGCCGATGCCGAGGATGGGCAGGTCGGTCTGCCCGTTGTTGGTGCCGGTGCAGTCCGCGATCGGCACGGGCATTATGCGGCGCTCGAAGGCCGCAGGGCCCGCGGGAGCCGGCTGCACATCGAAGTTGCCTCCCTCCACGCGGCTGGTGTAGTCGGCGTAGTTGAAGTTGACCTGAGTCGCGTTGGTTATGGTCCGGCCGCCCTGGGTAACCGCGCCGGTCGTGTCGTTGTAGCTGAGGGCCGGTGTCGTCTGGCGCGTTACGACGTCGGGCGGGTACTGGTCGCGGGCGCTGCCCAGGGATCCCGTGTATCTATTGAACCGGGTGTTCAGGCCCTGGGTGACCGGCCCCACGTTGTTGCCGGGCTGGGTGGGCAGCGTGCCGCCGTTGAAGCAGCCGTCGTAGCCGCCCGCCAGATTTTCCCGAACCACGTCCGCACCGTTGCCGCCGAGGCGCAGCAGCTGAAAGTTGCCGGGCCCGATGGGACCCTGGTTACCGGACGCCGACTTCAGCACATGTACCAGTCCGGGCTGGAAGCCCCAATAGGGGGCGCTGCCGCCCTGGGCCGGGGGCGTGCCGCACACCGCGAGCGGGACCAGGTTGCAGGCCTGCAGTATCGTCGGGCTGGGGCCCGCCACTGCGCTGGCACCGACCACCTTGTTGTTGCGGCCGACCACCGGGATCAGCCAGGCGGGCATGCGGAAGTTTCGCGCCTTGACGCGCACGTACTCGGCAGGTGTGCTGCCGGGGCTGAAGGGCTGCAGCGTGCTGGAGAATTCCACCGTCACCGTCAGTCCACCATTCGTTACGGACTGGCCCAGTTCCCGATTGCCGGCCGCCGCGCCGTTCAGTCCCAGCAACGAAATCGCGGCAGCCCTGGCGCGAGTGACATCGCCTGACTGGTCCAGCACCTTGGCGGCAGCCAGCGCTGCGGCATCGACCGAGTTCTGCAGGCGTGATTTGTTGAGCAGCAGGTGCGAACCGTCAAGGGCAAGTCCGGCCATCGCCAGGATGGCCAGCATGCCCACGGCGAGGAGTACGAGAATCGATCCATCCTGCGAAGCAGGCAGGGTGGAGCGCTTCGTCCGCAGATGTGCTTCGTGCTGCATGGCTGTTCTACCAGGTGCCTACTGGTCCACGCCGATGGTTATGTCCTGCTTGGTCTCCTTCGGGTCGGAGACGCTCTTGCGGTAGACCTCAATCGCGGCATTGATGCGCGGGCCATCGCCGTGATCAATCGGGTTGTTGTCCACCGGCGCCGCCGGGTTGGCGATCTGCGCCTGGGTCATGTGTCGTACTGAATTGCCGAAGTCGTTCTCGACCGCTGACGGGCCGCTGGCGCACCCGGCTGCGGCGACCAGCGAGCCGCTGACGGCGATGACGCGAAAGATCCTAAGCATGTCCATGTGCATGTCCTTTGTTACTGAACTTCGTGGCCGAACTCGCCGTCGGTACCGCCAGCCTGCTGGGTATCGGTCTTGGCAGCCTTCTTGCCCTCCATCCGGCCCATGATGTAGAAGTCGGTGTCGTCGGGTTCGACGAAGCTGTCGGTCGGCAGCCGCAGTTCCTGCGCCGCCATCGGCTTCGCAAGATGCGGTGTGACCGCGATCAGCAATTCCGATTCGCCCTTCTGGAAGCTCTGACTGCGGAAGAGGTAACCGAGCACAGGCAGGTCGCCCAGGCCCGGGAACTTGTTGACCGCCTCCCGCAGGGTTTCGTTGATCAGGCCGGCAATACCGATGGTCTGGCCGTCCTTGAGTTCAACAGTGGTGCTGGCGCTGCGCTTGGTCAGGGCCGGAATGACGAACCTTGAAAGCGTATCTGGCGTGTTGATCACGACACTGTCGGTCGGCACGAGCTCGCTGACCGTCACATTGATGGTCAGGTTGATGGCGCCCGACGCCAGCACCACCGGCAGAAACTTCAGGCCCACGCCGAATTCCTTGAACTCGATCGTGACCGAGTCATTGCCCTGGGGAACCGGAATCGGGAACTCGCCGCCGGAGAGGAACGTGGCTTCCTGGCCGGTCAGCGTGGTCAACGTCGGCTCGGCAAGAATCTTCGCAAGGCCCTTGTCCTTGGCGACGTTGAGCGCCATGTTGAAGAGAAAATCATCGCTCAGGAAGCTGGCGAACAGCCCCTTGTCGCCAATGGTCATGGGGTTGGGCGCAAACTCGTTGATCACGGGCCCGAAGGGCGCGAGGCCGCCGATGGCCGGAAGCCGGCCTGGAGTGAGGGCACCATCGAATACCCCGCCAGGGGCTTGAGTGAATACCGCATCGGGGAAGCGCGCGCCGCCGTTGACGCCGCCCAGTTTCCAGTTGCCGGTAATACCGGCTGCATTGAACTGTGCGTCGAGGGAGCGCATTTCGCTGCGCGCGATCTCGGCCACCTTGACGCTCAGCATGACCTGCTGCGCCCCGGCGACTTCCATGAGA
Source organism: Gammaproteobacteria bacterium (assembly GCA_031409515.1). Classification (GTDB taxonomy): domain Bacteria; phylum Pseudomonadota; class Gammaproteobacteria; order Steroidobacterales; genus SHZI01. Next base: position 163,802 of record JANNXJ010000053.1, on the reverse strand, counting down.
TTGATCACCTGACCCACGGCCCGGTCGTCACGCTTGGAGCTGCCCTCCTGCTTGAACTCGCTCTCGTCCTTGGAGGTGCTGACCTGGGCGAGATAGCCGTCGCCGATGCGCAGCGCCGTGTTCATGGCGAGCGCGCTGGACACCCGACCCGCCAGCACGATGGAGCGTTGGCTTGAATGGACTGCAATGTTCTCGGCCGGCAGCAGCTCGTGCAGCTTGCCCTTCAGGGACTCGAGGTCGTGGGTGACCTCGACCGCGACGGTGCCGATGAGGCGGTCGCCCCGGTCCCAGAGCAGCACGTTGGTCGTACCCAGGTCCTTGCCCAGTACGTAGAGCTGAGTGGACTTGAGGATCAGGATGTCGGCGATATCGGGGTTGCCGACCGAAACCCGGGAGGCGGGCTCATCAAGCTGGACGACTTTCGACTTGAACAGCGGCACCATCAGTGCTTCGCTGCTGCCGCCACTCAGGGTGGGCGTTGCCGACTGTTGCGCCTGTAGCGTCCACGGCATGGCCATGAGAAAGGCTACCGTGATCAGCGCGGCGGGCCGGGGGAGCAATTGCAGGTAACGCATGATGATGTCCTTGGTTTCCATTCCATGAGGTCAGCGGACTGGGCGCGCAGCCAGTCCGTCGCGCCGTATCAACCCGGCGCCTTTGAGCTTTGCACCTTGGTCCCGCGAATCAGGGTGACGCTGGACCCTTCGTTGACGGGGGCAGGGCGCCTGATGGCCCGCTGGGCCTTGGGTGCCGGCTGTTCCCTGGCCACGAGGGCCATGTCTGTCGGGTTGCGGAGTGCGAGCTGGATCGTCCCTTCCTCCTCCCACTTGACGAGCACCTCGGCCTGCCTGGGTTCGAGTTCGAGCGTCACGGCGCGAACGACCACCGCCTCGTTCTTGTCCGTCGCCGCGGTCTGGTCCACCGCCAGCACCTTGACCATGTCGATGATGGTTTCCGTCACGGCGCGCCGGTTGGAACTCACTTCGAGGCGGGTTCCGAGCACGTCCACGTAGTTGCCTGGCAGCAGGAATCCGGCCACCCCGATGACGTCGTTCACCCGGACCGTGACAGCCCGCTTGTTGGGCGCAACGAGTGCGGCAAGCGAGCTGCCGGCGCCGCTGCCAGCAATGCGATCCTTGAGGAGAATCTCGCCCTCCAGGATGTCGCCCTTGACGATGCTGCCATCAACTTCCTTGTAATCGCGGATGGCGCCCGGAGGCAGTATGTTTTCTGGCACATCAATCATCTTGATGTGCCGCGCCTCGAGCTTGGTGCCGTAGGGAATGCGCATGGCCGCGCTCACCACCGTAACCCCGCCGCCGGGCCCACCAGCGGCCGGCGCGAGCTTGGTAAGGACGTAGTTGTTGGCGACCCAGGCAGCGGCGGCCGCAATGACCACCGACAGCATGACCAGAAGCAGGCCTCTTTTCTTAAACACCGTTAGCGTCCTCCATCTATAGCCGTCGCTTGCGTTGCATGCTCGCTTGGCTTGAGTGAAACGAAATAGTTCTTCCAGGCCCAGTCCATGTGCTGGCGGGTCACGCAGCGTGGCTGGCCAAGGTAGGCCGCGTGATCCATCGCAATACCGAGCAGGTCACGCGGATGACAGGGCGCCATGGGCCTGCCCTGCCGCTGGTGCAGATCACCGATGACGTAATCAAGTACATCGTCGTCACAGCTGATGCCGTGATCAGTGCAGACCTGGGCCCAGATCTGGCGGTATTCGTCGGCCCGCAGGTAGTGGAACTCGATCTTGTAGCCGATGCGGCGGAGAAACGCTTCATCGGCCAGGTCTGTCGGATTCAGGTTCGTCGAGAATACGAGAACCACGTCGAAGGGCACACTGAAGTGCTGGCCTGCCCCGAGACTGAGAAAGTCCTTCTTCTCTTCCAGGGGGACAATCCAGCGATTAAAGACGGTTTCCGGGGCAACGCGCTGCCGGCCCATGTCATCGATGATGAAGATGCCGTTGTTGGCCTTGAGCTGCAGCGGTGCCTGGTATTGCCGGGTGTCCGGGTCGTACCGGACGTCCAGCATGTCCGCGCTGAGCTCGCCACCGCTGATGATCACAGGGCGCTGGCAGGCGACGAACCGCGGGTCGAAGCCGTTCTCCAGCATGATGTTCGGGTTCGGCAGGGACATGTCCTGGGGCCGGTGGACGACCGGGTCGAAGATCTCGATCACCGCTTCATTGACGGCCACCGCGTGGGGGATGAGCGTCACCTGTGGAAAGACCCGCGCCATGCGCTGCGTCAGGTAGGTCTTGCCGGTACCCGGCGGGCCATAGATGAAGATCGCCCGGCCGGAGTTGAGTGAGGGTCCGAGCTGTCCGAGGATCTCGTCGCGCACGACCACGTCGGCGAAGGCCGCCTTCATCGACTGGTGGGTCACGGAGCGGTCGTGCACGGTCTGGGTACGAACGATCTCCAGGTAGTTGTGCAGTGGCACTGGCGCCGGGCCAACGTACCCGCCGCGCAACATGGCATCCTGGGCGCTGGCCCGACCGCGCTCGGTCAGTGCGTAGCGCAGGCTGGAGGCCCCATCGCCGGTGGCAGGGCCCCGAACCTCAATGCGGGCCTCCTTGCGCATGAAATTGAGTACGGACTCGACGATCGGACCGGCCAGTGCGAGCCTCGTCGTCAACTCCGCCATCGTGAGCACCCCGCCCTGGAGCAGGTGCTTGGACAAGAGGTCGGCGACGAAGGTCTCCTGCAGCCCGGTGTCTTCGAGCCGGACCGGTCGGGGCGCGAGCTTCTGCAGTCGCGGCAGGACCAGCGACGTAATCTGGGCAGTGGTTTTCCTGGCGCTGTCCATGCTGTGTCTAAACCTGTTCTGGTGGTCCGGGCGGCTGGATCACGCCGCAAGCAGCGTGGCGGCAAGGGTTCCGGTGATGATGGCTCCGGCGTAGGGGATGCGGCCGGCGAGCGCGCTGTTCGCGTCGGCCTGCGTCGTCGCCAGCCTCGACCAGCGGCGCCAGCCAACGGCGGCCAGCGCCAGGACGGAGCCCGCGACGAGCGTAAAGGCGACCGCGATCGCTGCCGTTTGCGGTCCGACGAGGGCGCCTAGGGCAGCCATCAGCTTCACGTCACCGGCGCCCATGGCGCCGGACAGGTACAACGGGAGAAAAAACAGGAGTCCCACGGCGGCGCCGCCCAGGACCAGGCCGAAGCCGGCCATGCCCTGCGTGGCCAACTGCACGGCGCCACCCGCGAGCAGCGTCGCGCCGACCAGTGCGTTCGGAATCCGGTGCGTCCGGGAGTCGATCCAGATCGCAGGAAGCCCGACCGCAAGTACTACTGCAGTAGTCAACATCCCCAACATCCCCGCGAGGTGTGCCCCACACCCCCGCCTTCGCCCAAAGTCCCGCTGGATGCGAGCAGGGGTGACGCAACGTCACCCCTGCTCCTGATCCAGTCCCCGCTTAGCCCGGCAGCGCAGCAACGATGCCGTCGATAACGGCGGCAACGTTCAGGCCGAGGGCCTGAAAGGACAGGATGACCGCAGCACCCACGAGACCACCGGCAATGGCGTACTCGACGGTCGTCAGGCCCTGTTCGTTCCGAAGAAAATTCATCAGCTGGGTCTTCATTTCTGGCGTACCTCTGTTGTGAAAGTGACGTCCTTCTAACTGGCCGGCGACATTGCCGGGTCAGCAGGTCCGGTGGTCAACCCCTCAACGGCGGCGCTGCTGCGCTACTGGTGAGTGATCACGTCCTCCTCGAACCGTAGCCGAGTTATAGAGCGAAGCGGTTCGTGGTCGTTAGGAGTTTGGTGGCACCGTTTGGAACTTTGCCGTGTTCTGGCAACGGCAGGGTATGAAACCTTGACGTGGCGCACGAATTCCCGGGGCGACGCTGCCTCGTATCGAAAGGCGTACCAGAAACGGTCCGCCCGTGATGGCGCTCACGCTTTACCGGCAGGCGGCTTGCCGCTTCGCCGAGCAGTTCACAGTGACCAGCGATGCCTGATACCTATTATGCAAAGTAAGTCGGGCGCCGAGATCGGCAGTTGCTGGTTGTGTCCCGTGGAAGATAGTCGCTGTGAGTGCGCTTAAGCTGCTGTGGGTGGACATGACGATAGAGGGCACGGCACCGGAGGTGCCAGCCGGCATGGCAGCGTATTGCGAGATCACCACCGCCACCAATAAGCATCCACTGGACCAGCTCTTGCGAAAAGTGCGGCCGGATGCCGTGGTATTTGATTTCGATTACCCGGACAAGATCAGCCTCGGCATGGCCGCCAGGGTGAAGGAAGAGCACTCGTCGGTGCCGATGGTGTTCCTGACCGTGCAGCATTCCGAGGCCCTGGCGGTGTGGGCGTTCCGCAGCCGGTTCGCAGACTACCTGGTCAGGCCGGTTCCGGACGCTGATGTCGATCGGTGCCTGGTACTGCTCGAAGACATTGCGGTTGAGAAGAGGATGCAGCCTCAGCGACACATGCCGACCATGTCTGTCCCCATGCCGGACGAAGTACCGGCAGCCGTCATGTCGGCGCAATCCCTGCTTCCGGCCCTGCACTTCATCGAGAGCAACCTGAGTTCCAGGATAGTGGCTGAGGAGATGGCTCGCCTTTGTTGCATGAGTCCCTTCCGGTTCGGCCGCGCGTTCAAGGAAGCGTTCGCCGTCTCGTTTCGCGACTACGTCGTGCATCTGCGGCTGAAAGAGGCGGCGCGATTGCTGGCGAATCCACAGGCGCAGGTAACCCAGGTGGCCTACGCGGTGGGCTTCAATGACCTCTCGCACTTCAGTCGGATGTTTCGGCGTCAGTTCGGCGTCACGCCCTCGGCGGCACAGGATGCGAGCTGGTCGACCAGACGGGCTGGCAAACCGCTCCCGCTGCCGGCACTTCCCCGGCATTACTGACGCTCCGAATTACGGGAAAGTCCAGGTTTAACACTTGGAATCCCTCTCCCAGGACGCCGTCAGGGGCAGCCCGTGGAAACCACAGCGCCAGTGCCGCCAACCGAGGAACGACCCTTCGTGGTGCCCTGCGCCACGCTGGCCCTGGATGCGCCGCGCTGCTGGCTCCGGCTGGCCAGGCGGCGGTCTTTGCGCTGGCTCAGCTGGTGATCGTGATGGTGTGGTCCCGGGCGGGGATGCTGGTCAGCGCCTTCGTGTGCCTGGGTGACTGCAACCTGCCCGCGCTGCTCACCGCGGTGGGTTTCCTGACGGCCTGCTCTGGACTAGGCCTGGGCTGGACTGGGTCTGCGCTGGATTGGACCGTCGAGGCTACCGCGCGGGCTTGGAAATCTGCGGCACCCGGTCCGTGAGGTCCATGGAGAACTTGGCGTCATCGGTGAGGACAAGACCCATATTAGTAGAGCGGAGGACCACTCGGGCCAGGTCGACGGTGGCGGGCAACTCGTAGGCCATGATCGTGCCGGACGTCAGCGGCACGAACTTGATGCGTTCATCGGGCTTGCGCCCGAACTCCGCCCGGACCCGTTCCTTCACCCAGGCGTGGCCGGCCACCTTGGCGATGCCGTTCTCATAAGCCAGCACCCGCCCCACAAAGAACCGGGGCTGGTCCTCCTCGAACAGGCGGCGGTGGGCAATCAGCAGCTTGTCGCCGGGCTTGAGCATCGGTATTCCACGCAATGTGCTCCACCAATCTTACCCCTCCGCAGCACCGCTGTCCGGATTGTTCCTGGTCCGGTATTGGCTCATCCTCACGCCATCAGTCCTGAGTCAGTGGGGAGCTATCCATGGTCAAGTCATCGGGCAAAGTCGTACTCATCACCGGCGGCAGTTCGGGCATCGGCCGAGCTGCGGCGGTGGCCTTTGCAAGAACCGGGGCCCGGGTGGTCGTGGCCGCCCGCCGGCGCGGGGAGGGGGAGGCCACCCTCAGACTGGTAGAGGCCGCGGGCAGCGAGGGCATCTTTGTCCCTGCCGATGTGCGCCACGCTGGGGAAGTGCGCGGCATGGTGGAGGCCTGCGTCGAAGCCTATGGCGGCCTCGACTACGCCTTCAATAACGCCGGCATCGAGGGCACGGCCTTCGTCAAGACGGCGGACTACGACGAGGAGACTTTCCGGGAGGTCATCGACGTGAACCTCACCGGGGTGTTCCTGGCCATGAAGTACGAGATTCCGGCGCTGCTGGCCCGGGGCGGCGGCGCCATCGTCAACATGTCATCGGTGGCCGGCTTGATTGGCGGCGTGGTGGGTGCGGCCTATCACGCCAGCAAGCACGGGGTGATCGGGCTCACCAAGACCGCAGCCCTCGACTACGCGAAGGCGGGCATCCGGGTGAACGCCGTGTGCCCCGCCGTCATCACCACGGACATGGCGGCGCGACTCTTCTACCAGGATCCCCAGATCGCGAAGCAGATCGTCGCGATGCATCCGATCGGGCGGGTGGGCACGGTGGAGGAAGTGGCGAACGCCGTGGTCTGGCTGTGTTCCGACCAGTCGAGTTTCATCACGGGGGAAACGCTGCGGATCGACGGCGGGATGCTGGCCGGCGTGTCCTGAGGCCCGGACTGCGGCCTTCCAGTTGGCGGTGTCCTGACACTCTCTCAGACCGCGCAGCTGGAGCAGCGGTCTGTGTACGGTACCGTCCGCAGACGTGCCGCCGCAATCTCGGCACCGCAGCCCGCGCAGGTGGTGTAGTGGCCCGCGGCGAGGCGGCGCAGGGCGACGCTGATCTGATTGAGTTCGCTGGTGGCGGAGTCGCTGATCGCCGCCAGCACCTCGTCGTTGCTCCGCTGCACGGCCTGCTCGGCAAAATCCGCCACGAGCGGGTCCCGCTGGTGGCGCAGATCAGCCGTGGCGCTCTCGCTGCGGAGGCGCAGTTCGGCCTGACGCTTTAGCAGTTGCTCGCGAATGCTGTTGAGTTCGGCCACGGGATACTCCTTCGGGGCAGGCATAAGGCTGAGGATGACACGAAAGCGGGGGATCACAGGATAGGTACTGTTACCGATACCCTGGGGGTCCAGGGGCCCGGCTTAGGCTAAGCTGGCCGTCCCGCACTGCACCGCCAAGCCATTCCCGCACCCCCGTTGCTGATTCTGCTCATCAAGCTTCTTCTGGTGCCGTTGCTCCTGGCAGCGGTGACGCTGGCCGCCCGGCGCTGGGGGTCCGGGGTGGCGGGCTGGCTGGGCGGTTTTCCCATCGTGGCCGGCCCTATCCTGCTGGTGCTGACGCTCGAGCAGGGCAATGCTTTCGGCGCCCTGGCCGCCGAGGCGGCCCTCGAGGGCGTATGCCCGACCATGCTGTTCGCGATTCTCTATGCCCGCCTCAGTGCGCGACTTCCCTGGTGGCAGACGGTGCTGCTCGGCTATCTCGGGTGGGCGACCGCGGTGGCTCTGGTCTTCCGCGCGCCACCCGGTCTCGCGGTCGCGGGGTTGATCGGCGGTGCCGGGCTCGCGCTGGCCGTACTGCTGGTCAGGTCGCCAACGGCCCCGGCACTGCCCCAGCGCACCAACCGGCTCGAACTGCCGGCGCGGATCCTGGTGGGCGTGCTGCTCACCTTTGTGTCCAGCGGGCTCGCGGCTGCCTTCGGTCCGCAACTCGCCGGCTACGCGGCGACCTTTCCCCTGGTGGCCTCCATCGTCGCGAGCTTCAGCCATGCCCTCCATGGGCGGGATTCGGCCGTGCGCTTCCTGGCGGGATGGGCCCGGGGCATGTGGGCGGTGGGGATCTTCTGCCTCATCCTCGCCTTGCTGCTCCCGAAGGTGAGTATCCCGGCCGCGTTCGCGGCCGCCCTCGCGGCAACCGCGCTGCTCCATGCCCTGTTGCGGCCCCGGGCGCAGGATCCCTTGCCTACCAGGGAACTATCTGCCCCTCATAAGTGATCAGCCGGCCGTGCATGGCGGGTTCCAGCGCGTCGATCCGGGCGCTCACCAGCCGCGCGCTGTCGGCGGGTGACAGGGCGGCGCCCGTCCAGCCGGAATCCCGCATCAGCTGGGTGGCCACGCGGCCTGGCGAGATCATCACCACGATGATGCCCCGGTCCCTGGTTTCGGTTTGCAGGATGCCCATGGCCATGAGATGCGCAGCCTTGCTCATCTTCATGAAGTAGTGGCCGCCAAACAGGCTGCCGATGCTCTGGGCGCCGAGCCCCCCGCCCAGGCTGATGATCTTCTTCTGCTGGCTGGCCGCGACCTGGGGCAGAAACGCCGCGCTGACCCGCAGGGCGCCCAGGGCATTCACGTCGATCACCCGCTGGGCCTCGACAAAGTCCAGGCTGCCCAGTGCCTGACGGCTCAACGTGCCATAGATGCCTGCATTGTTGAGGAGCACGTCCACGGGCTGCGCCGCGTAGCGGGCGGCCAGCGCCGCCACCTGGTCGTCCCGGGCGACATCCAGCGGCTCGATACGCAGCGCCGCGTGCCGCTCTGCCAGCTGGTGCAGGTCGGTGGCCGCGGCCACGTCCCGGCAGGTGGCCAGCACGTTCCAGCCCCGGGCAGCGTACTGCTCCGTGAACGCCAGTCCGAGACCCCGGTTGGCGCCGGTGATGAGCACCGTCGGCTGGTTTGTGGCAAAGCGGGTATCTGTGGACATCGGCACCACTCCCTCCAAACTCATACTACCTGACGGTATGCTGGTCACCGGCCGATGTGCCCCGTAACGACCTTCTGCCTCGCGCCAATTCCCGGAGATGCCGATGTCTCACGATGAACCACCCGTTTCCCGCCGGGACCTGCTGACCAGCGGTGCGGCTCTCACCGCGCTCGCGCTGACCACGGGTCCGGCCCAGGGCGCCAGTCGCCCCGGTCGGGGCAGCGCCCGGTTGCCCTTCGAGTCCCTGCGGGACTACGTGGCGGCGCTGGAGGCCCGGGGCCTGCTGCTCCGTTTTCGCGGCGTCAACCAGGACGCCTACGAGGCCACCGCCATCATGTACGCGCTCATCGACGAGTTCGGCATGCACGAGGCGCCCGCCGTCCTGTTCGAGGACCTCCGGGCAAATGGCCGCGTTTACCCCGGCCCGGTGGTGGCGAACACCCAGGGACACATGGACACGGAGGCCATCATCTTCGGCATCGAGCCCCACCCCCGGGATGTACACCAGTCCTACCGGGCGGTGCGGACGCTGCTGCTCGATCAGCTCGAGCGCAATGGGGGCAACTACACGCTGATAGAGCCACTGGAGATCCCGGCGGCTGCAGCGCCCTGCAAGGAAGTCCGCCTGACCGGTGACGACATTGATGTCACGGCCTTCCCGTTTATCCGCGGCAATCCGGGCGACGGCGGCGCCTACATCAACACCGCGTCGGTCTTCACCCGGGATCCGGACATGGGCGTCAATTTCGGCACCTACCGCTGCCAGGTGAAGGGTCCGCGAAAAGTGATGGTGAACTTCGAGGACGGCCAGACCGGTCACCGCATGGCGATGGCCGCCCTCAAGCGGGGTGAGACCACCATCAAGGTGGCCCTGGTGATCGGCCAGGATCCGATGACCTGGATGGTCAGCAATTCCCGGGTGCCCTCCCGCGTGGGCAATCGCAAGCCGATCGACGAGCTGGCGGTGGCCGGCGGGTTCCGGGGCAAGGCGATCGACGTGGTGCGCACGGAGGGCGGCGAGTTCCTGGTGCCGGCCCAGGCGGAGATCGTGATCGAAGGCACCGTGGATCTCGTCAACCTCGAGCCCGAAGGCCCGTACCACGAGATGTACGGCTACATGGGGATCGCCAAGGCCAAGAACTACGTCATGCGGGTCGACGCGCTGACCCACCGGCGCAAGCCCTGGGTGATGAACAGCTTCACGGGCGTGGTGGCGGAGTACTGCACGGCTGCGCAAACGGCTGCCAGCGTCTACTCACTGCGCAAGTCCCATCCCCAGGTGGTGGACTACTACGCTCCCCACGACTCCCAGGGTCTCGCCTACCTCAGCATCCGGAAGGACGCTCCCGGCCAGGGCCTGAAGGTGGCGGAGGCCATCGCCAACTTCAATCCGCTCTCCCGCATCGTGATTGTGGTGGACGACGACATCGACATCCTGAACTCCGCCGCCGTGCGCTTTGCCATTGGCTCCCGCTGGCAGCCCGCGACCGCGACGGAAATCCTCAAGGGCAAGCAGGCCTTTTCGCTGGACCCGGGCTCACCGGATCGCAAGACCACCAGCAAGGCCATCATCGACGCCACGCGCCAGTGGCCGGAAGAGGGCGGGCCACCCGTTTACCAGGAGCTCAACCGCACGGTGCTGGAGAGAGCGGAGCCCGGTGTGATCGAGCGCGTCAAGGCCAAGTGGCCCGGCAAGTTGCTGGCAGAGCGGAGGTTCTAGCTGGGGCTTGGCCGCCCTTCTTGCATCGCGCGACTGGGCCGGATTATGTCAGCAGGCTTCCCCTTGATTGTGGCGACCTGCCGGCGTACGGTCCGGCCATGCCTAAACTCATTCTCTTCCTCGCACTGGTCGTTGGCGCTGCGCCACTCCAGGCAGCCCCGGAGTACCTGCGCTTCCAAGGTGCCGTGTCGCGGTTCTACGGCCCCTACAGTTACGGGTATGGCCCGACTCTGGGCCTGGTAGCAGGCCAGCCCGTGTATTTCGACTTTGTGGTCGACACGGCGGCTAATGCCCCTGGCCGACCGGACGGGTCCTACCAGAACTACTTTCAGTCATCGTATCTGGGTGGCTCAGTGTCCACCGGCTTCGCCTCCTACGGGTTGACGTCAAACTTTCCCGAGGGAACGAATACTTGGCTATTCGCCGCTACTACGCTCTACGTAGGCAGCCCCTACCAGTTCAACAATTTCGGTGACGCGAGCATCGCAACGTGGGTCGTTGGACAGGACCTGAAGCTGATGAACAATCACTACTCCATCAGTGGATCTACCATCGGCGATGTCCAGCTCACCTACCGGGGGGCGAACGCGCCACCGGCAGTTGTACCCCTGCCAGCAACGGCCTGGCTGTTCCTGTCCGCAGTCGCCCTGCTGGTCCGCAGGAAGCACTGACTGGCTGAGCTCAGGTTCTAGCCGGGGCTGGCCTCGGCCTTCTCCACGATCATTTGGTTCTTGCCACCGGGCAGGCTGTAGTCCCGCCACAAGGTGATCTTTTCGTTCTGGACAACGAACAGGCCGACGATCGGGAAGATCATGCTGCGACCGCCCGGCCTGGCGATGAAGCGATCCACGCGCTCGTTGATCACCACCTGGCCGATCGTGTAGGTACGCAGGATGTCCCATTCCACCCGCGCCAGGTCCTTGAGGAAGGGGTCAATCTCCTTGCGAAACTCCTCGAGGCCAATGATGTCTGGGCGCTTCTCGAACATCTGGTAGACCAGCTTGTCCGCCAGATACGGGACGAGCTGTTCCACATCCTTCGCATTCCAGGCCAGGCAGAAGCGGGTGACCAGCGCCGCGTTGGCAGCCTCCAGCGGGCTTTGCTTAAGGACGGCAGTACCGTCATCGGCGAAGGCTGGCGTCGCTGCCAGACCGCCGGCCAGAGCGCCGCCAAGGCCCCCAGCCACAAGAAGGCGCCGGCGGGATAACAGGAGTTCGTCGCTGGTGTGGTTCATCACTGATCTTTCGCCAGGTCGTTGCCTGGAACACAAATGCCGAAGGGCTACTTTACCCGGATAACGATCTTGCCCCGGGCCCGCAGCGTCTGACTGCGCCGATGAGCGGCCTGGATATCGTCCAGGCTGAACTCGCTGTCGATGATGGATGTCAGCTGGCCCCTCCGGACCCAGCCGGCCAGGAGTTCGAGATCGGCGCCGGTGGGCGACCAGACCAGGAAGTAGGCGCCGCCGGCTTTCCGGGCGGTCTGGCCCGGCAGGAAAAACTCGATGCCTGGCCCTGGCACCAGCGTGAGGTAGCAGCCACCCTCGGTCAGTGCCGGACGGGCCGCTGCGGGACGGTGCGCGCCGATGGTGTCGTAGATGAGGTCGTAGCCGGCGCCGGGCAGCAGCACGGGCTCCCGGGTGTAGTCGATGACGTCGTGGGCGCCGAGTTCCCGGGCGAGCGCCAGGTTCGCCGTGCCGCAGACGCCAGTGACCTGCGCTCCCAGATTGCGGGCGATCTGGACTGCGTAGCTGCCCACACCGCCGGCCGCGCCGATGATCAGCACCCGCTGGCCCGCCTGGAGCTGGCCAGGATCCCGCAGGCCGTTCAGTGCGGTGAGTGCTGCCAGCGGCAGGGCGGCGGCCTCCGCGTGGCTCAGTTCTGCCGGCTTGCGCGCCACCGTCCCCACGTTGAGCAGGGCGTATTCGGCATAGCAGCCGCCTGCCCCGACATCCGACCGGGCGAAGACCTCATCGCCCGCCGCGAAAGCGGTGACGCCGGGGCCGACTTCCGCCACGCTGCCGGAGGCATCGAAGCCGAGAATCAGGGGAAACGCGGAGCCGTAGCGGGCCGCCATCTGGCCGCCGGGAATCTTCCAGTCGATGGGATTGACGCTGCTGGCGTGAACCTCCAGCAGGATCTGGCCCGGACCCGGTACCGGGCGGGGCACGTCCCGGACCCGCAGCTGGACTGCCGGACCAAAGCTGTCGATGGCTGCCGCCTGCATGACGTGCTCAGACCTCCCGGTCGTAGTAGTCCACGCCGCTCTCTTCCCGCACCATGATCCTCGTCATCGATTCCCCGGTGGTGGCGTAGCCGAAGGCGCCGATCTTCTTCGAGTCCGGGTAGCCGACCACCTCGGTGAGGTGCATGGTCGAGAAGCACAGGTAGCGCATCGGAACGTCGCCCGTGTTCAGCAGCTGGTGCGTGTGGGCCGGACCCACTGGGAAGGTGGCGTAGTCGCCGGGGGCCACTGGTACTTCATCGGTCCCAATACGCAGGGTTCCCGTGCCTTCCAGCACGTAGATCGATTCCTCGTTCGCGCAGTGATAGTGATTGGGGAAGGCGGTCCGGCCGGGTGGCACTTCGTAGTAGCTGCAGCCGATGCCCCGGGCACCGGTGGCCTTGCCCAGCGGCTTGCTGGCCAGGGCAAACCGGCCGCTTTTCTCGAAGCCACGGGCCTGGATCTCGGCGATGTTCACGACATTGGCGTGGCGGCGCGTGGTCTGGTCCATGAGAATCTCCGCGTAAAGGGCGATGATTGCCTCAACGTTGCCAGCCGCGCAACACCAGCCACCCGCCCACCATGCCGCCGAGGTGCGCAAAGTGCGCAACGCCAGCGGCGGTGCCGGTGACGCCCTGAAGCAGCTCCGCGGCGGCGTAGAGCGTCACGAAGAGCCAGGCCCGCATCGGGATGGGTGGAAAGATCAGCCTGATCCGCCGCTGGGGGTAGAGCATGGCGAAGGCCAGGAGCACGCCAAACAGGCCACCCGATGCCCCCACCGTCGGAAAAGGCACGCCTACGGGCGGCCAGGAGACCACGAGGAGCTGAGTGCTGCCAGCCGTCAGGATGCTGGCGAAGTACAACGCCGCGAACCGCCGGGGGCCGGTGGCCTGGATCACCTCCCGACCGAAAATGTGCAGCCCGAACATGTTGAAGCCCAGGTGCAGCAGGTTGGCGTGGAGGAACCCGTAGGTCAGCAGCTGCCAGGGCTCGAAGCCGACGGGGCCGGGCAGGCCCGCCACCCGGAAGCTGCCCAGGGGCCACAGCCCGAAGGTGGCGGTGACCGCGGGCTCATAGGCGGCTCCCGCGACGAAGATCAGGACATTGGCGATGATGAGGAGGCGGATCAGCACACGCGGCATGGTGCCTGATCCGATCTTGAAGTTGGCGGCTGCTGCAGACCGGGGCCGGAGACAGGGTACTCTCTGCCCTTAAGACCCAAAGCGGGCCGCCGTCAGGCAGTGTGTTGATGAACCCGATCCTGCCCCCATGAGCTACGAGGAACCCCGTTACGCCGTGCGCCTGAGGTCGGGCAAGGTCGAGTATCGCGAGTACGAGCCCTGCCTGGTCGCCGAGACCCTGGTGCAGGACGCCAGCCACTTTGACGGTGCCGGCAATGAGGGCTTCCGGCGGCTCTTCCGCTACATCGCTGGTGGCAACAGGAGCCGCGCCCGGATCGCCATGACGGCGCCTGTGTCCCAGGCGGCGCAGGGCGAGAAGATCGCGATGACGGTGCCGGTGCAGCAGTCCGGCAGCGCGGCCGGCTGGCGGGTGGCCTTCCTGCTGCCCCGGCAGTACACCGTCGAGACCGCGCCCGTACCCAGCGACCCCCGGGTCCAGGTGGTCCCGGTGGCAGGCCGGCTGATGGCGGTTTTGCGCTACGCGGGCCGCTGGACGGAGCGCAACTTCGTGGCCCATCGTGACGAGTTACTGCAGGCGCTGGCGTGGGCGGGCATCAGGCCGCTGGGCGAACCCCAGCTGGCCCGCTATAACGCGCCCTACACGCTGCCGTTTCTGCGCCGTAACGAAGTGTCCGTAAACGTCGACCGGGTGCCCCACCATGCCTAAGACCCGCCTGATTCTCAGCAGCTTCGAGGCGGGCCAGGAGAGCATTGCGCCCAATGCCCGCTGGCGAGGCTTCAGCGACCGGGTGATGGGCGGCGTTTCGGACGCCACCTTCGTGCGTGCCACGGTGGACGGCAAGGACTGCATTCGCCTGTACGGCCGTGTGACCCGGGACAGCGGCGGTGGCTTCATCCAGATGGCGCTGGACCTCGCGTCCCGCGGCGGGCAGTTCGACGGCTCGGCTTACGCCGGCGTGGACTTTCTGGTGCATGGCAACGGCGAGGACTACAACTGCCACGTCCGGACGGCCGACTGTGGCTGGTACGACCAGTCCTATCGCGCGACGTTCCGGGCGGAGCCCCGCTGGCAGCGGGTCCGGATTCCCTGGACCGGCTTCACGCCGAACGACCTGACTGTTCCCCTCAACCCGGCGAAGATCCAGCGGCTGGCGCTGCTGGGCTGGATGCGGGATTTCACGGCAGATATTGCGCTGGCCGAGGTTGCGCTTTATCCCTGACAGGAGCGGAGGCTGCCACCACCGGCCTCAATCAGCCGGCGGTGGCAGAGTTTTCTCCCTTAGTCCGCGGTCTCATCCTGGACAAGCAGGCCGAGCGGCGCTCCGCCACCCGTTGCGTCCCGGGCGATGGCGGTAAAGATGTCACCGTTCTCAAGCGTCAGACTGGCGGAGATCGCCACCGGGGACTTGGTGCCGGCCCCGGTCACCGCGACGTCGTAGGTGCCCGCGGTCAGGCCGACGTAGCCCGTGTTGGCCTTGAAGGGCACGTTGGCGAAGGTCGGGGTGATGGTGTTGATGTCGGTGCCCGGCGCCGCCACGTAGATGTCCACGTTACCGGCGCTCGGCGAGCCGTGCACGATGCGCACCCGCGCCTCGGTGGCAATGCTGCGGCGGTCGTCGGTCAGCACCAGCGGCTCGATGTCGGCCAGCAAGCCCACAGCCAGCACTGAATAGCTCACGCCGGCGACTACCGGCAGGTTGGCATCGATGACCGTCAGGGACTGGCTGGCGTCGTCGACGACCTTGATGTTGTAGGTTGCCGGGGGAACGCTCTCGTAGCCGGTCAGCGACGGGTAAACCGCGGCATTGAACAGCGGGTTGGCCAGATCGTTGTTCACGATCACATCCACCGCCGGGGCATTGGGCGACAGGTGTCCCGCCCGGACATCCGCCGGCGTGTCGACGTCCAGCAGTTCGGACTGGGTGGTGCCGTCGTTAACGAGCAGTGAGATGGGCGCTCCGCCGGTGGTGGTGTTGGCAACGGCTACCAGCAGCAGGCTGGCCCCGTTGGTCAGGGCCACCGTGCCGGCGTCATACACCAGTGCCGCCGGGTTGTTCGCCAGCGTCACCCGGATCTGGTAGTTCCCGGCAGGGACTTCCACTGGCCCGAGCTCGTTGCCAAAGCTGAAGGTCCCGAGGGCCGTGGCGGCCGCAAGATCGGCACCGGGCGCCGTGACATAGACCGACACCGGGGGTGCATCGGGCGCCGCGTGGACGACCTGTGCCCGGGCCTGGCCTGCCGGCACGGGGGTGCTGACGTTGGCGAGAACGAGGGGGCTCAGGCTACCACCGGAGGCCAACTTGCCAATCGCGAGCACCGAGTATTCGGTGTCCGCCGCCAGGCTCGTGCCAGGGGCGGAGATCACGGTGACCTCACCACCGGGCGTGATGCCGTCCACTGTGATGTCGTAAGTGCCGCGATCGAGGTCAATGAAGCCGGAACCGCCCTTGTAGTCGACTTCCGTCAGGGCGGCTTCGCCGTCAAGCAGTACGTTGACCTTCGGTGCATCCGGCGCCGCGTGGATCACGCGGAGCTGGGTCTGGGGTGTGTCGCTGTCGTTGCCGCAGGCGCTGAGCACCAGGGAGCCGGCAACCAGCAGGGCAGCAGTGACGACGCGCCGCGGCGTTGCTGCGGTGCCCTTCGTCGAAGCAGATCGAACGTGAGACAAGTGCATTCTCCTGGCAGATGTGAAGACAGGAACATCATTCGGAGCACTTGCGAATTGGGATTCAGTGCCGCGTTGCACGTTTGTGCTGCGCTGAAGTTATGCTTGCTGCAGCAAACTCTGGAACGTTGTCATGACGCGACCACCACGCACACCACTGGAAATCATCACCGCGAATTCCCGGCCCCAGCCGGCGATACCCGCCGTGCTCGTTCTGCTCATCTGCGGTTTGTTCGCCACCACGGCTGTGCAGGCGGGGAGCAGTTCCCTCGCGGCCTGGGGGCTGACCATCGGATTGCTCGCGTCCTGCGGACTGGCCGTGGCCGCCGGTTTCTGCTCGGTGTTTCCCACGCTCATCTGGATCGGCCTGGCGGGCCTGCTGTTTCGCTCCAGCTTTGCGGCACTGGCTTTGCACAGCCGCGCGGCCCTGGTCGCCGGCGTGGTGGCGGCCGCCGTGATGACTGTCGTGCAGATCTGGCGGGTGAAGACGGGGCGCTTCGTGCCGACGATTACGGACGAGCCATCCGGACCCGCTCACTAGATTTGCGACGGGGTCATGCCCTGGTGAAGCGCTGGACTCCCGCGTTCCTGGCGGCTTTTAGCAGATCACGGTCGAGCGTAGCCAGTGGCAGTCCAAGGCGCAGGGCCAGCTCAAGATATGAGGCATCGTAGGAAGAGATTCGGTAGCGTCGCGCGAGGCTCAGCGTCTCGACCAGGGCCCGTGGAAACGTCGCAGAATCCGGGCTGATACGAACTGCCGCGAGCATCTCCAGGAATGCCTCACTTTGCGCCTCGGTCACCAGGCCCTTGCCTTCGGCCCGGGCGATGACATTGGCTATCTCGAGACCCCAGGTTACGGGGACCCCAGCTGCAGTGTCACTCTCGGCCAGACTGGCGAGTACTGAGGCCGCATAGCGCTTGTCGGTTGAATTTGCGTCAGCGAGCAGCCAGGACATCGTCACCGAGGCATCGAGAACGAAGTTCACTCACGGCCTTCCCGGATCAGTGCCCGGAAATTTGCCCGACCCTTGATCGGATGGGTGCGCATGAAGGCCTGGAACTTGTCGATCGCTGCCCGTGGGTCGGTGGGCTCCGATTTCTCGCTGGGCACCAGGTCGGCCACTGCCTGACCACGGTTCGTAATCGTGAAGCGCTTCCCGGCCTTAACCTGACGCAGTAGTTCAGGCAGCCTGGTCTTTGCCTCGTAGGCGCCGATCTCGATCTTCATGGCCACAACCTCCTGGAGTGGCAACTAGTCTATAGACTGGTCTGATTTCCGGTCAAGGAGGGTTTCTCACTTTTAACTGCAGATTCACCCGATCGGCACAAACGGCTCCACGTCCACCCGTTCATACCGCACATCGACAATCTCAAGTTCTTCCCTGCCGCCCGGCGCCTGCAGGATCACGCTGTCGCCGGCCCGGGCTTTCATGAGGCTCCGGGCGAGGGGCGAGATCCAGCTGATGTGCTTGCGCCGGTGATCGCTCTCGTCGACGCCGACGATCGTGATGACCTGCTCCTCGCCGGCTGCATTGGCGTAGCGCACCGTGGCACCGAAGTACACCTGCCCGGCGGCGCGCTCGTCCCGGGGCAGCGCCGGATCGATGACTTCCGCCAGGTCGATCCGGCGGGTGAGAAAGCGGATGCGGCGGTCGATGTCCTTCAGCCGGCGCTTGCCGTACTGATAGTCGGCGTTCTCACTGCGATCCCCATTGCCGGCGGCCCAGGACACCACGGCGGTCACCGCTGGCCGTTCTTTCCGGAGGAGAAACTGCAGTTCATCCTTCAGGCGCTGCAGCCCGGCGGGGGTGATGTAGTTCCTGGTCCCGGGGGGCAGGGCGCTGGGAGCTTCGGGGGCGTCATCGTCCCCATCGTCCTGATCGGCTTCCCTGGTGAAGGCCTTGCTCACGATTTTTCGAGGATAGCGCCCGCCCAGGTGAACCCGCCACCGAAGGCGCAGAGGCCGATGCGGGCAGCCGGACCCGGCTGGCGCAGCACGGTGTCCAGCGCCAGCGGGATCGTGCTGGATGACGTGTTGCCCTGTTCCGCGATCTCGTTCCAAACCCGCTCGGTCGGCAGTTTCAGCCGGGTGCGCATCGCCTCGATGATGCGGCCGTTGGCCTGGTGGGGCACGATGAGGTCAAGATCCCCGACGCCAAGCCCGGCCTGCAGGCAGGCATCCGCCAGCACGCCATTCATGCGGCGCACGGCTTCGGAGAACACCCGCCTGCCTTCCATCCGCACACCCTGGCCGGAGCCGGGCAGCGGCACCAGCAGAGTGGTGCCGTCTTCACCCCGGCCGTCGATCACCGGCCGGTGCAGCCGGGCAAGGCCCGCGCCGGGAACGGAGGAGCTCGTCACCACCGTCGCCGTCGCGGCATCGCCAAAGATCGGTGCGGTTTCCGGATCATCCGGGTTGGTGATCCGGCGCATCACTTCCGTGGTCAGCACCAGCACGTGGCAACCGGGGCGGGACTGGAGAAAATCCCAGGCCGTGGAGAGGGCGTAGAGGTAGCCGCTGCAGGCCGCGAGCAGGTCATAGGCCGGCACGTTGGCCTCGGGTGCCAGCCGCTCCAAAACGAGGCACGCCATCGAGGGCACGATCGTGACCGGCGTGCTGGTACTGCAGATGATGAGGCTGAGATCCGCCGGCTTGAGGCCGGCTTCCTTAAGGGCGAGGCCCGCCGCCTCGACCGCCATGCTGACTGCGTCCTGGGACGCACTGGCCACGATGCGGCTCGTGATGCCCGTGCGCTCGGCAATGCCGTCCCGACCGTCAGTGTTGAAGGCGGGAAAGCGCGCCAGCAGTTCTGCGTTGTCGAGCCGGTCCTTGCCGCGGCACACGCCGAGGCCCGTGATGACCACCGAGTGCGCAGCGGCCGGGCTGACGGGAAGGGCAGTTCCGGGCAGCGGCGGCGTACGCCGTCGCGAAAGCTGCGGCGTGCCGGCCGCTTCCCGCGTGAGCTGGCGCTGGCGGGCCTTCTCAACCCCCAGACTCAGGACGCCAAGCGTCATCAGCGGCGTGTCCACCGGAGCCTGGTCGCCAACCTTCAGGTGAATCACCTCGACGGTGCCGTCCGCCGGACACACCAGGTCGACCATCGCCTTGTCGGCTTCGAGAGTGGCCAGGTGCTGGCCTGCCTTGACGACGTCGCCCACCTGCACGAGCAGCTCGACCACCTCGACCTGCTGATCGGCCGGGCTCGAGCCGATCGCCGTGACGACAAACTGGTCCTCAGCGCCAAGCTGCGGCCGGTCCCAGGTCAGCGTGAGGTCGAGCATGTCTGCTGCCGCCGTCAGCAGGCCGGCGAAGGACGGCAGGATTTCGAGCTGGTTGCCGAAGTGACAGGGGACAAAAGTGTCGGGCCGGGCCAGCCGCCGGTACTGCACCGGACCCCTGATAGCCTCCGCCACAGCAGCGATGACCTCCGCGCCAAAGCCGGCCGTCACGTTATCCTCATGCACCACCAGCAGGCGCCGGGTTTTCTCCACGGACCGCAACACCGCGTCCCGGTCGAAGGGCGACATCCAGCGCAGGTCCAGCACGTCGGTCGTGACGTCGATGGCCGCCAGCGCGTCGGCTACTTTTTCGCAGAGGGGCAGGGTGCTGCCCCAGCCCACCAGCGTGAGGCTGTCACCCCTGCGCAGGAGTCGCGCCTTGCCCAGCGCAATGCGCTGCCGGGCGACGTCCGGGGACGTACCCCGCTCACGATCATTCAGCAGGGCCTTGGGATAGAGGATCACCGTGGGCCGCTCGCTGTCGAAGGCGGCATTCAGCATGCCGGCGGCATCCGCTGCCGTGGCCGGCATGCCGACGTCGATCCCGGGCAGATGGGCCAGGGTGGCCTCGAAGGTGTGGGCGTGAAACGGGCCGAGGCCCGGACGATAGGCGCCGCAGGCGGCGAGCACGATCACCGGTGCGCGCCAGCCCCCGTTGGTGCGCCAGTCCAGGGTGGCCAGTTCGGTGGCCAGCTGGTTGAAGGCCACGGGCAGGAAGTCCGCGAACTGAATGAAGGCCACCGGCCGGCCACCCGCCAGCGCCCGGCCGATGCAGGTCCCCAGAATCGTGGCTTCACTCAGGGGCGAGTTGCGCACCCGGCCGGGAAACTGGGTACTCAAGCTGCGGGTGACGCCAAAGACATCGCCCTTGGGATCTTCGAGATCCTGGCCGTAGAGCGACACCCGGGCATCTGTCGCCAGGCGGTCCCGCAGCACCTCCCGGATGGCCTCGGTCATCAGCACGGGGCCGGATGTTCCCCGGTGCTCGGTGGTCGTGGTCCGGGTGGGTGGTGGCTTGGCCTCCCGGGTGGCCAGGGGCAGGGGCTGGCGCAGAGCCTCGTCCACGGCGGCCTGCACGTCGGTCTCGACCCCCGCTTCCAGGACCTGGAGGTCGGCCTCGGCTACACCCTCTTTAATGAGCGCGTTCCGCAGCAAGGCCACCGGGTCCCCCGTCCGCCGGGCTTCGTCCCGTTCCCGGGCGTCCCGATACACCCGCTCGTCGTCCGCGTTGCTGTGATCGGCGAGGCGTTCCACGGCCATGACGCAGAGCACGGGGCCCCGGGCGTGGCGTATGCCGGCTATCAGTTCGCCAAACAGGCGGGCGCAGGCCCGGGCATCCCGGCCGTCGACCCGGTGGATCGGCAGGCCGTAGAAGGACGCCGCAGCCCCGTCCGGCAGGGAGAAGAAGGTCCGGCCCGCCGTGCGCGTGGAGATCGCGAGCTGGTTGTCCTCCACCAGAAACAGCACGGGCAGGGCGCAGCGCACGGCTTCGGCGACAGCCTCGAAAAACTCGCCCTCCTGGGTACCGCCGTCGCCCAGGGAGCACAGCACGAGGGGCTGTCCGGCTGAGTCCCTGATTTCCTGGGCCACGCCGACGGCCTGGAGCGCATTGTTGGCCACCGGGCCCACGATGCTCAGAACATTGAGAGCCGGCACGCTGAGCAGGGGAGAGAGCTGGCGCCCGGCGGAGTTGCCCGAAGCGTTGCAGAGCACCGTATTGAAGAACTCCGCCAGGGGCACGCCCCGGGCGAGGAGCAGGGCCTTGTCCCGGTAGTGGCAGTGCAGGTAGTCCTCAGGGATCAGGAACCGGGCGAGGGCCGCACCGGACTCGTGGCCTGCGCCGCTGGCGTGGAAGAAGGCTTCCCCGCGACCGACCAGCTGGCGTTCCAGCTCGTCGACGCGCCGGGCCGCGTGCATCCAGCGATAGAGCGTCAGATCCTGGCCAGACACGGGCGCTCCGGGAAGCAGCGTTGCAACTGCGCCGCCGGCATGGGGCGCGCCGGTGGGTAGGATAACCGGTCTGCCATAGCCCGGCGCATGAACGGGGCTACTGGCACCAGGGCCGCTGCACTCTCATTTCAGCCGGCTGGCCTCCGGAGTGCGGCGTCAGAGGGGTCCAGACCCTCATCGTCCCCAGGTTGGGGTGGTCTTCCAGAAAGACCTGGACGACGATACAGTCATCGGAGTAGAGGCCAGCCAGGATTTTGACCCGCAAAGCCTCCTGACCAAGGTCGAGGAAGACTCGGGCGCCTCATTCCACGGCCAGAGACAAGGACCACAGCCATGCGCCTGTACACCTTCACCATCACGCCGAACAACCGCAAGGTCGAAGCTTTCGTCCGGCACTTTGATCTGCCGGTGGAAGTTCACCACGTCAGCTTCAAGGACAAGGAGACCCAGAGCCCCGGGTATCTCGCCATCAACCCGATGGGCCGCGTTCCCGCCCTCGTCGATGGGGACTTCAACCTGTGGGAATCGAACGCGATCCTGACGTACCTGGCAACGAAGTTTCCCGAGACCCGGGCCCTGCCCACCGATGTCAGGGGCCGCGCCGATGTAGATCGCTGGCTGCACTGGCAGAGCTGCCACCTCATGCCCGCCATGGGCGCGCTGAAGGTCGCTGACGAGAAAGACGAGAGCAAGGTGACGCCGTTGCTGAAGATCCTGGAGCAGCAGCTGGCCGGCAAGGACTACCTGCTCGGCACCCTGACCGTCGCCGACTTCGCCGTGGTCTCCTACCTGATCACCAAAATGGGCCGCCAGCTCGACTACTCCGGCTGTCCCCACGTCGTTGCCTGGATCGGGCGCATGACGGCGCTGAAGGGCTTCGTAGCCACCCAGGTGAAGATGCCGCCCGCGGCCGCCTAGGTGGTCCCAGTTGTGCCAGGGCCCAGGATACGATCGAGCAGCGCCTGGTCCGTCGCCGAGATCGAGCAGTTTCTTCTCGTGACCGAAATCCCGGTGCGCCTTGCCTCCCTGTCAGCAGGTGGGGCGCCGCTGCTCTGCTCGCTCTGGTTCCTGTATGACGAGGGCGCGATCTGGTGCGCTACACCCCGCACCGCGAAGGTGGTCGAGCTGCTGCAGCATGACCCGCGCTGCGGCTTCGAGGTCGGCGGCGATCTGATGCCCTACCGGGGTGTGCGGGGGCAGGGCAGCGCGACGCTCTCCAGAGCAGATGGCCCGGCAACCTTGCTGCGTCTGATTGACAGATACCTGCACAGCCGGGATTCAGGCTTTGCCCGCTGGCTGATAGCCCGGCAGGACGCGGAGGTGGCCATCCGGATCGAACCGGCCTGGTTAACGTCCTGGGATTTCTCGGCACGCATGAAGACCTGAGAATACCGCCGCTGGGCTGACAGCCCAGGTCTGCGAGCTCTGACCTA
This sequence comes from Gammaproteobacteria bacterium, assembly GCA_031409515.1. Classification (GTDB taxonomy): domain Bacteria; phylum Pseudomonadota; class Gammaproteobacteria; order Steroidobacterales; genus SHZI01. The sequence goes on along the minus strand of JANNXJ010000053.1, from coordinate 140,887 downwards.
CCAGAACTTGTACCAGGGCGGATTTTCCTTCCGGGCCAGTTGCTCCAGCCCTGCCGGGTAACTGGCGGCGAGCACACGGCGGGCATCCTCCGCGAGATCCGTCATGCCCAGCCTGGTGTAGGCCTGCACCATGATGCTCAGGGCTTCGGCAGCCGCCGGCGCGCCATCGTACTGCTCGATCACGTACAGCGACCGGTTGGCCGCCGCGAGCCAGGCGCCGCGTTTCATGTAGTACCGGGCCACATGCATCTCGTAGTTCGCCAGGCGATTGCGCAGGAAGACCATGCGTTGCCGCGCATCCGCGGCGTAGGCGCTCTGGGGAAAGCGCTGGACCAGCTGGGAGAACACGGAAAATGATTCCTGGACGTTTTTTGGCGGGCGCTTGGAAAGATCCGCGTTGAACCAGCGGTGATACCAGCTCGACTGGCCGGCAAAGTAGGCGAGGCCCCGCATGTAGAGGGCGTAGTCGACCCGGGGGTGGGTCGGGTTCTCCCGCTCGAAAGTGGTCGCGGCGTCCACGGTGGCCTCGACCTGCCGGTCCTTGTAGTAGCAGTAGATCAGGTCCAGCTGGGCCTGCTTGGTCTCGTTGCTGAAGGGGAACCGGGCCTCGAGGTTTTCGAAGTACTGGATGGCGTTGCTGAAATTCCCGGTCTCCATGGAATTGTTGCCGCGCTTGTAGAGTTCGGCGGAACCGGAGGTGGAGTCCCGTTCGTCCTTGCCCCGGCTGGAACAACCCCCGAGCAGGCCAGCCAGTAAACCGGCCAGAATGATCAGCAGGAGTGAGCCGCGGAGGGACGGGAACTGTGGGCGCGGAATCGAACGCATGGATCAAGGCGCTGTCGCCGGCGGGGCGCGCAGTATAGCCTAGCGCCGCATGGAGTCTCCCCGGCAGCAACTGATCATTCCCCCCGGCCAGTCGGGACGCCGGCTGGACCAGGTGCTTGCGGAGCTGCTGCCGGACTACTCCCGGAGCCGTCTCAAGCAGTGGATTCTGGACGGGCAGGTCCGCCTGGACGGCAACCGCCCGGAACCCCGGACCCGGGTCCTGGAGGGCCAGGTTATCGACCTGCTGCCGGGCAGCCTGGCGAGCACTCCTGCCGACGGCTTTGCGGCACCGGCCCCGGAGACCATGCCGCTGCACATTGTCTTTGAAGATGCCGACGTGCTGGTCATCAACAAACCGGCGGGCCTCGTCGTCCACCCCGGCGCGGGGAATCCCACCGGCACTCTGCAGAACGGCCTGCTGGCCTATGCCCCTGAACTGGCCGAGCTGCCCCGCAGCGGCATCCTGCACCGGCTGGACAAAGACACGTCGGGCCTGCTGATCGTGGCCAAGACCCTCATCGCCCACACCCATCTCGTGCGGGACCTTGAGTCCCGGGCGATCACCCGGGAGTACCGCGCGCTCTGCGTCGGGCCCATGACCGCGGGCGGCTCGGTGGATGCCGCCATCGCCCGGCACCGGACCCAGCGCACCAAGATGGCCGTGATGGATTTCGGCGGGCGACCGGCGGTCACCCACTACCGGGTGCTGGGGCGCTTCCCGCACCACACTTTTCTGGCCGTCCGCCTCGAGACCGGTCGCACCCATCAGATCCGCGTGCACCTGGCCCATGTGCGCCATCCCATCGTGGGGGATCCGGCCTATGGGGGCCGGCTGATCGTGCCGGCGGGCGCGTCGGCGGAGCTGGCGCTGGCCCTGCGGGGCTTTCGACGGCAGGCGCTGCATGCCTTTCGCATCCAGTTCACCCACCCGGTGACGGGCGCGCCGCTGGATCTCAGTGCCCCGCTGCCGGAGGATTTTCGGGAGTTGCTGGCGGCGCTGGCGGGCGATGTGGCCGCGGTCGCCCGGCTGGAGGCCTTGCCATGGCCCGAGCAGACGCTGAGCTGATCCGGCCAGACTGGCCTGCCCCGGCGGGTGTGCAGGCTGTCGCGACGACGCGCGTTGGTGGGGTCAGCGTCGGCGCCTACGCGGCGCTGAATCTGGGCGATCACGTCAACGACGACCCGGCGGCGGTGCGCCGGAACCGGGAACTGCTTCGGGCCAGTCTCGCGTTGCCCGGGGAGCCGGCCTGGTTGCAACAGGTCCACGGCACGGCGGCCGTGCAGGCGGCCTTCGCCGGCGACCGGGTGACGGCCGACGCATCCTGGACAAGTACTGCAGGGGTTGTTTGCGCCGTGCTGACGGCGGACTGTCTGCCGGTCCTCTTCTGCAACCGGGCGGGGACCCATGTGGCCGCTGCCCACGCGGGCTGGCGGGGGCTGTCCGCGGGGGTGCTGGAGTCGACGGTCGCCTGGCTGTCGGCCGACGGCGCGCCGCCGGCGTCACTGCTCGCCTGGCTGGGCCCGGCCATCGGTCCGGCCAGCTATGAGGTTGGGGACGAGGTGCGGGATGCCTTTCTGCGGACGGACCCGGGAGCCGCAGTCGCCTTTCAGGCGAAGCGCCCCGGCCACTGGCTGCTGGATCTCTACGCCGCCGCGCGCCTGCGCCTCCAGCGTGCCGGCGTGACCGCCGTCTCCGGCGGCGACTTCTGCACACTCGCCGAGCCCGGGCGCTTCTTCTCCCACCGCCGGGACGGCCTCACCGGCCGCCAGGCCACCCTCATCTGGCTCGAAAAGGTACCGGACACTTAGTTATTGGTTTGTTTAGTTGTTTGCCCCAACAACTAAAACAACTAAGTGTCCGGTACCTTTTCTCGTTGAAAATGGCCGGCGAGGCCCAATCTAGGCAGCAGCCGTCACGAGGAAAGTGCCCCCATGCGGACCGACAAGCTGACCAACAAGTTCCAGACTGCCCTCCAGGATGCCCAGTCCCTGGCCGTGGGCCGGGACCACCAGTTCATCGAGCCTGTGCACCTCATGTCCGCGCTGCTGGAGCAGCGGGGGCCCGGGGTCGGTGCGCTGCTGGGCAAGGCGGGGGCCAACCTGAACCTGCTGCGGTCGAAGCTCGGCGAGGCTCTGGATCAGCTGCCCCAGGTGGAGGGCACCGGGGGCGATGTGCAGGTCTCCAACGACTTGAGCCGGGTGCTGAACCTCACGGACAAGCTCGCCCAGAAGAAGGGCGACCAGTTCATCTCCAGCGAGCTTTTCGTCCTCGCCGCCTGCGACGACAAGGGCACGCTCGGCAAGATCCTGAAGGATGCGGGCGTCGTCAAGGGCGCCCTCGACAAGGCCATCGGCGAGGTCCGGGGTGGCGACAGCGTGGACGACCCGAACGCGGAGGAGACCCGCCAGGCCCTGGAAAAGTACACCGTCGATCTGACGGCCCGGGCCGAGCAGGGCAAGCTCGACCCGGTCATCGGCCGGGACGATGAGATCCGTCGCACGATCCAGGTGCTCCAGCGGCGCACCAAGAACAACCCCGTGCTCATCGGCGAGCCCGGCGTGGGCAAGACGGCCATTGTGGAGGGCCTCGCCCAGCGCATCGTCAACGGTGAGGTGCCGGAGAGCCTGAAGAACAAGCGCATCCTCTCGCTGGACATGGGCGCGCTCATCGCCGGCGCCAAGTTCCGCGGCGACTTCGAAGAGCGCCTGAAAGGCGTGCTGAATGATCTGGCCAAGCAGGAGGGCCAGGTCATCCTGTTCATCGACGAGTTGCACACCGTCGTCGGGGCGGGCAAGGCCGAAGGCTCCATGGACGCGGGTAACATGCTGAAGCCCGCGCTGGCCCGGGGTGAACTGCATTGCGTGGGTGCCACCACGCTGGACGAGTACCGCAAGTACATCGAGAAGGACGCCGCGCTGGAGCGCCGCTTCCAGAAGGTGATGGTCCTGGAACCTCTCGTGGAGGACACGATTGCCATCCTGCGCGGGCTGAAGGAGCGCTACGAGGTCCATCACGGAGTGGACATCACCGATCCCGCCATCGTGGCGGCGGCGACGCTCTCCCACCGGTACATCACCGACCGGCAGTTGCCCGACAAGGCCATCGACCTCATCGACGAGGCGGCCTCCCGCCTGCGCATGGAGATCGACTCCAAGCCGGAGGAAATGGACCGGCTCGACCGGCGCATCATCCAGCTCAAGATCGAGCAGGTGGCTTTGAAGAAGGAGTCGGACGAGGCGTCGAAGAAGCGCTTGCTCGACCTTGAGACCCAGCTGAAGGCACTGGAGCGGGAGTACGCGGACCTGGACGAGATCTGGAAGGCCGAGAAGGCCGCGGTGCAGGGCGAGGCCACGATCAAGGAGGAGCTGGATCGCGCGCGCCAGGACCTGGAAGCCGCCCGCCGCGGCCAGGATCTTGCCCGCATGTCCGAACTGCAGTACGGCAAGATTCCCGCTCTCGAGAAGAAGCTGATTGCCGCCACCAGCGGGCAGCCGGCGGGTGAAGCCCGTCTGCTCAAGAACAAGGTGACGGAAGAAGAAATCGCCGAGGTCGTCTCCAAGTGGACCGGCATTCCAGTCAGCAAGATGCTGGAGGGCGAGAAGGACAAGCTGCTGCGCATGGAGGAGGCCCTCGGCAAGCGCGTGGTGGGCCAGGACGAGGCGCTGACGGCCGTGGCCGACGCGATCCGCCGTTCCCGCGCCGGGCTGTCGGATCCCAAGCGGCCGAACGGGTCGTTCCTCTTCCTGGGCCCCACGGGCGTGGGCAAGACGGAGCTCACCAAGGCCCTCGCGGAGTTTCTCTTCGACACGGAAGACGCGCTGATCCGCATCGACATGTCCGAGTTCATGGAGAAGCACTCCGTGGCGCGGCTCATTGGCGCGCCCCCCGGTTACGTGGGCTACGAGGAGGGTGGGTATCTGACGGAACTCGTGCGGCGGAAACCCTATTCCGTCGTGCTGCTCGACGAGGTGGAGAAGGCGCACCAGGATGTGTTCAACGTGCTGCTCCAGGTGCTGGACGACGGCCGGCTGACCGACGGCCAGGGCCGCACCGTGGATTTCCGTAACACGGTCATCGTGATGACGTCGAATCTCGGCTCCCAGCGCATCCAGAGCATGACCGGTGAGGCGAACTACGCGGCCATGAAGGAGGCCGTGATGGAGGACGTGCGGGAGCACTTCCGGCCGGAATTTATCAATCGCGTGGACGACATCGTGGTCTTCCACCCGCTGTCTGCTGGCCAGATCCGCCACATCGTCCAGATCCAGCTGGGGTACCTCAAGGCACGCCTTGCGGAGCGGGACATGACCCTGACCGTCACCGACCAGGCCCTGGACAAGCTCGCCGAGGCCGGCTTCGACCCGGTGTATGGCGCCCGGCCCCTGAAGCGGGTGATCCAGCAGCGCATCGAGAATCCGCTGGCCCGGGAGATCCTCAAGGGCCGCTTCGGCCCCGGGGCCGCCATCCGGGCCGACGTGACCGGCGACGACCTCACCTTCACCTCTTGAAAAAGGTCCAGGACTGTATGAGCGCCTTGTAGGAGCGGCGGTTGGGGCGGTGCGGCAACGATCGCGCCAAAAGGCGCTCCTACAGGCCGGTACCTTTTCCCTTCCTGCGGTAGAATTGCCGGCTAGACGAGAGGTCCGGAAATGCCCATTTTTGACTACAAGTGCGAAGCCTGCGGCCACACTTTCGACGTGCTCCAGAAGGTCGGCGAAGGCCCCCTGCGGAAGTGCCCGGAGTGCGGCAAGCTCAAGCTGAAGAAGCAGCTGGCGGCACCGAACTTCCACCTGAAGGGCAGTGGCTGGTACAAGACTGACTTCAGGGACGGGCCCACCAAGAAGGCGCCCGAGGGGTCCGCGAGCAAGTCGACGGACAAGGCCGAGGCCAAGACCGATGGCGACAAGAAGGGTCACTCCCTCGACACCACCCCGGAAAAAAAGCACGAGCACAAGCACGACCACAGTCACGGCGGCCATGGCCACAGTCACGGCCCCGGCGGTCACAAGCACTGAGAAATCTCTCAGCAAATTCGCCCGTAGGAGCGCCGACCGGCGCGACCTTGAACTTTTCGGAAGATAACCATGCGCACTCACTACTGCGGTGATGTCACCGCCGCCGTCATCGGCAAGCAAGTCACCGTGTCTGGCTGGGTCCACCGGCGCCGCGATCACGGCGGGGTGATCTTCATCGATCTGCGGGACCGGGAAGGCCTGCTCCAGGTGGTCTTCGCGCCCGACGCACCAGAGGTCTTCAGCGTCGGCGAGAAACTGCGCAGCGAATTTGTCGTGACGGTGACCGGTATTGTGCGGCCGCGTCCCGAGGGCACGGTCAATGCGAAGCTGAAGACTGGCGAGGTGGAGCTGCTGGCCGCCGACCTGACCGTGCTCAACACCTCTGAGACCCCGCCCTTCCATCACGATGAGGACGTGTCGGAAGAGCTGCGGCTGAAGTACCGCTACCTGGATCTCCGTCGCAGCGAGATGCTGGAGCGCTTCCGTCTGCGTCACCGGATCACGCGAGCCCTGCGGAAGTTTCTCGACGACAACGGCTTCATGGACGTGGAAACCCCCGTCCTCACGCGCACCACGCCGGAAGGTGCCCGGGATTACATCGTGCCGAGCCGCACGCACCCGGGCGAATTCTTCGCGCTGCCCCAGTCGCCCCAGCTCTTCAAGCAGATCCTGATGATGTCCGGCTTCGACCGGTACTACCAGATTGCCCGCTGCTTCCGCGACGAGGACCTGCGCGCAGACCGCCAGCCCGAGTTCACGCAGATCGACATCGAAACCTCCTTCATGAACGAGCACCAGTTCATGGAGATCATGGAGCGGATGATCCGGTCGCTGTTCCTCGACGTGGCCGGCATCGAGCTGCCGCCACTGCCCCGCATGACCTACGCCGAGGCGATTGCCCGCTTTGGCATCGACCGCCCGGACCTCAGCATCCCGCTGGAGCTGGTCGAGGTGGCCGACCTGATGACCGGAGTCGAATTCAAGGTCTTCGCCGGGCCGGCCGCTGACCCGGATGGTCGCGTCACTGCTCTGAAGATTCCCGGTGGCGGCACGCTGACCCGCAAAGAGATCGACGACTACACCGCTTTCGTCGGTAACTACGGGGCGAAGGGGCTTGCCTACATCAAGGTCAACGAGGTCGCGAAGGGCCGTGAGGGGTTGCAGTCGCCCATCATGAAGTTCCTGCCGGACGCCACGGTGCAGGGACTCAGGGACCGGCTCGAGCTGAAGGACGGCGACCTGGTGTTCTTCGGTGCCGACAAGAAGAAGGTGGTCAACGACTCGCTGGCCGCTCTGCGCGTGAAAGTGGGCCGCGACCTCAAGATGGTCAAGCCCGGCTGGCACCCGGTCTGGGTGGTGGACTTTCCGATGTTCGAGTGGGATCCGAAGGAGAAGCGCTGGGCAGCCCTGCACCATCCCTTCACGGCGCCGTCCGTCGACGATGTGGCGACGCTGGAGCAGGAGCCCGGCAAGGCTCTCTCCCGCGCCTACGACATGGTGCTGAACGGCAACGAGATCGGCGGCGGCTCGATCCGCATTCACTCGTCGGCCATGCAGTCGGCGGTGTTCCGTATTCTCGGCATCACGCCGGAAGAGGCGGAGAGCAAGTTTGGTTTTTTGCTGCGGGCACTGAAGTTCGGCGCGCCGCCCCATGGCGGGCTCGCCTTTGGCCTCGATCGTCTCGTGATGCTGCTGGCAGGCACGGACAATATTCGCGACGTCATCGCCTTCCCGAAGACCCAGACGGCCAGCTGCCTGTTGACGGAGGCCCCCGGCCCGGTCTCTGCGCAACAGCTGCGGGAAACCGGCATCCGCATCCGCGAGCCGGCGAAGCCGTAGGAAATGGGGACATGCCTAATTTCTGGCGGGCGCATTCCCCGGTTGCCGTTGGCTACTCAGCTTCCCAGACCTTGGGGAATGCGGCCGCCAGAAATTAGGCATGTCCCCAATTCCCCCTGAAACCGTCGTCGTAATCCATGGCCTGTGGATGAATGGCGCTGAGGCCAGTTTGCTTCGCCACCGGCTGTCTGATGAGCACGGCTATCCGACGGTGCTGTTTCAGTACGGCACTTTCGAGGCCGGGTTTACTGTCAACGCGGATCGCCTGCGGGATGCCCTCGACGCCATCGAGTCTCCCCGGGTCCATATCGTGGGCCACAGCACTGGCGGTCTGATCGCGCTGGCGGGCCTGCAGCGCCGGCCGTTTCCCAGGCCGGGCCGGGTCGTGTGTCTCGGGTCGCCGTTGCAGGGCAGCGTCGCGGCGGAGCGGCTCGCCCAGCTGGGCGAACTCGGCGCCGCGGCGCTCGGGCAGACCGGCCGGGAGGGGCTCGTCGGCAAGGTTCTCAAGGACTATGTCCCGGATCGGGATGTCGGTGCCATTGCCGGCACGAGCAGTGTGGGCGCCGGGATGATGCTCGGCGTGGTGCCCCTGCCGAACGACGGCACCATTGCGGTCGCGGAAACCGAGGCGCCCTGGCTCAAGGACCATCTGTCCTACCCGGTGACCCATACCGGCTTCCTGGTGTCGCCCGAAGTGGCGAGCCAGACGGCGTTCTTTCTCCGTCACGGCATGTTTAACCGGCAGTCGCCGGTGTACAAAAGCACCCTGTAGCAAACAGGTACCGGCCCGAAAAAGGTACCCGAAAAAGGTACCGGACCTTAGTTTTGTTAGTTTTGTAAGTTGTTTAGTTGTTGGCGGCTCAGGCGCGAAATAACTAAACAACTTACAAAACTAAGGTCCGGTACCTTTTTGGGATTTCAGGGCGTAGAGGGCTTCGAGGGCCTGCTTCGGCGTCAGCGTGTCCGGGTCGAGGGCATCGAGGAGCTCGTGCACCGGGTCCGGGGCCGGCGGCGGGCCAAGGGCGAGTTCCTGCTGGGGCGCCGGGGCACCGCCCCGGTTGCTCTGCTGCGCGGCCGACTCGGTCTCCAGCCGCCGCAGATAGCGCCGGGCCCGCTGGATCACCTGGGCCGGCACGCCCGCCAGCGCGGCTACCTGTAACCCGTAGCTGCGACTCGCTGGCCCGTCCTTCACCGCGTGCAGGAAGACGAGCCGGTCGCCGTGCTCCGTCGCATCCAGATGCACGTTCACGCAGGCCGGGAGTTCGGCCGCCAGCGCGGTCAGCTCAAAGTAGTGTGTGGCGAACAGCGTGAAGGCCCGCACCTGCTCCGCGATGTGATGCGCCGCCGCCCAGGCCAGCGACAGGCCATCGAAGGTGCTCGTGCCCCGCCCGATCTCGTCCATCAGCACCAGGCTCTGGTCCGTCGCGTTGTGCAGGATGTTCGCGGTCTCCGTCATCTCCACCATGAAGGTCGAGCGGCCGCCCGCCAGGTCGTCCGCAGCGCCGATGCGCGTGAAGATCCGGTCCAGTGGCCCAAACCGCGCGTTGTCCGCCGGCACCCAGGAGCCGATGTGAGCCAGCAGCGCGATCAGCGCCGCCTGCCGCATGTAGGTGGACTTGCCGCCCATGTTCGGGCCGGTGATCACCAGAAGGCGCCGCTCCTCGTGAAGTTCCAGGTCGTTGGCCACGAAGGGCGTGTCCAGCCGCTGCTCCACCACGGGATGCCGGCCACCCCGGATGCGCAGCCCCGGCTGGTCACCGAGTTCCGGCCGGCAATAGTTGAGCGTACGGGAGCGTTCCGCCAGATTGGCGAGCACATCCAGTTCTGCAAGCGCCGCCGCCAGCTCCCGCAGTGCCACGAGGCGCGTGCCCAGGGTCACCAGTAACTTGGTGTACAGCTCCTTCTCCCGGGCCAGCGCCCGGTCCCGGGCAGACAGCACTTTGCCCTCGAAGTCCTTCAGCTCCGGCGTGATGTAGCGCTCGGCGCCCTTCAGCGTCTGGCGGCGCTGGTAGTCGTCCGGCGCCTGGGCTGCCTGGCCGCGGGACAACTCGATGTAGTAGCCATGCACCCGGTTGTAGCCCACCTTCAGGGACGGCAACCCGGTCCGCGCCCGTTCCCGCGCTTCCAGGTCGGTGAGGTAGCGGTCCGCGTTCTCGCTGATGTCCCGCAGTTCGTCCAGCGCCGCGTCGTAGCCCGTCGCCAGCACGCCGCCGTCGCGAATCAGTTGGGGTGGCAGTTCGATCAGCGCGCGCTTCAGCAATTCGTGCGTCGCGCCGTGATCGCCGAGCCGCGTGCGCAGCGCGGAGAGCAGGGGTGAATCCAGCGCCGCGACCTGCGCGTCGATCTCCGGCACGAGGGCTGTGGCCGTGCGCAGCTGCGCCAGGTCCCGGGGCCGCGCCGAGCCGAGGGCGATGCGGGAGAGGATGCGCTCCAGGTCCCCGATGTCCCGGAGCAGGCTGCGGAGCTGGTCATCACCCGTCCCCCGGAGGCTGTCCAGCGCCTGATACCGAAGCCGGAGCAGCGCCTGGTCCCGCAGCGGCCGGTTGAGCCAGCGGCGCAGCAGGCGGCTGCCCATGGTGGTGGCGCAGTGATCGAGGACGGCGGCGAGGCTGGCCGTGGCGTCACCGCTCAGGCTGGTCTCCAGTTCCAGGTTGCGCCGACTCGCGGCGTCCACCTGGAGCGCGTCCGAGTGACGCTCGGCGACGATGCTGCGGACGTGGGGCAGGGCGCTCTTCTGCGTGTCCCGGACGTACTGGAGCAGACAGCCGGCAGCGCGCACGCCATCGGCAAGATCGGCGACGCCGAAGCCCTGCAGATCGCGAGTGCCGAACTGGGCGCTGAGCAGGCGCGTGGCGGTCTCCGCGTCGAAGTGCCAGGGCGGCATCAGGTGGCGGGCGAGGCCCCGGTCGGTGCCGGCATCCAGAGCGGGGAGGTCGAGGCCGTCTTCAACGAGGAGTTCGGCGACACCGAGTCTGGCCAGTTCGGCGTGGAGATCGGTAAGCGTGGCAATTTCGGTGAGGCAGAAACGGCCGGCGGAGAGATCGAGCCAGGCGAGGCCGAATTTTGTCGTGTCCTGGCCTGCGCTCTGGCCTGCGCTCTGGCCTGCGCTCTGGCCTGCGTTCTGGCCTGCGCTCTGGCCTGCGTTCTGGCCGGCACACACGGCGGCGACAAGATTGTCCCGGCGCGCGTCGAGGAGCGCGTCGTCAGTCAGCGTGCCGGGTGTAATGACCCGCACCACCTGCCGCTCGACGGGGCCCTTGGAGGTGGCGGGATCGCCGATCTGCTCGCACAGCGCGACGGACTCGCCGGCCCGCACGAGCCGGGCCAGGTACTGCTCCGCCGCGTGGTAGGGCACGCCAGCCATGGGGATGCTCTGGCCGGCGGTCTGGCCCCGGGCAGTGAGCGTGATGCCGAGCAGGGCCGAGGCCTTCCGCGCGTCGTCGAAGAACAGCTCGTAGAAATCGCCCATCCGGTAGAACAGCAGCAGCCCCGGGTGCTCCGCCTTGATGCGGAGGTACTGCTGCATGACAGGCGTGTGTTCCAAAAAGGTACCGGACCTTAGTTATTGGGTTTGTTTAGTTGTTTGGTGGACCCGGCCCTGCGCAGGGCTGCTCCCGCACCGTAGCCAGCGCCATGGATTGTGCCAGCGCCGAGGCGCTGCGCCCAAGGAATCTCGCCACTTCCGTCAGGGTAGCGGCATCGGTGGCGAGAGCCTCGATGGCAATTGCCGTCCTGGCGCTGCTCAGCCGGCGTTCCCGGGACGGTGAGACCAGCTCGGCGAGACTCATGCCGGCTTTCGCGCAGTGGCGGGCCGCAATCTCCGCCAGCGTTTCCCGATCACCCGGGACGGCGACCGGCGGGGCGAGCACCACGGCCGGCAGTTCGGGCTCCAACGCCCGAGTGTCCCGCGACTCGTGTCTCTCGAACAGCGCCAGGTCCTCGTCCGCATAGGACCGCATGAACCGCGCATAGCGGACGCGTGCCACGCCAGCGGTCGGCCCGAACATCCCCAGCACAAAGTCCGTATCCAGCCAGGGAACCGTCCGCTGCCCCAGGTAATCCCGGTGACTCGACCACCGGTACCCCATCGGCTCCGGCACCATTCCGGCCACCACCGGGTTCAGGTGTATGTAGCGCACTAGCGACTTCAGGTAGCTGTCCGCATCCACCAGGATCGCCCGATAGCGCCGCTCAAACAGGTGGCCCACCTGACCCGCGTCCCGGTGTATGTGCCGCGAGTAGCGCATTGCCAGCCGCTGCATCGGCTGGTCCAGCGGCGTTACCCCGACCCGGACCGCCAGGTGCAGGTGATTAGTCATCCAGCAGTAGGCGAGGATCCGCAGGCCGAACCGGGCGACCACATCGCCGACCAGCGCGTTCAGGTAAGACCGGTCCCGGTCGGCGCCGAACAGGGGCTCCCGGTGGTTCCCGCGCAGAATCACGTGATAAAAGCCACCGGGCACGTGCAGGCGCGGTTTGCGGGGCATCCTTGCCTCCCTCGATTGGTTCGCAGAGAGTAGGGGCTGGCCCGCTCCGCGCCGAGTCGCGAAACGGGCGAATAACTAAACAAACCCAATAACTAAGGTCCGGTACCTTTTTGATGAAGACGCTGCATCTGGAGACCGGACGACATCTGTACGGCGGCCCTCGCCAGGTGCTCCTGCTGCTGGACGGGCTGAAAAAGCGGGGCATTGAGGCCACGCTGGCCTGCCCGACGGACAGCGCCATCGCCGCCGCGGCCACGGCCGCGGGCCACGAGGTGATCACCCACGCCATCGGGGGCGACCTGGACGTCTCCGCCATCTCCTTCCTCACCCGCACGGTCCAGCGCTTAAAGCCCGACCTGCTCCACGCTCACAGCCGCCGGGGCGCGGACTTCTTCGGCGGCCTCGCCGCGACCATCGCCCGCATTCCCGCCGTGCTCACCCGCCGCGTCGACAACCCGGACACCCCGGTCGTGGGCAGCCTCAAGTACCTGGCCTACGACCGCGTGGTCGCCATCTCCGACGCCGTCCGCACCCAGCTCGAGAGCCAGGGTGTCCCGCTGGACAAGCTCCGCACCATCCGCAGCAGCATCGACGCGGCCGCCTGCCAGCCCACCTGGACCCGGGAGCGCTTCCTCACCGAGTTCGGCCTGGAGCCCGGCAGCCGGGTCGTTGCCGTGGTGGCCCAGCTGATTCCCCGCAAGGGCCACGCCCTGCTGCTCGAGGCCTGGCCCCTGATCCACAAGCGCTGCCCCGACGCCCGGTTGCTCCTCTTCGGCGCCGGCCCCCTCCAGGCCGAGCTGCAAGCCCAGCTGCAGGACGAGGCCCGCCACGCTCACACCGGCCAGAACGGCGCTCGTCAAAACAGCACTGGCTTGGCCGGGACCGTCACCTTCGCCGGCTTCCGCCCCGACCTCCGGGACTTCCTCGGCCGTGTCGACCTGCTCGTCCACCCGGCCACCCGGGAGGGCCTCGGCATCGGCCTGCTGGAGGCCCAGGCCGCCGGCGTGCCCGTGGTCGCCTGTGCCGCCGGCGGGGTGCCCGAGGCGGTGGCCGACGGGGACACGGGCCTGCTGGTGGCGCCCGGCAATGCCCCGGGCCTGGTGGAGGCGATTACCCTGCTGCTGGATGACCCTGTCTGGCGCCAGACACTGGGCGCCGCTGCCGCCGAACGGACCCGGACCCACTTCAGCCCGGACCGGATGGTCGAGGCCTACATCGAGCTGTACCGGGAGATGCTGCAATGAGCGCTGCCATGGGTCATGACGACCTGATCGAAGCCCGGGTGACCAAACTGGCGGCCCTGCTGGAGGCCCGCGGTCTGAAGCTCAGCTGCGCCGAGTCCTGCACCGGCGGCTGGCTGGCCAAGTGCCTCACGGACCGGGCCGGCAGCTCGGCGTGGTTCGAGTTTGGCTTTGTCACCTACGGCAACAATGCCAAGCAGAAGCTCCTGGGGGTCCGGGCGGCCACGCTGGACGCCCACGGTGCCGTCAGCCAGCAGGCGGCCCAGGAAATGGCCACCGGCGCCCGGCGGGTGAGTGGCGCGGACCTGACCGTCGCGATCACCGGCATTGCCGGCCCGGCGGGGGGCACGGCCAGCAAGCCCGTCGGCACGGTCTGGCTGGCCTGGGCCGGGCCGGACGGCGTCCTGGGCGCCGAACTGCGGGTCTTTCCCGGTGACCGGGCGTCGATCCGCAGCCAGGCAGTCGCGGCGGCGCTGGACGGGACGATCGCGCGGCTGCACCACTAGGCACCCGCGCCCGGCAGCGGGCCGCAGCGCTGATTTTCCGGCAGTTTTTCCGGGCGGAAATCCAGACGAAATCGCCAGTTTTTCAGGCCGCTGTCTGGCGGGTATCTGTGGAATAATCCCCCCACACTTTCGGCCAATTCCCAGAGCACTTGCCGGGCTCCGCAAGCAAAGGTTCACGCATTCATGGACGACAATCGCAAGAAGGCACTGGCGGCCGCTTTAGGCCAGATCGAGCGGCAGTTCGGCAAGGGTTCCGTCATGCGCCTCGGCGATTCCGGGCCCGCCAAGGATATCGAGGTCATCTCCACCGGCTCGCTCAATCTCGATCTCGCCTTAGGCGTCGGCGGCCTGCCCAAGGGGCGGATCATCGAAATCTTCGGGCCGGAGTCCTCCGGCAAGACCACCCTCATGCTCCAGGCCATTGCCGAGTGCCAGAAGGCCGGCGGCACCGCCGCCTTCGTGGACGCGGAGCACGCCCTCGATCCCGGTTACGCCGCCAAGCTGGGCGTCAATGTCGACGACCTGCTGGTTTCCCAGCCGGACACGGGCGAACAGGCCCTGGAAATCACCGACCTGCTGGTGCGCTCCGGTGCGGTCGACATCGTGGTGATCGACTCTGTCGCCGCCCTCACGCCCAAGGCGGAAATCGAAGGCGAGATGGGCGACACCCACGTGGGCCTGCAGGCCCGGCTCATGTCCCAGGCGCTGCGCAAGCTCACGGGCAACATCAAGCGCTCCAACACCGTGGTGGTCTTCATCAACCAGATCCGCATGAAGATCGGCGTGATGTTCGGCAGCCCGGAGACCACCCCCGGCGGCAACGCGCTCAAGTTCTACGCCTCCGTCCGCCTCGACATCCGCCGCATCGGCTCGATCAAGCGGGGCGAGGAAGTCATCGGCAACCAGACCAAGGTGAAGGTGGTCAAGAACAAGGTGGCGCCGCCGTTCCGCATCGCCGAGTTCGAGATCATCTACGAGAAGGGCATTTCCCGGGAAGGCGAGATCATCGACCTGGGGATCAAGCACAACATCGTGCAGAAGTCCGGCGCCTGGTACAGCTACAACGGCGACCGCATCGGCCAGGGCCGGGACAACTCCCGGGACTTCCTGGTGGCGCACCCGGCGATGGCCGCCGAAATCGACAAGAAACTGCGCGCAGCGCTGATCGTGAAGCCCGTTGATGGCGAGAAACCCCTGGCCGAGGCCGCCGAAGCCCTCGACGAAGCCTGATGTTGGAGCGCCTTCAGGCGCGAGCGGCCCCCCGCTCGAGACTCGCGGACTCGATTCTCGCGGGAGGCCGCTCGCGCCTGAAGGCGCGCCAGCACCGCCGGCTCGTCGCGCGACTTGCCGGAAGGTAGCCCTCGACATCCTCGCCCGCCGGGAGCACTCGGTGCTCGAGCTGCGGGACAAGCTTGCCGCGCGGGAGTTCGACGGGGACGAGATCGAGGCCACCCTCGAGGCGCTGCTCCAGGACGGGCTGCTCTCTGAGGAGCGCTTCGTCGAGAACTTCGTCGGCAGCTACACCCGGCGGGGCCACGGCCCCGTCTGGCTGCGGGCCGAGCTGGAGCGCCGGGGGATCTCTGGCGAGGTGATCAGCGCCGCCCTGGCGAAGGCTGACGTCGACTGGGAGGCCGCCGCCGAGGCCGTCCGGGTCAAGCGCTTCGGCCCCGAAGCCCCCACCGACTTCAAGGAGCGCGCCCGCCAGGCCCGCTTCCTCCAGTACCGCGGCTTCAAAAAAGACCCCACCCCGTAGGAGCGGCTTCAGCCGCGAACCAACCCGCTCCTTAGCCCGCGGCATCCCGGGCGGGTGTCCCTTCCGGCTACCGGGTGGACCCGGTGACCGCCGGAAGGGACACCCGCCCATGCTGCCGCTGCTGCGGTGGCTGGCGCCACTCCGCTCCCCCGATGCCGTCCCCGGCGAGTAACCCGAGCGGCCAGTGGCTGGTGCCTCGCCCGCGACAAGACGTGTACTCACGTCAGCGGGCGGGGTCTCCAGCCGCTGGCCGCGGGATGCACCACCGGAATGCACCACCGGGATCGGGAGAGGGATCGCGCGTGAACGCGCTCCTACCGGGATGGGCCCGATGTCTTTATCCTTGTCGGTTATGGACACATCAGCTTTACGCCAGCGCTTTCTCGACTACTTCGCCCGCCAGCAGCACCGCATTGTGGCGAGCTCGCCGCTGGTGCCCGGCAACGACCCCACCCTGCTGTTCACCAACGCGGGCATGGTCCAGTTCAAGGACGTCTTCCTGGGCCGCGACCCCCGCAGCTACAACCGGGCGGTGAGCGTGCAGCGCTGCGTCCGGGCCGGCGGCAAGCACAACGACCTGGAGAACGTCGGCTACACCGCCCGCCACCACACCTTCTTCGAGATGCTGGGCAACTTCAGCTTCGGCGACTACTTCAAGCAGGACGCCATCCGCTTTGCCTGGGACTTCATCACCAACGACCTGAAGATCCCCAAGGAAAAACTCTGGGTCACCGTCTACAAAGACGACGACGAAGCCGCAAAAATCTGGCTGAACGACATCGGCGTCGACCCGGCGCGCCTCACGCGCCTGGACGAGAAATCCAACTTCTGGTCCATGGGCGACACGGGCCCCTGCGGCCCCTGCACCGAGATCTTCTACGACCACGGCGCTGACATCCCCGGCGGCCCCCCGGGCTCGCCCGACGAGGACGGCGACCGCTATGTCGAGATCTGGAACCTGGTCTTCATGCAGTACGACCGGTCCGCCGACGGCACCCTCACGCCGCTGCCCAAGCCCTCCGTCGACACCGGCATGGGCCTGGAGCGCATCGCCGCCGTGATGCAGGGCGTGCACAGCAACTACGACATCGACCTGTTCAAAAAGCTGATCGCCGCTGCTGCGAAGGCCACCAAGACGAAAGACCTCAGCTCCAGCTCCCTCAAGGTCATTGCCGACCACATCCGCGCCGCGTCCTTCCTCATCGTCGACGGCGTGCTTCCCGGCAACGAAGGCCGGGGCTACGTGCTCCGGCGCGTCATCCGCCGCGCGCTCCGCCACGGCCACGAGCTCGGCATTGAGACGCCCTTCTTCCACACGCTCGTCGCCACTCTCGTCGGCGAAATGGGCCCCGCCTACCCGGAGCTCAGAGCCGGCCAGGCCCACGTGGCAAAAGTGCTGCTCGCGGAAGAAGAGCGCTTCGCCCTGACCCTCTCCCAGGGCATGAAAATCCTGAAAGAAGCCATGCAGGGCCTGGGCGGCGACAGGCAGCTCCCCGGCGATCTCGTCTTCAAGCTCTACGACACCTACGGCTTCCCCGTGGATCTCACCGCCGACGTCGCCCGGGCCGCCGGCCTGGACATCGACCGGGACGGCTTCGAAGCCGCCATGGACGCCCAGCGCGAACGGGCCCGGGGCGCCCAGAAGTTCAACGCCGGCTACGACGCCAGCGTGCAGCTCACCCAGAAGAGCGTGTTCTCCGGCTACGAGCAGCTCGCCGACTCCGGCAAGGTCATCGCGCTCCTTAAAGACGGCCAGCCCGTCGACCAACTGAACCAAGGCGACGTGGGCGCCATCGTCCTCGACCGCACGCCCTTCTACGCAGAAAGCGGCGGCCAGGTCGGCGACAAGGGCGAGCTCATCTCCGCCGTCGGTGCGGGCAAAGGGGCGGAAAACACCGTTCGCTTCACCGTCGAAGACACCAAAAAATCCGGCGACGCCCACGTGCACGTGGGCACGCTCGTCTCCGGCACGATTAAAACCGGCGCCTCGCTCCAGGCGCAGGTCGACAACGCGTCGAGAACGGCCACCGTCCTCAACCACTCCGCCACGCACCTGCTGCATGCCGCGCTCCGCAAAGTCCTCGGCACCCACGTCACGCAAAAAGGCTCCCTCGTGGCCCCGGACAAACTGCGCTTCGATTTCTCCCACTACGAGGCCCTCACGCCCGCGCAGCTCGCCCAGCTCGAGAAACTGGTGAACGACCAGATCCGCGCCAACGCGGACGCCACGACGAAAGTGATGAGCTACGACGACGCGGTCGGTGCCGGCGCCATGGCGCTCTTCGGCGAGAAGTACGGCGACCGGGTGCGGGTGCTGAAGATCGGCGATTTCTCCACCGAGCTCTGCGGCGGCACCCACGTGGGCCGGGCCGGCGACATCGGGCTGTTCAAGATCACGAGCGAGTCTGGCATCGCAGCCGGGATCCGGCGCATCGAGGCCGTGACGGGGGAGGGCGCGCTTGCCCGCGTCACTGAGACGGAGCTGGCACTGGACCGGGTCGCGGCCCTGTTCCGCGGCACCCGTAGCGACGTGGAAGGCAAGGTGCGCCAGGCCCTGGACCGCACGAAGCTCCTTGAAAAAGAGATCCAGCAACTGAAGGCCAAGCTCGCGTCCGGCGCCGGCGGGCGCGATCTCGCCAGCGAGGCGAAGGAAGTCGCCGGCATCAAACTGCTGGTCGCCCGCCTGGACGACGGCAGCGACGCCCAGACGCTTCGCGACACCGTGGACCGCATGAAAGACAAGCTGGTCAGCGGCGTGGTCGTCCTCGCGTCGTCAGACCCGGAAGCCGGCAAGGTGAGCGTGGCCGTGGGCGTGACGAAAGACCTGACCGGCCGCCTGAAGGCCGGGGACCTGGTGAACTCGGTGGCGGCCCTGGTGGGCGGCAAGGGCGGCGGCCGGCCGGACTTTGCCCAGGCGGGGGGCACCGACGTGGCGGCGCTGGATGGCGCGCTGGCGGGAGTAACCGCGTGGGTGGCGGCCAGGATCGCGTAGAGGGTTGCTGCCGGGAACGCCTCGAGGGTGGCGGGCAAGGTCTGGTCGCTCCTCATCGATTCTCGCTGGAGAATCCGCGTGCCACGGTCGCGAGTGGCCTGAACAGCCGCAGTGGTTCGCCAGCAAAGGGCTCGAAGTCGTAGCTGGCGTAGAAATCGGCGGCGGTGGAGTCCAGTGCATCGACCACGATGGCGTGGATGGCGATGTCCTTTGACAAGCGCAGGACCCGGTGAAGCACATCGATCAACAGGTGCTCGCCAAGGCCCATGCCGCGGTGGCTGCTGGCCACTGCAAGACGGCCGAGGAGGGCGGCGGGCATCATCGGGTACCGCGGTAGCCGGCGCGTAATCTCGGCAGGCAAGGCACCGGATCTGATCAAGTAACTCGAGAGCGTGTAGTAACCCAGGACCGGTGTGGGCGTTCCGGCGGTCGCTGACGCATCCACGGCCGCATCCACTGCCACGTGGCAGGCAGAAAACTTGCGCAGCTGGTCCTGGCTGGCCTGTCGTCGCAGGTAGTCGTCCAGCACCGCCACACCGCAGGTGAACGCCGCCCGATCGTGGTGCCCGCCCAAGGCCTCGATGCGCACCGCGGTCCGGTCCGGCCGACGACCCGTCGGCGGCACCCGGACTACTGCCCGGTAGCGCGACGATAGCGCTGAATGGCCCGTTGCAGCCGACGACTGGGTGCAGGCGGATTGAGCATGGCTTCGATGAACGCGGCCTGGTCCCGGGGATCAGTGAGGGTCATGACCTCGTAGCGCTCGATCGTGCGCTGGGCAGCTTCCCGGGCGCTGGTCAGGACAAACTCCGACAGGCTCCGACCGGTGAGCTCGGCGGCACGGTCGAGCAGCTGCTTGTCGGCGGGCGCCAGGCGCGCGTCAAAACGTTCACTGCGAGTCTTTGGTGCGGTCATGGGATCCTCCGGGGCGGCACTGTACGGAGAATTGCCGTACAGGGCAAGGAGGTGGGTCCGAAGGTCGCGTTCAGTGTCGCTGAGGTTGTTGCTGGCATCCATGGCCCGCAGCCTAGCAACGGGTCACGGCAGGCTGAAGCGGCGAAACCGGTGGGTTCGACTGGTTTCTGCCGTCTAGGGTTTCCGCCCCCGCTGCTCGAGTGCCGACCGGATGATGCTGGCGTCCAGTTGATCCTTCGGCCGGACGCCCTGCTTGGTTTTCAGTAGTCCCTCCAGGTCGAGCAGCCGGACCGGCACGCCGTCGAGTTCCCGCGTAATGATATGCGGCACCATCTGTTCCCAGGACAGGCCGGCCACGGACGGCAGGACATCCACCGTGAACTCATCATTGATGCGGATGGCGTAACGCTGATCGGCAGCGAAGACGTCCCGTTCATTCGACAGTTCCATGGCCGCGCCATCCGGCAGCCGGGACAGGGCCGCAATCCAGAGCCTGGCGTTCGCGGCCGAAGGATTGACGAGGATGTCGATATCCTCCGAGAACCGGTTGAAGCCGTGGGCGGCCACGGCGTAGCCCCCGACCAGGGCGTACTCGACGCCGGCTTCGGCCAGGTACCCGGCCAGCGTCCTGACGTCGTCCCAGGTGGCGGGACGCGTGAATTCCATCAGCGGGCCTGGTCCGTGGCAGCCTGGTCGCGCTCGGCAATGAGATCGATCGTCCACTGCAGGCGGTCGGCTGCCATTTCCTCGTGGGAGGCGTAGAAGAACACGCCCTTTGGCGCCCGTGTCCGGTAGCGGGCATTCCGGGTCATCGCGGCCCGGTCAGCCGCTCTGGCGGGGTCGGTCAGCGGCTGGCCCTCGCGGGACATGCGCTTGCCGACGGTGCGCTGGATGGGCTGCTGGTCCGGGGTGGAACTCATGGCCACGAGTCTACCAACCTCTGCCCGCGGCACAGCCCGACAGAACCCACGGATTTGGCCAGTTTCAGCAGCCCCATTGGGGGGTGGGACGGGGCGCCCGACCCACAGACCAGGGCGGAAGACCCTGAATCGGAAGATTTTCCGACGGCCGCCCAGTCCACTGATTGGTCGGTTCCTGCCCAGCCCCGGCTATTCACAACCCGGAGTGCCGGGGTATGCTCCGTTACCATCCGGTTACCGGTGCCGGGGGTGGCATGAGGCCAAGACGGCCCGGCGGCGACCGCAGAACTCAAGCAACAAAAGCGGCGCGCGGGACGACCAAAAACGAGAACGGAATAACAACAACAAGCCGGAGGGGAAAATCCAAATGCTGATCCTGACGCGTCGGATAGGGGAAACCGTGGTCATCGGTAACGATGTGGATGTCACGGTGCTGAGTGTCAAAGGGAACCAGGTGCGCCTGGGCGTGAAGGCGCCGAAGGAAGTGACGGTGCACCGGGAGGAGATCTACGACCGGATCTGCCAGGAGCAGCAAAACGGCCACCTCGTAACGTAGGAGCGCCTTCAGGCGCGAGATCCCTAACCCGCGCTCTCCGGGGGCGTTGATCTGCTATCCTGCGCGCCCGATCCGGAGAGGTGGCCGAGTGGCTGAAGGCAACGGTTTGCTAAACCGTCATACGCCCTAAAGGTGTATCGAGGGTTCGAATCCCTCCCTCTCCGCCAATCAATAAAATGGGGCCCACCTTGGGCCCTTTTTTATTGATTGGCCGGAATGGGAAGGCGATTCCAGAACCCTTCGGTTCGACAAAACTGCAGAGCAGTTTTGGACAGCCGCAGGCTGCCCCGCAGGGGTGAGCCGCCGTACCCGGCGGCGAATCTATCCCTCCCGATGACCTTCCCCCATCCGGATGACGCTGCCCCTACTGCGCAGCAGTTACCATGCTCCAACACCAGCGTTGATCATGGCATCGTCAGCGGTAAACGAGCACAAAGGCTAGAAGGTCTTGGTATGGAACCCAATCACAGCACGCGGACGGATGCCCTCGTTGTCCTTCGAGATCAACTCAGGCAATTCGCAACGGATCGCGATTGGGACCAGTTTCATTCCCCGAAGAATCTTGCTTCGGCACTTGCCGTCGAGGCCGCGGAGCTACTTGAGCCGTTCCAGTGGCTTACGGAGGAGCAAAGCAGTCGGCTGACATCCGAGCAGTTGGCTGCAGTTGGCGAAGAGATGGCTGATGTTCTCCTCTACCTTATCCGACTCGCTGACAAGTTGGATGTCGACTTGGCAACAGCTGCCTCGGAAAAAATCGTTCAAAATGCCGAAAGGTATCCCGTCGCCAGAGCCAAGGGTTCCAGCAAGAAATACACAGAACTTTAGCCCCTCGGATAAGGGACTTCGATGATCGTCTACCAGTCCACCAAAGAAGAGTTTCTCGACAACACGTTCAAAAATGACATCGAGAAGGTCATCCTTCGGGCCTATCAGGCAAGAGTCGGGCGCCGCGTTTCGCCAGCCGAAGTTCGCTCATGGCAGGGGTCGCTCCTGGCAATTGCAAAGGTTTTTAACGACGACTCCATTCCGTCGGACTGTGGTATTGCAATCGAGTATGGGATACCCCAGACATCGAAGCGCATTGATGTCCTGGTATCCGGAAGGGATTCTGATGACCGCGGGCGCCTTCTGGTCGTGGAGCTTAAACAGTGGGAGAGTGCGGAACTGACCGACCGGGACGGCATCGTGCGAACTCGCCTGGGCGGGGGACTGGTGGACACCAGCCACCCTTCCTATCAGGCATGGTCATACGCAGAACTGTTGCGCAACTTCAACGAGACTGTCGACACCGAGAACGTTCCCCTCCATCCCTGCGCCTATTTGCACAACTTTTTGGAGGGGGCCCCGCTGAATGACCCTTTCTACGCCGAATACGTAAGGAACGCCCCACTTTTCCTGGCTGGAGATAAAGAGCGGGAGCGACTACGGGCATTCATCGCCCAGCATTTTCGTCGTGGCGACAAAGGTCACCTGATCGTACGCGTCGAGAACGGGAGAATCCGTCCATCGAAGCGGCTTGTCGACTCACTGACGGGCATGTTGGCCGGCAAGCGGGAGTTCGTGCTGATTGATGACCAGAAAGTCACTTACGAGACGGTGCTGGCACGGGCTGACAGCGCGCGCGCCGGCAAGAAGCAGGTAGTAATTATTGACGGTGGGCCAGGCACGGGCAAATCGGTAGTTGCGATCAATTTGTTGGTTGCCCTCATAGGCAAGGGTCGTCTGGCAAAGTACGTCACCAAGAATGCTGCACCCCGTGCGGTCTTCGAAAGCGTACTGTCTGGTACGCACAGGAGGTCGACCATATCAAGTCTGTTTACGGGGTCGGGCGACTTCATCTCTGCTCCACCGGATGAATTCGATGCCTTGGTCGTCGACGAGGCTCATCGCCTTAATGAAAAATCGGGGTTGTACTCAAACCTTGGCAATAACCAGATTCAGGAGATCATTCAGGCCGCCAAGTGTGCAGTCTTCTTTATCGACGAGGACCAACGAGTAACCTGGAAGGATATCGGGCGAAAGGAGGAGATTGAGCGCTGGGCCGGGCAGGCAGGCGCCAAGGTCACACACCTGAAACTGGAGTCCCAGTTTCGGTGTAACGGATCCGACGGCTATCTTTCTTGGCTCGATAGTATTCTCGGTATCCGTCCGACCGCAAACGACGTGCTTGATCCGACGGACTTCGATTTTCGGGTGTTCGATTCGCCTACTGAAGTGCAGCAGACAATCGAGGAAATGAACGGGTCGGCCAATCGCGCCAGAATGGTGGCCGGTTACTGTTGGGACTGGAAAAGCAAGAGGATTCCATCGGCGTCAGATGTTGTCATCCCAGAGCATGGGTTCTCGATGCAATGGAACCTCACCAAGGATGGCAGCTTGTGGATCTCTGCGGAGAAATCCGTCAAGCAGATCGGCTGCATTCATACGTGCCAGGGCCTCGAGCTGGACTATGTTGGTGTGGTTGTCGGCCCCGATCTGGTCGTCCGGAATCAAGTTGTGGTGACGCATCCAGAGAAGCGGTCACGTCAGGATCAGTCCATAAAGGGTTACAAGAAGGGACTGCGGGAGAATCCCGTCCAGGCGCGCGCGAAGGCAGACGCCATCATCAAGAACACGTATCGAACGCTGATGACCCGTGGGATGAAGGGTTGCTATGTCTACTTCACGGATCCCGAAACTGCCAGGTACTTTAAGAGTCGAATAGGCCAGCGCGTCGACGCTATTGAATTGCGACGTGCGGCTGAGGAAGCCGGAAAGTACGTTGAGCCGTGACTAAGCTCACTCATAGGTAAGTACTGAACGTTGCGACCTTCTGGACTGCCGTCGGGTATAGCAATTGGTGAATCGCCTCAAAACGTCGACTCAGTTGTCATTTAAACCAAATGGCTGACGCGTATGAAGCCGTTCCTTCCACGTACTTTCGAGCCTAATGAGATCAGTGGCATTCGTGTCCGGTGAAACTCTCTGCAGAATACTAAACCTGAAAGTGCGTGGATCCCGCTTCCTAAGCAAGCTATTTCCGCCGTGCCCCCGCGCGGCGTAATTCGACCATCGACCGTATATGTTGGCCTCACCGTAGGCGGAGCCCACATAACCCTTGCCGTCGGAGGAATCGAAGATGTAATAGATGCCGCGCCAGTGGGACAGGGCGGACTTCCAGCGTGACGGTAGAACGCCGAGCTCTTCCCAAGAAAGAGTAATGGCATCCCACTCCGGCATCGCGGCGTCAAGCACACTTTCCTCAAGAATTGAAACTACAGGCATCTCGTTGCGATGCGAACGCCGCCACCACGACCGTTCGGGAGGCGGCCAGCCTATAACTAGCTTTCCCTTCCAAGCGGTGTAGAAGTCGGTAGCCTTAAGGTCAAACCACAATATGGATTTCCGAGGGTTGTCCTCGGTGAATCCCTTCATCCCAAATGCTTTCATCTCTGCATACGCTGGAATCCGCCAATATGCATCCCGAGTAAGGGGTTTTGTCTTGCCAATTGAATACAAGCCAATGAACAACGCTTTCCCGGGCTCACGGCCAATAAATGACGCGACATGGCCTGAGCCGGACATGCCCGCCATGACCTTTTCGAGCTTCTCCCCCTGAGTCTGTTGGTAAGCATTAAACACATCAGGCTTCTCTGCGGCCAACCACGGGAAAACGTTGTAAAGATCCGGCTCGTGCGGCCTGTGTCGCAGTACGAGAACATGCTGAGGATCAACTCCTTTGCTCGTGAGTAGGTCGTTGAAAGTCATTCCTAGTGCTTCCGCCCGGAGGGATAGTTGTGAGAAGGACCTTCTGCATTAGACCTAAGGCGATCCAGAAGGCGCCGTTCAGAAGTATATATGCGAGCGGCTGTCTGGCAGTTACATCTCCGTGGCCGGTTCGGGCGCTCAATCGAGACTAGCGGAGCATGTCGAGGTGACCACTCAGGCGGTTGCCGGAGCAGCTATGATTACCCTCACATTGCCGTCGCGGCTTGAGCTGCCCAGTGACCGATAAATCCGCCCAGTACGATCCCGAGTGCCCCTTCTGCAGCCCAGTCCCCACTCGGGTTCTTTTGGAGTCGGAGTTTGTACTCGGCCTATGGGACGCCTTCCCAGTGTCCCCAGGCCACGCGCTCCTGGTAACCCGCCGCCACGTACCCACCTGGTTCGAAGCCACCCTAGCCGAACAGCAAGCCCTCACGGCCGCACTTGCCTCCGTGCGCGAGGCTATTGAAGAGCGCGCCCAACGCGAGGGCCGACCACCCCCCGACGGCTACAACATTGGCCTCAACGCCGGCGCCTCCGCCGGTCAAACCGTCTTCCACCTGCACGTCCACGTGATACCGCGCTATGCGGGTGATGTAGCCGACGCCCGGGGTGGGGTTCGCCACGTCATCCCGGGCAAAGCCGACTACTTGGTGCGTGATGACCCGGGCGAATATCGGCAACTTGGGTTCGTTGATGACCTTCGGCTGACCACAGGGCCGGACGCCCCACTTCTGGGCCGCTTGCTGGCAGATATCGATCGATCCCAACGCGTCGACATCGCCGTGGCCTTTGTGATGACCAGTGGCGTGGCGCTACTGTTCGAGCACCTCCGTGATGTGCTCGAGCGGGATGGGAAAGTGCGTTTGCTGACAGGGGATTACCTTGGAGTCACCGACCCCCAGGCCCTACTGCGCCTGTTGGACCTCCCTCGCGACCCCGAACTGCGCGTTTACGAGACGCGTCGGGGAACTGGCTTCCACCTGAAGTCCTATATCTGCCACTTCGGCGATGGCGGGGGCGCCGCCTACGTCGGCAGCTCCAATCTCAGTCGTTCAGCGCTGATGGATAACGTCGAGTGGAACTTCCGGGTGTTTCCGTCCGTAGATGCCGTGGGCTTTCGGGAGGCGGAGCGTGCCTTTGAGTCGCTCTACAAACATCCGGCCACCACTCTTATCAATACCCACTGGGTGTCCGACTATCGGGCCCGTCGCCCCCAGGCCGGGATTGCCGCCACAGGCGTGCAGCCTGAAGCGCCTGCTGAGATCCCTAAGCCCCATCACGTGCAGCATCTGGCCCTGCAAGCGCTAGCAAAGACCCGCGAACGCGGCAATACCGCAGGTCTCGTGGTGCTCGCCACGGGGCTCGGTAAGACCTGGTTGAGTGCCTTTGATAGCGACCAACCCGGCCATTTCGACCGCGTGCTATTCGTGGCTCATCGCGACGAGATCCTGGCCCAGGCCCTCGGGACCTTTCGGATCATCCGGCCGGACGCCTCGCTCGGCTTCTATAGCGGCACCCAGAAGGACGCCAACGCCGATGTGCTGTTTGCGTCGATCCAGACCTTAGGCAGGCTCCCGCACCTGCGGAACTTCGCACCCGATGCGTTCGACTACATCGTGGTGGACGAGTTTCACCACGCGGCGGCAGCCTCGTATCGCAAGCTACTCGAGTACTTCCAGCCCAAGTTTCTACTCGGCCTGACGGCCACGCCAGATCGGACAGACGGGGGCGACTTGTTGGGGCTTTGCCAGGAGAACCTGGTCTACCGCTGCGATCTGTTCGAGGGCATTCGCAAGGGCCTGCTCAGCCCGTTCCACTACTACGGCGTGCCCGATAACGTTGACTACGCGAACATCCCTTGGCGCGGTACCCGCTTCGACCCCGAGGAGTTGACGACGGCAGTCGCTACCCGGGCCCGGGCAGAGAACATTCTGGACGAGTATAGGCGCCTGGCTGGCCGTCGAACCCTCGCGTTCTGCTGCTCGGTGGTGCACGCAGACTTTATGGCAACGTATTTCCGGGCCCAGGGCATCGCGACCGCCGCTGTCCACTCCGCGCCCAGCAGCGCACCCCGAGCGCAATCTCTGGAGGACCTGGCCAACGGCACGATCAGCGTTGTGTTCGCCGTGGATATCCTGAATGAGGGTGTCGATATCCCCAACGTGGATACGGTAATGCTCCTTCGCCCCACGGAGTCAAACATCCTGTGGACTCAGCAGGTTGGCCGCGGTCTTAGGCGGGCGGAGGGCAAGAGCCATCTGACCATCATCGACTACATCGGTAACCACAAGAGCTTCCTGAACAAAGTCCGGAGTGTTTTCCAAATCGGTTCCGGTGTGGCTGAGCTGCGCGCGGCGGTTGCCCAGCTGCGCGTGGGCGACTTCGATCTGCCACCCGGTTGCGAAGTGACCTACGAGCTTGAGGCCATCGAGATTCTCGAGGGTCTACTCCCGCCCGCAAGGACTAACGCGCTGCACTGGTATTACCAGGACTACAAGGAGCGGATCGGAGCGCGGCCGACAGCCTCCGAGGCCCTGCACGACGGCTACAACCCCCGGGCAACGGGCGCTGCGAGCTGGCTAGAGTTTGTTCGGTCGAACGGGGACCTGGGGCCTGCTGAGCAGGAGGTCCTGGGCCGACATAGTGACTTTCTGTCGGCTCTAGAAGGCACCCAGATGACCAAGAGCTACAAGATGGTCGTCCTGTTGGCCATGCTCAACGAATCGGAAATGCCTGGCAGCCTTGAAGTGGCCCGCCTGGTTGTGGCTGTCCGGCGCATCGTGAAGCGGAGTGCCGCTCTGCAGACGGACTTCGGAGACGGGCTCGACAACGACTCTGCTCTGCGGACGCTCCTGGAGAACAATCCGATTGCGGCCTGGGTGGGCGGAGCTGGGACGGGGCAGACCAGCTACTTCAGCTACGTGAAAGGGCGCTTCAGTGCGCTCGTCGACGAGCCGCCGGCGACCCGAGAAGTGCTCCAGGGCTTGGTCCGCGAGTTGGTGGAGTGGCGCCTCGCTGACTACCTGCGCCGAGCTATTGGGGCCGCGGCGGATACGGACTTCGTCTGCAAGATTATTCAATCGGGGGGCCAGCCGCTTCTGAAGCTGCCGGATCGGGAGCGCGCTCCGGCGTTGCCTGAGGGCTGGACCCCGGTGAGCATTGACGGGGCGATGCGCGAGGCGAACTTTGTGAAGATCGCGATCAATGTGGTTCGCCTCCCTGGGGCCGAGGCTAATCTGCTGCCCGAGATCGTGCGGGGGTGGTTTGGGCCCGATGCCGGCCAACCCGGCACCGACTTTCGGGTGCGAATCCAGCAGTCCGGCAGTGATTGGGTCATGGAGCCGATCGGTGCTAAGCGGAACGTCGCTGGGCCAGAGCTTTGGCGCCGCTATTCGCGGGAACAGATACCCCCATTATTTGGCCAGGAGTTTTCCACGAGCCGGTGGAATCAGGGCTTCGTTGTCCTGCCCAAGGACGTCATTCTTCTTGTGACGCTGGACAAGTCGGATCTCGATAAGGACCACGCGTACAAGGACTACTTCGAGTCACCCGACACTTTTCATTGGCAGAGTCAGAATCGAACCACGCAAGAGTCTGGTCATGGGCAGCTTATTCAGGCTCATGTGGCGAAGGGAGTAGCCATCCATCTCTTCGTGCGGGAACAGAAGCGGCAGGAGGGGCAGGTTGGGGGCTTTATCTATTGCGGGCAGGTAGTGTTCCGCGGTTGGCAGGGCGAGAAGCCGATTAGTGTGGTGTGGGGATTGCGGGATCCGTTGAGCGCTGGGTTGTGGGGGAAGCTTGGGACAAAGCCTGTAGGCTAGATCCCCGAACTCGTAGCCCGAACATCGGCCGTGATTCGCATTCCTACAGCTGGCCCAATATACGATCCCGCTGCGCCGCGTACTCCTCGTCGCTGATCAACCCCTTCTCCTTGAGGTCCTTCAGCTCCCGCAGCCGATCTTCCAGCGACGGCTTTGCCTGCAACGCCTTCAGCTTCTCCAGCATCTCAGTCTGAGAGCTGAACTTCTGATCGGCCAGGGGTCCGCTATGGCAGTGGTAGCCACCGGCCTTGTTGTCCTTGTGGCAGCCGTAGGCATCCATGCCGCCACCGTGGGCGTGGAGTAGCCCCGAAACAAGCAGAAGTGCTGGCAGCGAGGCCAGTGTCAAAGACAGGTTCGGGAGGCGCATGGACTAAAGATACATGGGTCGATGGGTCCGGAAGTGTGTCGCACGCCCGCCCGGGGGCCCCACGCTGCCGGAACCGTTGTCGGGCATCTTCTCCCCGTGCCGGCTCGTGCTCTCGACCCACGAGCCCCACCCCTGGCTCGGCAACGGACTCGCCGTCGTGCTCAAGTTGCCCCGGTGCTGCGAGCTGGGCGGGTTGGAGAGCCTCGTGAACCCGCGCTGGACGGTCCGCCCTTCGTCGGCGCCTGGACCTGCCTGCCGGCGCAGGGCGAGCCCGTCTTCATGACGTTTATCGCGGATGAGGCCTGGCACCCGCAGCTGGTGGGCAGCCTGGTCGATTGGGCGTTGCGGCGGGCGGCGGTGGTGCAGAGGTGGGTGGTGAATGGGTGGGAGTAGGGGGGCGTCACCGAATCTCAATCAAATGCCAGGTTTCTGAAGGTTCCCCACCGGGTGGCGCAGGGTAGGTTGGTCACTTCCCTGCCCTCATGAACCTTTTATGATTCATGCACCTTATAATGTACACTCGTGACCGACGCAGCCGCTGAGCCAATGCGGATTCCGGTGGTTTTCTACCGCGCCGACAGCGGTGCAGAACCGGTGCGGGACTGGCTGCAGTCGCTACCGGTAGTCGAGCGCCGCGTGATCGGCCAGGACCTCATGCGTGCCCAGTGGCGGTGGCCGGTCGGGATGCCATTGTGCCGGCCGATGGGCCAGGGACTGTGGGAATTGCGCAGCACCGTGCCCGGCAATCGCATCGCTCGCGTGCTGTTCTGTGTGTGTGAGGAGAAGCTGGTGCTCTTGCACGGCCTGATCAAGAAAACGGCGAATACGCCGCCAGGTGATTTGGCACTGGCGCGCAAACGGATGAAAGAGGTCAAACGATGAAGAAGCCGAAGAACCCCCATATCGGCAGCACGCTCGATGATTTTCTGAAGGAGGAGGGGATTCATGAGGAAACCCAGGCTCATGCCATCAAGGAAGTGGTTGCCTGGCAACTGGCCGAAGCGATGAAGGCACGCAAGATGTCGCGGGCCCGTCTGGCCGTGCTTCTCAAGACCAGCCGGACCCAGGTGAACAGGCTGCTGGACCCAACCCACGACATCACACTTTCCAGCCTGCAACGGGCAGCAGCACTGGTGGGTCGCAAGGTGCGTCTTGATCTCGTGTGACGATAGCCTCCGCCAGGCATGGCCGCACGAACGTGGAGTTGACGCGCCCGAAGTTTGAAAGATGGCCAAGTCCTTCGGAAACTAGTCGCTCAATTCGCTTAAGCGCGCTGGCCCAGTATCCACCCCTCAATGTCCCGAACAGCCGGATCCGCCGGTGCCCCATCTTCACGGCAGCCGAGAACAACCTCGAGCATCGAACACACGCCAACCACCGCATCAAAGGCGTCCTCACCTTCTGGAGAGTTGCCGAAGCCGGTTGTAATCGACTCCATCAGCGGCGGTGTCAGGCCAACAGACCGCTGGCTCGCCCACCGGAGGATGTGCTCCCCCTGGGCGCGACGGTCTGCCGGGTTTCGCTTGCTCCAGCCCCTGCCCGGCGGGCTGAAGCCCAGCTGCAGACAGGCCTCGGCAGGGTAAGTCTCGGCAAGAACGCAGCGACCCTGGTCCAGCAACTCCCGCAGTTCGCCATCGAAGGGCCAGAGGCTGACAGGTCCTGAATCGGGCCGCAGCGCTGGCAGCAAGACATCCTGCCAGCCGGCAATCGCGGCTTTACCGACCTGTTTGGGGCCCAACGTCCAGAACAGGGAAGATGCCTGGTTGCGACCCGGATAGGGGCGTTCACACCGGCGCAGAAGCTGCTCCATCGTGTCCAGACCGAGACCGGCCAGCAGATGCCGTTGTGCTGTACCCCCGGGCCGCGCCGGGTAAAAGGGCCGATGGAGGGAGATATCCAGCGGTCGCTCCGCCACCACAAAGAAGTCGTGCCAGGGTGCAGAGCCGAGTTGCTGTAGAAATTCACGGAAACTGTGGATTCCAGCTCGCCGGGCATAGGCCTCTGGCAAGCCGATGGGGAAGTCGAAGCCAATTAACGCAGCGCCGGGAGCAGCTTGCCTGATCACTGTTGTTACGAAGCGGCCCGGATCCACCAGGTTGACCGGTGGGCCAACGGTGTATGCCGAGCCGTTGAGTACCGCGGATGCTACCCAGCGCTTGTTCGCGTGGGTGCTCCAGTCCGCATGAGCAATGACTTTTGGAAGTTTGCCTCTCACCGGCTCCCGCCCTCGTGCAAGTGACAACCTGTGCTTGGCACTATGGCATGCCTCTCAGGTCTGATTCACTGGCGATCCATCCCCATGACCATCCGGTCCTGGAACTGCAGCTGGTGGGTAGCCTGGTCGATTGGGCACTGCGGCGAGTGGGGTGGCGCGGCGGTGGGTGGTGAATTGGTGGGAGTAGGGGCGTCACAGAATCTCCACTAAGTGCTGAGTTTCTCAGGGTTCCCCAGCGAGTCATCCGCCGATAGGGTGCGCACATGTCTTGCCCGATTCAGATTTTTGCCCCAATATTCGTCTTAGAAACGGCTGCCTTGTGGGTGTCATATAAGCGGGGTTCGTCCCCCACCTGCCTGGCGGCCACTTTTTTGTCCTGAAGAAATCAGTGCCCGTCTCATTTTCGATTCTGCTGGACGGCGGATTCCTCCGCCGCAAGCTGGGCACTTCGAAACAGCCTGTGGATGCAGCCCGCATCAGCGCATTCACGACCAGAGTAATCGCACTTCCTTGCGTCGCTGCCCTGCGGCTCCACCGTATCTACTTCTACGATGCGAGACCGATTGAGGACGTGGCAACGATCCCGCTCGGCGGCGGGCGGGTGGACTTCAGTGCGAACCCGGTCGCTGCCCGGAACAAGAGGGTGCAGGCCCTGCTGTCGCGCGAGCCGTTCTTCGCCCTGCGCTTTGGGGAGCTCGTCCTGGAGGGGTGGCGCCTGAAGAGGAAGGTTCTCAACCAGTCAGGACCGACGGTCGAGATCGATTCCGCAGCGATCGAGCCGAACATCCGTCAGAAGGGCGTCGACATGCGGATCAGCCTGGATATTGCCAGCCTGACGCTCAAGAAGCAGGTTCAGGTCATCGTGCTGGTTACAGCCGACAGCGACTTTATCCCGGCCATGAAGTTTGCCCGCCGGGAAGGCGCGCAGTTGTTTCTCATCACCCTCGGGCACGGGATCAAGGACGGGATGCGGGAGCACGCGGACCTGGTGATTGACGCGGTGCCCTGAGGGCGGTGCTCAAGTTCACTCATTCATGCCGGTCACAGTTCTTGACCGGTTAAAAATCGTGGCGAGTCGGCAGGCTTGCCTGAGCAGCTCGCCGAAGACGGCGTCTCTCCGATGATCTTCCTTATAGGCCTTAACATTCATGATCGGGCAATCTTGAGGTCGCAAACTGCGACCTCAAGTTGAGGCGGTCGACGCTGTATGATGCCCTCGTCAGCATCAATGTCCCGAACGACAAGGCTCGGGCTGTCGTTGACGCGATGGAGCGTGACATGGCGACAACAATCGCGACGAAAGCCGATTTACAACTCCTCCGTTCCGAGTTGCATCAGGAATCCGCACTGATCCGTCAGGAGTGCGCGCTGATCCGCAAGGACATGGAGATCATGGCCGCGACAATCTCTACCAATATCACCTTGCGCACGGGTTCGATGCTGGTGGTGGCCATCGGCCTGCTGTTCGCGGCGCTGAAACTGACCTGACACCGACCCCCCTGCCTTCCCCCTACCGCAACGTCGCCCGTCCGGTGCGCGCCGCGCCTGCTTGGTTAAAGGGGCTATCCCGGGGTTATTCTACGGACGATCCTCAGGGATCGTAATCGCCCTTCATCAACCCTTATCCTGCTGTCACCCATGCGCATCGACATCATCCTCGAGTCGAACAATTCCCCCGAGCAGGTCCGGGAACTGGGCGAACTGGCCGAAGCCTGCGGTCTCGGCGGCGTCTGGGTGTCCAACATGAACGACGCCCGGGATCCCTTCATCAACTTCGTGCCCCTGGCGATGAACACGCGCCGGATCCGCCTGGGTCCCATCGCCGTGAGTCCCTTCGAGCTGCACCCGCTGAAGATGGCCAGCTCGCTGCTCACCCTGAACGAAGTGGCGAAGGGGCGCGCCCAGATCGTCATCGGCGCCGGCGGCGGGACGGCCCAGGCGATGGGTGCCACGCCCACCCGGGTGGTGCGCGCCGTGCGGGAGTGCGCCGAGATCCTGCGGCAGGCCGGGACCGGCGAGCCCGTGCGCTACAAGGGCGAGCTGTTCGAGGTGAAGTGGTACAACCCGTCCTGGGTGCGCAGCCCGCCGCCGGACATCTACATCGGCGCCAACGGGCCCCAAATGCTGAAGGCCGCACCCCGCCATGCGGACGCGGTGATGGTCAGCGACTTCGTGGTGGATCACGTGCGCCGCTCCCGGGCCATCATCGACGGCACCCTCGCCGAGGAGGGTAAGGATCCCCGCGCGTTCAAGCTCAGCAATTTCTGGGCCTGGCACGTGAAGGAGACTCTCGAGGAGGCCGAGCGGGAGGCACGCATCTGGCTCGCCGTGCGCGGCACTTTGTATCCGCCCTACATCAACGAGGTGCTGGATGCGGACGAGGCGGCGGTGGTGAACCAGAACATCAACCACGTGCTGCGCGCGTACAACAGGAAGTCCGATGTCATCGACGGCGTGCCGCCGGAGATCGTGAGGAAGCTCGTGCAGCGCTGCACGTCGGCCTGCGCCGTGGCGGACCTGGACCAGGAAATCGAGCGCCTGCGGTCCTTTGCCCGGGCCGGGCTCACGGAGATCGCGCTGCGGATCTATGCCAATCCGGCTGACACGATCCGGCTGCTGGGGGAGCGGGTGGTGCCGGCGCTGGCGGAATTTCCCGGATAGAGTAGCGCCCATGGGATCCCTCACTGACCTCATCGGCCGCTCCCTGAGGCTCCCGGTCTTCCTGCCCCTGCTGGCGCTGTCCCTGACGGTCACCTGGTTTGGCCTTGGTCCCTCCCAGGCTCACTTCGCGGCGCTGACGGACGGCCAGCGCTTCGTGGACGTGCAGCCGGGGCTGACCGTCGACAGCCTGATCACCCAGGCGGGCAGCTACAGCCCGGAGGCCGTGGACTACTACCTGCAGTGGTCCGGCTTCGACTTTGCCTGGCCGCTGCTGACCTTCACCGCCATGATGTTCATCGCCGGCTGGCTGTTCCGCTTCCTGCCCGCCCGCCGGCAGGGGCTGTTCACCCTCGTCGTCGCCGTGGGCTATGCGGCGGTGCTGATGGACTGGGGTGAGAACCTCGGGTTCGTGTGGGTCGTCCTGCACCCGGAGCCGCCGTCGCTGTCGGTCGCCGGGCTGGCCGTCGCCCTGCATAAGGCCAAGCTGTTCTTTCTCACGGTGTTCAACCTCGCCTGCTTCGCGGTGCTGTTCTGGGCTGCCGGCCGCAAGCTGATGAAGTACCCCGCATGAACTACTCCAGCGGCCACTGGCACGCGGTGCTGAGTTCGGCGGAGTTGCGCACGCGCCCCGTGGCCAAAACCCGCTTCGGTGAGCGCCTGGTGTTCTGGCGGGATGGCAGCGGCAAGCCCGTGTGCCTCGAGGATCGCTGCGCCCATCGCGGCGCGGCCCTGAGCCTGGGCAGCGTGCGGGACGGGCAGCTCGTCTGTCCCTTTCATGGCCTGTGCTACGACACCACGGGCCGCTGCGTAAAAGTGCCGGTGGAAGGCGACCGCAAGATTCCCGAGTCCCTCAAGGTTGCGGCCCACCCGGTGGCGGAGGGCGACGGCCTGGTGTGGCTGTGGCGCGGACCGGCGGTGGACCCGGAGGTGCTGCCGCTGTTGCCCGCGCTGCCGCGGCTCGCGCTGGTGGCGGGCCTGGCCCACGGCGAAACCATCTCGATCTGGAACGGGCATTACTCCCGGGCCATCGAGGGCGTGATCGACTACAGCCACCTGCCCTTCGTGCACCCGAAGACCATCGGCCGGCTCACCCGCAACCCGGAGTGCTCGGTGACCGTGGAGCCGATTGCCGACGGCTTCCGGGCCTGGCGCAATGGAGACCCCCCCGACCGGCAGTTCATCGAGCTGATCTATCCCAACGTCTGGCTCAATCGCATCGGTCCGGGCTACGTGCTGGCCGCGATCGTTGCGCCGGTGGACGACACCCACACCGAAGTGTATGTGCGCTGGTACTACCCGCCCGCGCTGCGCGTGCTCCGGCCGCTGGTGAATCTGCTCGGCCGGGTCGCCCAATGGATCGTCTTCCACGACGACCTGCCCATCCTGGCCTCCCAGCGCCCCGTCAATGTGGACGACGCGGACGGCGACAAGCTGCTGCCCAGTGACGCGGCGCTGATCGAGTACCGGAAGATGCGGCGGCGGTTGCGGGAGGAGTTGCCCGGCAGCCGGCGGGATGCGGCCGGGACCACGGATTGAGCGGCAGGGCAGCCACCCCTGCTATATTTGCGCCATGTATATGAACTTCTGGTACCCGGTCGCCGCCTGCAGCGAGGTCACGAACGAGGCGCCGCTCACGGTGCGCATTCTCAGTCTCGACTTTGTCGCTTTTCGCGACTCGGCGGGCAACCCCCACGTCCTCAGCGACACCTGCATCCATCGCGGCGGGTCCCTCGGGTACGGCAAGATCAAGGGCGACTGCGTGCAGTGCCCGTATCACGGCTGGCAGTTCAGCGGCGAGGGCCGCTGTGTGCTGATTCCCACGCTGGGTGCCGATGAAACGCCGCCCGCCCGGGCCAAGGTGGACAGCTACCCGGTGCAGGAGCAGTACGGCATCCTGTTTGCCTTTCTCGGCGATCTGCCGGAAAGCGAGCGGCCGCCGATCTTCGAGATCCCCGAGTACGCCGCCCCAGACTGGCGGGCGAACAAGCTGAAAGTGTTCGAGGTGGACTACCACTACGAGCGCTCCGTCGAGAATGCGCTGGACCCTGCCCATAACGAATTCGTGCACCCCAAGCAGGGCACGCCGGGCATGATGCTCGACTTCAAGAAGACCCCGATCCAGATGGATCCCATCGGCGACTGGGGCAGTGGCTTCCTCATCCCCTTCACCCAGAAAAACCCGGAAGGCGGCCTGCTGGCCCAGGCGAATTCCTGGAGCACCGAGGTGGTGCGCGCGGGGTCCGGACACTTCGGACCGAATGCGGTGGTGACCTGGCTGAAGTTCACCAAGGAGAACATGTTTCACCAGTACTTCTACGAGGCGCCCATCGACGAGAACCGCACGCGGATCTTCTTCGTCAACATGCGGCACTTCCTGATGGATCCGGCCATGGACGACAAGATTGTCGCCATCAACATGGAGATCGCCCAGGAAGACATCAACCTGCTCGTCCGGCTCAATCCGGTGCGCACGCCGGAAAACCTGACGAAAGAAGTGTTGATGCCCTCCGACCGGCCGACAGTGCGCTACCGGGAGTTCCTCAAGGACTGGGAAAAGCGCGGCTGGCGACTCGACATGAAAAAGATGCGCGAGATGCGCGGTGACGTGGCCATGGCCATCCCGTGCCCCGCCCGGCGTACCGAGAAGAACTGGGTGCTCGACGAGGCGCCCCGCGTCGGGCGGTGAGCCGTGCCGCCGGCCGGTCCCTGGCCAAATGTCTGGATATTCGCCGGAAATCCGCCTGTCTAATCAGCCATGTCATTGCTAACGTGGGCTGACACGCCGGGATTTCGGGCTCCATGAGGCACTCTGTGGACTACCTTTACTCGCTGTATGATGCCCTCGTCAGCATCAACGTCCCGAACGACAAGGCTCGGGCGGTTGTCGATGCGATGGAGCGTGACATGGCGACCACTATCGCGACCAAAGCGGACCTGCAGATACTCCGTTCGGAGCTGCATCAGGAGTGCGCACTGATCCGTAAGGATATGGAGATCATGGCCACGACGATCTCTACCAACATTATCGTGCGCACGGGTTCAATGCTGGTGGTGGCCATCGGCCTGCTCTTTGCGGCGCTCAAATTGACCTGACTAAAGGCTGACCTGAAGGTCGGAGCCCGTGCCCTAGGGCACAAACAAATCACACGCCTTGCTCATCATCGCGCCCGCCGCCCCGCTGTTGGCGTCGCCTTCCGCCGTCTTTAGTGGATGCCACAGCGCTTCGTCGGGCTGCTTGCAGTGAAAGACGCAGGTGCCGGCGAGGGGCAACTGTTCTTCCCGCTCCCGGCAACTGGCGTCGCTGAACAGCCCGCCTGCGCCGGCGTAGCGGTTCGCCACGGCCTTCAGTGCCTCCGGGGAGGCGTGGCGCTTGCCGCATTCCAGGCGTGCCGAGTCCAGCGTCCACTCCGGTCCGCTGTAGTCCTGGCAGTACCGGGCGTTGGCCGGTGCGAAGTAAAAGATGCAGCTGCCGGCTTTGGAGGTCATGGAAGAGGGCGCGTCGCACACCGGCACGCCGCTCGGGAACAGCTCGGCATCCCGCGTCAGGGCACCCACCCGCATCCAGTGCTGCATCGCTGCCAGGGTGATCAGTTTGCAGTGGTGCGTGCCCATGAAGAACTGCCGTTCGGTCGGGCTCCAGGGCACCACCACCGCCGGCGAGCGAATCTCCAGATAACCCGGCTCCGCGCCCGGGCCGTCGGTTGCGGTGATGTACTTCTCCACGGCCACGGGCAGCCACTCGGCCCCCGTGCTGGTGTAGTAGTCGGCGCCAAAGCGCAGGGGCCGGCCCGTGGTGCTGTAGCGCTGCCGCTCGTCCGGGGTCAGGCTCTCCAGGGCCAGGCGGTAGGTGTGTTCGTTCACGTCCCGGCAGCCGCGCTCCGGTCCCGCGAGCTTGAGGCCCAGCACGTCGTTCACCCGGTTCCGGTCCACCAGCTTGCAGGCGACGTGGGTGGTGAGTGCCTGGCCGTCCACTTGCACGCTGCCGGAAGTCGTGGCGATGACCACGGTGCGTGTGGCCGCGTCCACGTCCATCTGGATCGTGTGAAAGCCGTTGCTCACACCCCGGAGCACGCTGAGCTGAAAGGGCGCCGGGTCCGCAACCTCGGCGTTCACCAGCATGCGCTGGGCCAGTTCGCACAGCTGTTCGTCGTAAGCCGCGGGCGTCGCGGGCGCCGTGGCGCCGGCGACAGCTGCGGTGCCCGCCAGCAGTGAGGCGCCAAGCAACAGCCAGCAGGGCAGACGCATCGGAGTGCTATGGCAGTTCAGACGGGAGCCTGGGGATGCGCCAGCCGACCCCCCAGCCACACAGCCGTGGCCCGGCAGCCGAGGCACACGCTGAGCTCCATCCCCGCCACGAACAGTTCCGTCTGCACGGGGGCCCAGCGGTCCAGGAACACGTCGCCGCCGTTCACCCGGTTCCAGTAGGCGACCTTCTGGTCCCGGATGGCGGGGGGGAACTGGGGGTTGGCCTTCAGTTGCTCGAGGCCCGCGCCGGCAATCCGTAGCGGCAGCCCGGCGGGATTGCTCACCGGCTGGGCGTAGACGTTCAGCCATACTTGGTCAGCCACCTCGTGGCAGCTGGGACAGGTGAAGCGGGTCCGGTCGAAGGCGGGCGGGACCTCGGCCCCGGGTGCTGATTCGTTGGCGGTGCGGTTACTCAATGGGAGATCCCTGATGGCTGTCTGCAGGATAGTATGGGCCACCCTTTGGAGGACTTCCCCATGCTCATTGCCAGCCACCGCACTCTGCTCGCCTGCCTGGGACTGCTGGCGCTGGGTGCGATCCACCCGGCCGCGGCGCTGGTCGTCGTGACCGACTCCCTCGGCTCGTCCAGCGACAAGGACCTGCCCTTTGGCAGCGTCCCGGCGAATGTGCCCCGGACCGCGACGGTCACGGTCACCAACAGCACACTCAGCGCCGTCGCTATCGGGATCACCGATGGCCTGAAGGCACCTTTCAGTATTGCCGACCCGGTCGCCTGCACCCGCACGCTGCAACCCGCCGCCGCCTGCACCCTCACCATTACCTACCTGCCGGTGGCGAGCGGCGCGCTGAGTGAGAGTCTGACGCTCAGTCTTGGCGGCACGCCGGCGGTGGTCACCGTCTCCGGCACCGCCGTGGCCTGTTCCGTGTGCGTCACCGACTCCATCGCTCCGGTCAATGACCGGTCCCTGCCCTTTGCCAACACGGTCCAGGTCGGCAACACCGGAACCGCCACGGTAACGATCACCAACAACAACCAGTCGACCCAGTCGAACCTGGTCGTGCGCCTCACGGGGGGGGCCAATGCGGGGTTGGCGGCGCCTTTCAGCCTGCCCACGCCCACGACCTGTGATGGCGTGACCCTGTCACCCAACACGGGCTGCACGCTCGCCGTGCGCTTTGCACCGACGGCCACGGGTCTGGTCAGTGACTCCTTCACGCTGGAGGTGGGGTCTTCGGGCACGGTCGGCGCGGCCACGGTAGAGATCAACGTGTCCGGCACCCCCGGCGTGGACAACGCGGATTTCCAGGTCAGCAAGACGGCCGTTCCCGCCACCGTGCAGCCCGGCGCCAGTGGCTCAGACCTCACAACCTTCACCGTGACTCTGCGGAACAACGGCCCGGATGCGGCGGCGGCCACCGTTACCGACCTGTTGCCCGCGGGCCTGAACTTCGTGAGCGCGGCGCCAGGGCAGGGGAGCTACACGGCCCTGACGGGCCTGTGGGACGCGGGCACGCTGGCCACCGGGGGGCAGACGACACTGCAGGTGCTGGCCCAGGCGGCCCCGGCCGCGACTGGCTGCATCGTCAACACCGCCACGGTCGCCGCTGCGGGCGGCGCTATTGACCAGACCCCCAGCAACAACAGCGTCGCACTGGCAGTCGGGGCGCCCGGCTGCGCCGATCTGCAGATCGGCCAGCAGACCACCAGCGCCACCGACCTGGGCCAGGCCCCGTCCACGTTTCCAGGCTGCCTCGAGATCAGGTCCGTGATTCAGGTGAGGAACAACGGGCCCAGCGCCGCCACCGGAGCGCAGCTGACCGTCGGCAGTTTTGCGCCAGCCTCGAACAGCCCGCCCTCCAGTTGCAGCGGCGCGCCAGTCACCCAGCTGTTGCCAACGGCTGGCCAGCAGTTTCTCCTCGCGGACATCCCGTCTGGCCAGACCATCAACGTGACCATCGCCGACTTCGTCGTGGCTGACGACAAATCCACAACGGTCAGTTATCAGGTCAGCCTGGCCGGTACGGAGCCGGACCCGGAGTCGAGCAACAACACCGGCAGTGGTGGCAACGACTTTGGCGACGACGACTGCGACGGCTACGGCACCAACAGCTGCACCGACTGCTTCATCGCCACCGCGGCCTACGGCTCGTTTCTCGATCCCGAGGTGCTGGTGCTGCGGCAGTTCCGGGATCGCGTCCTGCTGACCACAGCGGGTGGCCGGGCCTTCGTGGCCTGGTACTACCGGGTGTCGCCGCCGCTGGCGGACAGTATCCGCGGGCACGAGAGCCTGCGGGCGCTCACCCGGGCAGCGC
Organism: Gammaproteobacteria bacterium; assembly: GCA_031409515.1. Classification (GTDB taxonomy): domain Bacteria; phylum Pseudomonadota; class Gammaproteobacteria; order Steroidobacterales; genus SHZI01. The sequence goes on along the minus strand of JANNXJ010000053.1, from coordinate 100,507 downwards.
TGACGCCCCTGGTCTATGCCATCAAGTATCCGGTAGCGTCTTTCCTGTTTCTGCTGGCCCTGCCGCTGATCCTGCCCCTGATCCTGACAGGGTGGCGCCGCCGCCAGGCGTTGCCGTAGACTCCGCCGCGCTTCTCAACCCTCTATAGTAGGTTCAATCACCATGAAGAAGAATCTCGTCTCATTCCTGGCTGCAGGCAGTGCCGCCGCGCTCCTGATGCTGGGTGCCTCCCCGGTAATGGCCGCCGCCCACAGCAAGCCCGGTGGCTCCATGTCCGCCAGCACCACCCGCACGGCGACGGTGACCAAGATCGACGCCAAGGATCGCTGGGTAACGCTGAAGCTGGCCGATGGCACTCTCGTTGATGTGCAGGCTGGACCCGCCGTGAAGAACTTCGCCCAGATCAAGGTGGGCGACTTGCTCGTGGCCAGCGAGCAGGACACCGTGACCATCGAAGTCGTGCCTGCCGGCCAGGCAGCCCCGAACCTGACCGGTGGTACGGCCGTCGTGAGCGCCCCGGCGGGTTCCAAGCCCATGGGCGTGATGGTCGATACGACGGTGCTCACGGGTGCCGTGACGGCCATTGACTACGCCAAGCGGACGGTCACTCTCGTGGGCCCCGAGGGCAACTCCCGCACCATCGAGGTCGGGCCTGCCGCCAAGAAGTTCGACGCGGTCAAGAAGGGCGACAATGTGATCGTCACCCTGAAGACCGCGACCACCCTCGAAGTGATGGCGCCCCCGAAGAAGTAAGCGCGACCCTAGCGTGATCAGGAAAGCCGAGGCCGGGATTTCCGGCCTCGGCTTTTTTTCGTCCCGGATTCTGTCCCGGCGCTGACTTCCAGCGACTAAAGGCTGCCCGTCACCACCGGCACCGCATCCAGCACCCAGTTCCTGGACTGCCGCCGCGCCGGGGAGGGAATGGCGTAGGCCACGTCGCCGGCCTTCTCCCGGAGCGCCGCCAGATCCAGGCGCCAGCCCCGCTGCTCCCACTCTTTCAGGTGCTTGCGGTACAGGCCGATGCCTTCATCACCCACCATCAGGAGTTCGGAGCGGGAGGCTTCGGGGGTGCGCACGGGGTTCAGCCGGGTGATGACCCGGATGTCCTCCTCGGCCACGGCCATGTTGATCTGGAGCATTCGCGCGTCGTTCTTCTCTTCCAGCATGCAGTTGCGCATATTGAGAAAGAAGATCCGCGTGTGGCTGTCGTCCATGGGCTGCTCGAAGAAGTACTGCACGAAAACATTGGCCTTCGACAGGCTGATCCTGGTGATGAGCGCGTTTGCGCCGTAGTGGCCGGAACTTGCGCTGAAGTGCTCCGGATTGTCGTCATTGCGCAGGGCTTCGAGTTGTGTCGTGCCCTTCTTCGGCGGATCCATCTTGACGAAGACCGTGCTGCTCCACTCGTCGGTGGTCACGCTCATGCGATCCGGGCGAAACTGGATGTTGCCCTGCAGGTCGTGCACAAACTCGTTGTGCACGGGGTCAAGACCGTTCTCGATGGAGCGCTCGAAGTAAGTGTCGACCTCGAACACCACCAGGCCGGGCCGCCAGTCCGGCTGGTCGTATTCCGGCACGGTGTAGAGCGGCGCGCGCTCTGCCTCGGGGAGGTCGCCGAGGAAGGCGAAGACGATGCCGTAGCGCTCGAGCACCGGGTAGCTGTCCACCTTGGCCCGGGCCGGGATGGGGCCTTCCGCGCCGAGGGACGGGATGTGCACGCAGCGACCGGCCCCGTCGAACTGCCAGCCGTGATACGGGCAGGCCAGGTGGCCATTGACGATTTTACCGCGGCCCAGCGCACCACCCCGGTGCACGCAGGTGTCGGCGAGCACATGGGCCTCCCCTCCGGCGGCGCGGAAGGCCACGAAGGACAGTCCGAGAATCCGGGCGCGGGTGGGGGCCGCCGCCGTGAGATCGGCGCTCAGGCAGACGGGATACCAGAAGTTCATGTACATGGGATGGGTGCTCGCGTGGCTTGGTTCTATTCAGAGGAAGCCGCTGCCGTCAGCCGCAGCAGGGCCTCCTGGTCCGCCCCGGAGGGCAGGTTTGCTCCCGGATCCTGCAGAAACGCAACGACGTCCCGGAGGGCAGTCTCGGCCTGCAGGTCCCGCAGGAGCAGATGCCAGCCGTCGGGGTAAAAGCCCAGTCGGGCGGCCGGGTTGTCGGCGCTGAAGGCGGTCATGGCTTCAATAGTGGGCTCTTTGGGCACGATCTCGTCGTGCTCACCGTAGAGAAAGAGCACCGGACCTGCAACCCGGGGCGCCGCTGCCAGGGCCTCATCCATGAGATCGACAAGGCCGGAGACGGCGTCGAGGCGCGTCTCCTTGATGAACAGGGGGTCACGCTCGTTGGCCTCCAGCACCACGGGATTGTCCGTCGCCTTCCTGCCCATACTGCGGGAAGAGATCGTGAGTTGGGGTGTGAGATTAAGCCCGAGCCACAGAGCCGCTCTATAGGCCGCTGGCATGGTGGAACGGCCCCACACGCCGGGCGCGAGCAGCACGATTCCAGCGAAGGGTGGCGGCGAGGGACGGCTCACGGCGGCCAGCAGTACGGAGCCCCCCATGCTTTCGCCGAGGCCATAAACGGGCAGGCCGGGGAATTCCGCACTCACCCCTGCCACGACCCCATCCAGATCCTCCACCAGGGCGTCGCTGCCGGCCCAGCGGCCGGGGTCCGGCGCCCGACCGAAGCCCCGCTGATCGTAGGCGAGGACCGCGTAGCCCTGGGCAGCGAGGTAGGACCCGGTCCCGGCCGCGCCGGATCGGGCGGCGAATGCGTTGCTGTAGTCGTTGAAGCCGTGGAGGGCGACGATGATCCCCCGGGGAGGCCCTGCGGGCAGCCAGCGCAGGACGGGCAGCCGCAGGCCGTCAGCAGTCTCGAACTCGGTGGCCGTCAAGAGCGGCGTGGCCGGTGGGGCGTCGCGAACTGACCGGTACGGGGCGCACCCGCCCAGGCTGACCGCGAACAGCAGCAGAGTGAGGGCAAGGCGGGGCGGTGTGCTCAAGCCGGAAGTATGGCGCCTAACCCTCCAGCCCCATGAGGAATTCCTTCCGCGTTTCGGGCCTGGTCTTGAAGGCACCACCCAGCGCCGTGGTGGTCGTTTCGCTGTTGGCATCCCGCACGCCCCGGGCCTTCACGCAGAAATGGGTCGCCGTCATGCTCACGGCGACGTCCTCGGTTTCCAGCAGTGTCTGCAGGGACAGCAGGACCTGCTCGGTCAGGCGCTCCTGGATCTGGGGCCGCTGGGCGAAGAACGCGACGAGGCGGTTGATCTTGGACAGGCCGATGACCTTGGTCTTCGGGATGTAGGCCACCGTGGCGGTGCCGTCGATGGCGATGAAGTGATGCTCGCAGGTGGACGACATGCTGATCTTGCGCACCCGGATCATCTCGTCGCACTGCATCTTGTTCGCCACGACGGTCAGCTTCGGAAAGGCCCGGTAATCCAGCCCGCCGAAGATCTCGTTGACGTACATCTTGGCAATCCGCCGGGGGGTGTCCATCAGGCTGTCGTCCTGCAGATCGAGGCCCAGGACCTGCATGATCCCGGTGAAGTGCGCCTGGATCCGCTGGCGCTTCTCTTCGGGGCTGAGGCCGTTCTCGACCATCGGGGTTTCCAGCCCGCGGGCCAGCAGGGCATCCCGCACGGCAAGCGCTTCCGGGTGGAGGCCGGCGTCGGCCGCAGGGCGGCCACGGGGGCCGACGAGGGAGATGGTGCTGGCCGGGTTGGCCTGGGGGGCTGCTGGCGGTGGGCTCATGACTGTTTCCTGCCTGTCTTGGTTAAGGCGTGTAGTTGTCAAGGACTGGGGAGTTTTTGCTGCGTTGGCTACCCCTGCGTAATGGAGGATTCGCCAGAAATGGCCGGTGTGGATTCGTGGCAGCCGCCCTGTCCGCGCTGCGGACCCTTATAATGAAACCTGTGGCTGATTTCGAACAAGACCCCAAGAACCGCCCGAAGGGCAAGACGCCGCGCTCCCTCGTCGCACTATTGCCATTCCTGAAGCCCTACCGGGGCATGCTGGCCCTGGCCCTGGCCTCGTTGCTGGCCGCGTCTGCCCTGATGCTCTCGCTGCCGGTCGCCGCGCGCTACGTTATTGACCAGGGGCTCGCGACGAAGCAGTCCGGGACGGTCAACCTGTATTTCATCGGCTTCGCCGTGCTCATCGTGTTGTTCTGCGCCATGGCCTCGTTGCGCCTCTACCTGGTGAGCTGGGTCGGGGAGCGGGTGGTGGCGGACGTGCGGGATGGCGTCTACCGGCACGTGATCCGCATGGACGCGATGTTTTTCGAGGTCACCCGCACCGGCGAGATTCTCTCCCGCCTCACGGCGGACACCACGCTGGTGCAGTCCATCACCGGCACCAGCCTCTCGATGGTGCTGCGGTCGATGATCCAGCTGCCGGGCGCGCTCGTGATGCTGGCCATCACCAACCTCAAGCTCATGGGTCTCATCGTGCTGCTGATTCCCGCGGTGATCCTGCCGCTGGTGACGATTGGCAAGAAGGTACGCACGCTCTCCCGGGCTTCCCAGGACCGGCTCGCCGACACCAGTGCCATGGCCAGCGAATCCCTGAACGCCGTGCAGATCGTCCAGGCCTTCACGGCGGAGGGCGTCCTCGCGGATCGCTATCGGGACGTGGTGGAGACCAGCTTCGATACCGCCATCGCCCGCACCCGGGTGCGTTCGATCATGAGCTTCATCACTTTCTGCTGTGTGTTTGGCGGCATCACCTTCGTGGTCTGGATGGGCGCCCGCAGCGTGCTCGCCGGCGAGATCACCTACGGGGAGCTCGGCCAGTTCGTGCTCTACGCGCTGTTTGCCGCGACCTCCGCCGGGACGCTGACCGAGATGTGGGGCGAGATTCAGCGGGCTTCCGGCGCTACCGAGCGGCTCATCGAGCTGCTCAATACCGAACCCAACGTCAAGGCGCCGGCTGACCCCATGGCGCTGCCGAGCCCGGGCCAGGGGCGGATCCGCTTCGAGAATGTGAGCTTCAACTACCCTTCGCGGCCGGGCCAGCGGGCTCTGGCAGGCTTCACCCTCGATATCCGCCCCGGCGAGCGGGTCGCCTTCGTGGGGCCCTCCGGCGCGGGCAAGAGCACCACCTTCCAGCTGCTCCTGCGCTTCTATGACCCCCAGCAGGGCCGGATCCTGATCGATGGCGTGGACATCGCAAAGGCCGATCCCCAGGCCGTGCGCTCCCGGATCGCCGTGGTGCCCCAGGAGACGGTGATCTTCGGCGACACCGCGCTGGGCAACATCCGGTTTGGCAAGCCCGAGGCCACCGACGCGGAAATCCACGCGGCGGCGAAGCTGGCCGTGGCCGACGAGTTCATCCAGGAGCTGCCGCAAGGGTACGCCACGTTCCTCGGTGAGCGGGGCACGCGGCTCTCCGGCGGCCAGCGCCAGCGCCTCGCCATCGCCCGGGCCATTCTCAAGGACCCGCCGATCCTGCTGCTGGATGAAGCCACCAGTTCCCTCGACGCGGAGAACGAGCGCCTGCTGCAGGCCGCGCTGGAACACCTCATGCGCAATCGGACGACGATCATCATCGCGCACCGGCTCGCGACGGTGCTCAAAGCGGATCGCATCGTCGTGATCAATCAGGGCCAGATCGTGGATGTGGGTACCCACGACGAACTGGTGCGCCGGGAGCCGCTCTACGCGCGCCTCGCAGCGCTGCAGTTCGTGGAGACCAGCACTGAAGAGTCGCCGTCCCTTGAGGAGCCGGCGACCGCCACCTGAGCGGTGACGAAGTGACCCCTCAGGGCGCGACGCCGGAGGGTCCCGGTGGCTGGCCGAAGCGGGACTTGAGCAGCGCGCCATCCTGGGAGTCGACGACGCCGTTGCCGTTGAGATCCCGCTCCGGGAACAACACCGAGCCGAAAGCTGCCTTCAGCAGCGCGCCATCCTGGGAATCGACGATGCCATTGTTGTTGAAGTCCGCGTCGCAGAAATTGCCGTAGCCATCGCCGTTGCTGTCGAGCTGACTGGCATTGGCCACCAGCGTGCAGTTATCCGTCGCGTCGGGCACGCCGTCGCCATCGGTATCCGGCGGGGGCGGGACGAGGTTGCTGACCAGGCGCACGCCCGTGGAGTGCCAGAGGCCCGCTCCCTCGGCGGCACTGTGGGGCAGGTAGCCTTCGTACCAGAGCACGATGTCCTTGCCGTCGATGTTCTCGCCGTTGTTGTAGGGCACCTGCGTGTTCGGTGGGAAGGTCCAGCCCTGGTTCTCAGTGGCCCGGTACAACCGGCCGAAGACCGTGTGATTGGTGTAGCCGGCGATGGGCAGCGTGGTCGACCCGTCGGGAATCGAGAAATCGGCGAAGCCCGGCAGAACGTCAAGCTGCAGGCCCGTGGTCTGGTCCCGGATGCGCCAGGCGTGATTGACCGCCGAGTCTGCGGCCGCATTGAATTCCGTGGCGAGCACCGTGTAGCCGTTCCCCGTATCCCGGAGGATCTGGTCGGCGGTCGCCCCATCCAGGTCTACGTCGATCCGCCAGTTCGGGTAGTGCACGTGGTTCACGACGCACTGCAGGCCCTTGCTGTAGATGTGCGCGTCGATCGTGCCATCCGCACTCAGGTAGTACACCTGGTACATGTCGTAGTTGCCGATCACGTCCCGGATACCGATTTCGTACCAGAGCTTGCCACCCAGCGTGAACTCCCGCTGCGCCAGCGTGGAATTATTGGCCCACGGGATGGGGTACACCCCCACGGGGCCGTTGAGCCCGAGCAGGTCAACGAAGGGCCCGCAGGCGTTGGCGTCGTAGAACACCCGCAGCACCGGGAAGCTGAGGCTCGCAAGCAGCGTTCGCATCTGGAACGTCACGTTCCTGAGCTTGAGTCCCTCGGTGCTGGTCACCTCGTAATCAAAGGTCCAGGCCTGCCAGCGCACGGGGGCTGCGGTGGCCAGGGGCGACAGGCCCGCAAGCAGTGCAGCGGCCAGCACGCCGGCGCGGAACCTGCGGGCGGTGCTCACGACCGTTCCTCCCGGATGCGCAGGACCCGCTGGGTGGTCAGGTCGACCCAGGCAGCGAACTCCGGTGGCGCATCATCGGCAGCGTGGAACGACAGGTAGATGACCCGCGTCGGATAGAAGCCCGTGCCCTCCGGCAGGTAGGCAAGGATCCCGAAGGCCTTCAGGGCTGACACCCGCTCCATGCTCCGGGCATCGAAGTAGGCGCGGGCAATGAGCTCCGCAGCGGCCGTCTCTTCGTCGGTGATGTCGGGCTGGTAGTCCGTCGCCCGGATCCGGCGGACGCCCCGCACCTGATTCTTCTCGAGCGTGACCTCCACCGTCGTGTTGTTGGCATAGCTGAAGTACATCAGGCGGGACGTTTCAGCTCTGGTCCCATCCTTGGCAACCGACTCCACGACGTCCGGCCGGTTGTAACGCTTGCCCAGGGCCTGCCGGACCTCGGGCCGGGCCAGGGCAATGCGCTCCCGCTCGGCGCGAGCCCGGCGCCAGAGTTCGGTGGCGCGCTCCGCGTTGCCCGGATTGCTGAGCGGCACGACGTCCCGCAGGCCCCGGGGCTGGGGGGGCCAGGTCTGGTCGGCGTGGTCATGGAGATGCCCCGTCGGGTGACCGCTGGCGACGTTGGCCGGATCCACGGGACCGTCGCCCCAGGCCGCCAGCGCCAGCGCTCCGGAGAGTAGTGCCAGGACCAGCTGCCGCAGGCGGTGCGCCAGGCGGGACTCTGCTTGCATGGGTTCGGGCCGGGTCAGGTTGCGGGAAGAGCAGAGGATACTACGGCCAGCCGCGCTGGTTCGCGCTGGTCTGCCCAGGGCTGCTGCCAGTTATGTGAACTCAGGTGGCGGCGAAGGCCGAGAACCAGGCCTCCGGCTCGCAGGCAAACTCCGTCGGCTGCCCCTGCCAGGCAAAGCGTAACGCCCGGGCGTGGAGGGCGTGGTTGGGCACGACCAGCGCGGCCCGCTGTGCGGCTGTCAGGCGGTCTTCCACCAGGGCCAGATAAGCGTCCTCGTCGCCGCCGTACAGTTTGTCCCCCAGCACAGGATGCCCGAGGTGCGCCAGGTGAATGCGGATCTGATGCTTCCGCCCCGTGTGGGGCAGCACACGAAGCAGGGTGAAAGGCGCGGCGTTCTGCGTGAACCGGCGCAGAACCTCGAAGTCAGTCCGGGACGCCGCCCCGTCGGCGCGCACGCAGTCCTTGATGGCGACGCGGCTCTGCTCGTCCTTGCCCAGTGCGGCGTCGATCACGCCACTGTCCTCGAGGAGGTGGCCATGGACTAACGCGAGGTATTCCTTATGGACGTCCCGCGCCTGCCAGAGCTTGCCCAGCTGGCGCGCAGTTGCCTGGGTTTTCGCCACGATCGTTACGCCACTGGTTTCCCGGTCCAGACGGTTGACGAGGTGCGGGGTGCCCCCGGCGCCCAGATGCAGGCGGACCCGGCCGATGAGGCTGGAGAGCTCGCCGCTCTTGCTGGGATGGCACACGAGACCCGCCGGCTTGTTGAGCACCAGAAGCTCGTCGTCCTCATGAATGATTTTAAACAGTCTGTTCATCGTCGACAGGGTGCCTGCCTGCAGTTCGCTTGTCATTCGCTTGGCCCGCTGTAACCTTGGGGAATACTGCAAAGATCGGAGCGCCGTCCATGCCTGTCTCTCGACCCGCCAGCCTGACGCTGCTGCTGTTGGCGTCCGCGTCTCTGTCTGCCGCAGAGAGCCTGCCCGGCACCACCGTGACCGCCTGCGATCGGCTCGCCGCACACCCGGAAGATCCGGACCGGGTGGCGCCCGGCGTGGCGACGAAGAACGTCGACCTGCCAGGGGCGATTGCCGCCTGCGCGGCGGATGCCGGGAAAGTCCCCCCCGCATCGACCGACTATGCCCGACTGCAATACCAGCTGGGCCGCGCGTACTTCTACGACCAGCAGACCCAAAAGGCGCTGCCGCCTCTCGAGCGGGCCGCTGCCGCCGGTTCCGAGCAGGCCCAGTTCGTGCTGGGCTACGTCATCGACGAAGGCTTGCAGGGCATTCCTGCCAACCCCTGCCAGGTTGAAGATCTCTGGGTGCGCTCGGCCCGGGCCGGTCGCCTGGCGGCACAGGTGACTTATCCGCATCACGTGCTGCGGGGGCGCTTTGCCGGGTGCCGGATCCAGGCGACGCCGGACGAAATGCGCGCCTTTCTGCAGAGTGCCGCCAGTCGGCCCGACAATAACTACTATGAGGGGCTGCTGATCTCGGTACTGCAGGGTGAGCTTGCGGCGTCTCGGCCGCCTACGGCCGCACCTTAGTCAGGTCGTTGGCATTGAGCCGGCGCCAGTGTCCCTTGGGCAGGTCGCCCAGCGCCAGGCCGCCGATGGCCACGCGGAGCAGTCGGAGCACGGCCACGCCCTGGGCTTCCAGAAGGCGCCGGATATGCCGGTTGCGACCTTCCGCGAGCACGATCTCCAGCCAGGCGTTCTTCTCGCCCGTCTGCAGCAGCCTGGCCGACTTCGCCACCAGGTGTTCGCCGGCCTGGTCTGTGCCCGTGACCAGGGCTGCAAGCAGCGCGGGTGCCGGTAGCGTATTGATCTGCACCCGGTAGGTCTTCTCCGGCCCGGTGACCGGGTCAGTGAGGTGCGCGGCCCACTCGGGATCGTTACTGAAGAGGAGCAGGCCCTCGCTGGCCTTGTCGAGACGACCCACGGGCGCTACCCAGGGCAGTCCGGCACCGTCGAAGCACCGGTAGACCGTGTCCCGACCCTGCTCATCGGCGGCGGTAGTGACCAGGCCCCGGGGCTTGTTGAGCAGGAGATAAACCCGCTCGCTGGCAGTGATCGGCCGGCCATCGACCACGAGCTGATCGCTGCCCTGCAGGACAGGAAACTCCGGATCCCGGACAATGCGGCCGTTAACGGCCACCCGGCCGTCAAGCACCCAGCCGGCGGCGGCGGTCCGCGACGCGACCCCGAGCTTGGACAGTGTCCGCGCGACGCCGTGACGTCGCCCGGTGCGAGTGTGGGCCGTCAACCGGAGATGTACTGCTGCAGTTGCTCGATGACGAATTTCTGCTCGCGTATCGTGGCCTTGACCAGGTCGCCAATGGAGACCAGGCCGATCACCTGCTTGTGCTCCAGGATCGGCAGGTGGCGGGCCCGCTTGTCAGTCATCAGCGCCATGCATTCCTCGACGGTCTGCTCCGGCCGGGCGCAGAGCACCCGGGTGGTCATCACGTCCCGGACGGGGGTGTCCCGGGAAGACTTGCCGGCGAGGACGATCTTTCGCGCGTAGTCCCGTTCGGTCACGATGCCGACCAGTTTCGTCCCATTCATTACGAGCAGGGCGCCCACGTCTTTTTCCGCCATAAAGCGGAGGGCGTCAAAGAACATCCAGTCCGGCGGCACGGACCACACGTCCCGGCCCTTGCGATTCAGTATCTCGTTGACGGTACCCATCGAAGCTCCTCTGCGGCCCGGGGGGGGCGAGCGTTATGCCTTCCCGATAATACGCCCGTGCCGATAGAATCCGCCCCATGAGAAACAAGCCCGCCGTCCTCAGCCTCCTGTGTGCCTTTCTTGCCGTACTTCCCGGTCTCGACGCTGCCGGGAAGACACCGCCAAAGAACACCTCCACCCTCGGTACCGACGTCACTATGGCGCCCGCCCGCCTGAAACCCGGCGAGTACGTCTGGGTCCCCCAGGTCTCACCCCGGGGGCCGGTCGTGATGGTCGTGTCCCTGCCCGAACAGAAGGCCTACGTGTACCGGAATGGCGTGCTGATCGGTGCCTCCACTGTGTCCACCGGGAAGAAGGGCCACGAAACCCCCACGGGCGTGTTCATGATCCTGCAGAAGAACGAGGATCACTACTCGAACATCTACAACAACGCGCCGATGCCTTATATGCAGCGGCTCACCTGGTCGGGCGTCGCGCTGCATGCCGGCCGGTTGCCCGGCTACCCGGCGTCCCACGGTTGCGTGCGCATGCCCTACGAGTTCGCCCAGAAGCTCTACGGTGTGACGAAGACCGGGCTGACCGTAGTGGTCTCCGATGAGGAGGAGTTCTCCAGTACGGTGGCCCACCCGGGCCTGACCGCGCCGGTGGATACGTCGGGGGCGACGGCGGGCACCCTGCCGCTGGCGAGCGAGTTTTCCTGGCAACCGGATGTGGCGCCGGAGGGTCCCGTGACGATTCTCCTGACCAACGAGGACCGGCGTATCAGCGTGTTCCGCCGTGGGGTCGAGATCGGCCGCGCCACCTTTGAAGTCATCGGTCCGCCGCGCAAGGTCACACTGCATGTGCTGACCCTGCTGGAGCCCTCCACCGTGGGCCCCCTCGACCCGAGCACCGGCAAGCCCGTCAGGCGCTGGCTGATGATTTCCGGTGAGGAGGAGACGGTTGTTTCCGCCGACCAGCTCCTCCGCGTCATCCGGGTGCCGCCGGAGTTTCTGGCCCGGGCGAGCGCCGTGGTTGAGCCGGGGACGACGATGGTGATGACGCAGCTGGCGTCGAGTCCCGCGACGACCACGACCGTGGCCACCGACTTCACCGTCGTGACCGCAGAAGAACAGACCCGCGAGTGACGTTGCCCGTCAGGCGACGGTGCCGCCGGGAAACACCCAGAGCAGCACGGCGGTAAAAATCACGTAGCGGGCAAACTTGCCGATGGCCATGTAGAAGAGGCAGGGCCAGAAGGGCAGGCGCAGCCAGCCGGCCACCCCGCACAGGGGATCCCCGATCACGGGTAGCCAGGACAGCAGGCAGGCCTTGGCCCCGAAGCGCTGGAGCCAGGCGAGGGCGCGACTCTCGCCAGTGGTCCGGTCCGTGACGCGGGCATAGGCCTGCGCAGCCCCAAAACCCATCAGCCAGGTCATGCCACCGCCCGCCGTGCCGCCGGCAGTGGCGGCCAGAATGACTGGCCAGAACTGGGCTGGATTCAGGGTAATCAGGCCGAAAACCACCGGCTCGCTGCCCATGGGCAGGAGCGTCCCGGACAGCAGAGCCACGACAAAGACGGTGGCCAGGCTGTACCGGGGCAGGGCCAGAGCTGCCAGGACAGTCGCCAGGAGGCCCTCGAGCCAGGGACTCATGGACCGGGGATGGGGCGTTTTGCCGCAGGCGCTGTGTCAGGAAACAATTGATATACAGATGTACGAGATGGTACGGTAGTGTTCGATTTCATGGAGCGTCTGCCTATGGCCACCAGCACAGTTCCCGCGGCACCCCCGAAGAAGAGTCCGTTGCAGGCTCTCGCCCGGCCGCCGATGGTCGGACTCTTCGCCTTCCTCATTGTCTTCGTCGTCCAGGGGCTTGGCCATACCCTCATGGTCGGCATGGAAAGCATCTTTGGTGAGGAGTACGTGCTGCAGTCCGCCTTCGTGCTCGGACTGGCCGGCGCCATCCTGCTGTTCCTCGGCATGCGCCACGACAGCGAAGTGGCCGGCACCTGGTACGGCTTCTGGGCCGGCACCCTGATCTGGAGCGGCTGGGTGGAGTTCTCCTTCGTCTGGAGTGCCAACGTGCTCGGCGTTCCCGATCTCATGGACACCCACATGGCGGGCGAGATCGCCACCAAGGCCGAGTACCTGGTGATGATGTCGTCCATCGGCGTGTGCCTTGGCGTGCTGGTGCCGCTGATGCTGAACCGGGAGACCAAGTGCAACATGTTCGTCTGGTTCCAGCGCAATCTTGGGATGCGGACCGGCAAACCCAGCCGGGGTTACGAGCGGAGCTTCGCGTACATCACCTGTCTCGAGACCATCTTCGTCACCTGGTTCTGCTATCTGGCCCTGCTCTTCATCTATGACGAGAAGATCCTGGGGGACCGGCATCCGGTGACCTACGCCATCTTCTTCTTCAACACGATCTGGGCCTTCTACCTGCTGTCCCGGCTGCTGAAGATGTGGAAGGTCACCACCGCGGTCCGGTACAGCATTCCCACCGCGATCATCGCTTTCAGCAGCTACGAGATCGCCGGCCGCTGGAACCTCTGGGCCGACATCTGGGTGCACCCGGAGCGATTCGGTGTGGTGCTCAGCCTGCTGGCTGGCGCCCTGGCCATTGCGGCTTTCCTGGCGGTCCGGACTCCCACCCATGCCAAGCGGGAGCTGAACGCCTGAGGTCGAGTTTCCCCCTAGCGCATGGCGAAGTCCTTCGTGGCCTTCTTGGCCCGCTTCTCGGCCTTTTTCTCGTCCATGGTCTTGGCGGGCTTCTTCTTGGCTTCCCGGACGTTGGAACGTTCCTTCGACATCGCGATCTCTCCTGGGTTGACGGGCCTGGGTTGACGGTCTGGCGCTGCTGACACTACTCCTTTTTCAGGCTAGGCAGCGCCGGGGTCAGCAACCCAGAGCTCCGGAGCAACAATCTGCAGCCCCGACCGTCGTGCCTTCTTTGCCAGCTTCAGCAGATCCCGGTCCCGCGTCAGCAGCCAGCCCGCGCCGGCGCTGACCGCGAGGTCCAGAAATTTCTGATCGAGCGGGTCACGGCAGACCCAGGGCGCACGTGCGGTCAACTCGGTCAGCACCGAGCGGGCCTGCCAGGACGCCATGATCAACGGCTGCCGGGCCGGGTCCACGTCGAGCAGATACGGTCTGGCCAGCACCTCCGCAAACTCCGCGTCTGTTTCCGCGCACCGGACGGCTGTCACCGCGCCGTCATCGAGCGCGGCCCGCAGCCCGGAGAGCGAGGGTTCACTGAAGAGCCACAGACCAAGCAGCACGTTGGTATCGATGACGATGCGGGGCACGGTCTGCACCCTGCGAGTATAGGCGTCGACACGGCTCTGCCGAATCAGCCCTCGCTACCCTGCCCAGCGGCCTTCTTCGCAGCCCGCAGCCTGGCCGAGGGCGCGCCCGCGAGGCTGCTCTTGCCGGGTCGGGCCGGTTTGTCGGACGGCGGGATGTACAGGGACAACACCATCGTCAGCGCGAGAATAGTCACCGTGGCGCCGAGGGACCAGGCGACCGGGATCTTGTAGATGTCCACCAGCAGCATCTTGGTGCCAATGAACGCGAGGACCAGCGCCAGCCCGTAGGACAGCAGGTGAAACTTCTCGTGCATGCCAGCCAGCAGGAAGTACATGGCGCGCAGGCCGAGGATGGCGAACACGTTGGAGGTCAGGACGATGAAGGGGTCGGTGGTGATGGCGAAGATCGCCGGAATGGAGTCGACGGCAAAGATCACGTCCACGATGCCAATCAGGATAATCACGACCAACAGCGGCGTGGCTACCCTGACCCCGTTCTCGACAGTAAAGAAGTTCTCCCCGTCGTAGTTCTTGGCGATCTTCATCTTCCGGTTAATCCACTTCAGTGCCGGATTGTTGCCGAGATCCGGCTCCTGCCCCGCCGCCCACCACATCTTGACGGCGGTGAGCAGGAGGAAGGCACCGAACAGGTACAGCAGCCAGTGGAAGCGGGCCAGCAGCCACGCTCCGACCAGGATCAGGACCGCCCGGAGGACGAGGGCCCCCAGGATGCCGATCATCAGCACGCGCTTCTGGTACTCCGGCGGAACGGCGAAGTAGGTGAAGATCATCAGGAAGACAAAAATATTGTCGACGGCCAGTGCCTTCTCGACCAGGTAGCCCGTGACGAACTCCAGGGACTTCTGGTTCGCCAGCGGCTCGCCCGAGGCGCCTCCCAGGTACCACCACAGCCAGCCGACGAACACGAAGGAGACCAGAACCCAGATCAGGGACCAGATCGCCGCTTCTCGGATGCTGATCCGATGGGCTCCCTGGGTCTTCATCGCGTAGAAGTCCACGAGCAGCGCCACAATCACGAATGCGATGAAGAAGGCCCACATGGTGGGCGTGCCTGTCGTCACTGGAACAACTCCTGGCGAGGCTAAAAAAACAACGCCGGCACTATACCCTGAGCTCCGGTGCCCCCGAGAGACGAAACGCACTGGCGAGTAAAGCACCGGGCTGCGGGCGACCTTCACGCGAACGCAGCAGGCCGCGCCCAAACAGGACTACCGTGCGCAACTTAGTGCCTCAGCCGTTGTCTCACCGCTGCAAGCTGCGCGTCCAATTTACCCGGAGCCACGTCCCTATGAACCCGACCGAGATGAAGTCATTGCTGAGCATCGCCATGCTGGCGGCCTTTGCCGATAGCCAGAAGGACAATCGGGAGCGGGAGGAAGTGCGGCGGGTGGCCGAGTCGCTGGGCGGGGATCTCAATGTCGCGGCTCTCTATCAGGAGGTGCTGCTGGGCCGGGTCGACGTGGCGTCGGCCGCCGCGGCCTTGTCCACCCCCGGACTGCGCCAGCTGGCTTACGAGATTGCCATTGGCGTCTGCGATGCAGATGGCCTGCGCAATGACACAGAAAACCGCTTTCTCGCCAGCCTTGGGTCGGCTCTCGGGCTGGGACAACCGGCCATGAACACGGCGGCTGAAGAGGCCGATGCCCTGGCGACGGCGCCGCTTGCCGCGACTGTGGCTGTGGCCGCAACTGTGGCTGCAACTGTGGCCCCGACCGGGGCCGCACCCGCCGCTGCGCCGGTGGCTGCAACGGCCCGCGTCTCGGACGCCGAACTGGACCGCACCATTCTCAACGCCTCGATCCTCAACGGTGCGCTGGAGTTATTGCCCCAGTCCATGGCCTCCCTGGCCATCATTCCGTTGCAGATGAAGCTCGTTTACCGGATCGGCCAGGCCCACGGCTTCGAGCTGGACCGGGGCCACATCAAGGACCTGCTGGCCACCCTGGGCGTTGGTCTCACCGGCCAGTACCTGGAGGGCATTGGCCGCAAACTGCTGGGCGGGATTCTCGGCAAGGCGGCGGGGGGCATGGTCGGCTCCATCGGACGGACGGCGACGGGGGCGGCTTTTTCCTTCGCCACCACCTATGCCCTCGGGCAGCTGGCCAAACGCTATTACGCCGGTGGCCGGGTGATGAGCACGGCCGTTCTCCAGCAGACTTTCAGGGAGCTGACCAGTCAGGGTCAGACGATGCAGCAGCAGTTCCTGCCCCAGATTGAGCAGAAGGCCAGCACCATCGACATGAGTCAGGTCATGTCCATGGTGCGCGGCCCCTAGTCGGAGACTAGCTGCGGTCAGTCGCGCCGGCTGACGCGGCCTGGCCCTGCAGCCTTTCCATCTCCCGCGCCTCCTGGTTGAGCTTCGCCTTGATGTGGTCGGGCGTAAACCAGGAGACAGCGGTGATTACCGTGATTACCAGCACGATCAGGCTGAGCTCCAGGGCGTACTTCGAGGGCTGCACCCAGATGTCCTCGCCGATGCCCCAGCGACCGATGAGTTCGTAGCTGGTGAAGGCAATGATTCCCGTGGCGATAGCGTAGCGAACCGCGGTTGCCACCTTCCACATCTTGATCATGCGGCTGAAAAGGTAAACGGCCCAGATGGTGTTCAGGACGAAGTAGCCATAGACCAGCGGATGCTTGGCCCCAAGCCAGGCCTCGTTGTAGGCCACCAGCAGGAGAATGTAGAAGAACCAGAGCAGGTAGATGGACTCGATGAAGGTGATCAGCGCAAAGTTTCGCTCGTGGCGGGGATTCGGCTTGCCCACCGGCAGGCGCAGGTTCTTCTGGATCCAGTGGAAGAAATTACACTTGGTTTCCTTGTTCAGCAGGAAGTACAGCAGGGTCACACCCATGACAGCCACAGAGGCTTCCATCACCAGGTACTCGGGCTTCGTCGCTATTGCGCCGGTCGCATCCAGGATGGGCTTAACCCCCATCTGCAGACCGTAGACGATGAAGGTGAACTCCACCCAGCCGGTCCAGATCGCCATGGCCGCGAAGAAGCCCCACCAGGTGGCGGCCGTTTCCCCGGGACGGGACATGCCGTACAAAAGCATCCCAAGGCCGGCGAGGCCCATGCCGAACGCCGAGTGAAACATATACTCGTGGCCCAGCTGCTCTTCCATCACGATCATGATCGTGTGGCCAAGCCCCTGGACGATAAACACGCTGACAAAGGCGAGCAACCCGATGTAGGGCGGCTTGAAGAACATGCGATTTACAGTTGTTGTCTGCTTGGTGCTCATGGGCGGTTCCCCAGTCTTTCAGGTTGGCGGGCAGGTCGGCGCCCGGATTGATCACCAGGAAGTCCGGGCCCTCGTGGAAGCAGTGCTGGTAACTTGCACCTTATGCAGTTCTCAGTCACAACAAAGACCATGGCAACATTCCGGAACCTGCAGCTGACGGGTTGCAGTCTAGGCAGGGGTTGAGGATTTGTGGGTCAACAGACGGTTAACAGGGGTGCGACAATTGTGGTTCCTGGGCCAGTTGCGACAATCAGTCGCAGGGCAGTGGCCCGGTGAGTGACGCTGGCCCGCCGGTTGGTGCCCGTCTCCTGCTCGTGGACGACGACGTCACCCTCGCCGCCATGCTGCAGGAATTCCTGGAACTGCAGGGCTTTCTCGTCGCCACGGTCCAGGACGGGGAAAGCGCCCTGGAGCGTATCCAAGAAGCGCCACCCGATCTCCTGGTGCTGGATGTCATGCTGCCCGGGATGAGCGGTCTTGAGGTGTTGCAGCGCCTCCGGGTGAACTACGACCTGCCCGTCGTCATGCTCACGGCCAGGGGCGCGGAGTCGGACCGGATCAGCGGCTTGCTCGCCGGTGCGGATGACTACCTGCCCAAGCCCTTTAACCCGCTGGAACTGGCCGCCCGTATCCAGGCGGTCCTGAAGCGGTCTCGCGGCCGCGAAGCGCGCGCCGCGGACGGCGACCTCGCGGTCGGTCCCCTGCGCCTGGACCTCCGGCGTCGGCAGCTGCTGGTCCTGGAGGTGCCGGTCGCTGTGACGGCAGCGGAGATGCACGTCCTGGAGCACCTGATGCGCCACCCGGGCGAAGTGTTGTCCCGGGCGCGACTCACGGAACTTGCTCTGGATCGCCCGATCGAGGCCTACGATCGCAGCATTGATACGCTGATCAGCAAGCTGCGGCGCAAGCTGGCGGCCGCCGGCGTGGCGGGGGAGTGCCTCCGGGGTCTGCGGGGGCACGGCTATGTACTCGACCTCGGCAGCGGGCAGGAGGGCTGAAGCATGGAGCTGGGGTTTCGGCGCCTCTACTGGCGGATTGCGCTCTATATCAGCGCCGCTCTGCTGGCCTTTGTCCTGCTCGGTGCTGCCAGCGTGGGGATCGTGGCCTCGCTGGAACTCGAGAACTACGCCGCGACCCGCCAGAGTCCCCTCGGTCGCGAGGCGGCGGCCGTGCTCTCCGCAGAAGGCAAGCCGGGACTCCAGCGCTGGCTGCGCAGTGCCGCGATCCCCCGCGGTGTGTCCGTGTTTGTGCTGGACGGGGATAGCCGGGACATTCTCGGCAGGGAGATTCCCGCCGAGTTCGCCAGCTTCGTCCGGGCTTCAGTGGTCGGGCCAGCGGAGAGCCCGGCCGCCAACTACCGGCCCGTGCGTCTCGCGCCCCAGCTCATCGGTCCGGACGGCGCGGCCTACGCGTTTCTGGTGCTGCCCAGCCAGTTCACGCTCTGGGGGAGCGCTGCCACGGCTTTCGGCCTGGCCCTTGTCGCCCTCCTGGTCATTGCCTCGGTGGCCTGGCTCATTGCGCGCACGGTTGGCGGGCCCATTGCCACACTCCAGGCCACCGTGCGGGAGCTGGCCCGGGGCCGGACCGGGGCGCGGGTGCCGGCCGCCATCGCCGGGCGTCGCGATGAGCTCGGCGCGCTGGCCGCCGACTTCAATTTCATGGCGGCCCAACTGGAGGAACTTCTGGCGGGCCGGGAGCGCCTGATGGCCGAGCTGTCCCACGAACTGCGCTCGCCCCTGGCCCGCCTCCAGGCGGCGACGGCCCTGGCGGCCCAGCGTCCCGGCGCGAGTCCTGGGGAAGCCCGGCGCGTGGAGCAGGAGATCGGACGCATGGACCGGGTGATCGGGGACCTGCTCCGTTACTCCCGGCTGGGCGTTGCCACCCCGGTCGCCCGGCGCCTCGTGCGGCTCGAGGCGCTCATCGGGGAACTGTGCCGGGACGAGGAGCTGGAGGCCCGGTCCCGGTCCTGCGCCCTTGACCTCAGCTCGGGCTCTGAACTCTTCGTCGTCGGGGATCCCGACCTGCTGCGCAGCGCGCTGGAAAACATCCTGCGCAATGCGATCCGTTACGCGCCGGCGGGTTCCCGCATCCAGGTGGATGCCCTGCGGTCGGCTGCAGACATCAGGGTGACCATCGCGGATGAGGGTCCCGGTGTGCCGGAAGAGTTTCTGGAGCAGATCTTTGCCCCGTACTTCCGGGTGCCGGGCACGGTGGCCAGCACCGACGGCTCGGGACTGGGACTCGCGATTGCCCGGCGCGTCTTCGAGGCCCACGCCGGCAGTGTCAGGGCAGCCTTGCGGGAAGGCGGCGGCCTTGAGATCGAGGTCCGGTTGCCGGCGGCTGCATTTCTGCAGCCAGCCTAGATCAGGCCGTCCGGATCGAGAGCACGGGGCAGCTGGCCCGGCGGAGTACGCCCTCCGTCGTGCTTCCCAGCAGCAGGTGCTTGACCCCGCTGTACCCGTGAGTCGTCATGATGATCATCGCTGCCCCGTGGTCCCGGGCGTAGTTGGTGATCTCCTCGTCCGGCCGGCCCACCAGAACGGAGGCCTTCGGCGGACTGCCGAAGGCCTTCAGGTTGTCCTTGATGAACGAGTCGATGCGGGTTTCCGCGTTCCGCGTCAGCTCGGTCACCGACGGAATGGCGATCGGACCCATGTCCAGTGTGCTGTAGATCTGCGGTTCCTCAACCACGTAAATGCAGCGCACGTCCGCCTCCAGCGCGGTGGCCATCTTGCGGACCCAGGGCAGCGCAGACAGCGAACGCTCGGAAAAATCCGTGGGAAAAACCAGAAGACTCTTTGCTGCCATGGGTGTACTCCTCAAGAATGCCTGTAAGGGGTCGTTGGTATCAGTTTCAGCCTGAACTCTTCTGTGCAACCTTGCGCTCGGCACGGTTGGTGATCAGGGGCACAGGCTCCAGCACCCAGTTGCCAGTCCCGCGCCGTCGCGGCGACGGGATCGCAAAGGCGGTGTCCTTGCCGTTGCGCCGGGTGAACTCGTCCCAGTCGATGCGCCAGCCCCTGTCGTCGAACTTCGCCAGCCACTCCCGGTACGCTACCACGGCCTTGTCTGCCGGCATCAGCACCTCTTTGGTGTTGCTGGTGGGCGTGCGGGGCGGGTAGACGTCGACCAGGATCTCGATGTCCTGCTGGGCAATGATCTTGTTCCTGGCGTGAATCGGACCGTCGTGGTGGTTTTCCAGCATGAAGTTGCGCATGTTGACGAAGAACACGCGGGTGTGATCCTGGTCCACCGGCTGTTCGAAGAAGTACTGGCGGAACTTCTGGCCCTTGCCGACATTGATCTCCGTGATCATCGTGTTCGGGCCGTGGGTGCCGCTGCCGGCATACACGTCGCCAGCCGCGCCAGCGGTGGCGGCTACGGGCTTCCAGGTCTTGTCTTCCAGACCCGGTGAGTTGAACCGGTGGATGAACCACATGCCCCACTGCTGGGGGTAGTTCTCCACGTCGTATTCCCGAACCTTGTAGGTTTCCCGGTTGATGCCCTTGAAGCCGTGGGTGGGGTGCACGAACTCGTTGTGCGCCGGATCCAGGCCGTTCTCGATGGACCGCTCATAGTAGTAGTCCAGTTCGAGGACCAGCACGGAGTTGGCCCGCCAGGCGGGGTCCGTGAACTCCTCGATCTCCAGGAGCGGCGGCCGCTCGTTCTCCGGCAGGTCGCCAAGGAACGCGAAGACGATGCCGTACTTCTCGACCGTGGGGTAGGAGTCAACCTTGGCCCGGGGCGGTGGCTTGGTGCCATAGCCGATGGACGGGATGTTCTGGCAGTCACCGTCGCCGTTGAACTCCCAGCCGTGGTAGGGGCAGACCACGCAGTCGCCCTGGATGCGGGGGTTCTTGCCGAGTTCCCAGGCACCGCCCAGGGAACCGCCGCGGTGGACGCAGGTGTCGCTCAGCACGCGGGCCTGGCCCTTGCTGTTGCGATAGATGGCGAAGTTGAGGCCCAGAACCTTGGCCCGCTCCGGCTTGTCGGGCCCCAGGTCTTCACTGCGGATCATCGGGTACCAGAAATTGATGTACATCGAAAACGTCTCCCTGAGTGGAGGCCCGAGTCTTCGGGAAATCCCTGCCCCGAAACAGTCCGCGAAACTACCTATACCGACCGCGCGCTCCCGCAGGTAGGGTGCGCACTGCCTAAGGCGCGGGAGTGGACAGTGGCTGCAACCAACCAGATCTACAACGACCGGGTCGTCCGCCAGTTTGCGCTGATGACCGTGGTATGGGGCGTCGTCGGCATGCTGGTCGGCACCCTGCTGGCCGCCCAGCTGCTCTGGCCCGCCCTGAACTTCGACATTCCCTGGCTGACGTTCAGCCGCCTCCGGCCCCTGCACACGAATGCAGTGATCTTCGCCTTCGGCGGGTCGGCCCTGTTTGCGTCGTCCTACTACATCGTCCAGCGGACCTGCCATGTGCGTCTGTTCAGCGACCGGCTCGCTGGGTTCACCTTCTGGGGCTGGCAGCTGATCATCCTGCTGGCTGCGATCTCCCTGCCGCTCGGGATGACGTCAGGCAAGGAGTACGCGGAGCTCGAATGGCCTATCGACCTGCTGATTGCGGTCGTCTGGGTGGTTTACGGAGTCGTGTTCTTCGGTACCATCATGCAGCGGCGGATTGCCCACATCTACGTCGCCAACTGGTTCTTCGCCGCCTACATCATCACGATTGCCGTGCTCCACATCGTCAACAGCGCGGCGGTGCCGGTGAGCATGACCAAGTCCTACTCCCTGTATGCGGGCACGGTGGATGCCATGGTCCAGTGGTGGTATGGCCACAATGCCGTCGGCTTCTTCCTGACGGCGGGCTTCCTCGGGATGATGTACTACTTCGTACCGAAACAGGCCGGGCGCCCCGTCTATTCCTACCGCTTGTCAGTGGTGCACTTCTGGGCCCTCATCTCGATCTACATGTGGGCGGGTCCCCACCACCTCCATTACACCTCGCTCCCGGACTGGGCCCAGTCACTGGGCATGGTCTTCTCCCTCATGCTGATTGCGCCGTCCTGGGGCGGGATGATCAACGGGATCATGACGCTATCCGGCGCCTGGGGAAAACTCCGGACCGATCCGATCCTGAAGTTTCTGATCGTGTCCCTGTCCTTCTACGGCATGTCGACCTTCGAAGGTCCGATGATGTCGATCCGCACGGTCAACGCGCTGTCCCACTACACCGACTGGACGATCGGTCATGTGCATTCCGGCGCCCTGGGCTGGGTGGCCATGGTCTCCATCGGCTCGATGTACATCCTCATTCCCCGGCTCTACGGCCGCAAGGAGATGTTCAGCGTCAAGGCCATCGACCTGCACTTCTGGGTCATGACCATCGGCATCGTCCTGTATGTGGCGGCCATGTGGATCGCCGGGGTGATGCAGGGCCTGATGTGGCGGGCGACCAATGCGGACGGCACGCTGACCTACAGCTTCGTGGAGTCCCTTAATTCCACCTATCCCTTCTATGCCATTCGCTTCCTGGGCGGCGTACTCATCATGGTGGGGATGCTGGTCATGGTCTGGAATGTCTACCGCACGGTGACCCGGCCCGCCGCCGTCATCGATGTGGTGATTCCGCCGCCTGCTGCGCAACCTGCCACCCAACTTGCCACTCAGGCCGCCTGAGGTCCCCCCTATGAAACACGACGCCATCGAACGCAACCTTGGGCTCCTCGCGGTCCTCACGGCGCTGGTCATCAGCGTGGCGGGACTCGTGGAGATCGTGCCCCTGTACTTCGCGACGGAAACCACGACACCGGCAACCGGTGTATTGCCCTACACCGCGGCGGAGCTGGAGGGCCGGGACATCTATATCCGGGAGGGATGCTACAACTGCCATTCCCAGATGGTTCGCCCGCTGCTCTCCGAGACGGAGCGCTACGGCCACTACTCGGTGGCGGGGGAGTCCGTCTACGACCACCCCTTCCAGTTCGGCTCCAAGCGTACCGGTCCCGACCTGGCCCGGGTGGGCGGCCGCTACAACGACGAGTGGCATCGCATCCATCTCGCGAACCCGCGGGACCTGGTCCCCGAGTCCAACATGCCCGGCTTCCCCTGGCTCAACAAGAACGTCGTTGACGACAACCTGACCCCCCGCAAGATGCAGGCGCTGCGCTTTGCCGGCGTGCCCTACACCGATGAGGACATTGCGGGCGCCAGCGAGGCCGTGAAGGACAAGACGGAAATGGATGTGCTGGTGGCCTACCTCCAGCTGCTGGGCAAGGCCTCGCGCACCTGGGATGCACCGTGATGGAGTCCGCTGTGATCGACATGGGCCTGGTTCGCGGCGTGTCCACCGTTTTCGCCCTGCTGGCCTTCGTGGCGGTGGTGCTCTGGGCCTACGGCAAGCGCCCCCAGGAAGCATTCAGGTCAGCCGCCCAGCTCCCGCTGGAAGAGGATGACTCACCGGAGACGCGCCCATGACGAGTGGCTGGAGCTGGTTCATCATCATCCTGGTACTGGCCAATGTGGCGGGCGCCATGTGGCTGCTCTTCGCCAATGGCAAGGCCGCCACCGGTGAAGCCGGCAACAGTACGACCCACGTGTGGGACGGTGACCTGACCGAGTTCAATAATCCGCTCCCGCGGTGGTGGTTCTGGCTGTTTGTCCTGACCACCGTGTGGGGACTGGGCTACCTGGTTTTCTATCCCGGTCTCGGCAGCCTCAAGGGCGCCCTGGGCTGGACCCAGCAGCGCCAGCACGCGGCGGAGGTGCAGGCCGCCAGGGCCGTGCAGGCGCCCCGCTATGCGCGGTTCGCCACCCTGTCCCTGGAGCAGCTGTCCCAGGATCCCGATGCGATGGGCGAGGCCCGCAGCCTGTTTGCCAACGGTTGTGCCGGCTGCCACGGCTCGGATGCCCGGGGGGCGCTGGGCTTCCCCAACCTGACCGATAACGACTGGCTCTACGGCAACGCGCCGCAGACGCTGCTGACGACGATTGGCACTGGCCGCATGGGCGTGATGCCCGGCTGGGGGCCGGTATTCGGTGACGCCGGCGTTGAGGAGGTCGCGGCCTACGTGCAGAGCCTGAGCGGTGTAGCCTCCAACCCTGCGCTGGTGCAGGCTGGTGCCGCCCGATACGCCACCTTCTGTGTGGCTTGCCACGGCGCCGATGCCCAGGGCAATCCGGTGCTGGGCGCCCCGAGCCTGGCCGACGACGTCTGGCTCTACGGCGGCGACGCCGCAACCCTCCGCACGTCCATCACGGCTGGCCGGCAGGGCCAGATGCCGGCGCACGAAGCGCTGCTCGGCAAGGACCGGGTGCGCCTGATGGCAGCCTATGTCCTGAGCCTGGGAGCGCCAACTCCCGGAGGTAGCAGCAGTGGACCCGCGGACGGAGGATGAGTATCCGGCGGCCCGCCGCTGGCCACCGCACCTGCGGGTGACGGCTGCCGTAGGCTGGTCGTCCTTTCTGGCCGCGTGCCTCGGCACGCTGCTGGCCTTCGCCGGGCTCGATCCCCAGCTGATCATCGACGGCGTCGAGGGCGGGGAACCGGGTGCGGCGCCCTGGTGGCTCACCCCGACTGGCATCTACACGTTGGGTTTCTTCCTGTTCTGGCTGATCGCTGTCGTGGCTGGCGTGCTGACCGTCCTGCTGACGTGCAGTCCACAGACTGATGGTGACGAGAATTGAGTGATGGGACGGCAGGTGCCGAAGTTGTTTCCCTGTACGAGTCCCACCGCAAGGTCTATCCGCGGGAGGTGGCCGGGCGCTTTGCCCGATTCCGCACCTTGGCCGCGTTTGTCCTCCTCGGGATCTTCTACGGGCTGCCCTGGCTCCAGTGGCACGGCCGGCAGGCGGTGTTGTTCGATCTCCCGGCGCGCAAGTTCCATATCTTCGCCCTGACGCTCTGGCCCCAGGACTTCCTCTATCTCAGCTGGCTGCTGATTCTCGCCGCACTGACGCTGTTCTTCGTGACCGCGGTGGCCGGCCGGGTGTGGTGCGGCTACGCCTGCCCCCAGACGGTCTGGACGGAAGCGTTCCTGGGCCTGGAGCGCCTCGTGGAAGGCGACCGGCCCCAGCGACTCAAGCTCGACAAGAAGCCCTGGACTGGCGAGTGGCTGGCCCGCAAGGCGGTGAAGCAGTTCCTGTGGATCAGCTTCGCGGCGCTGACCGGGTTCAGCTTCGTCGCCTTCTTCACCCCGGCCCGGGAGCTGGCCAGCAGCGTCGTGAATCTCAACCTCGGGGGCTGGGAGACGTTCTGGATCCTGTTCTACGGCTTTGCCACCTACGGGAATGCGGGCTTTCTTCGCGAGCAGGTGTGCAAGTACATGTGCCCCTACGCGCGCTTCCAGAGTGCGATGTTCGACCACGACACCCTCGTGGTGTCCTACGACCCCGGCCGCGGCGAGCCCCGCGGGGCCCGGAAGAAGGGCGCTGACCCTAAGGCTGTGCGCCTTGGCGACTGCGTGGACTGCACCATCTGCGTCCAGGTCTGCCCGACGGGCATCGATATCCGCAAGGGGCTGCAGTACGAGTGCATTGCCTGCGCGGCCTGCGTCGATGCCTGCGATGAGGTCATGACCCGCGTGGGCTACGAGCCCGGCCTGATCCGTTATGCCACCGAGCAGGAACTGCAGGGGGAGAAAACCCATTACTTCCGCCCGCGGGTGCTGGTCTACGGTGGACTGCTCCTGGCACTCGGCATTGGTTTTGTCATTTCCCTGAGCCTCCGTCAGCCCATCGGCCTCGACATCCTGCGGGACCGGAATGCCCTCTACCGGGTCCTGCCGGACGGGGCTGTCGAGAACGTCTACAGCCTGCGCATCCTGAACAAGGACGATCAGGCCCATCGCTATGTGATCGAGACCGAGCCCGTCGGGGTTTTCGAGGTGGATGCTGCGCCGGTGGTGGTGAACGCCGGCGAGGTTCGCGCGGTGCCCGCCCGGATCCGTGTGGCCTCCGGCGACATTGCACGCGCCCCGCGGGATCTCAGGATTTCGGTCCGGGTGGCCGACACGCCCGGCCTGAAGGCGCAGCACGCCACCCGTTTCTTTGTGCCGGAACAGGAGGAGGACGATGATGACGACCAGGACTGAAGAGGATCCCACCCGCTGGTATCGCGTGCCGCTCATGTGGCTGGTCGTGTTCCTGCCCCTGGTGTCCATGATTGGCGGTGGGCTGATGGTGGCCATGACCTTCCTGAAGCCGGATCCCGAGGTGCACAGCGAGCGGATCACTGCGCCACCAGCGGCCCACGCACCCGGCGGCTGATCCGTGTCGACGGTGGACCTGCAGATCGGGGGCATGGGCTGCGCGGCCTGTGCCCTGCAGATCGAAGCAGCCCTGCGGCTCCTGCCCGGACTTGCCGGGGTGCGGGTCGACCCCGCGACCTCCCGGGCCCGGGTCCAGGTTGAAGGTCCGGCGGACGGCGCGCTTCCGGTCGTCCTTCGGGAAATCCGCAAACTGGGCTACACGGCGAGCGTGGCGGGCAGCGCCAGCGCCGCCAGCGCCCGCACCCTGGCCCGCCGGGACGGCCTGAAGCGCCTGGCGGTGGCGGGCTTCGGGATGATGCAGGTCATGATGCTGGCCTTCGCTCTCTATGCCAGCGAAGACTTCCGCATGGACCCCGCGCTGTTCGGCTTCCTGCGCTATTGCAGCCTGTTCATCACCCTGCCCGTGGTCATCTATGCGGGTGGGCCCATCTTTCGCGCGGCGCTGGCCCAGTTGCGGGCCGGCCGGCCGGCCATGGACGTGCCCGTCGGTCTCGGGATCGGCGCGGCCCTGGCGGCCAGCGTCTGGAACACCTTTGCCGCGTCCGGTGCGGTGTACTACGACGCGGTCACCATGTTCATCTTCTTCCTCACGACAGCCCGCTTCGTGGAGCAGATGTCGCGCCATGAAGTCGGGACCGTCACCGAGGCCCTGGCGTGGTTGCTGCCCGCAAAGGCGCTGCGCGTGGTCGAGGGCTGCACCCAGGCCGTGCCCGTGGGCAGTCTCCGGCCTGGTGACGAACTGCTGGTAAATCAGGGTGACCTGGTGGCAGCAGATGGCGTCCTGGCGGCCGGGGACTCGGTGTTCAACGAGTCCTGTCTCACCGGTGAGGCCGCACCGCTGCGCAGGGGCGTCGGTGCCGCGATTCGGAGCGGCAGCATCAACCTCGGCGACAGCGTCCGGGTCCGGGTCACGGCGACGGGGGAGGCGACCGAGCTGGCGGCCGTGCTGCGGCTCCTCGAGCGGTCCCGGCAGGCGAAGCCCCAGCTGCTGACGCTGGCCGAGCGGGTGGCCCGGTGGTTCTCCGTGGCCGTGCTGGCCATTGCGGGGCTCGTCAGCGTGGTGTGGCTGCTGATCCGCCCCGAAGTGGCGCTGGCCAATACCATTGCCGTCCTCGTCGTCGCCTGTCCCTGCGCCTTGTCGCTGGCGGGGCCCGCCGTGGTGGCGGCCGCGAACACCGCACTGGCTCGCCTCGGTCTCCTGCCGATCAGTGCCACGGCCCTGGAGCAGCTCACGGCCGTTCGCCATGTTCTGCTCGACAAGACGGGCACGCTGACGACCGGCCGTCCGGAGGTTCAGACGCGCGTAGCCCGGACCGGCGAGAGCGAAGCGGCGTTGCTGGCCATTGCGGCCGCCCTGGAGCGGGGCTCGAGCCACCCGCTGGCCCTGGCCTTTCGCAGCCATGAACAGGCTGGGATCCAGGCTGAGCAGCTCCGGGAAACGGCAGGGCAGGGTGTCCAGGGCCTGGTGGCCGGGCGCAGCTACCGCCTCGGCCGCGCAGAGTTCGCGGGCGTCGACCCGGCAGCCGACGGCGTCTGTCTCGCCGACGATGAAGGCCTGCTGGCCGAGTTTGCCATGCATGATGCCGTGCGCCCCGAGGCCCGGGCGGCGGTCGACGCTTTGCGTACGCTTGGACTCGGCGTGGAGATCGCCAGCGGTGATGACCCGGGCGCGGTCGCGCGGGTGGCCCGGGAGCTGGGCATTGGGCACTGGCAGGCGCGCCTGTCCCCGGCTGCCAAAGTTGCGCGCCTTGCGGCGCTGCAGGCCGCGGGTACCCCGGTGCTGATGGTGGGTGACGGCATCAACGACGCGCCGGTGCTGGCGGCGGCGGACGTGTCCATCGTGATGCGCTCGGGCAGCGCGCTGGCCCAGACGGCGGGGGATCTGCTCCTGCTGGATAACGCCTGGCCGGCGGTCCCGCGAGCTGTGGCGGTGGCCCAGCGTGCCCGCCAGATACTGGGGCAGAACCTGGCGTGGGCCGCAACCTACAACCTGGTGGCGATTCCCATCGCGGCGCTGGGCTGGCTGCCGCCCTGGCTGGCAGCACTGGGGATGTCGGCCAGTTCCATCCTGGTGGTGCTCAACGCACGGCGGGTGCGGGCGTGAGCATCCTGTATGCGCTGGTGCCGATGGCCATGGTGCTCTGCGTGCTGGCCGTGTGGGCGTTTTTCTGGGCCGTCAATACGGGTCAGTTCGAGGAACTGGATGCGGCCGCTGACAGTCCCCTCGAGGACGATCTGCCGGGGCTCCTCAGGAATGAGGCGGGGGTCAGGAATGAGCCGGGGGCGCCAGCGCCAGGGACATCCGCACCAGATGCGCCACGGAGCGGGTCGCCATCTTGTCCATGACCCGCGCCCGGTGAATTTCCACGGTCCGTTCCGACAGCCCCAGGTCCATGGCGATCACCTTGTTGGCGTTCCCGGCAATGATCAGGTCCATGACCTCCTTCTCCCGCGGCGTCAGCGTGCTGTGCCGGCGGCGCAGTTCTTCCGTCAGCGAGAGGGTGTGCCGCGCTTCCGCATCAGCGGTCAGCGCCCGGGCGATATGGTCGAGGAGGTCCCGCGGGCTGAAAGGCTTCTGGAGAAAATCGAAGGCGCCGGATTTGATGGCCTCGACGGCCATCGGCACGTCCCCGTGGCCAGTGAGAAAAATGACCGGAAGAAATGCGCCGCGCCGGGACAGTTCCTGCAGCAGCTCCATGCCACTCATGCCGGGCATGCGCATGTCGAGCAGCAGACAGCCGGGGCTGGCCAGATCGTACTGGGCGAGAAAGTCACCGGCGGAAGCGAAGGCGCAGGGCCGGTAGCCCGCCGAGTCCAGCAGGATGCTGAGTGAGGTGCGCACGCCCTCGTCATCGTCCACGACAAAGACGGTGGTCGTCGCTGCGGTGCCAGGGCTCGCGGTTGGGGTCGCGGTTGGGGAGTGGTCCATGGCGTTGTCTGATACCTATAGCTCAGTTCGGGGCAGGTGGACTTTAAACAGGACACCCTCCGGCTCGGAAGCGGAGAGCTCCACGGTACACCCGTCATCCTCCGTAGAGATCGTGACCTTCCGGCGCTCCGCAGGCAACCGGATGACGTTATCGAGGGCGCTGGCGAACAACAGGACGAGGAGCGATTGCAGGCGGGACGCGTCTGCGTGGACCGGGGGGGCTGGCGTGCGGAGCTCGACGGACAGTCCCACGGACTGCTGGGTGGCGAGGGACTGGAGCAAGGGCATGACGGTCCGCACCAGCGCATTGGGATCGAGGGGCATGCCCGTCTCCGGCAGCGCCCGGGCGGCGGTCCGGAGCTGTTCCAGGACGTCCCCCGCCCGCACTGCCTGGTGCGCAATGGCCTGCACGATTTCCAGGGCCAGGGCGGCGGCACCTGGGTCACGGCGCAGAATTGTCGCTGCAACCTCAGCATAGGCGGCAATCGCCGCCAGCGGCTGGTTCAGGTCGTGGGCGAAGCCGGTGGCGAGGTCGTTGAGCACGTGGCGGTCGTGGTCGGCCGCCGGTGGGCTGCGCACTGCCGGCCCTTGCGAGTCCGGGTGCTGCAGCTGATCATGAGTGTTACGCATTCTGCGCCTCATCCTAAAGCCCCGGAGTCGGCTGCTCTCTAAGGAGTTTCCCCTACGATGGCGATCCTGCAGTCCAGTGGGCAGCTGGCGGAACTCATTGTTCACCAGTCCCCCGATGCGTTCCTGCTCGTGGATGGGGGCGGGCGTATCGCTTATGTGAACGAGGCCGTAACCACGCTCTTTGGCTACGACGCGGTGGAACTGCTTGGCCAGACCATCGAGATCCTGGTTCCCGATCACGCCCGGGCCATTCACGAGCGCTATCGTGCGGGCTTTGTCCGGCAGCCGGCGGTCCGGGAGATGGGGGCCCGGGTGGTGGCTCTGGCCGCCCGCCGCCGGGACGGCACCGAGTTCCCCGCCGAAATCCGGCTGGCGCCCCTGCACGCTCCACCGGGCGACAGTGGTGGTGAATTTGTCCTGGCCGCCGTTCGCGATGTCACCGACCGGCGCCGTCTGACTGATGCGCTTCGGGCTGCCCGGGAGGAAGCTGACAGTGCCAGTCAGGCCAAGAGCCGCTTTCTGGCCACCGCCAGCCACGACCTTCGCCAGCCGCTGCAGACCCTGCAGCTGCTGAATGCGGCCCTCGCGCGGCGTCTGACGGATGGCACCAACCAGGATCTCCTGGCCCGCCAGCAGGCGGCACTGGATTCCATGGCGGACCTGCTGAACGCGCTTCTCGATGTGACGAAGCTGGAGTCCGGAGCCCTGAAGCCCAATCTGGTGCTCGTGCCGCTGGCCGGCGTGCTGGCGGATCTCCGGAGCCAGGTCCAGGATGTGGCGCGGGCCCAGGGACTGACGCTGGAGATCCCGGAGACCTCCGAGTGTCTTGCCACCGATCGCGTCCTGTTCCGGCAGTTGCTGCAGAATCTGCTGACCAACGCGCTGCAGTACACCCGCGAAGGGGGCGTGACGGTGACCGTCATCCGGGAGCAAGACGCCCTTGCGATCCGGGTTAGCGACACCGGCGTGGGCATACCCGCGGGCGAGATCGACCGCGTGTTCGACGAGTACTACCGGGTGGCAACTCCAGGCAATCGCCCCCGGGGCTTTGGCCTGGGTCTCACCATCGTCCGCCAGATCAGCCGGCTGCTGGGTTTCACAATGCAGGTCGAGTCGGAGGAGGGGCGCGGCACCACGTTCTCGGTGCTGGTGCCTGCAGCGCAGCTCGCTTCGCCTGCCACCGGCCGGACCGCGTTGCCTGGCCCCGCTCTCGAGCGGCCGGAACTCGCGAAGCCCGCCGTGCTGGTGATCGAAGACGACGCGGCGGTCCGGGACGCGCTGAACCTGCTGCTGACCCTCGACGGTTACCCCACCTGGGTGGCCGAGTCTGCCGCGGGTGCCGAAGACCTCTTCGCGCTGCACGGCGCGGAGATCGACGTGGTGATCAGCGACTATCAGCTGGGGAATGGCCGCAATGGCCTCGAGCTTGTGGAGAAGCTGCGGGCAGCTGCCGGCCGGGACCTGCCTGCCGTCATCCTGAGCGGCGATACCTCGCCGGTACTTGCCAGCATTCACACCGTGTCCCGGGTCGTGCTGCTCAGGAAACCGGTCAACGCGCGTCAGCTGATCCTCAAACTGGAAGAGCTATTCGGCGCTGCAGGTTGAGGCAGCCGCGCCGGTGGCTGCCGCCCGGGCTTTCGCCAGCGTGTCGTTGACTGCGGCTGCCAGGGGCGAATCCGTGGGCAGCAGACTCGCGGCCTGTTCTGCCTGGGTCAGTGCCTGGCGCGGGCAGCCCGCATCCAGCAGCGCACTGGCGAGGTTGTTCCGGCCCGCCAGATGGGTTGGTTCGATCGCCAGCAAGGACCGGTAGCGGCTGATCGCCGTCGTGAGTTGCCCTGCGGTGTAGGCCTGATTGCCGTTCGCCAGCAGCACCAGCGGATCTGCGGGCCAGCGGGCCAGCGCCACCGCATTGGCGTCGCTGATGGACTCGGGGGCCAGGTAGCGCTCGGTCGCTGCGAGTGCCCGGATGAAGCTGCTCCCCGTTGCGGTGGCGGGGGGCTGGTCGGGACGGGTGACCACCGCCGCCCAGTACTCACCGGCCTGCCAGGTGCGGAGGAATTGCTCCCGGCGTTCGAGTCGGCGCCGCTCGACGCCGGACCGGAGGATCAGCACATCCTGAGCCGGATCGAAGCCGACGACGACGGCGAAGTGCCAGCGCCGGATGCCGAGGGCTCCGAGGTCCTGCAGCACCAGCACCGGGTTTCCTGCGGCCAGTTCGGCCTGCAGAGCGGCGAAGCGCGGTTCCAGGACGAAGGCCAGCCGGCCTTTGCCGCGGGCCGCCGCCAGCATCTCCACCTGCAGACTGCCGCGGCGTCCCGGAATGTAGACCAGGGGTGAGAGCTGTTCCGGCGTGGTCCTGACCCCGGTGGCGCCGAGGACGGTGGCAAGGGCTGCCGGTCCGCACTGGTGAATGGTCTGGGGAAAGAACGGGACGCTGGCCAGCTCGCGGCGAGGGTCTTCAGGGAGAGGCGGGAGGCGGGTCGTGCAGCCAGTGAGTGCCGTGGCGCCAACCAGGGCACTCATGGCGGCAACGACCAGTCGGCTAGAACTTCTTGAAGATATCGGTGACACCGGTGAGCTCGAGGATCATCAGCACGAGGAAGACGATACCGATCACCGCGAGGAAGCCGTCGCCGCCGGCCGGCAGGTTGTTCATCTCCTGGGCGACCTGGGCCAGTTCCGCATCGGAGAGCGCCGCAGCCCGGGTTACGGCATTCGCCGGGTCCACGCCCAGGGACACGAGCTGGGCCTGCACATCAGCCCGACTGATCGCCGCATTGATATCAGCCAGATGGCCCGCGCGAGCCTCGGCTGACAGGTAGTCCTGGGTCCCGATCACCCCGGCGGACGCCGTCGTGGTCTGCAGGCCCAGGGCCAGGAAGCACGCTGCCGTAATGGCCACAACCGACTGTCGAAACTGCATAGCCCCACCTCCAAAAATATGTCCCGGCCCAAGTATAGCCGCAGCGCAAAAGGTACCGGACCTTAGTTTTGTTAGTTGTTTAGTTGTTGTGCTGGGGGGGCCAACAACTAAACAACTAACAAAACTAAGGTCCGGTACCTTTTTCTCTTTTTCCCCCTATTTCCTGGATTTCGCGGCGCAGCTCGCGGACCTGCTCGAGGATCTCCCGCCGCTCAACGTGCGCTGCCTGGTTCTCCCGGGCTTGCTCCGCGTCGTGGACTGATTGCATGGCGCTGACGACGACCGCAATGAACAGATTAAGGACCGTGAAGGTGACAATCAGGATGAAGGGGACGAAGAACAGCCAGGCCCAGGGCTCGGTCACCATCAGCGACCGGGCAATGTCAGCCCAGCCTTCCAGGGTCATGATCTGGAACAGGGTAAAGAAGCTGCGGGCCACGCTGCCGAACCACTCCGGACCGGCCGCGCCGAAGAGCTTGGTCGCCATGACCGCCGCCACGTAGAAGATCAGCAGCAGCAGGGCAAAGATCGAGCTGATGCCTGGAATGGCCGAGAGCAGGGCTTCGACGACGGCCCGCATCCGTGGCACAGCCGAGATCAGCCGCAGCGCGCGCAGGACCCGCAGGGTCCGCAGGACAGCGAAGCCCTCGGCGGCAGGCACCAGCGCGATAGTCACGACCAGCAGATCAAACACGCTCCAGGGATCCCGGAAGTACCGGCGTCCGTGAGCGATGAGGCGCATCGTCACCTCAATCGAGAAGATTGCCAGGGCAATGCGATCGAGAGCGATGATCAGGCCACCTGCAGCCTGCATCGCTGCCGGCGAGGTCTCGAGACCGAGGGTGATGGCATTCAGGACGATCACCGCAAGAATGAAGCGCTGGAAGCCCTGGTTCTCAACGATGTTCAGCAGATGGGTGCGCATGGGCCGTTTCAGGTACGCGCCACGGCCGTGCTGGACGCGCTGGGCCGGGAAGCCTGCAGCGCGACCTTGCGGACTTCCTCCAGCAGCAGGGCTGCCGGCGGTGTCAGGGGCCGGTCGGAAGGGTGAATCAGGCTGGCATTCCGCTGCACAGTGGGCCTGTCGATGTCCAGAACCTGCAGCACGACCGGCCGCTTGGCCAGTTCCGGCGCAATCAGGGTCGGTGAAACCATGATGAGCAGGTCGCTCGAGAGCAGCAGCTGCATGCCGATGCGATACGCGTCGCTGCCGACAATCCTGCGGGGCGGTTCCAGGTTCTCGGCCACGAAGGTTTCGACGATCACGTCCAGGTCGGCAGGGCGGGAGTAGGGCACGAGCCAGGCATAGCCCTCGAGGTCCTTCAGTTGCAGTTTCTTCCGTCCTGCCAGCGGGTGCTGTGGCCGCGCAGCGACGACGTCGTTAGTGGAGTAAATGACCTCCCGCGTGAACCCTTCCGCCAGCTCATAGGCGCTGACACCCGCGGCGATGAAGTCGAATTCCCCATCGTAGAGCCGGTGCCGGAGTTTCTCGGAATAGCCCTCGATCAGGTTGACGCGAATCCCCGGCCGGGATCTGCGAAAGCGCAGCACCGCCTCGGCGATGATGTCGCCGGCGAAGGACTCGCCCAGCCCCACGGTCACGGTGCCGGTTTTGCCGTCACTCAGGTGGCGGAGATCCTGGCGCGCCCGCTCGACCCCGGCCAGCTGGGAGCGGGCATGGCGAATAAGCGCCGTGCCGTGCTGGGTGGCCCGGGTGATGCCCCCGGGGCTCCGGTCAAAAAGTCGGACTCCCAGATCCTGCTCCAGATTGGCCAGGCTCGCACTGAGCGCCTGCTGGGTGAGATGCAGATGCCGGGCCGCCGCCGCCAGGCTGCCGTGCTCAATCACGGCGAGGAAGCGCTCGAGTTGCCGGTGTTCCACTGCTCTCTTACCCGCAGGCCAACTCAGTGGGTCTCTTCGCCGCCACTGACGTTCATGGCCTCGCCCGTGATGTACCGGGCGTCGTCGGACGCCAGGAAGGCCACTGCAGCGGCAGTGTCCTCGGGCACTCCGGGCCGGCCCAGCGGAATACGCTGGCGCATGGCCGCCATGAACTGCTCCGGCGTCTGGCCCCGCACCTTGGCGTAGTACTCGTTCTGTTTCGCGCCGAGGCCGGTCGTGACATGGTTCGGGCACACAGCATTCACCGTGATGCCATCGCCACCCAGTTCGATGGCGGAGGAGCGGGTGAAGCCGACCATGCCATGCTTGGAGGACACGTAGGCGGCCAGGTGGGCAAAGCCTGACTTGGCTGCCTGACTCGCAATGTTGATGATCCGTCCGCCGTGCCCCGCCGAGCGCATGTGCCGCGCAGCGTGCTTGGAGCAGAGGAAGGTGCCCGTGAGGTTCACGTCGAGCACCAGCTGCCACTCCTCGAGGGTGGCGTCGATGAACGGCTTCAGCAGGTAGCCGACGCCGGCATTGTTCACCATGATGTCCAGCCGGCCCAGTTCGGCCACCGTTCGGCCGATCAGGTTCTGCACACTGGCCTCGCTGCGCACGTCGCAGGGGATGACCAGTACCCGCACTCCCAGGCCCCGGAGTTCCGCAGCGATAGCCTCCATTTCGTCGCTTGCACCGATATCGCCCGACGTCAGCATGCGGTCCGGTGTCCCCAGATCGGAGACCACCACGTCGCAGCCCTCAGCCGCGAGCCGCCGCAGAATCGCCGCGCCCAGCCCCAGCTTCCGGCCCGAGCCGGTGCATATCGCCACTTTGCCCTTGAGTCCCAACATCATGTGTCCTCAGCTGAGCCGGTCGGTAAGCATGAAAACGGGGTTGTCCGCGAACTGCCGGAACTCCCCGGCCACCCGGCGCATGGTTTCTGTGGCCACATCCGTGCCGAACCCGGCCATCTCTTGGATCTCGATCATCTCCACATAGTCATAGGGGGGGCGGGCGTCGGATCCAAGCAGGCTGCCCGTGCGAAAGATCTCAAAGCTGGCCACGGACGCCAGCTTGCGCACGATGGGCAGGTCGGTACTCCGGGCCCAGGCTTCGTAGGTGGCCACGTCGGTGCCCGGCTTCAGCCGGAAGAGCACGATGAGGGTTTTCATGGCGTCAGGCGCCTCCGGCGCTTAATTGGTGGATACAATAAACACTTGTGTTTGACAGATTAAACACAAAATACCAGAGTACACCCATCGCCGGCAAGCCGGTCACCGCAACGGAGCCTTAAACGATGATCAAGGATCTCTCCCACGATCTCCGCGTGGTCCCCTCCCGGGATGAGCGCACGCGCCAGGAATTCGTTGCCTCTCTCCGCCTGCACATCCTGGCCGACATGGCAGCGTCGATGCGGGCGCGCTACGAGCAGCGGGTGCTGCCCAGGTTTCAGCAGGAGCACGGTCGTTCGCCGGCCGATGGCGACGAAGTGCACGACGCCATGCAGGACGATCGCTATTTCCGCTTCTACAGCTCGATTCGTTACAACGCGCAGGAGATGGTCTTTCGCTCCGTGATCCCGGTGGTGGACCGCAATCTGGAAGACCTCAATAATCGCGCCCGCGCCAGGCCGGGGACGGCCGTACTGAATCCGGGCCTGACGGTGCCGAAGAACGTGACCAATATCGACGTCCACCTGTCGCCGGGCAGCTACCACTCCGAGTACCAGTCGGACGACGTGTCACCGGGCGCCATCTACGACAACAGCATCAACGTCTTCGCCTTCAACCAGATGGGGAAGGACGTCGACGACATCGGCCATTCGTTTGCCAACTATGTGCGCCTGGCCTTTCCGGACTTCCGGCCCAAGGCCATCCTGGATGCCGGGTGCACCGTGGGTCACAACACGCTGCCCTGGGCCCACACCTTCCCGAATGCCGAAGTCACCGGCATCGATGTGAGCGCGGGTCTGGTGCGCTATGCGGCGGCCCGGGCCAGCGCCTTCGGCAAGCCGGTGCGCTTCATGCAGATGAACGCGACCCAGCTGGATTTCCCCGACGCCAGTTTCGACCTGGTGTTCTCCTCCATGTTCCTCCACGAGCTGCCGCTCAAGGACATCCGGGCCTTCTTCCGGGAGGCGCACCGGGTGCTGAAGCCGGGCGGGCTGTTCCTGAACATGGAGCTGCCCCCGAACAACAAGATGCAGGCCTACGACCGTTTCTACCTGGACTGGGACAGCTATTACAACAAGGAGCCCTGGTACAAGCCGTTCCGGGACCAGGACTTCCCGCAGCTCGTCGCCGCGGCCGGGTTTCCGGCGGACAAGTTCGTGGAGGCGGTAGTTCCGCGCTATACCTACACCCCCGAGGCCGAGTTCGCCGCCCGGGTGGCCAGCGGCGCCCAGTTCGACGACCGGACCGGGCGTCTGGGTGAAGAGATCGAGTGGTACGCCTTTGGTGCCTGGAAGCAGAAGTCATGAGGCAGAAGTTATGAGTGAGGCCTTGACCCGGCGCAAGCCCAGGATCCCCCTCAATCACCGGGGCAAGCGGCCCCGTTTCTTCGAGGCCAGCGGCACCGACGAGCTCATGAGCATGGTCCTGGAACTGACCGCAGAGCTGTGGGTGGTCAAGAAGCGGCTGTACCTGCTGGAGCGGGTCGCGGGCCAGGCCGGTGTGCCCCTGACGCCAGAGATCGAGGCCTACGACCTCAACCCGGAGGAAGTCGCCGAACTGGATGGTCGCCGGCGCCTGCTTATCGCGACGGTGCTGCGGTCACTGGAAGTGGACCATACTGGCCGCAGCAAAATGCGGGAAGAGATGGAAATCATGGGCGCACCGGTCCAGAGCCCGGGCCCGGGCCCGGGCCCGGCCTAGGGCTAGGCCAGCCCGACCAGCGAGCGCGAACGTCTCCAGCGACTGAATGTGATTTATCCCACGCTCTTCAGCGCCACGACCATCGGTGGTGTGCCGGTGCGCAACCGTATCGCCCACGCGTCCATCGTGTCCCGCTTCGTGCAGGAGGGCCGGGCGACGGACCGGCTGATCAACTACCTGGCCAGCCGGGCCCAGGGTGGGACAGGCCTCATCGTCACGGAGCCCGTGGCCATGACCTTCGCCAATCGCAGCCCGCAGCGGCTGCGAGGCTGGGACGATGTCGGGCTCGATGACCTCAAGCGCGTCGCGGCGGCAGTGGAGCGCTGGGACAGCCGGGTGCTAGCCCAGGTGCAGGATCCGGGGCGGGGTCGGCACGCCACGGGGCGCAATGAAAACGCGATCGGTGCGTCTGCGTTGCCCGACGATCTCAGCTGGACAGTGCCCCACGTCCTCACGCCAGCCCGCATCCGGCAGCTCATCGACGAGTGGGCCGCGGGCTGCCGGCGTCTGCAGGGGGCCGGGTTTTCCGGCGTCGAAATCTCTGCGGGCCACGGCCATCTGTTTCACCAGTTTCTGTCGCCCTGGTCCAACCGTCGGGAAGACGCCTATGGCGGCGACCTCGAAGGGCGCACGCGCTTTCTGCGGGAACTGATGGCCGCCATTCGGGCCGCCTGCGGCCGGCCTTTCATCATCGGCCTGAAGCTGCCGGGCTTCGACGGAGTGCCCCACAGCATCGACCTGGCGGAGGCGGGGCGGATTGCCAGCGCCATCTCGGCCGCGCGCAATGCGGACTACTGGACTTTCGTCTGGGGCGCCCACGCCCGCAGCCTCTGGTTGCACATGCCCGGTCCCGCCGGTCCCCGGGCCCCGTACCTGGACCAGATCCGCGAACTGCGCCAGGCGGACCCGGCGATTCCCACGGGCGCCATCAGCTACATCACCGACCCGAACGAGGCCGAGCGGGCCCTGACCGACGGGACGGCAGACCTGGTCTTCATGGGCCGGCCTCTGATCACCGATCCCGCCTGGGGCGAGAAGGCCCGCACCGGCCGGGAAGCCCAGATCCGCTACTGCGTGTCCTGCAACACCTGCTGGCGCACCGTGATCGAGGGCACGCGCCTCGAGTGCGACAACAATCCCCGGGTGGGCGAACCGGACGAAGTGGACTGGCAGCCTGCCCAAGCCGCCGTCCTGAAAGACGTGGCGGTGATCGGCTCCGGCATCGCGGGCCTCGAGGCGGCCTGGGTGGCGGCGGCCCGCGGTCATCGGGTCACGGTTTACGGGGCCGCCGACGAGCCGGGTGGCAAGACCCGCCTGCACGCCGAGGTGCCCGGGGGCGAGCACCTCTCCAGCATCTACGATTACCAGCAGCTGGCCTGCCGCCAGCACGGCGTCAAATTCAGGATGGGCAGGTTGGTGGACGCGGCGCTGGCTGCCACGCTCCAGGCCGATACCGTGATCCTCGCCACCGGCAGCACCATGGCCGTGCCGGCTTTCATCCCCGCCGAGTATGTGGCGGAAGGTTTTGTCTTCGATCTCCGCGGACTCCTCGTCAGCCTCCGGGGCCGGACCACCCAGGAACCGGGTCGCCTGGTGCTCTTCGATCAGGACCACACGGAAATGACCTACGGCGCGGCGCTGAAGCTGCTCGACCGCTTCGCCCGGGTGACGATCGTGACGCCCCGGGAGCGGCTTGCCTCCGACGTACTCCTGCTCAACCGCCAGTCCATCTACCAGCAGCTCTTCGACCGGCGCGTGGAGATCCTGACCAACGTGGAACCCCGGTCGCTGGACGGGCTGGAGGATGGGCGCCTCACACTATTCAACGTCTATAACGGTGACACGACGGAACTTGAAGACGTGGCCGCGGTCACTTATTCCGGACCCCGCGTGCCCGACGACCAGTTGCGCGCCGGGTTCGAGGCGGCCGGGCGGCAGGTCTACCCGATCGGTGATTGCTACGCACCCCGGTCGGTCCTTGCTGCGACCCGGCAGGGCTACGAGATCGGGATGCTGATCTGAAACTACCAGGTCATCGAAGCTGACAACCAGAAGAAGGAGACTCCCTTGAGTATTTCCACCGCAGGATTCAGGCAGCGTTGTTCCGCAATTCTTGGGGCCACGGTTTTGCTGCTGGCCGCCGGCACGGCCACGGCAGCCGGCCATGCCGAGGACCACTCCCAGCATGGCGGCGCCAGCGCCAGCTCTGATGCGGCTCACAGCGGCCACGGTGATCACGCCGGGCACCAGATGGACACCGGCCGTGACGAGCTGGGGCGTCGCCTCTGGGGCCAGACCCACGCCATGTCCCCCGAGATGTACGACGAACTCCGCGCCAAGATTCCCCTCTACAAGGGCGCGACCAAGGCCACCATCGACATGACCATGGTGCAGATGGGCCCGGAGTACCAGTGGTACATCAGCCCGGCAACCCTGAAGAGCGATGCCGGGGTTCTGATCATGTCCCACGGGTTCCGCGAGCAGGGCGACAAGATGTTCCGGCAGTCCCTGTCCGACATCGCCAACGCAGTGCCCACCTCGCTGTCCCTGGGCATGGGCATGATGATGTCCGACCACGTGCAGCTCTCCATCAATGACCTGGAAGCCGCGGGCGTGGACAAGATCGTGGTCGTACCGATCGTCTCGAACCGCTACAACGAACTGATGCGCCAGTGGGAGTACATCCTGGGTCAGCGGGACGAGGCAGAGTTCGTGACCGTGGCCCAGGTGAAATCCAAGGCGAAAATCTACCTGGCGAAGCCCCCGGAAGATGATCCCCTGGTCGCCGAGATCATCCACGACCACGCCCTGGAGATCAGCAAGAACCCCGCCAAGGACTTCGTGATCATCGTGGCCCACGGGGCCAGCGGCAAGGACGCGGCGGTGGACAACCCGAAGGAGATGGCGATCCTGGAGACGCTCGCGCGCTACGTGAAGGAGGACGGTGGCTTCGCGGACGTGAAGGCCGCGCTGCTGCAGGATGACGCCCCGGCGGCAATTCGCGAGGCCAATGTGCAGCGCCTGCGGGCGATGGCCCAGGGGGCCATCGACAAGGGCCAGAATGTGCTCATCGTGACTAACCTGATCGGCGCCCGAACCTTGCAGCCCAAGCTGCGCGCGGATCTCAAGGGCATCGACTACACCTTCAATGCCAAGGGCATCTCCCAGCACCCCAACTTCGTCGAGTGGATCGGCGAAGCGGTGCGGGAAGTGCTCGAGAAGCCGCCCAAGGAAGACGGCAAGAAGGTCGCCGACAACCGCTAGACCAGGAGCTCGTCGGCGACTGCTATGCCCCCCGGTCGGTGTGGCCGATGCGGGGTCCGCAGTCCGGTGGTTGCACTAACTCCGCCGCTGAGCCTGCCTGAGCGCTGGCAGTGTGAGCTCCACGATCAGGCCACTACCCTCGGCAGCGTTGCGTGCCCTGGCAGTGCCCCCATGGAGACGCATGATGCGGTAGGTGATGGCGAGACCGAGTCCCTCCCCGGAGATGGCTCCCTCCCGGGCCGCGGTTGTCCTGTAAAAGGGCGTGAAGATGCGAGAGAGTTCGTCACTGGGCACGCCAGCGCCGTAGTCCCGGATCTGAAGGGATAGCACTTCCGTTGTGGCGTCGAGCTCGATCTCGACGGGCTGGCCCGGCGCGCCATAGCGAATGGCGTTGCGCACCACATTCTCAATCGCGGACCCAAGCCAGTGTTCATTGGCCAGTACGAAAACGCTCGGTGTCGACGACGCCCAGTGGATGGAGCGGCCTGTCGATTCAGCCTCGAAGCCCGCGTCTGCAGCGATCCCGTCCACCAGTTCTGCCAGGTCGACTCGCGCCAGAGCCAGCGCTCCCGCTGCACTATGGAGTCTGGTCAGGGCAAGGATCTGCCCGACCATGTCATCCATGCGCTGGGCTTCACCTTCCAGTCGTGTTAGTTGGGTGGCCACATCCCCAGCCGGCTGACGGGCAAGCGCGAGTGCCATTTTCATACGCGCCACGGGCGAGCGCAGTTCGTGGGAAACATCGCGCAGTAGCTGCTCATGCGCTTCGAGCAGCTCCCTGAGCCGAGCGGTCATGGTGGAAAAGCTCCTGCCGAGGTCGCCAATCTCGTCGCCGCGCTCCAGTGTTTGCGCTGGAATCTCGCGATCGAGGTCGCCCCGCCCGATGGACTCCGTGTGCCGCGTCAGTTCACGAATGGGGCGCGTCAATGAGGCCGCCAGCACCCAGCTGATCAGCGCCGTTAGACCACAGGCGCTGGCGAGGGCCGCGGCCAGGTTTCCCGTTCGGGCCAGGCCCCGGAACGGCGACCAGGCCGGAGGCAGGGTGACAATCGAGTAGCGCACGCCATCCGGTCCTGCGATCGTGGGCATCGGCCTGCCGGGTGCGTAGGAAACACCAGGTGTTGTCGGCAGGGTTACAGTTTTCCCACTCGGCCAGCTACGCAGGGGGCCGACCGGGGTGCGCCCGAGCAAGTCCCGGCCCGACTCGTCCAGGACGTAGACAAGAAAGTAGGGCAATTCCTGCCCAGGCCCAGCAAGCCATTGGCGCAATCCCTCCCGTCCACCATGGGCCAGTGCCTGCGCGGCGTCGGCGATGAAAGGTTCCGGTTCTCCGGCCGGACTGGCACGCGCAACGAGTACGAGTGCCAAGCCAATCGTGCTGCCAATGACCACGAGCAAGGTCAGCCAGACGCCGAGAAAGATCCGCAGGGAGATCCGGTTCAAGGTTCCTCGCTTTGGCCAACAGTGAGGACGTAGCCGGCACCCCGGACATTTCGAATCCGAACCTGATCGGTCTCGAGCTTTCGGCGAAGGTTGCTGATGTGGGTATCGATACTCCGGTCGTACAGTGTCAGTGGTCTGCCGAGTACCCGCTCCGTGAGCTCCGCACGGCTGACAATATCCCCAGCCTGGCGTATGAGTTCAGTCAGGACGCCAAATTCGGCGCCTGTCGCGTCCACGGGCTTGCCAGCAACGCTGATGGATCGCTTCCGGACGTCAAGCTCAATGTTGCCCACCCTGTGCACCGTGACGTCGCTCGGCGAGGCAACTGCCCGACGCAGGATGGCCCGAATCCGAGCAGTGAGCTCCCGGGGATTGAACGGCTTTGTGAGGTAGTCGTCCGCGCCGAGCTCGAGGCCAATGATTCGATCGGTTTCCTCGCCATGTGCGGTGAGCATCAGGACCGGGATAGGGAGATTCTGTCGGCGCATATCCTTGAGCAGATCGAGGCCCGAGGCGCCCCCGAGCATGACGTCCAGGATTACGAGGTCAGGATTCCCCTCGTGAATAGCCGTCAGTGCCTCCCGAGTGTTGCCCGCTACCGCCGGGGCGAATCCCTCCCGCGAGAGGTATTCCGAGAGCATGGTGGTCAGCTCCCTATCATCATCCACGATCAACAGACTTGGAATTGCACTCAAGGGTACATCCTGCTCCGCTAATAACCAGTTTGTCATGGTGCTGACAGCTTCTTCCCTTAAGTGGGCTCCCGCGTCCAGCCTCTTCACACTACTTTGCAGAACTTTTGTACGGCTTGACATCCTGAGGCTGGTCCCAAGCTCACTATGTCCGCGAAGTATCCACCCATGGGGGTTGCCATGTCGCCAAACCGCCTCAGCATCTTCGTCCTCGCGAGCCTCGCTTGTTCAGGAAGTTTCGCGCAGAACGCCTTCGTGGCCTTTGAAAGCGAGCAGTTTCGGCCGCTGGCCATGTCGCCTGACAAATCCCGGCTGTTCGCCGTGAATACGCCAGACAACCGCCTGGAAATTCTGAGTGCATCCGGGTCAATGCTGGTGCCAGTCGCATCGGTCCCGGTCGGGATGGAGCCCGTTGCCGTCGCAGCGCGGTCGAACACGGAAGTCTGGGTGGTCAACCATCTCTCGGACTCCGTCAGCATCGTCGACCTGTCGGGTGCCACGCCCCGCGTGACCAGGACACTGCTGGTCGGTGATGAGCCGCGGGATATCGTGTTCGCCGGAACCAACAATAGCCGGGTCTTCATCAGCGCTGCGCATCGCGGTCAGAACAGCCCCTATAACGACCCTGCAAACCCGGGTGAGTTGACCACGCCAGGCATCGGTCGAACGGACGTCTGGGTTTTCGATTCGGCCGACCCCGGCGCTGGTGTGGGCGGTACCCCGCTGCAGGTGATGACTTTCTTTGGTGACACCGCTGGACCCCTGGCGGTCAGTGGTGACGGCAATAATGTCTACGTGGGTGTATTCAAGTCAGGGAATCGCACGACGACTCTGTCTGAGCCCATCATCTGCAATGACGGAGCCAATGCCTCGCCCTGCCAGTCGGTCCCTGGCGAGCAGACTTCGCCCGGCGGCCAACCGGCGCCCAACGCGGATCTGAACGGCATCCCGGCGCCAGAAGTGGGCCTGATCGTTCGGAACACGGGAAGCGCCTGGGTTGACGAGCTCGGTCGCGACTGGAGTCCCATGGTACGTTTCGGCCTGCCTGACTTCGACGTCTTTCGTATCGCTGTCAGTAGCGGGGTGATGGTCCAGGCGGGCGCCTATAGCGGCGTCGGTACCGTCCTGTTCGGATTGGCCGTGAATCCGGCCAGTGGCAAGGTCTATGTCACCAACACCGAGGCGCGGAACGAAACGCGGTTTGCCGGTTTACGGCCCCCGGGCAGTCCAGTCTCGTCGGTAAACGGCCGCCTCGCCGAGGCACGCATCACCGTGGTCAACCCAGCCACGGGGTCCGTTGCGCCGCGACACCTCAACAAACACATTGACTACGCTGCACTCCCATCTCCCGTCGGGGTAAAGGACCGGTCGCTGGCGACGCCTCAGGGTTTGGCAGTCAACGCCAGCGGCACCACCCTGTACGTAGCCGCCAAGGGTTCGGACAGGATCGGTGTTTTCGATGTTGCTAGCCTGGAAAATAACAGCTTCGTGCC
Source organism: Gammaproteobacteria bacterium (assembly GCA_031409515.1). GTDB lineage: Bacteria > Pseudomonadota > Gammaproteobacteria > Steroidobacterales > SHZI01. The sequence continues at coordinate 56,194 of JANNXJ010000053.1, read as the reverse complement.
CGATGCCGCCAGGCAGATCGTCGTGACCGGTGGTGGTCCCACTGGCCTCGTCCTGGATGAGGGAAGATCCCGCCTCTACGTGATGACGCGTTTCGACAACGGCATATCCACCATCAGCACGGTCACCCGCGCAGAAACGGCGCACCTGAAGCTGTTCAACCCCGAACCCGCGTCCATCGTCAATGGACGGCGGTTCCTGTATGACGCCCGCCTGACCTCGAGCAATGGCGAGGCATCCTGTGCTTCGTGCCATATAGCCGGTGACAAGGACGAACTCGCCTGGGATCTGGGTGATCCGCTCGGCACCCGCATTGCGAATCCGAACCCGTTCGTGTTCCGGCCGCCCGTGGCGCCTCCCGCTACCTTCCATGCCATGAAGGGCCCGATGACCACGCAGACGCTGCGGGGCCTCGCTACGCACGGCCCGATGCATTGGCGCGGTGACAAAAGCGGCGCCCTGGATCCCGGCGGCAGTGCCTTCGACGAGGATGCCGCCTTCAAGCAGTTTAACGCCGCGTTTACAGAGCTTCAGGGCCGGTCAACGCTGCTCAGTGCGGCGGAGATGCAAGCCTTCACGGATTTCGCCTTGCAGATCCTGCCGCCGCCAAATCCCATCCGGAATCTGGACGACTCCCTCACAGCCGCCCAGCAGCTAGGGCGGACCGCGTACTTCGGTCAAGCCCTGAACCCCTTCGGCGCCACCTGCAATACCTGTCACGCGCTGAATCCCGCGCTGGGGTTCTTCGGCAGCAATGGCCGCTCCGCCTTTGTCGGTGCGCCCGGCACCCTGGCGCTGGCTGATTTCAAAGGGCCCCAGTTGCGCGGTATGTACGAAAAGGTGGGCATGTTTGGCATGGCGGCGACCCCAGTCACGGCCAACGCGACAGATTTCAGCTACACGGGTAACCAGATTCGCGGCTTCGGGCTAATGCACGATGGTGCGTTCGATACGGGCCTGCGACGACTGCAGATTGTGGCTTTCAATGTTCCCGGTGGTGACCCGCAACGCCGCGCCATCGAGCAGTTTACCTTCGCTTTTGACTCCAATCTGAAACCGGTTGTTGGTCAGCAGGTAACCCGTGGGCCAGGGTCCGATGCGCCCGTGGATGCCCGCATTGATTTGCTGTTGGCGCGCGCAGTCGCGGGCGATGCCGATCTGGTGGTGCGGGGACGCGTCAGTGGAACTGCGCGCAGCTGGCTACGGCTCCCCAACGGCACGTTTCGTAGTGATCGGGCCATCGAGCTGCCGCTCAGTGAGGTGGCGCTGCGTGCACTCGCCAGCGCTACCGGTCAGGAGCTGACCTTTACGGCCGTGCCTCCAGGATCCGGAGTACGGATCGGGATTGACCGGGACCAGGATGGCCCGACCGATGGCGATGACAACTGCACGTTGGCCGCTAACTCCAATCAGCGCGATACCAATGGCGACGGCTACGGCAATCTCTGCGACGCCGATCTGGATAACAGTGGCTTCGTGAACTCGCTGGACCTCGGTCTCTTCAAGGCCCGGTTCAATACGGCAGATCCCGATGCGGACCTGAACGGTGACGGACTCGTGAATTCGCTGGATCTGGGCGTGTTCCGGGGCCTGATTGGCAAGAGTCCGGGGCCCAGTGCCCTGGTTCCGTGAAACGACATGGGAGTGATGCGATGATGAAAACCAAGAATAAGACTGTAGTGGGGTTGGCAGTTCTGCTTGCCCTGTTCGACGGTGCAGCGCATGCAGCGGTCGTCAGCTTTGCACCGCCCATCTCGAGCTGGGCGCCCGGCAGCAGCTTTAGTCTCGATCTTGTCGGCGCGGCTTTCAACAGTGGCAATCTGGACGGCGGTGGCATTAGTTTTACTTTTGATCCGACGGTGATCAACGTCACGGGTATTGTGGTCAATACGGGCGATTGGGAGTTCTTTAGTGACGCCGGACTCGTCGATAACGGGACCGGGAGCGTCACGGGCATCACATTCAACTCGTTTGAAAGCCGCAGCGGCGACCTGTTGTTTGCGACGGTCTCGTTTCTCGCGGTGGGTAGCGGTAGTAGTGCGCTGGCCTTGTCGGAGTTCGCAATGAATCCATTCGCCAGCGGCGGCAGCGCCTACTCCGGGCTCGAACTGAGCCAGTCCGGATCAATCACCGTTGTGCCCTTGCCGTCCACCGCGCTGCTGCTGTTCGGCGCGCTATTGCCGCTGGCCAGCGCTGTTAGACGAGGAGTTTCCCCGGCGAGGCGGTTGCCAGTTCGGTTGCCGCCACCCGGGTCAGGGCCCAGGCGAGGCTGAGGTTTGACGAGAGCGCCGGCAGGCTGCTCTCGCTGTGCAGGATCCGCAGCGCCCGCAGGGTTGGCATGCCGGTGCCACTGGCGAGCAGGCAGTCGGCGCCCGACCTGTCGATTTTCCGCAGCGCTGCCAGCGCGTCTGCACTCGTCAGTTCATAGATCCGGTGCGTGTCGGTGAGGGTGGGATCGACCCGCAGCCGGGCCACCACCCGGATCCCGGCGTCAGCCCAGTAGCGGTAGCCGGCCTCCGCGAGTTCGGCCGGGTAGGGCGACACCAGGGCAATGGACCTGCAGCCGAGGCTCTTGAGGGCGAGCCGGATGGCCTGGGCCGCAGTGATCACCGGGATGCGGCACTCCTCAGCGGCCGCCGCGGTCAGTTTCTCTTCCAGTTCCAGGCCCGCCATGTAGGACGACCCGGTGCAGCCAAAGCCGAAGGCGGCGAGGGTCATTTCCCCAAAGGTCCGGATCGCCGCGGGCATGTGCCGCACGTAGTGGTTCAGGCGCTCCTCGACCCGGGGCGCCGGGTGGGTGAGGCGCGTGGCGTAAACGCCGATGGCGGCTGGAATCAGCGTGCGCAATTCTGGCTCTACGGTAGGATTCGAATGCGGCACGGCGATGCCAACCCGGGCCCGGGGACCGTAGTCAGGAGGTTCTGGTGTCATGATGGCAATTCTAGCTGCAATGAACCCAGGGTCCGAACAGCCTATGCAAGCCACCCGCCTCACCATCACCCGGCCCGACGACTGGCACCTGCACCTGCGGGATGGGGACGTGCTGGCCTCGGTGCTGCCCGATACCGCGCGGCGCTTTGCCCGTGCCATCGTCATGCCCAATCTGGTGCCGCCTGTCACGACCACAGCCCAGGCCCAGGCCTATCGGGAGCGCATCCTGGCCGCCCTGCCGGCGGGTTACTCCTTCGAGCCGCTGATGACGTTGTTCCTGACCGAGAACACGGCGCCGGAAGAAATTGCCCAGGCCCGGGCGAGCGGCGTCGTGCACGCGGTGAAGTACTACCCGGCCCATGGCACCACCAATGCCGCAGCGGGTGTCACCGATCTGCGGCGGTGCTATCCCGTGCTGGCCGCCCTGGAACGGCACGGCATGCCCCTGCTCCTGCACGGGGAAGTCACGGATGCGGCGACCGACATCTTCGACCGGGAGGCAGTCTTCATTGAGCGGCACCTGGAGCCCCTGGTGCGGGACTTTCCGGGTCTGCGCATCGTCCTTGAACACATCACCACGGCAACGGCGGCAGAGTTCATTCGCGCCGCGCCCGCCACCGTCGCTGCAACCATCACCGCGCACCACCTGCTGCTGAATCGCAACGCCATGTTTGCGGGGGGAATGCGGCCCCACCATTACTGCCTGCCGGTGCTCAAGCGCGAGACGCACCGTCTCGCGCTGGTGGAGGCGGCGACCAGTGGTCACCCCCGGTTCTTTCTCGGCACGGACAGCGCGCCGCACCCGCGACAGGCGAAGGAGTCGCCCTGCGGCTGCGCCGGCATCTACACGGCCCACGCGGCGCTGGAACTCTATGCCGAGGCCTTCGAGCAGGCGGGCGCCCTGGAACGTCTGGAAGCCTTCGCCAGTTTTCACGGGCCCGATTTCTATCGGTTGCCCCGTAACGTGGCGCAGATCACTCTGGAGGCCCGGCCCTGGACGGTGCCTGAGCAGGTGAACTTCGGCGCTGAGCTCGGCGTGCCTCTCCGCGCCGGCGGCACGCTTGGCTGGAGTCTGGTTACTTGAGCGACCCGGCGTTCACGCCCCGTCGCGCCGAGATTGCCGCAGCTGCCGAGGTCTGGCGGCGCGGTGGTCTCGTGGCCTTTCCGACGGAGACGGTCTATGGCCTGGGCGCCGACGCCGCCAATGAGGAGGCCCTGGGCCGCATCTTTGCCGCCAAGGGCCGACCCGCCGACCACCCGCTCATCGTGCACGTGGCGGCAGCCCGGGATATCGAGCGCTGGGCGCGGGATATTCCACCGGTGGTCTGGCGACTGGCTGAGCGCTTCTGGCCCGGCCCGCTGACGCTGATCCTCAAGCGGGCGCCAGGCGTTTCGGATCTCGTTACCGGTGGTCAGGATACGGTGGGACTGCGCGTGCCGGGCCACCCCCTGGCGCTGGCTTTGCTCAGCGCCTTCGGCGGCGGCATCGCGGCGCCCTCGGCCAATCGCTTTGGCCGGGTCAGCCCGACATCGGCCGCGCATGTCGTTGCCGAGTTCGGCGCCAATCTGGACTGCATTGTGGATGACGGACCCTGCGCGGTTGGCCTCGAATCCACCATTCTTGACCTGAGCGGGCCGTCACCCCGGGTGTTGCGGCCAGGTGCCGTGAGTCGCACGGCCCTCGGTGAGATTCTGGGCGCGGTGCCGGAAATCGGCGGGGCGGGCGCGCCCCGGGCCCCGGGCCTGCTGGCATCCCACTACGTGCCGGACACGCCGCTGCACCTCGTGGCCGACGCGGTCGCCGAACTGGCTGGCTCGCCGCCCGGCGACAAGCCGACTGCCGTTCTGGCACTCCGCGCGCCGCTGCCGCCGCCGCTCAATTGCCGGTGGGTCCGCATGCCCGCCGATCCGGCGACCTACGGCCAGCAGCTCTACGCCCGCCTGCGGGAGGTTGATTCCTGGGGTTGTGGGCTGCTGCTGGTCGAACTGCCGCCGCGAGCCGAGGGCTGGGAGGCGGTGCACGACCGCTTGACCCGGGCCAGCGGCGGCGCGCCTAAGGCGTGACCACGGTCAAGCCGTAGTCACGCCGCCATCCACACAGAGCACCTGCCCGGTGATGAAGGACGCGGCGTCGGACAGGAGGAAGGCAATGGCCGCCGCGACTTCCTCCGAGGTACCGAAGCGCGCGAGAGGAATGCTGGCCAGCAGAGCCGCTGAGCGGCGGTTGTCGGCCCGGGCCGCCTCGGTCATCGGCGTTGCAATCGGTCCCGGCGCCACCGCGTTCGCCCGCACGCCGGAGCCCGCCAGCTCGATGGCCAGGGCCCGCACGAGACCATTCAAAGCGGCTTTCGACGCCGTGTAGGCTGCGGCCCGCGGGTGACCGATGATGCCGATCTGGCTGGAGACCAGCACGATCGAACCACGACCTGCGGTGGCCATCACCCGGGCGCACTCCCGGGCCACTTCGAAGGCCGCCGTGAGGTTTACGTCCAGCACCGCCTGCCACTGCTGCAGATCGGTCTCCAGCGCGCCGCGATGGTCGAAGACGCCGGCCGAACAGACCAGACCATCCACCTGGCCGCCAAGACTGGCGAGCGCCTGGCGGGTCACCGCGGCAACGCCTGCCACGTCCCGGAGATCAGCCACCTGGACTCTGGCCGACGGGAGCAGCCCTGCAAGCGCGTCTGCCTCCGTCCGGTCCCGCACGAGCACAGCGCACTCCGCGCCGTCCGCCACCGCACCCCGCAGCAGCGCGAGGCCAATGCCGGAAGCAGCCCCGGTGATGAGCAGGCGGCGACCGGCGAGGGTGACGGGAAAGGCGGGTGCGGTCATAGGAGGTTCTGGTTGCCGATAAGCGCGGGGCCTGGAAAGTATAGACGGCTGGTTCCCGGCCGCGTCACGGGTTGCAGTAGTCGCAGGACCCGGGATCCGCGGTGGCGCTGGCCGCGGCTCTGGCCGCGGCGGGCCGCGTCTCCCGATGGTTGCAGGCGGTGCAGGACAGGACCTCCGTCAGGATCAGCCGGGTGGCTGCGCCACAGGCGGCACAGGGAAGTCCGGGCAGCCGTTCAGTGATATCGAAGCCCCGCTGGGCGCAGACGGGGCAGCGACTCTGGTAACGGCGGACCAGATCGGCGGTGGCCCGCCCGATGGCGGTCATGCGGGTGGGATTGCGGTGGGCCCGCATGTCCGTTTCGACAAAAGCGGCACCACACTGGGCGATCACCCTGCCGACGGCCGCCTCCAGTGCGCGCCGGTCGGGAAGGTCCTTGATCAGCGCCAGGTCCGGCGCCGGGAGGCCGTCCCGGCAGCCCACCACGATCAGTCCGTGCCCGGGGAAGCCGGACCGCTCCGCGAAGCTGAGCGCGCTGCTGAGCTCCGGAGCGACGACATGGCCGAAATTCGTGGCCGGGCTGGCGTCCCGCCCGGTCAGTTCCAGGGCAGCGTCCCGGTCGATCAGCAGCACCAGCTCCTGGCCGAGGGGCAGGAACGGAATGAACGGATGGGGCCCAAAGCTGCCCTCGCTGGCAAGGCCGACGCGTGCGTGGGGCGCACGCTCAAAGGCCGCGTGGATCTTGGCCCGCGCTGCCTCGAGGGGGGAGAGGGTCCGTTCGATCTCCCGGCTGAAGGTCCCGAAGCGGTCGGTATCCAGCCCTGGGGCCACTGCAACGCTGAGTCCCAGCTCCTGCAGCAGTGGGGCAATGACGCGCTCCTTGCCGTGCATCGAGGCGAGAACGGCGACCGTGTTCTGGTAGGGCAGGGCGAGGCCCGACATGCTCAGAAATAGCCTTCGCGCTTCTTCTGCTCGAGGGAACCGCCATCCTCGCCGTCACTGATGCGCCCTTGGCGCTCCGAGCTCGATGCCCTGAGCGTTTCGTCCACGACGGCGGAAAGCGTAGTGGCCTCTGACTCAATGGCACCTGTCACTGGCCAGCAGCCGAGGGTCCGGAAGCGCACGGTCCTGGTGTGGAGGCGGTCGCCGCTCTGAAAACGCATGCGGCTCTCGTCGTCCACGACGATCAGCGTGCCGTTGCGTTCGACCACCGTCCGCGGTTCAGCCAGGTAAAGCGGTGCCAGCTGGATCTTGTGCAGGAGGGCGTAGGCCCAGATATCACTCTCTGTCCAGTTGGAGAGCGGGAAGACGCGGGCAGACTGGCCCTTGCCGAGGCGTGTGTTGTAGAGCCGCCAGAGTTCCGGGCGCTGCTGGCGGGGATCCCAGCCGTGGCCGGCGCCCCGCACGGAGAAAATCCGCTCCTTGGCGCGGGACTTCTCCTCATCCCGCCGGGCGCCCCCGAAGATGATGTCGTAACCGCCCTCGTCGAGGGCAGTCTTCAGGGGTTCGGTCCGCATGACGCTGGTGTAGGCGTCCCCATGCTCAAAGGGGTTGATCCCCGCGGCCCGGCCCTCTTCATTGGCACGGGCGATCAGCGTGAAGCCATGCTCCCGGGCAAAGGCATCCCGAAATTCGATGAGGGACCTGAATTCCCAGGTGGAATCCACGTGCAGCAGGGGCATCGGGGGCGGGCTGGGGTAAAAAGCGCGGAGGGCCAGATGCGCCATGACGGTCGAATCCTTGCCCGCGGAGAACAGCATCACCGGGTTCTGCGCCTCGGCGATGGCTTCCCGCAGGATGTGGATCGATTCCGATTCGAGCCAGTCGAGGTGGGAGTTTGCGAGCCTCACGGGGTGTCGTCTAGTGCCTGACTCTAGTGCATGACTCTAGTGCATCACCCAGAGGGCGTCGCTCACCAGGCACATGCCGCCGACCCGCTTCAGCACCGGCCGGACCGCTGCGACGACCTTCTCCAGCTGCTCTTCGGTGCAGGCCGTCAGGATGTAGCTGTTCTGGAACACCCGCGTAACGTCGTCGCCCGACCGGACCCCCCGGTGGCCCTTGCCCTCCGCATTGCGGATGACGGTGTAGCCGGACACCCCCGCCTTGTCGAGCAGTTCGAGGACCCGGTCCAGCTGCAGGGTGTCAGTAACAATTTCGACGCGCTTGACGGCTTGCATGAGTCAGCTCCCGAACCGTTGGATCAGCGCCAGGTAGAGGGGCAGACCAAGCGTAATGTTTAGCGGAAAGGTTACCGCGAGGGCAAGCGGCAGCGAGAGGCCCGGATTGGCCTCCGGCAGGGCGAGCCGCATGGCAGCTGGGACGGCAATGTAGGACGCGCTGGCGCAGAGGGTGGTGAGCAGCAGGGCGTCGCCGGTACCCAGGCCAAGCAGCCGCGACAGGCCGATGCCGAGCAGGGCATTGAAGAGCGGGATCAGGATCGCAAAGCCCAGCAGAAAGCCGCCGCTGGTGCGCAGGTCCTTGAGGCGCCGCGCAGCAACGATGCCCATGTCCAGCAGGAAGAAGCAGAGCATTCCCTGGAACAGGGCATTGGTGAAGGGATGGAGCGCGGTCTGGCCCCGGTCGCCGGTGATCACACCCACCAGCAGGCTGCCCAGGATCAGGAAGACGCTGCTGTTAAAGAATGCATCCCGCAGCAGGTGACTCCAGCCCGTCTCGAGGGTAGGGGCGGTGCCGTCGGGGCCCGGCTTGCTGAGCGCGAGCCGCGCCAGGATCACCGCCACCACAATGGCTGGTGACTCCATCAGGGCCATGGCGGCGACCATATAGCCACCGTAGGGGATGCCGGACTGGTCGAGGAATGCCGTGGCCGTGACGAAAGTGACTGCACTGACGCTGCCGTAGGTCGCGGCGATGGCCGCGGCGTTGTAGACATTGAGGCGGCGGCGGAGGATGAAGAAGCAGTACACCGGTACCACTGCCGCCATGACGATGGCCGCCCCGAGGGTCAGCAGGACCTGGCCTCCGGGGGTGCTGTGCCCCAGTTCAACCCCACCCTTGAAGCCGATGGCGAGCATCAGGTAGAGGGACAGGAATTTCGGGATCGGCTGGGGGATCTCCAGGTCTGACCGGACCAGGACCGCCAGCAGGCCGAGGAAAAAGAACAGGATCGGCGGGCTGAGGAAGTTCGACAGGGCAAAGGACAGATCCATGGCCACAGCCTAGCCAGCAGCCCTCCCCGACGCCAGTCAAAAGTTTCTGTATTCCCCCGAAAGGGTACCGGACCTTAGTTTTGTTAGTTATTCGAATAACTAACAAAACTAAGGTCCGGTACCTTCCCTGCTATCATCGCGGCGGCCGAAAAGAGCGAAAGTAGCCCAGATGCCGCTGCAGCCCGCCCCGCTGTTCCACGTGATTGACCCCAGGGTGTTCGACCGGGCCCAGCTGGACGACCTCTGCGAACTGACCACCCGGGTGCGGCTCCTGGCCAAGCACCCGGACGGGGCCCGCTTCCTGCTCGGCCTGCTCCCCGACCGCCGCGCGATGCTCTACTTCGTGCAACCGTCCACCCGCACCTTCCTCTCCTTCAGCAACGCCTGCCACGTGCTGGGTATCCGGACCAGCGAGATCCGGGACCCGTCCACCTCCTCGGAGGTCAAGGGCGAGAGCTTCGAGGACAGCATCCGCACCTTCAGTTCCTACGTGGACGTGATCGTGATGCGCACCCCCCGGTCCGGCGAAGCGGCCCGGGCGGCGGAGCTCATGAACCGCATTCCCCGGCCCGTGCCCATCATCAACGCGGGCAGCGGCCAGGATCAGCACCCGACCCAGGCCCTGCTGGACATCTACACCCTGGACCGCAGTTTCGAGGAGCAGGGCGGCATCGACGGCAAGGTGATCGGCCTGATGGGCGACCTGAAGCGCGGCCGCACGGTGCGCTCCCTCTGCTACCTGATGAAGAACTACCGCAACATGCGTCTGGTGCTGATCGCACCCCCGCAGTTTGCCCTGGAGCCCGACATCAAGGCCCATCTGAAGGAGCACAACATTCCCTTCGTGGACGAGGCAAAACTTCCCGACGTCCTGCCCTCCCTCGACGCCATCTACGTCACCCGCATGCAGTCCGAGTGGGACACGGCGGGCGAGACCCGCCAGATCAACTACGCCGACTACAGCATGACGCCGGAGAACATTCGCCTGATGAAGCCCACGGCCGTGATCATGCACCCGCTGCCCCGGGGCCCCGAGATCGCGCCGGCGGTGGATGACGACCCCCGCGCCGTCTACTGGCGGCAGGAGCGCAATGGCATGTGGATGCGGGTGGCTATCCTGCTGAAGATTTTCCAGGCGGACGCTCTCGTTCGCGATTTCGACATCTCAGTTCTTACCTGATCAACTCAGACCCCCAAGGAACAGCACCATGAAGCTCTACGGCGCCATTGCCTCCCCCTACGTTGCCCGCGTGGTCATGTACGCGAAGATCAAGGGCGTCGAACTGCCCCTGATGGAGCCCCCTGGCGGCGGGATCAAGAGCCCCGAGTACCTGAGGCTCAATCCCATCGGCAAAATGCCAACGCTGGATGTGGACGGTCAGGGCCTGGGCGAATCGACGATCATCTGCGATTACCTGGAGGACGCGTTCCCCCAGACCTCCGGCCTGCCCAAGCTGCCCATCGACCGCGCCCGGTCCCGGCTCATCGCGCGCATCACCGACCTGTACATCGTCCAGCACGTGAGCCCGCTGTTTCGCCAGATGAATCCTGCCAAGCGGGATCAGGCGGTGGTAGAAGCCTCCGCAAAGGAACTCGTGAAGACCTTCGGCTACGCCGAACACGCCATGGGCAGCGGCCCGTTCTGTGTGGGCAACACGCCCACCCTGGGCGACTGCGCGCTCAGCACCTGCGCCATGATGATGAAGAAGATCATGGGCGCGGGAAACTTCGGCATCACGGACCCCACCGAGAGCGGCCGCCTGAGCGTCTGGTGGAAGGCCTGTGAAAGCCACCCGGACTGCGGCCCGATCCTGCAGGCCTACGGCACTGCCTTCGAAGGCTTCCTGAAGATGATGGCCGCCCGCGCGTAGGAGCGCGTTCACGCGCGATACTTATATATAGAGACATGCGCCCGTAGCTCAGCTGGATAGAGCACCTGGCTTCGAACCAGGGGGTCGGCCGTTCGAATCGGTCCGGGCGCGCCACCTAATCAACAACTTGCGAGCACGCGCTCGTCGTTGCTGACGTTTAGCGTAGCCAGATCGTAGCCATTCACGTTCGTCGTCGTCGCGTCGGTCGCTGTCACCGTCGCTGCGCCGGACATGCGCTCGGCGTACACCGCGAGGTGTTCGCTGGAGAGGTGCGCGTAGCGGCGCACCATCTCCGCACACTCCCAGCCGCCGAGTTCCTGCAAGGCGTGCAGGGGCGTCCCGGCCTGGACGTGCCAGCTGGCCCAGGTGTGCCGCAGGTCGTGCCAACGGAAGTCGGCAATCCCTGCGCGCTTCAGCGCCGCCCGCCAGGCCTTGGTGTTGACCTGGGTGAGGCGGTTGCCGTGGTAGGTGAACACGTAGACAGGGTGTTCACCCTCCTGCGCCCGGACGATCTCGACCGCCGCCTGTGACAACGGCACCGGGATCGCCCGGCGGGCCTTGGCCTGGTCCGGGTGAATCCAGGCACATCGGCGTGCCAGATCCACCTGCGACCATTCCAGCCCGGTCACGTTGGCCTTGCGCAGCCCCGTCTCCAGGCTGAACCGGGCCACGGCCTTCAGGTGCTTCGGCAGCTCCCTGATGAGCGTCGCCGCCTGCTCCCGGGTCAACCAGCGGATCCGACGCTTGGGCTCGGCCAGCATCCGCACCAGCGGGGCACGGTCCAGCCATTCCCAGTCGTTGGCGGCCTTGCGCAGGATGGCGCGGACCACTTCCAGCTGCCGGTTGACCGTGGTGGGCGAGACCCCTTCGGCCAGCTTCCGCTGCCGGAGTTCGTCGACCTTGGTGCGATCGACGCGCTCCAGCGCGAGTCCATCCAGGTGGGGATGGAGCCAACGGAGATTGACCTGCAGGTTGCCCATCGACGACTTTCGCTTTGTTTCCGCCATGTACCGCACGACAGCCTCGTTCCAGGTGTGGCTCGGTCTGACGCGGAGTTTCGCCTGGTCCCACAGCGAGGCTTTCAGCTTGTCGTGGTATTCCCGGGCCTTCTTGCGGTCGGGAGTCCCAGTGCTTCGCTGTAGGCAGCCTCCGCCGTGGGCGATCTTGACCCACCAATTCGGTGAGTCTTTGCGTTTGTAGAGTGACATAAGGATTTCTCCGGGTTGTCACCCTGCAACGCCCGCAGGACCGGAGCATGGAGCGAGCGCAGATAGGCCGCAAGATCTTCTTCGATAAATACCCAGCACTTGCCCGGCTTGGCGCCGGGGATCTCGCCCCGGCGGGCCTTTTCCGCCACGGTGGTGGGGTGCAGTCGAAGGAGGCGGGCCGCCTCCTGGAGTCCGATGGTGTGCATGGCGTGGCCCCCGACCGATAGCGGGCTCAGGGCTCCTCATCGTCGGTTTCATAGGGGCGGTCCGCCAGGCAGCCCTTTTCCAGTAGCCCGTTGCAGCGGTCGCAGAGTAGGCACTCCTCGCCAATCAGATCAAAATCGATGGCGCAATCGGGGCAGTGAAAGATGCCCGTGTGAAGTTTCGGTGTTCGCATCAGCAGTCCTTTACGGGGTGGGGTGGGTTGAAAATCCGGGGCTGAAAATGCTGGTGATATTGGAGTGCCGCTATTTCGGCTCGCCGGGACTGCCGGCGGCGCCTCGGCCGACGGCGCGGCCGCAGACTGTTCGCAGAGCCAGAGCCCATAGAGAATCGGGTCGGGAAAATGGCCGGTCTGCACACGCACCGAGCCTTCGGCGCAGCAGCCGGGACACCAGCTGAGTTCACCGGCGCCGAACTTGGGTTCGACCGGGGCGCCGCATTCCAGGCACTGATGGAACTGTCGCCCGGCGCGCGGGGCGGGGGATCTAGGGGACTTGTCTTTTGACATAACATCTCCAATGGCGCGGTGGCGAACTACCCGCCGCGGTTTAAGGACTTAAGATGACCCCAGCGGGCGCGGCCGTGATCGGTGAGCCAATAGACGTAGCGACCGCTCTCTGGCTCCTGGTCCCGACCGAGCAGCCCCTGGCGCCAAGCCCGCAGCAGGGCCATGGCGGTGGCCGGATACGCAAGGCCCAGCGCCGCGGCGAGTTCTTCGGCGTCTGCCTCGGGCCAGCGAGTGAGCTGAGTGAGTAGAGCGATTTTGGACATGAACAGAAATTTCCGATTCCCTCTGTTGGTTGCGATCCTTCCAGAAAGCGGCCCGCCGATCTGTGTCGGAAAATAGGGGCAGGAATCGCAATGGATACGACCGGTTACGAGTGGGTCCCGGCGCGCCTGGAGCTCCCTGCGTTCCCTCTGGTGGTGCCCAAGACGCTGGCTGCTAAAGCCAGAACAGTTGAGCGTCCAGAGCAAAATCTCCAGATCAGTGGGGCGAGTACGGTATCGACATCGCTGGCAACGGCCCTGCAGGGCCGTGAGCGGGCACTAAAACGCTGGCAGCACCTGGCGCGACGAGCCGACGTGAGCGCCCTGATTCGCCAACTAAGTGATCACCCTGAGCTGATAGCGGTCGCAGCGGTGCGTGAGAAAGTCAGTCAAATTGTCAGGTCGGGCCGCTGGAACGCTCCGCGCGGCCGGCCCGCCGGCCGCTATCGCTGGCATCCCCTAATCGTCAGGGGTCTTGTGGTGGCGTGCATCAACGGTGACCCTGCGATGACTCCCGAACGGGCATTTCATCGACTGGCCGAGTGGAATTTCCTCAGCTATGACGCCGCCAAGAAGCTCTACTACCAGGCTTTCGATGAGGAAAGATTTCGCGCCGTGGTGTGGGAATCCGGTAATCCAGCCTGCCGTGCGCCTGAGGACGAGGCACGGAGCCTCGCGGCGGTAGAGCAGTTAGAGCGGGGCGAAAGCATCAGGCGACAGGTCGATGCCCCGGTCATTGGAAGAATAGACCTCAGCTTCACAGCGGATCTGTGAACTGCCCTGCCTAGCGGAGTGGGCCCTGAAGTTGCCTTTGGATAACACCGTAGGTGTTATGCACGACTGCCTGCCACAGTCGGCCGCGCTTCGCTTGTTCTTGGTGCCCTTTCAGGCCCTTTTACTTCCGGACCTGCTTCGCCTGGGAGGCGTTCCGCCGCGAGCCCGATTGCTGCAGCCCACCCGTGACTAGTCGCAAGCCGTAGCGACAGTACTGGCCCGCGAAGCCGATGATCGCGGCCCTCAGTAGCCGGTCGCCAGGCCACGGTTCGCGGGCGCAACGGATGGTCGAACGGAGTCTACCCAACGCCCCGCAGATGCGGCCCTCTGAGAACCGGTGACAAGTTCTCGCGAGCATATCCGCTTCCCACCGATGCATCGGGCTAAGACTTTTCCCTGGGCCACTTCCTTCAGGATCAGCTTATCGATCGCGAGCGTGGTCACCGCCAACCTGAACCGCGCGATCACCGCCTCCAGCTCCGCCAGCGACTTGCCCCTGCCGAGCAGGACGTCGGCCTCATGAAGCTTGTGGATGATCTCCTCGAAATCCAGCCCACTTTGGGAGTCGTCCATGCAATGCTGAGTTTAGGTACAACGCTTCTGGATAAGCAATTCCAGGCCACCTCCACGGCGCACCCCGTCCGCTGGCATCGACGTCCCGTCGACGCTGCCCGCCGCACGATAGCTACCAGGAGGCGATCAGTTTGTCTTATCCTCCAAATGGCTGCTCGTTGACTAGTTTCTCTCACTTGGAGGTGGCGTCATGCAGAAGGTGGATGTCGTAAAGGAGGTCAGAGAGCTTAAGAATCAGCTCGCCTATTCAAAGAACATCGGCTTCTTTTTTGGTGCAGGGACTTCATGTGCTCTAAAGATCCCAAACATTGAAATGTTAACGGTAGAAACGGAGAAGAAGCTTACTGGCGAGCACATGAAGAACTTTAGAGTCATTAAGGCGGACTTGGCAACGACAATGCCAAAGGTAAACATCGAGGATATCTTGAATCAAGTGCGCAGGATTCGAGAAATCGCCAGCGACAAAAAAGACAAGAATTACATAGGCGTTTCTGGCGAGGCCGCCAGAGATCTCGATAGAGAGATCTGCAAGGGCATTTACGACATTCTAACCGCGAGCGAAGACAAAGCGGATCTTGCTACCCCGACTAGATTTGTTGCATGGCTAAACATTCTGAATCGAGAGTTTTCAAAGGAGATCTTTACGACAAACTATGACCTGATTGTTGAAAAATCTCTCGAGGCTAGCCAGATTCCATACTTTGATGGGTTTGTCGGTTCGTATGAGCCATTCTTTTGGCAGGAAAGTGTTGACCACTTTGTAAGTCAGAATGACCTAACCAAAAACTGGCTTAGGCTTTGGAAGCTTCACGGTTCGCTTAGCTGGTTTTGGAAGACTGAGGCGAAGTCGAACTCACAGAGAATTATTCGTGTCGGAAAGTATGATAAAGCTAACCATCTCGACAAAGAACTTGTTATCTACCCGTCAAAGGAGAAGTACGATTCATCCAGAAAGCAGCCATTCATCGCGTATTTCGATAGGCTCAAGACGTACCTATTGAATGGTGAGTTGCTTTTCATAGTTGTCGGGTACTCGTTCTCAGACCAACATATAAACGAAATCATCTTCAACACATGTCGGCGGAATACCAGGCTCTTCTGCGTCGTATTCTTCTACCAAGATGCAGAAGTTGAGGCTTTGCATAAGCTTGGTTCGTCGTACTTGAATCTAAATGCATTCGGGCCCACAAAGGCAATGGTCAACGGAACTCTCCATGAGTGGTCTTTTGACAAGGCCTCGGTTAGCCCAACGGAGAAAGTTGATCTCTACTATGACGAGCCGGGTAAAAGACTCAAGCTCGGAGACTTCAATGAGCTTGTAACATTTCTTATCGCTTCCTCTGGCAAGGCGGACCTTCTCCCAATGGCCCCGGCGCCATGATTGGAGACATCACTTACCTAGGCAAGGTGATCCGAGTGGATTCGGGTTCTGTGGAGGTCGAGCTATCGGATAAAATTCCTTCTGCCGCGCCGATCATCAATGGCCGCCTGTATAAGATCGGGCAGATCGGTACGTTCGTTAAGCTCCCAATCGGGAGTATCACTATTTATGGAATTGTATCCTCCGTCAGCAATGCACCGAGCAAGGTCGTAGATGACGGGATAGCGAGCCATTCTGGTTCTCGATTTCTATCAATTCAACTTATTGGAGAGAGTATTGGGGATGATCCCTTTGAGAAGGGTATAGGTACCTATCCGACGATAAATGATGAAGTCCACCTGGTCGTAGAAGATGATCTTCAGCGCATTTACGGGAAAAGAGACAAAGGGTCGATAGAAATCGGGAAGCATTCCTCGTCAGATAATCTCTCTGTGTACGCGGACCTCCACAAGCTCGTATTGCGGCATTCCGCGATATTTGGTTCGACTGGAAGCGGGAAATCGAACACGACAGTTAGTATTCTCAAGGGAATCTTGAGCGAGTACGTGGGATCGCGAATTGTGCTAGTGGATCCTCATGGGGAGTACCGCTCAGCATTTCCAGAGGCCAATGTTTTCCGAATAGGTGATTCAAAGAATCCGCTTTCCGTTCCTTTCTGGTTGATGAACTTCGAGGAGCTTGCGTACTTCTTGGTGGGTGCTACCTCGAAAGAGGAATCGACCCCTGAGTATCGGTTGTTCCGTGAACGTGTCACAGATCTTAAGCGCGCCAATGGGGCCAAGCTAAAGGCCGGAACAATTAGCCCTGATCAAATCACTGCCGACTCCCCAATACCTTTTAGCGTTCGGGAGCTCTGGGGTTCTATGTATTGGTGGTTGAACGCTACGTTTACGGAGGCGTCAAAGGAGAACCAGACGATAGATACCGCCTGTGTAGTGGATAAAGGAGACTTCGAGAAACTGATCCCGCCTAAGTTTGAGGCATATGCGATTGGTAATGCGCCACCTCACAAGTCGAAAAACCATCTGGAGTTTTTTGCGTATGAGAAAAAGCTCATTTCCAGACTCCGGGATTCTCGTTACGATTTTATGTTTTACCCTGGTGAGTATAAGGATCAAACGTCAAAGCTCGATCTGCATGATCTCCTGAAGGCATGGATTGGCTCTAACCAACAACTAACCATACTGGACCTGAATGGCGTTCCGCCCGCAGTACTGGATATCACAGTGGGCCTCATTACGCGGTTTATATACGACAGCATGTTTTGGGGAAGGAAATCTCCATATACGGGAAAGCAGAGACCTATACTGTTGGCCTATGAAGAGGCGCATTCGTACCTAGGTAAAGATGATCGAAACAGCTACTCGAAAGATGCGGTAGAGCAGATATTCAAGGAAGGCAGAAAATTTGGCGTCGGAGCGATGGTGATATCGCAACGGCCATCGGAGATATCGGAGACCATCCTGGCGCAGGTTGGTACCTACATTGCTCTTCGGCTGACAAGCTCCAGCGACCAATCTATCGTAAAGGCATCGGCACCAGACAATCTAATAAGTTTGATTGATCTTCTTCCGTCATTAAGAACGGGGGAGGCAATAATTGTCGGCGAAGCTATAAAGATTCCGTCCCGAGTTAGAGTTCGGCTTGAGAGTCCTAGGCCAACAAGTGAGGACCCAAAGCTAGTTGAAGCGTGGAGTAAATCGCACAATGCTGACGCAAACAACTATAAGTCTGTAGTGACCTCGATTCGAAAGCAGCAGGCCTAGGAGACGAGCTATGGAGCGTCAGGCAGTTAGTTCTTCAATGATGCAATCCATTGGCTACGATGTGGAGACTGGAGTTCTAGAGATTCAGTTTCGAGATAGTAGTGTATGGCAGTATTTCGATTTTCCTGCGGTGATGTGGTGGGAGTTTCAGGGATGCGAGTCGCATGGGAAGTACTGGCATGCAAACATAAAGAAGGCTTTTCGAGAGTCTCGAGTTGGATAGCGCTAGCATTGTTAGACTTGCTCTAGAAGAATCCGAAAGCTGGGCCGCATCTGTCTGGAATAGTCCCTAAAACCTGCCGGTATGGATTGCCAAGAACCGAAGGTGGTGAGCTCCGCCGAGATAGCGTATGGCAACCGCTGGACCCGAAGGGTCTGCAATGGGCCGCGACGGAGGGCTAGGAGCAGAGTATATGTTTGTTCTATTCTAGGCGTAGACTCAAGGAGGGCTGACTCGCCGCTAAGGCCTTAGAATCCAGGTGCCGCTAGACGAATTGCTTCTGAACCAGATCTACTGAAAGGGACTTTGTCCATGGGGTGGCGTCGATTCACGAGAGCAGTAACGAGGGTGCGGCACGCTGTCGAAGATTCAGTCAAGTCGCCGCTGAGGGCCATCAAAGACGTCGGCAAAGTCGCGACGGGTGATCTCTCGCTTGACGATGCAGTCAAGCGCACATTCCATAGGACGGTCGATGTTTTCGCTAACGCCGCGGAAGCGTCAGCCGAGTTCGACCGCGAGTTCCAGAGCCTGTCCGTTAGGGTTGCTGCTAAGGTGGGTGGAGCAAAGGCCAAGGACATAATGGCCGACCTCAATCACGCTGCGCGTGAGCTTGCCGATCCAGCATTGGGCGTGGCGGCCTTGCGGAGTGTCGATCAGTTCGTCGCGACCGGCGACCTAGAATACTTGAACCCGATAAACATCTATGCTTTGCGCGAGATTGAATCCACGTGGGCGGTTCTATACGAGGACGCTCACGCCATTCCTACTGCGGTTCTAAATGCGCTGCACGTCGACGTCAAGCGGCTTACTACGGGAGTGCGCTGGATGTTGGAAAATGACATTCCCGGCAATCTGACCTTGCCGCACTTCGCGATTGATCACGGCAATCATGCCGGCGCGATAACCTTGAAGAATCTAATCGTTTTCGATCGATTGCCTGGATCAACCGGTGATGACGACCTGCACCTCTGGGCGCATGAGCTCTTCCATACTGGCCAATACGAATCGCTGGGCGTGGAGGCGTTCACAAGGCGGTACTTGGCGAACGAACTTGGGTTTCGGCCCGTTGGGTCAACCGAGAATCCACTGGAGGTCGAAGCTGACCTTTTCGCCTGCCGCTACTACCCGAATGGGACCGCGAACTACCTGCCTGGTCAGGCTTGTCCAATTGGCTTCAATGTCAAGTGAGTGACAGGCGGGTTAGGTGTCCGCTCGATCGTGAACTGCTCTCGGCGGTGCCCCATCCAGCGGCTTCTCGTGAGCCGGCTGGACGGGGGCGAAGAAGTCTGCATCGGGGTCTTGCTGTGAGTGCATTTGTCCGAGTCACGAACTCTAACAACTTTGTGGGCTCGCCTTCGACCCCCACACCTGGCAGAACGTGTATGGTGCGGAATGTCGCTAGTCGTAATACTGGAGGCGATGACGGGGAGCCGTCCGGTCGTTGGCCGACTCATAGTTCCCGGCAGTCTGGATTCCGAATCGCCTTTGAATCATGAGTGACGCCGAACTGGCAATATGCAGCGCGTACAACTAGAAATAGTGGTTGGCGCCGCCCAGGCAAACTCGCCAAACGTCGACGTTCAGTTGAAGATTAATGGGATCTTGCAAGCGCGTTCCCAGGCTTGTCTCAGTACTAGTGTCCTGGCTCAGACGGCCTCTTTCGACCTTACTGCTAATCCAACTGCGGCCGGCCTCCTAGTCGGGCAACAGCTGCTGGACGCGCTCCTTCCGGTGCCCTTGAGTGCAGAGACGCAAAAGGTCTTAAACTCCGGGCCGGCGACACTGCTTCTCGACTTTTGCCTAGCACAGCATCTCCATGCATATCCTTGGGAGCTACTCGCAGACCCGCGCAATCCAGGAGAGTTTCTCCTTCTCGATCCTGGCGTTACGATGGTTCGAATGGTCAAGGAGACAGGAGTAAAGCCGCCGAGGCTCAGAGAGCCAGGAATCCTGTACGCCAACGCGTCGCCCCGTAACCTGACGCCTCTGGATCTGTCGAGCGAAGTAAGCTCTGTAGAGGCATTCGCGGCATCGAACGGACTTGAAGTTTGTATCCTTCGAGATGCGACAGAGCGGTTGGTTATGGATAGGTTGAGGGCAGGCGAAGTCGCCCTCTTCTATTTCTCGGGCCATGGAAGAGTTCAGCCTTCGGCGAGTGGCCACCAAGATGCCGAAATCGCGCTCGTCAAAGATCGCAAATACCGCCTCGCGCTTTGGTCTAGCGTTCGTGAGATGCTCCGTTCAAGCGGACCGTCGGTAGTGCTACTTAACGCGTGCAACTTATTAGGAAACGGCAGCGGAGCGGCTGCTCCCAGCATAGTGTCTTCGTTGTGCGATTCGGGCGTTCGATCGGTAGTCGGATTTCGCAACCCAGCTCGCGCCGACATCGCGCATGCGCTCGCTAACGAATTAATGTTGGGCTTTCTTGCTAGTGATCGAATTGATGACCTGGTATCCAACGCGCGCCTCTACGCAAGTAGTCTCCGACAGTCAGATTTGCATTGGGCGAATATCATATTGTTCAGTTCCAACACGGAACCTATGACTGAATTGCGCGCGCCTCCCAGGCAGGAGCACATATTTTATCGAGGCATTCGGGATGACTTATCCAACGGCAAAGAGCAGGCGAACCGCGAGATTACAATTGGAATATACGCTGCCCTTATTTTTTTCATCCTTCTTGCGGTATGGTGGGCTTGGACATGCCCGTCGTGTTCGTCTAAGTCAGATTTAGGCCTTTGGTCGTCATTCGTAGTCGCGATGCTAGGTCTGGTGGCTTTCTTTACGGGAATCGTTGCTCGGCAAAACATCATGGCCTTCGCAAAACTGCAGGTCGATGGCCTTGACTACGCCGTGCGAGGACTCGTGTCACTTCTAAACAACAGGGCGCGCAATCGCGCTGCAATTGTCGGGATATCACACGTTGCTTGGACCATTGCAAATCTAAGGTTCTTCGACGCTGCGTTCGGTAGACGTGCTCGCGATCACTTGTCTCGGTTGTTTGCAATTCTGATGGGACACTTGAAGTGACTCAGTCGCCACGCGTTGACGAGGATTGGAGTCCGGCAGCAAAGGAACTGCAGCAGCGAGTTTCTGGGGCTCGGAAGAGTCTGACGATCGCCGCACTATTGCCTGTTTTCGCCGTGGTAGTAGTCGCGACACTGCTTCTTCCTCTGGTGTTCTTTGCGCGGACCGCTGCCAATGAGTACGAGAATGCGCAGCTTGCGTCTCAATCGGTCGCGAGAACAATCGCTGAGGCTGGGGGTGATTCGCGCGATGTCGCTGGAGCAGTTGTTGTGCTGGCAGAAAAACTGGCCGAAGCGCAGCGCCGACTAAAAAACGTCACTCCAATCGACTCCGCATGTCTCCGAGGCGACATTGTCAATGCGTGCGCATTAGACACGGACCGGCCTGCCATTGTCGCAGAGTATTCTACGGCTCGTGCAGAGATTTCGCCAAGTGTGCGAGAGATGATTCGCCGCGATTTGCGCTGCAAGTGGCCGGTTGCACCAATTCGCTTCGAGGTGGACGGCTTCGCTGACAGCAGGCCATGGGTCAACAATCTTTCTTTGTCTACAAGTCGAGCTGCTGCCGTGGCCGATATTGTTGCGGACGAGTACAAGATTGCTCGCGGGTCCATAGTCGTTCGAGGCAATGGGTCGACGGTGGCAATGCTGGGCAAGTCACTGGAATGCCAGCGAGTCGCAGTTGTATCCGCCACTGTAGAGTAGCCACTTCTAGATGATCAGTTTTTGTAAGGGGGTGACTTTGTGTCGCGACTCAGAATTTATGCGCAAGCATTCAGGGACGGTACGCCTTCTCAAGATGAGTACCTGTCAAGGTTGTTGAAGCTTCTGCCTAGTGAATCTGTGGCGCTCTTTACACTCGGAGCCGCGCTCTTCAAGGACTTTCGGGGGCAGTTGGTTTCGCTAGTCGTTGGACTCCTCGTGTTGCTGGCGATTCGAGTCCGATCTACGCGATCAGCAATGACAGGCCGGCCGCAGTGGATGGCGGTAGCTGTTTCGGTGATCTCCTATTTGGTTTGGATCGTGGTTCTCGGCGGTCCTGTAGCTATGAGAATCACTGACGACCCGCGATACGCCGTGCTCTTCATGGCGGCTTGGACGACTCTGGTTCCTACGTTCTACAAGGGCGACAACCAAGCCTAGACGGTTTGACATCCAGGCAGAGGTTGCCGGCAATCAAGGCACCGAGGGATACCGACTTTCAGTCGGCAGGAGATTTGGCTTTGGCGATACTCTGGGAGACATCATCAGCCCCTATTGGCGCGTATGCAGCGCCAGCGGGTGCCGGCCGATTAGTTGTTTGCCAATAAGTATCTTAAATCAGTCTAGTCGCGCTCATTGTGTGGAGGTCATTGCTTTGGTCAAGCCGTCGCCACCAACTAGTCACTTGTCTGACCGTTGCCAATGAATCGGACCGCCTGAGATTGTGCGTCCTGCGACAAAAGCGAGTCTAGCCGGACGGAGATGTTGTCGTGAAGAGGAAGAGGAATCGGTTCTCGGTCGAGCCGAGCACGGGGATTCTGAAGCGGGCAGAGCTGGGCACTCCATACGCAACCGGCCTCTAACCTATGCTGCGCTTCCACTTGGTGTCCGCGTTGCTACGGGACTTCGGCCTTCGGCTTCAAGTCGCTAAGCTTGTCCTTGTCCTTGAACTTTTCGTACCTGTTCTTGTACTTGTCCCGAAACAGGTTCGCTAAGTCGAGCGAAAGGAACACCCCCGTTTCTCCGTCATAGCGAGCGACTCCCATTGTGTAGACGTTGGAAAACGTTAGGGTCAGTCCGTAACCTGTGTCCTTAACGGCAGCACGATCCGTGTAGCTGGCGATGACCGAGGCCCCGGACAGGTATCTCAAGACGGGAACATCGCTCCAACGGTTTTCCTCGTTCCATCGATTTGCGCCGACTACCTCGATGTACAACATGGGCTGCAGCTGATCGCCATCCAGTGCGCCCGATAAGTACTCCACGCCAACAGCGGGATGCAGTAGGAACCACTGAGTCTTCGGCGGCCTGCGGAAGCCATTTTCATAGCGGTCCGGGCCCTGCCATTGCTTTTCCATGAAATCGGTCAGAACGAAATCCAGCGGCAACATGGGCTTGGAGTCGTATAGATAGGTTTTCCAGGACTCGTCGTTGGCGACAATCTGATCCCTGATCGTGACGAGGGTTGTCTTGGAGTACAGACCTGCCAGATGGTCGGCGAGCGCCCAGTAGCGCATCAATTCGCGGCCCTGAATGAGTACCTGCTGGCAGATCTGGCCAGAGGCGATCTCGCAGTCCGTATTCAGGGCGCTGCCGATCGCTAGATCCGGCAGGGAAGGACGATTACCCACCGGAACTTCCTTCAGGTCGAGTGAGGGAGTGATTTTCCAGGAGTCGAGCCCGAGGGCCGACACGTCCGGCGCCGCTCCTGTCTCGATCAGGACCTTCAGCTGCGACATCGCCTCGGTCGCCCGTGCTGCCAGCTCGCCATACATCTGTTTCATGGCACCTGGGGCGCCAACTGTGCCGACCGCATCCTCTTCCAGAGCTGTAAATCCCTCTCGAATGTCACCCCAGGCGATGTAGGCGCGAAGCAGCTCAGCGCCATTCGGTGACCGGGTCAGATCGATCGGCAATTGATAGCGTGTCAGTTCCTCGCTCAGGCTATCGACAAGACAATCGGTTGGGTACTGGTAGAGGTAGCTGTCAAGAGACTCCCCCGCTTGGATCTTTCCAGCCTTGCAGTCGACTGCGGCAATAGCATCGAGGTTGCCGAGTAGCCCCAGCAGGATCAGCGGTATGGCGATGTACTTCATGGCGATGCCCTATCCTCAGGCGTATTGTTTGACCAGGGCCTGAAAGGCTTTCAGGGATTCGAAGAAATCCCGAAAGCTGTCCGTGTTCGAGACGTCGAGTTCACCCAGATGCGCCCGCAGCGACTTGAACTGGCCCACCGGCGTCTTCTTCTCGAAATCGCGGATCGCATCGTCGCGCTGCTCCGCCGTGAATCGCTTGCTAAATGTCAGCTCGAAGAACGGAATATGAAAGCTAGGGTCGCGGAAATAATGCTGGATGGAGTGAATGTCTGGACTCGAAATGCGATGCAGGACCAGATCCCGATGATAGCCGCGCGATTCGATTCTTGGGTCGAGCCACTCCGGATTCTTACGATAGTCGAACGGCATGAAGCGACTTACAGGGTCCAGTCGATGATTCACGTTGATCCACTTGGAGCAACAGCCCTTGCCCGTCGTCATAGAGGGTCTCACGATGCCGTCATAGTGTGAGGCCCGCTCACGAGACAGCGCGTAGCTGGCGTTGGCGACCATCGTAACGCTATAGAAGTTTAAGTCGCCCATCAAGGTATGCCGCGTGCCGTTCGGGGCGACAAAACCTTCACTCAGCAGCGCTTGGATAACCTTATGCGCCATCGAGGTGCCCATCGAGTGGGCGATCAGCGAGAAATCATCGCCGGCATTTGTGTTGATGATCTCAACAATCTGTCGCCCGACATGCGACACCAACCGGTCCTGGATGCTGGGGGATCCAACGAACAGTAGCAGATCCATCAGGTGGGTGAACTTCAGGTCACTAGCCTTCTTCGCCGCACTTACCTTGTCTATGGCATCCGTGTACCAGTCCATCTGATCGGCTAGGATTGGCGAAGAAGCCAGGCTTTTCTTTAGGTTCGCTGCCTGATCTGCCCAATTTGAAAATAGCTTGAGAATTTCGTCGTCGTAGTGAATGGAGTGAAGCACGACTTGCTTCGGGTTCACGGTCGCCAGCGCCGGGTACGCCTTCAACAGCTTCGTGAATTGATCTGCAAAGGACTCTTGGCTACCGTCCTTCGTATCGACCCAGTTGTCAGCATGTTGCCCAACGCCGTGGATGCAGAGAATTCGATGCTTGGCCACGATGACTACCCTCTACACATCCTTTCGACACCCCGGACCATAACGACCAGGTCTTCGCAGTGTCAAGCGAAGTTCCCCCTCAGGCTAGACTAAGGCGATTCGAAAGACTGGTACGCTGGCTTGGCCTTCAGAGGCAGGAGGGTCATGTCGTCGTAGCCCCCCTCAAACCCAGGAAATGACTGAGGCCGGAAGTGCAGTGTTCTCGTAGTCTGAGTCGAAGGAGTTCCCGCGAACAGATAGAGGTTTGCCGGCAGCATGACTATTCTATTGGCGCTTTGAAGCAGGCTGCGGCCTGTACGCCAGCGCCGGACCTGCTCCGGACGAACGGCACGGCCCCGTTCCCCAAGTGGCGGTCGAAGGGCGGCCGCATGGAGATTTCGATCGTAGCTCGGGTGAAGGATCTCGAGGACGAGAACTGGCGCTTGAAGAAGATGTATGCCGACGCCCTCCCGGAGGCGGCAGGCTAGATGTATGGACCTCTATACAACGCCTGATGAGCCTATGGAGCTGGTTAGATGTTACCTGTTCCTGAAAGGGCAGGACAACAGTCGGCAGATCCAAATTGGAACCCGCGGCGCATGCCGCTTTTGCGGCACGACTGACCGTGCGCAATTCAGGACGACTGCCCACGCAGTTCCGCGCTCCCTCGGCAACAGCCGCCTAATCAGCCTCGATGAGTGCGATCAATGCAATAAGCTCTTTGGGCTGTATGACGATCAGCTCGTTAGATTCTTCGGCTCCTATTTGTCGATGGTCGGCTTGGTCTCAGGAAAGAAACCGCCAAAGACGAAGGACCGCACCTCGTCCATAGCACGTGATGGCGACAGTATTTCAGTCAGCACGTCAATTGCGAACGGCGAACTGTCCTCGGCCGTCCACGTGGTAATGACGGAATCGGGTCCGGCGCTTCGCCTTCCCTTGCCAGAGAGCTATTACATCCCGGCCTATGCCTATATGGCGCTCTGCAAGCAGGCGCTCAGCCTGATGCCTTTGGATGCGCTCGAAACCTTCCGTCGCCTCACCGGAGCGCTATTGGATAGGCGCTTCGACCACAGCGAAGAGTTCCCTGAGAATCGCTGCGTAGTTTCTCTATTGCGGTCTACGACCGTGCATCCTGTCGCGCTGACGGCGCTTCTCTATCGTCGCAATGACAAGGGCAGGGATCTAAACCTTACATGGCCACGATGGGTATACGCGCTTCAGGTCAACGACGTGATGCTAATGGTTCCTCTCATGTCGGATGACTGGTGGTCGCGGCAGCGGCAGTCGTATGGCAAATTCGATTTCTCGGTCGCACTAAAGCCGCCGCCAATGTCCGGTCGCGATGATGAGTCGGGAGTCTTTTTCGCGCCGAAGGAGACGATGCTTTTTTTCAGTATGGAGTCAACTCGGAGCCCGTTTTCCGACGTGACGGTCCGCGCTGGAGGTGAGTAACGGGAACAGCAGCTCTCTGTAAACCCGGCTATTTTACGAACGTCGTTGTGGATGCTGTGTGAGCAAGATCGCGACACTACCGGTCTTCGTGCATTCCTCACAGAGTGCAAGTAAGTTCTGGAAGGTTGTATCGTGTGAGGCCTTCCTGCACGCGCCATTTCACTCCCCAAACGGAAGTGGGCTACTCACTGATAGTAGGAGTTGGTTTCGGCTAGCCAAAGCCCCGCCGTCCATCCCAGTTCGCCTCGGTAACCTAGCTGGCCCGGTTGCTCAGGAGGAAGTTGACGATACTTGCAACATCTTCGGGCGTTCCGAGCGTAGCTAGATCGTAGCCAAGTGACCCGAAGCGACGCGTATTCCTGCCATCTCACACTACCTTGCGAAGCTTGCGGGCGTTGCAAGGTGCTGATTGCATTAAGACCTCAGCGTGCCGGGTGAGACTTCGAACCAGGGGGTCGGCCGTTCGAATCGGTCCGGGCGCGCATTTAAAACAATAAGGTAGTTCTGAGATAGGAGTTGGCCTAAGTCCTTAGCAAGCGAAATAGCAAGCACCCTGGATACTGGTGCACTTTGACCTGAGACCCACTCGTCACGAAATCGCCCCGGACCATGAAGCCCGTCGTCTTCAGCTCGGAAACTTTGCCCCCCAAAAAAAGAACCCGGCTTGCAGCGGGTTCCCTGGTGTCACCGGAGTAAGGACCCCGGGTGTGTGCGGCGGTCAGGCGGCTGGGCGCGGGCGTCGAGATCGGGACGATTCTCGATGCCGCAATGCCGGGCATCTGAACGGCTTCCGAACTCGTCGCGCACGTTTAATGAGCCTTTCGAAGGCGCGCATCGCGCGCTCGTTGACGTCCTTCGCGACGAAGCCCGCTTGGCCGGGTGACCACACAAAGTCCCGGCAGTTGATGGATCGAATTGCTTCCACCTCGTACTGAGCGGGTGTCCGATGGCCACGTGCGTCGCGCGTTGGCCACGCTACGACGCAGCGTTGCTTCGTTCACGTGGCGTTAGGACGTGGGCCCTGACACTCCGCGCATCCCGACTCAACGAACTGCTCCCGGTGTCACGGGACGTTCCTGCTTCGCTGCCGTATCGGCGCGCTTCGCCCCGCATTTGTCGCCAATGCGCTGCGCTCTGGATGGAGCGACAGAGTTCCAATGATCTGCTGCACCGGTTACCGCGGGCGTCGGGGTCCGTCGATTGAATGTGCTTGCACTTGAAGTTCAAAGGAGATTGTTATGACGGCATGGATGCGGGTGAGTCGTACAACAAGGTTGCGGGTATACGTCAATGCTGCTTTAGGCATTGTGCTCCTGACCTGCGTGGGCGCTGCCAGAGCGGCCAGCACCGATGGGGATGGGGATGGCGTACTAGATTCGGCCGACAACTGCCTCATCCTGGCCAACGCCAATCAGCGGGATACCAACGGGGACGGCTACGGGAACGCCTGCGATCCAGACTTCAATGGCAATGGGATCGTGGACTCCCAGGATGGCGCGCTGCTCAAGGCCCGCTTTGGGTCATCGGCGTATCCCGATCAGGATCTGAACGGCAATGGCATCGTCGATTCCCAGGATGGCGCGCGCCTGAAGGCCCGGTTTGGCCAGCCACCAGGCCCGAAAGGAACAGCACCCGCCAACCGCCCGCCGGTCATCTCGGGATTGCCGTCCACGACAGTAGTCGTCGGCTCGCCCTATGTGTTCACGCCAACGGCGGCTGACCCGGACGGCCAGACACTGACATTCAGTGTCAGAGGTGCACCCGCCTGGGCAACCTTCAGTTCGGCCACTGGAACGCTGAGTGGAACGCCGACTCTCGGCAACGTGGGACTGGTCCAGGGCATCGTGATCACGGTCAGTGATGGCACAAACTCTGCATCAATGCCGGCCTTTGCCCTGGCCGTCGTGCAGGTGGCCCCGGGCACCGCGACGCTTTCCTGGGTACCACCGTCGCAGCGCGCCGATGGATCCGTATTGACCACCCTCGCGGGTTACCGGATTCGTTTCGGGACGAGCCCTGCCCTGCTGAACCAAACTATCGAGTTGCGTAACCCGGGCTTAAGCCGCTACGTAGTGGAGGGGCTGACGCCGGGAATGTGGTACTTCGGACTGGTCGCATTCGATTCGGCAGGGACGACCAGCGTACTGTCTGCAATCGTGGCGAAAAGTATTCCGTAAGGCTGGCCGTAGATAACGCTGCCAGCCCAGTCACTATCGGTGGGGCGGCGGAATCTGACGGGCCGGCAGTCAAAGTGCCTAAAACGTTCCCGCGCAACCACGGAAGACTAAGCAAAACTGCGCGAAACCAGCCAAAAGTATTAGGCACTCACCGGCATTGATTACTCGATTGCTCAGCGAGTTAACTCGTAGTCGAGTTGCTCCCTTCGAACCAGGGGGTCGGCCGTTCGAATCGGTCCGGGCGCGCAACGTCTTCAGTTCGGTAGAGTAGGGAGATGTGCTTTAGCATCATTCAATTGGGCATCAACTCGTGCACCGGATAGGGCTTGCGGCTTGCCTTGCGCTCATCGTTCTCCTGGGCTGCCAACCGCCCGAGGGTGACAAGGCGCTGCCAGCCGCCAACGGCCCGGAAGCCACGGAGAAGAAGGCGGAGGCACTGGAGCAGAATGCGGCGGCCGACGGAGCCAACACGGCGCCCTCCCGAGTGGAGATCATCGGGAAGTCCGAAGTGCAGGCGGTTGATCCGGATGGCAAAGAGCAGCTGGACGACCCCATCACCTGCCTGGCACGCACCATTTACTGGGAGGCCCGGGGCGAGCAGGCGGCCAGCATGGACGCCGTCGCCAGTGTCGTCATGAACCGGCTGGGCCACGCGGGCTTTCCGCATACGGTTTGCGCCGTTGTCCGGCAAGGTCGCGAGGAGGGCGCGTGCCAGTTTTCCTGGTGGTGCGATGGCCGTTCGGATCGGGCCAAGGAGGATGAGTCCTACGCGGTCGCCAAGGAGATCGCGCGAAGGGCGCTCAACCTTCAGCTCAAGGATCGAACCGGGGGCGCCTTGTACTTTCATCACCGGAACGTGACGCCCGGCTGGTCGACGGAGTACAAGAAGACTGCCGAGATTGGTGAGTTCGTCTTTTACCAGCCACGTGGCGGTGATGCGAGGTAGGTCACGTCACGGGGCTTGTGGCAGCGCGCCGACCGGGTTGACTCTGTTCCGGCGTCGCCGAAGGCCCCCCAGAACCCCTGCCAGCCTATCCCCTCGGCACCAGCTTGATCAGCCGTCCCTGGGAACCGTCATCGCCATCCTCCAGCACATAGATGGCGCCATCCGGGCCCTGTTCGACTTCCCGGATTCGCGCGCCCATGTCCCACTGGTCGCCCTTTCTGGCGGTTGCGCCGTCGAGATCGACGCGGATGAGCGCTCGCGACGACAGGCCGCCGATGAACGCATCCCCCTGCCATGCCGGGAATAACCCGCCCGAATAGATCATGAGACCGGCCGGTGCAATCCCCGGGTTCCACCAGACCGCTGGAGCTTCGAACCCGTCACCCGGCGCATGATCGGGGATGTTGCGGCCGCCATAATGACTGCCGTTGGAAACCCTGGGATAGCCGTAGTTTCTGCCCTGCTCGATCAGGTTGAGTTCATCGCCGCCCTGCGGCCCCATTTCCTGGGCCCACAAACGCCCCTGGGGATCAAAGGCCAGGCCCAGAATATTGCGGTGGCCATAGGACCAAATGGCTGGATCAAAGCCCTGCGCCGCCAGCGGGTTGCCCGGGGCGGCCTTGCCGTCCAGCGTCAGGCGCAACACCTTGCCCAGTGACACCCTGGGGTCTTGCGCAGGA
Source organism: Gammaproteobacteria bacterium (assembly GCA_031409515.1). Lineage (GTDB taxonomy): Bacteria > Pseudomonadota > Gammaproteobacteria > Steroidobacterales > SHZI01. The sequence continues at coordinate 26,320 of JANNXJ010000053.1, read as the reverse complement.
TCGAATTTCTGGCGCTCGCCATGGGCATAGAACAGATACTGCCCGTCGGGCGAGAAGGCGATCCGGCCCGAGTAGTGGCCGTTGCCGGGCACATAGGGAAACGCGCGGTGCAGCACCTCCACCTGGTTCAGTGCCGCGACGGTGGGGCATGGCCCGCCACCGCACGCCGGCTGAGAGATGACCAGCGTGCCGCGCGCAAGCACCACGCCTTTGCCACCCTCGCCGCTGGCCGAAAAGCTGAAATAGACCTGATTGTTCGTGGCAAAACCGGGCGCCAGCGCGACGTCCAGCAAGCCGCCCTGGCCCGCACTATCGACCGGCAGCGTGCCGCTGACGATAGTTCGTTCACTCCCATCTTTCGCAACGAGCAGCAGCCGCCCCTGGGTTTCGGTCACCAGCATGCGGCCATCGGGCAGGAAGGCCATGGCCCAGGGTGCAGCGAAATCAGCGATCACGCTCTCGGTGAACGGTTTGATCGTCGCTGTTGTCGGGCTGCGCTGATCGGCCTCGACGGCACCTGCGAGCAGCAGAAGGGGCAGCAGAAACGCGGGACGCATCGTGATCTCCGGCAGTGACTAAGGAGGACAACGCAAAGCTTAGGCCTGAATGCCTGCCAGCATAAGGTGTTCCTCAAGTACGGCCTCCCCTAGACTCTCCCCGTGAACAGCCCCACCTATCTCGTCACCGGGGCCACCGATGGCATCGGCAAGGCCACCGCGCTGGCCCTGGCGGAGCAGGGTGCACGGGTCATCCTCCACGGGCGTGAGCCGGGCAAGCTCGAGGCCACTCTCGGGCAGCTCCGCACCGCCACGGGTAACCGGTCGCTCCATGCCGTGCTGGCGGATTTCGCGTCCCTCGAGCAGGTGGCGGCCCTCGGCGAGCGGGTGCACACCGACTTTCCCGGGCTCAACGTCCTCATCAACAACGCCGGTCTGCTCACTGACCACTGGCAGCTGAGCGCCGACGGCTTCGAGATGACCTTTGCGGTGAACTACCTGGCGCCGTTCCTGCTGACCCAGATGCTGCTGGACACCCTCAGGGCCAGGGCGCCGGCGCGCATCGTCAATGTCGCGTCGACGGCGCTGGGTGGCGGTCGCGTCGATTTTGGCAACCGGCAGCTGGGGCAACCGTTCGACGGCTGGCAGGCCTACGCCAACACCAAACTCATGAACGTGTTGTTCAGTCATCACCTGGCAGGCCGCCTGGCCGGCAGTGGGGTGGTGAGCAACGCGCTCTGCCCGGGGTTGATCGACACGAATTTCTTTCACACCAACACGCTCTTTGCCGGCGGGGGTTACGAGCGCCTCAAGCCCGGCATGCGGCCGCCGGGGGAGGGCGCGCTGGTGCCCCTGTACCTCGCGACGGACCCGTTGGCGGGGGAGGTCAATGGTGCGTTCTACGTCCGGCAGGGGCGGGATGGGCGGCGCGCGGTGGAACTGGACTGGGACCCTGTCGTGGCCGCGGACTTGTGGGCCCGGAGCCTGGCGAATCTGGGGCGGTGGCTGGCCCCCGGGGCCGGGGGTTGACGGGGCGATCAGAACCCGGCATACAGGCACCCAAGAGGCCTTTAATAAGGCTTAGATCCACTAAACATAATCCGGGCCTGAGCCAGGTACCGGCGAGTCGGGGAAAAAGTTGATGAAACTCTTGCGCGTGGGCTTGCCGATTGCCGCCCTGCTGCTCGGCTCAGCCAGCGTCGAAGCGTCCACGGTTGGAGTCCAGGGCGTTCCGCAACTGGATGTCTACTGGCAGAACGGCACCGTCCCGGGCGCGCCGATAAGGACTGCCGGCTCGATCCAGCTCGCGGTCGATGAAGAAGGTAACTTCGCGGCTTTCAATCAGACCTTTACCTGGGGCCTGGGAGCTGAGCAGGACACGATCACGCTGCAGCTGGCCAGTGGCAACCTCGATCCCTTCCTCAATTTTGCCGTCGGTTTCGTCGATTCCGGTGCCGCAAGCATTTTCACCGTCGTCTTCAGCTCACCCATCGCGCCGACCATCACCGGTTTGGCCAATTACACGCTGGATCTGGCGGGCAGCTTCTCGAACGGCTCGCCGAACAACGGCGGCTCCCTGGCCATGGCGGCGCCCAATACCCTGGGCGTCCTCGAGGCTCAGCTGAACGGCACGTCCATCGACGGCATCGGGACGGCAGCCAGTTTTGCCGCGTTGGTCAGTTCTGTGTATGGGCCGTTTGGGTCGTCCGGCACGTTTGACTGCAGTGGCCTTGGCGGCTGCACGACGATGAGCACCCGGCTGGCGTTTCTGGGTTCTGGCGGGTCCGATGCCTACAGCTACACGGGCCGCTTTGAAATTACCGCGGTTCCGGTGCCGGCAGCGGTCTGGCTCTTCGGCTCTGCCCTCGGGTTGATGGGCGTGATGCGGCGGAAGCTGGCCAGCTAAATTTCCCGCCAGCAGACGAAATCTGGAAACCCGCTTCGGCGGGTTTCTTGCGTTTCGGGGCCAGCCGCTACACTCGTGCACCACTTGTTCTTGGGCCCCGCTGTTCATGCGCATCCTGCTCGCTCCGATGGAGGGCCTTCTCGATCACCTCCTGCGGGACACCCTCACGCAGGTGAGCTGTGCCGCTGAGGCCGGCAGCGGCATCGATGCCTGCGTCACCGAATTCATCCGGATCACCAGCGCACTGCTGCCCGCCGACCGCTTCTATCGCGTCGTTCCCGAGCTCAGGAGCGGCGGGCGTACGCCAGCAGGCGTGCCGGTGCGGGTGCAGTTCCTGGGTTCAGACCCGGTCTGCATTGCAGAAAACGCAGCCCGCGCGGCGAGCCTTGGCGCATTGGGCATCGATCTCAACTTTGGCTGCCCCACCAAGCTCGTCAATCGCCACGGCGGCGGCGCGGCGCTGCTGCGGGATCCGGTCCTGATGCGGACCATCGTTCGCGCTGTGCGCGACGCCGTGCCTGCCGGGATTCCCGTCACCGCGAAAATGCGCCTGGGCTACGACACACCGGATCGCGCGCTGGACTGTGCAGCGGCGCTGGCCGAGGGCGGCGCTGCCGAGATCGTGGTGCACGCCCGCACCCGGACTGACGGCTACCGGCCGCCGGCCTACTGGGAGTGGATTGCGCGGATTCGCGAACACGTCAGCATTCCCGTGATCGCCAACGGGGAGATCTGGACCGTGGACGATGCACACCGGTGTCTTGCCGTTTCCGGCTGTGATGCCCTCATGCTGGGGCGGGGAGCGGTGGCCAATCCGGCGCTGGCCCTGATGATCCGCGGCGAGCGGGATGCGGGCTATTCCTGGCCCGAGATGTGGCCAATGCTACGGCAGTTCTGGGCAGCCATTGAGCTGCATGTTCCCGCGCGCTTTCGCCACGGTCGCCTGAAGCAATGGCTGCTGCATCTGGGCCGGCACTACCCCGAGGCCCAGTCGCAGTTCGACCGGATCCGGCGTCTCGTCCGGCCGGAGGACGTCAGCCAGGTGCTGTTTGCGGACAGGACTGGCTAAACTGGTGGGCCGCGGGCTCGGGCATCCCTTCTAAAGGAAGCGCAATGCACAAAGTACTCGCCGGACTGTTACTGGGCCTGTCGGCCTGGGGCCTCGCGTCCTGCAAGCCTGCACCTGTTCCTTCACCGACCGCGGTCGCGGATCCCATGCCCACGCCCGCCTCGGAGTGGGTCGTATTCGAAGCCACGCCGGAGGCCACAATCTACATCGACCCCTCGAGCATTCGCAGGGAGGGTGACCGGGCAGCGATGTGGGCCCTGATTGACTACCCGACGCCCCAGCCCGACAAGACGGGCAAGCAGGTGCTCTCCGACAAGCTCCAGTATCAGTACGACTGCAGCGGCCGACAGCTCAGCATCATCGCCACGTCGGCTCACGCCGGGCCCATGGCCACCGGTGAAATCATCAACGTCAATCCGGACCCGCCCGAGCTGACGGCAGTTCCGGCAGGCACCACGGCTGAAAAGATGTGGGCCCGGGCCTGTGGTAATGGGACAGGCTAGCGCCGCTCCGCCAGGGCCGGTGCACCTGCGCTTTCCGCAATACCGGGCGCGATCCACACCCGGAACACAAACCAGGCCAGCAGCAGCGCGCCCCCCGAGAAGATCGTGTCGCCCGGCACCCGCATCCAGACGAGAAGCGCGACGAGGGGCTGGGACATGAATTCGGCCGAGCGCGCGTACCAGTAGCCGTGGCCGAGGGCAGCGTTCAGCGGCAGCAGCGTCAGTAACGCCATCATGGCGAGACCGATGTTGAAGGCCCAGAAACTGTTCCGGAGCAGGGTCTCATTCCAGATGGCGTCAGGTTTGAGGCCGCGTACGCAGAACAGCAGCAGGCCGATACCCAGCATGCCGTAGACCCCGAACAGGGCGGTGTGGCCGTGGAGCGGGGTGAGATTCAGGCCCTGCATGTAATAGAGCGCCAGCGGTGTGTTGATCAGGAAGCCGAACAGGCCGGCACCTACCAGGTTCCAGAAGGACACGGCCAAGAAGAACATGATGGGCCACCGGTACCGGGACATCCAGGGCGTGGCCTTGCTCAGCTGGTAGGTCTGGTAGGCCTCCATGCCGATCAGGGCGAGGGGCACCACCTCCAGCGCCGAGAAGGAAGCACCCAGCGCAACGATGGCGGTGGTCGTCCCCGCGAAGTAGAGGTGATGGAACGTGCCCAGCACGCCGCCGGACAGGAAGACCACCGTGGCAAACAGCACCGCGATGGTTGCGGTCTTGCCGCGCACCAGTCCCAGCTTCACAAACAGGAAGGACATGACCGCGACGGCGAAGACCTCGAAGAAGCCCTCGACCCAGAGGTGTACGACCCACCAGCGCCAGTACTCGACCACTGACAGGTGGGTTTTCTCGCCCCACATCAGGCCTGCGCCATAGAACAGGCCGATGGCAATCGTCGACAGGAATAGCAGGCCCACGATGGACGACATCTCGTCCCGGCGCTTCAGGGCCGGTGCCAGGGCGCGACCCACCAGCAGCAGCCAGAGCATCAGGCCGATGAACAGGAAGATCTGCCAGAAGCGCCCCACGTCTACGTACTCCCAGCCCTGATGGCCGAACCAGAAATTCAGGCCGAGCCCCATCTTCTGCATGACTGCGAACCACTGGCCCGCAAACGCCCCGACCACGATCACCAGCAGGCAGACAAACAGGAAGTTCACCCCAAGGCGCTGCAGCTTTGGTTCATGACCGGAAATCGCCGGTGCGATGTAGAGGCCCGTGGCCAGCCAGGCGGTAGCGATCCAGAGTACCGCCAGTTGCGTGTGCCAGGTGCGGGTGAGCGAGTAGGGCAGCACGTCGGCCAGCGCAAAGCCGTAGAACTCCTGGCCCTCGACCTGGTAGTGGGCGGTGGTGGCGCCGAGCAGGATCTGGACGAGAAGGAGCGCCAGCACCAGCCAGAAATACTTGGCAGTGGCCCTCATTGACGGTGTGAGGACGAGACCGCGCAGCGGGTCGCTGGCCGGTGGCACGGCCACCGGGTCTTTGCCATGGTAAGCGGCGTAGTGCCAGCCCAGCAGGGCGATGCCGGCGAGCATGAAGAGCACGCTGAACACCGTCCACAGGAAGGTGCTCGGGGTGGGCGCGTTGCCCACCAGCGGCTCGAACGGCCAGTTATTCGTGTAGGAGCCGGTACTGCCGGGGCGTTCGGTCACGCTGGCCCAGGCCGTCCAGAAAAAGAAGGCGGACAGCTGCCGGCGATGCTCTGCCGTGTCGATCGTGCCATTCCTCATGGCGTAGTCCTCACGGAGTGCTGCCGTGGCCGGGTCGTCACTGAACAGGCTTTCGTAGTGGGTAATGACTGCCGAGATCGCCTGGGCGCGCTCGTTGCTGACTGTCAGCGTGGCGCTGGCCGGGTCGAAGGTGTTGGCGCGGATCAGCGGCCTGAAATCCGCCACGAGTTTCGCCCGCTCGCCGTCAGTCAGGCTCGTATAGGCCCGGCCATACTCCCGCCGCGCACGAATATCCAGCGCGGTCTCTGCTTCCCGGTGCAGCCAGTCGGCGCTCCAGTCGGGGGCGACCAGGGCGCCGTGGCCCCAGATGGAACCCAGTTGCTGGCCACCCATGGTCTGCCAGACGATGCGCCCGGTTTCCATGTCGGCCCGGGTGAACAGCACCTGGCCGTCCTGGCCTTTCACCCGTTCGGGCATCGGTGGCGCGTGCCGGTAGATGTCGCCCCCCATCCATAACAGCACACTGAAGGACACCACCAGGAGTGTGCCTAGACCAAGCCAGAGCTTGCGGGTTTGATCCATGGACTTTCTCCGTCAGAGATCTCTTGCGGCAATACTGCAGGGTATTTAGCGCGCAGCAGCAACGGAGGATGGATGAGTCAGGCCCCAGGGCGAATAGGTACTTCCCGCTATGTGGCGCCGCCACTCGCCGCCACCGCAACCAGGGCCTGCCGATTGGTCACGCGCAGGTGGCGGGGTGACGTAGCGACCCAGCCCCGGCTGTGCCACTCGCTCAGGTACTGGTTGACCACCTGACGCGAAACGAAGACGAACTTGGCCAGCTCGGCCTGGGTGATGTCCAGGCAGCTGGTGCCGCTCTGTTCTTCCCCCGTCAGCTCGAGCACCCGGTGGGCCAGCCGCGCCGGAATATCCTTCTGGGCGTACTCACCCACGATCAGGCGATTGGCGCTCCGCTGGCGCTGACAGAACACGGCCAGCATGCCCAGGGACAGCAGCGGATCTGTGGCCACCAGATGCAGGAACCGGTCCCGGGAGATCAGGAACAGCTCGGCGGTGGGTGCTGCGCGGGCCGTGGCACACCGGGACAGCCCGTCGATGCCGGCAATCAGGCCAAAAATTTTGCCGGACCCGTGGGTATCCAGAAAGATCTCATCGTTGTTCGAGGTCCGTGCGCTGATCTGCACCTGCCCGGAGATCACGCCGTAGATCGCGTCGGCCGGATCGCCTTCCGCAAAGATCGTCGCACCCTGTTCGTAGCTGCGCCGCGTGGCGACCCGGGCTGCCCGGTCCAGGCCCGCGCTGTCCAGATGCCGCAGCAGCTCGTTGTTCTGCAAGATCACTCGTGCGGTATTCGTCATCGGAACCATCCTTGGCTGCCGAGTCGTCCCACTCTGCCACAGGTCCGGCAGGCTGTCTGTTCCTGGCCACAGCCGGCCTCACCTGAACCCCGTGTCGGGAGGCTGACACAGCGGAGGAGGGGAAACCCGCGCTGCGTGTCGTCCGGATGACACGCGCCGGGAAAATTCGGCGGTTTCGGCCGCGTTCCAGCCCTAATTCGTCATCCGTGTCAGCCGACTGACACCCCGTCGACTGATCGGGGCGCAGTCTCTGGGTCGACCCCGGTGCTGAATTGGCCCGGGCGAAAACCAGAAGACGCTCTAAAAACAACCATAAGGAGTGCCACCATGAAGAAGCACAACACCTGCGCCGTTGCCGTGATCGGCGCCATCCTGACCAGCTGGTTGCCGTCGGCCGCCGCGGATACCACTGACACCCTGCTGGCCACCCAGGGACAGTTTCAGCTGGACAGCGGAGAGACCAAGGCCGTGTTGCGGGGTGCCGCCATCAAGGGCTACCGGGTCTGCATGGATGACGAGCCTGAAGCGGTCCCCCTCAAGGTGACCCACGACGGCAAAGAGACCCTCGTCGCACCCGGCGAGTGCCAGCTGATCGAGGCCAACACCATCAAACTGGCCAGTGCCAGCAGGCTCCATGACGGCATGACACTGATCGGCAGCTTCAACACCGGTGGCAGAAAGACCTACCGCACCAATGTGAGCGTCGCCCAGACCGCCCGCAACAACTAGAGCAGTCACCGGGGCCCGGCCGGCCTTATGTCAAAGGCCGGCCCTGCCGGGTGTGCGCCAGGTCCGCCCGGCGGGCCCGGCCGGGGTTAAGCTTGCCGCAACGGCCCGTTAGAGGCTGTCTGCGAAGAATCAAGACGAATGCTGCCGTTCCCGGCCCATCCGCTTTCTGGCAACGCGCTCCGGCTCCGGTTAGGGCACCGTACTAGCGGCGTGGCGCTTGCCGCACTCGTGCTCCTGGTCGGCGGCGGCCTGGTCGCCCAGCAGGCCCGCGCCAACAACGTGGACGGCGCCTGGTCTGCGGTAACGCCCTGGCCGCTCGTTCCCATTCATGCCGTGCTGCTGCCGGATCAGCGGGTGCTCACCTACGGCAGCACCGAAGTGTCGGGCCAGACCGTCCAGAGCGGCAGCTTCCAGTACGACGTGTGGGATATCACCGCCGGCCTGTCCGGCGGGCATCTGACCCTGCCCAACGTCACGGCCACCGATCTCTTCTGCAGTTCCCAGCTGGTCCTGCCCGGCGGTGGCGGGGTGTTCATTGCCGGTGGCGACGTGTGGAACGCCGCCACAACCCGGGTGCTGAATAGTGCGAACCCCAACACCAACTACTTCAACTTTGCCGACAACACGCTGAGCCGCCAGAACAACATGAATCGTGGTCGGTGGTATTCCTCCTCGACCGCGCTCCCCAATGGGGAGGTCTACATCCAGGGCGGGAGCAGCGGCACGGACCGGCCCGAGGTCCGGCAGACCAACGGCACCTTCCGCCTCCTGAGCAACGCCGATACGAGCGGCCTGGATTTCATGTATCCCCGCAACTGGGTCGCGCCCGATGGCCTGATTTTCGGCTACGACAGTAACGGCAAGATGTACAAGGTAAACCCGGCGGGGACCGGCACCTTCACCCTCCTGCCAACCACGCTGACCGGGTCGAAGGGCAACGATTCCAGCGCTGCCATGTACCGGCCGGGGCGCATCCTGCAGTTCGGCGGCAACTCCAACCAGGCGCAGATCATCGATATCACCAATATCACCAGCCCCACGACGCCGGTGGTGGTGACCAGTACGGGCAATCTCGCGCTGAAGCGCGTGCTGGTGAATGCGACCGTGCTGGCCGACGGCCGGGTGCTGGCCACCGGCGGCAGCGGGGTCTGGAATTCCCTGACGGGCGCCACCAACTACGCCGAGATCTGGAATCCCAGCACGAATGTCTGGACCAAGCACGCCCTGGGCGACAGGACCCGCCTCTATCACTCGATGGCCCTCCTGCTGCCGGATGCGAGCGTGATGGTGGGTGGTGGTGGCGCCAACTCGCCCACCTCCAGCCTCCCCCAGAACAACAAGAACATTGAAATCTATTACCCGCCGTACCTCTACGGGCCCGGCGGTGGCCTGGCTGCCCGGCCGACCATAACGAGTGTCCAGTCCACCCTGACCATTGGCGAGACCTTTCCGCTGGATTACGGCGGCAGCGGTCCGATCAGCCGGGTGGCCCTCGTCAAGACGGGCTCGGTGACCCACAGCTGGAACATGGATCAGCGTTTCGTCGAGGCGACCTTCACCGTGGCCAGCGGCAGTCGCGTTATGGTCCAGGCGCCAACCAGGGCCGCAGATGCACCGCCGGGCTTCTACATGCTGTTTGCCCTCAATCCGGCGGGTGTCCCGTCCGTCAGCAGGATGGTCCAGATTCCGGTCGCCGCCACCCCCAATCCCGCCATCACGCCCACTCTCACGGCGCCGGGCAACCGGTCGGGCCCCGAGGGCACGCCAGTCAGCCTGCAGCTCCAGGCCACGGACCCCAATCTTGACGAGTTGGGCTATGGGGCCAGCGGCCTGCCACCGGGCGTGGCTATCAATCCGCTCTCGGGGCTCATCAGTGGCACGCCCACGACGCCGGGCACCTACAACGTGAATGTCGCCGCCAGCGACGGCGTGAATGCGGCCAACGCCAGTTTCGTCTGGGTGATTACCGCCGTTGCCCCGCTGGTGCTGGAGCCGCTGCCTGCCCAGCTTCCCCGCCTGTCCGGCTCCACCGCCACCTTCACCGGGTCGGTGAGCAGCGCCATCAATCCCCAGTATCGCTGGTTCTTCGACGACGGCACGCCGGAGACCGCGTGGTCCAGTTCCCCGACGATTGCTCACACCTTCAGCGCGCCCGGCGTCTACTACGTGACGCTGACGGTGACTGACAGCCGGGGCCAGCAGCAATTCAGTACGACGGCGGTCACGGTGCATTTCCCGTTGACGGCGAACCGGCCGACGGCGTCGGGCAATCTGGCTTACGGCGCGCCAGCAGGCGGCAACAACCGGCTGTGGGTGGTCAATCAGGACAACAACTCGGTGACCGCCTTCGATCCCGTGACCAATGCCCGGCTGGCAGAGATCCCCGTGCAGCTGGCGCCCCGCTCGGTGGCTATCGCCCCTGACGGCTCGGTCTGGGTCACCAACAAGCAGTCGGCGTCGATCAGCATCATCGATCCGGGCACGCTGGCGGTCACGGCCACCATCCCGCTGCCCCGGGGGTCCCAGCCCTATGGACTCGCGTTCTCACCCGTCGGGAGTACGGCTTACGTCGTGCTGGAGGGCCTGGGCAAGCTGCTTCGTCTGGACGCCAGTCTGCGGCAGGTCACGGGCGAAGTTGCCGTGGGTCCGAATCCACGGCATGTGTCGGTAACGGGGGACGGGGCTACCGTCTACGTCGCCCGGTTCATCACCCCCCTCCTGCCCGGCGAGAACACCACGATTGTCCAGCCCGGCACGGCCGGGGGCGAGGTGGTGCAGGTCGACACGGCCGCGCTCCAGGTGACCCAGACCATCATCCTCCGGCACCAGTCCGTGCCGGACACGGCGACGGCAGGCAGTGGCATCCCGAACTACCTCGGCGCACCTGTGATCTCGCCAGACGGGACCCAGGCCTTCGTGCCCTCGAAGCAGGACAACATCCTGCGCGGGGTCCGCCGCGATGGTCAGGGACTCAACTTCCAGAACACGGTACGGGCGATCACCTCGCGCCTGGTCCTCGGTACCGGCACCGAAGATCTGTCCCGCCGCATGGATCACGACAACTCGAGCCTCACCAGCGCCGTCGCCTTCGACAAGCTGGGCGTGTATGCCTTCGCGGCGCTCGAGACCAGCCGGGAAGTGGTGGTGGCCGGTGCCCACGATGGCCTGCAGATCCTGCGCCTCGACGTGGGTCGGGCGCCCCAGGGTGTGCTCGTGTCGCCGGATGGCCTCCGTCTCTACGTCAGCAATTTCATGGACCGTACGGTTGATGTCTTCAATCTGTCGCCTCTCGTGCTCTCGGCGACGGCCAGCGTTCCCTATCTGGCGACCCTCCAGTCCGTGACGACGGAAGCGCTGCCGGCCAACGTGCTGCTCGGCAAGCAGCTGTTCTACGACGCCCGGGACCCGCGTCTGGCCCTGGACCGGTATATGAGTTGCGCCACCTGCCACAACGACGGTGGCCATGATGGCCGCGTCTGGGATCTGAGCGGCTTTGGCGAAGGCCTGCGCAACACCATCGGCCTGCGGGGTCGCGCTGGCGGGCAGGGTTTCCTGCACTGGAGCAACAACTTTGATGAGGTGCAGGACTTCGAGGGCCAGATCCGGGCCCTCTCGGGCGGCACGGGCCTGATGAGCGACGAGGTGTTTGGCACAGGCACGCGGAATACGCCGCTGGGCGAGCCGAAAGCCGGGCTGAGCCCGGACCTGGATGCCCTGGCCGCCTATGTCGCGTCCCTGAACAGCTTCGCCCCGAGTCCCGCGCGTAATGGGGACGGCACGCTGACGTCCCTGGCGGCAGAGGGCAAGACCGTTTTCGCCAGCCTGAACTGCGCCAGTTGCCATGGTGGGGCGAACTTCACGGTGAGTGGTGCGGGCAATGTCATGAACATCGGCACACTGACGCTGGCCAGCGGCAACCGGCTCGGTGGCCCCCTGACGGGCATCGACGTGCCCACCCTGCGGGACGCGTGGGCGACAGCCCCTTATCTGCACGATGGTTCCGCGCCGACGCTGACTGCCGCTATCCAGGCCCACAATGGCCGCCCCGTGCCGGCAGCCGACCTGCCGAAGCTGGTGGCCTACCTCGAGCAGATCGGCAGCGAGGAGAGCGGAGCCCCGGTGTCGGATCTGGATACGGATGGGGTCCTGGATGCCCTGGACAACTGCACGCTCGTGAAGAATGCCGACCAGCGCGACACCAACGGCGATGGTTACGGGAACCTGTGCGACGCCGACTTCAATGACAACGGTGTCGTCGACTCCAACGACGGCGCGCTGCTGAAGGCCGCCTTCGGCTCGGCGGACTTTCCGGACCGGGACCTGAACGGCAACGGCGTCGTCGATTCCAACGATGGTGCGCGCCTTAAAGCCCGCTTTGGCCTGCCGCCCGGTCCCTCCGGACTCGTTCCCTGACGGCATGCCTTACCATGGGGGTGATCGTGTTCACCCTCAAGCGCAAGTCTGCTGAAGCGTCCCGGATCACCGTCGGTGACCTGGAAGTCGCCGTACTGCGAAAACCCGTCCGCCATCTGCGTCTCGCGGTCTACCCGCCCTACGGCAGCGTCCGGATTGCTGCCCCCCTGAGCATCAGCGATGAGGCTATCCACGAACTCGTAGCCAGCCGCCTCGACTGGATCCGGCGCCAGCAGGCGCGGTTTGCGGGCCAGCGCCGCGAGTCCGGCCAGGAACTGGTGAGTGGCGAGAGCCACTACTACCTCGGACAGCCCCACCTGCTGCAGGTCATAGAGCGGCAGGGCCCACCCCGTGTGACCCTTCCGGGTGCAGATGTCATTGCACTGTACGTCCGGCCCGGGACCAGCACGGAGGACCGCAGCCGTGTGCTCGAGCGCTGGTATCGACACCGGTTGCAGGAACGGATCCCGCCGCTACTGGCCCAGTGGCAGCCTGTCCTGGGCGTGCACGCTGCGGAATGGGGCATCAGGAAAATGCGCACCCGCTGGGGTTCCTGCAACATCCGCGCACGCCGCATCTGGCTCAGTCTCGAACTGGCCCGCAAGCCCGGGGAGTGTCTGGAGTACGTGGTGGTCCACGAACTTGTGCACCTGCTGGAGCGGGGCCACAACCAGCGCTTCTACGGCTTGCTTGATCAGTTCCTGCCGTCCTGGCGGCTGGCCCGGGCAGCTCTGAATCCTGGGGCAGCCGGACCCGCCGCGTGAGGGCTGATCGCCGGCACAAGCGGGCGGGCACACCACCCCACGCCGTGGCGCACTTGCGGCGGGGCATCGCCCGTCGGTTCGCGCGCCTGCGCGCTGCCGGGATGGGGGCGTTCGCCGCCTTCGTCGCCGTGCTCGGGCCCGGGATGCTGGCCGGGCTCTCCGACGATGACCCGGCGGGCATCACGACCTATTCCATACTCGGCACGGACCACGGCTATAGCCTGTTGTGGATCATCCCGGCCTCCACCGTGCTGCTCGTGCTGTTTCATCTGCTGGCGGTGCGGGTTGGCGCCGTGAGCGGCAAGGGCTTTGTCGGGGTCATTCGTGAGCGCTGGGGCCACGGGTGGGGTTACTTCGCAGTGGTGGGGCTGCTCTTTGCGAACTTCGGCACCATCTGTGCCGAGTACGCGGGCGTCGCGGCGGCCGGCTCCCTCGTGGGGATTCCCTCCTTCGTCAGTGCGCCGATCGCCGGGGTGCTGATCTCGCTGGTCGTTGTACTGGGGTCGTTTCATCGCGTGGAGGCCATCCTTTTGCTGGTGTCATCCACGCTGGCGCTGTACATCGTTGATGGCATCCTGGCCGCGCCGGACTGGTCTCTGGTGTGGCGCGGTTCGCTGATCCCCAATCTGCCGATCGATCAGCGGGGCTGGATCGCCATCGCCGCAACCCTCGGTACCACGCTCGCCCCCTGGGGGCTGGCCTTCATCCAGTCCTATGCCGTCGACAAGAAGATCACCCCCGACAAACTGCGCTGGGAGCGCGTCGATGTGGTCATTGGCTCCGTACTCACGGGCGTGATTGGTCTGGCGATTGCCGTAGCCTGCGCCGCCACGCTCAATCGCGCCGGTGTGCGCATCGAAGACGCCCGGGATGTGGCGGCGGCACTGCAGCCCCTGGCGGGATCGTTTGCCACCGTGCTGTTTGGCGCCGGCTTGCTGGGCGCAGCGCTGCTCGCCGCCGCGATCGTGCCTCTGGCGACCGCTTATTCCATTGCCGAGGGGGTCGGTGCGCCCGCGTCGCTGGATCTCGACTCCCACCACTTCCAGTGGTTCTACGCCGCCTTCGTGGGCCTGACGGTCGCCGCCGTCAGCGTGGTTTCCCTGCCGGGACTGCCCCTCATCCCGCTCATTTATGCCAGCCAGGTGGTCAATGCAGTGCTGCTGCCACTACATGTCATCGCTCTCCAGTTGCTGGCGCGGGATCCGGCCGTGTGTGGTGATGCCCGCTCAGGAAGGTGGACGGTCATCGCGGGGTGGGTCGGGGTCGCACTGATCCTGGCGTGCGTGGGTGCGCTGGCCTGGAGCTGGGCGCTTTCGGACTTAACGTAATCCCCGGGATCATTCATGTTCACGAAAATGCAGTGGGGTAGAATTACCCACTAATCCAGTCAGAGTTTGCCCCATGAACAGGTCCATTTCATCCGTTCTGATCGCCGCTGTTTTCCTGACCCTTGCCGCCTGTGGTGGTGGCAGCACCGGTGGCGTCGCGGCGCCTTCCCAGTTCGCGACTGTCGGCATTGCACTCACCGACGCGCCGACCGAGGACGTGGATCAGGCCCTGGCCACCATCACGTCCATCGAACTGCTCGGGGAGGACGGCAAAGTTGTCCTGTTCTCGGGTGTCGAGACCATCGATCTCCTGCGGCTGGCCGACTACTCGGAGCTGTTCGCGGTCAGCGACCAGGTTCCTGCCGGTACCTATAGCAAGATTCGCCTCCAGCTGAGCAGCCTGGAGCTGATCAAGCTTAACGATGACGGCACCATCGCCGAGACCATCGATGCAAAGCTGGTCGGGAACGGCAAGATCGATCTCAATCCCCGGGGCCCGTTCTTTGTGGCTGCGGGCGCCGCGCTGGTAATCACCCTCGACTTCGACGTCAAGAAGTCACTGAAGATCACTGAGACCGGTAATGGCAGGGTCATCGTGCGGCCCGTCATCTTTGTCGATATAGCCAACGGCTTGCCGGCACCGGGCCTGACGCGGATCCACGGCGAGATCACAGCGATTAACGACAGCGGCGAGCTGCGGCTGTGTCAGAGCGCCCTTATTTCCTCCTCCGATGAAGATCGGCGGCACGAAGAAGACGGCCGTTGCGTGCTCGTCACCACGGATGCCGCCACCGGCATCTTCGGCGAAGACGGCCTGCCCAGGGAGCTTTTCCAGCTGGCCGTTGGCGACGAGGCGACGATCATCGGTCGTCTGCGCCCACGGGATCACGACGAAGATGATGCCGACGAGGATTCCAGGACGTCCAGGGATGAGGACGGCGACGACGACAGTGACAATGACAATGACAATGACAATGACGGGGACAGCGACGAAGACGAAGGCGCTGACCACGACGGCGACCGCTTTGCAGTAGATGCGTACATCATTGAACAGGGCCCGCTTGGGACCTTCAAGCGTCTTGCGGGAGTCATAACCACGCCAGTGAATCCGGCCACCGACAGCTTCGGGATTGACCTGGCGACCGGGCAGGGAATCGTCACCGACGGGCCGCTGGCAGCCCAGCTCTACCCGAAATCGAGAATCTTCTCGACGGATGGTCTTGAGCTGAGCCGCCTGGACCTGCAGACGGGCAGCCGCGCGATCCTCGATTCCGTGCTGGCGATCTCGGGGGCCAGCGAGGATGTGCTCCGGACGTCCCTGGTGGTCCTCGAGACAGATCTCGGCACCAGTGAGATTCTTCTGAACGGGGCCGTGCTGGAGGTTGATGTCCTGGCCCAGCGCCTGAGGCTGAGCACAGCTTCCGGCGACCGTTGCGTTGCTACGAGCACGGCCGATATCTTCCTCGTGGAGGATAATGCCGGCGGCCTGGAAAGCACGCGGGGTTCGCTGGACGACCTGGTGCCCGGGCAGAGGATCAATGTCTTCGGCACCGAAGGCGTCGGCGGGTGTCTCGTGGCGAGCACGATCCTCGCCAGGGATTAACCCCGCCGCGGGTTGCCTACAGCCAGCGCTGCAGGGGGCGGTATAGCCAGCGCTTGACCTGCAGCGGGAACGGCAGTTCGCTTCGCCAGGCGGGTGTCAGGGCCGCGCTGCCGGGGCTCCGGCGCATGGCGTCGAACAGCAGGCGGAAGCGCTCGCAGGTTGCGACGTCTTCGGAAAAGATCATCGCCTCGATGAGGCGGTCGTGGGCGGCGTGCTCCAGGTTGTAGCTGCCCACCGCTACCTCCCGCTCGTCCACCAGCAATACCTTGGCATGTTCCCCCGCCACGTTCTCGTAGATGCGGGCGCCGGCCTTCAGGACCGAGCCGTACTGGATGGAGGCGGAGATCCAGGGGAAATGGGTGACCCCCAGGGAGTCCCGGTGGGAGTGGAAGATCTCCACGTCAACTCCCCGCCGGCAGGCGCGCAGCAGCGCCGCCTTCAGCACCGGAGCCGGCTTGCAGTAGAGCGAGGCAATCCGCAGCGAGCGCCGGGCGCTGTCGATCAACTGGACGAGATCAGCAGTCAGGCGGTTGTGCACGGTGCCAAACGGGAAAAGCGGGCCGGAACGCTCCGCCGGGTCCTCCAGCACGTAGCGCAAGCGCTGGCGGGGTGCGGACCGGGCGGGCAAGGCAAGCAGGCCCGCCAGAGCTGCCGTCCCTTCTGCGGACAGCCCGGCAAACTGGCAGGCGTCCTGGAGCAGATGACGGACGATCTCCCCCTCGAGTTCCAGGGACACCTCGTTCCACTGGGCAAAGGAGTGGTGGGCGATGTTGCTGCTGCCGAAGACGGCAACGCCGGCCTCCGAGACCTGAATCTTCACGTGGACGCCACCGCCGACCCAGCGATGCATGAATGACGCCGGGGCGTACTGGACGACGCGACCTCCGGCGGCTTCCAGTGCCCGGAAGCGCTCGAGAAGTCGCGGGCTTTCCCCCGGGCTGCTCAGGTTCTGGGCCAGGTGCTGCCCAAAGCGGTCGACGACCAGGACAACCTGCACGCCCCGGCAGGCAGCGGCGATCAGGGCGTCCGCCATCCGGCCGCTGCGCTCGTCGCTGCCGAAGTAGTAGGTCGTAAGGAGAAGAAAGCGCCGGGCGCTTTGCACCATCGCCATACGCACGGACCACTCGTCCTCACGGTTTGTGAGGACGTCAAGGCGTGTCGCACTCGAATGCCGAGCACTGCTCATGGCTGACCCCTCATTGTTTTTCTGTCAGGGTTTTTTCAGCAGCAGGGAATAGCGTACGCGAGAGTAGCAATCGTAGCCAGACGGTTTACTGAAGATGCGGTCCTGATCGACCAGTTCGAGAGTCAGGCCCTGTTCCGCCGCGAAGTCCCGCCAGAAGCCGCGGGTGAAAAGAAAAGACCCGGACGGCGGATGGTCGAACGACCCGTGGCGCTCCGGGTCGTTCACGATACCAATGTAGACGGTGCCGCCGGGCCTCGTGATGCGCACCATTTCCAGTACCGCGCGGCGCGCGGCGTCCAGCGAGTCCAGGTAGAGGAAGACGCCATGGGAGAGCACCTTGTCGTAAGTGCCGCGCTCTACCGTGAGGAGGTTGGTGATGTCGGCGACCTGAAAGTCGCCGGGCAGCTGTCGACCGGCGATGGCCACCAGGTTCTCGGCGAAGTCCACTCCGGCCAGGGTGACCTGGCGGTAGGCGGCCACCTCGGCAAGAAAAGCGCCGGAGCCGCAGCCGGCCTCGAACAGGCGATCCCCGTCTTCGATGCCGGCGAAGTCGGCCGAGCGGCGGCACAGGTCGGTCCAGTCGGCGCTGCTGATGTAGCTCCACCGGGCGAAGTCCTTGAGATGGACCACGTCCTTCTGTTCACCCAGCCGGTTGTATTCGGCGCGGATTTCGGCAGGAATAACCATGCCCGGCACGATACAGGATCGCTCCGGCTGCTACATTAGATTAACCAGGCAAAGAACCCGGACCATGGAAACGCGAGCGCTCGGCAAGTCAGGCCTGCAGGTCTCCCTGGTGGGCCTCGGCTGCATGAACTTTGGCCTGATGAACGATCAGGCCCAGGCGACGGCCATCGTCAACCGCGCGATCCAGCTGGGCGTCAACTTTTTCGACACGGCAGACGTCTACGGCAACCGGGGGACGGCCGAGGAGTATCTGGGTAAAGCACTGGGCGCGCGCCGTGCTGATTTCATTATTGCCACGAAATTTGCCGGCCCAATGTCCACGGAGCACGCCTGGATGCAGGGCGGTTCCCGGCGCTGGATCATCCGGGCGGTGGAGGGCAGCCTGCGGCGGCTCGGCAGTGAGTACATCGATCTCTACCAGATGCATCGGGCCGACACCGCCGTGCCAATAGAAGAGACGCTGCGGGCTCTGGATGATCTCGTTCGCCAGGGCAAGGTGCGCTATGTCGGGTGCTCCAACTACGCCGCCTGGCAGATCGCGGATGCCGCGTGGACGTCCCGGGACCAGCGCCTCAGCGCGTTCGTCTCGGCGCAGAACCGCTACAGCGTGCTCAGCCGGGATCTGGAGCGGGAAGTAGTGCCAGCTGTCAGCCATTTTGGCCTGGGCATCCTGCCCTACTTTCCCCTGGAGAGCGGCCTGTTGTCCGGAAAGTATCTGCCTGGCAAGGACTTCCCCGCGGATTCGCGCCTGCTCAAGTGGGGTGCGTGGGCAGCGTCAGCCTTTGCGTCGCCGGACAAGCTCGCACAGGTGGCCCGGCTGTTCGCTCTGAGCGACCGGTATGGCCACAGCATGCTGGAGCTGGGCATGGGCTGGCTCGCTGGCAAGCCCTGGGTGTCCAGTGTCATTGCCGGCGTCACGACGGTTCAGCAACTGGAGCAGAACGTTGCGGCGGCGGCCTGGCGCGGCTCTGCCGAAGAGCTGGCGGAGATCGACAAGATCTCGCCCCCACCCGGCACCGGCTTTCCGGCGCCCGGCCGGTAGCCGTCGTGCCGGACGTAACCCTCAGACGGCACCTGCCCGCCTGGTCTGTAGTTGCGCTAACGGTAAGTGCAATAGCTATCGTTGTCGCGCTGCCACCCATTCCTCAGGATCCGGCCTATCACGCGTTCGCCGATAGCAGATTCCTCTTCAACATTCCCAATTTCTGGAACGTCGCCTCCAACATTCCCTTTCTGCTGGCAGGCGCCTTCGGCTTGTGGACCTTGCCGAGGCTGCAGCCCCAGCTGGCGCCGGCTTCTTACCTGGTGTTCTGCCTCGGGGTGTTCCTGGTCGGGGTCGGCTCCGCCTACTACCACTACGCGCCGACCAGCGACACGCTGACCTGGGACCGCATCCCCATGACCATCGCCTTCATGGGACTGTTCTCGATCGTGATTGAGGACCGGGTGTCCACGCGCCTCGGCCGCCGTCTCCTCTGGCCACTGGTTTTTGTGGGCGTCGCTTCCGTTCTTTACTGGGACTGGACGGAACTGCAGGGCCGGGGCGATCTGCGGGCCTATGGCCTGGTGCAGTTCCTGCCCATGGTGCTGACCCCTCTGTTGCTCATCACGGGGAAGGGCGGCGGCCTGCGGGCGTCCTTGCTGTGGGCAACACTGGGCGCCTACCTACTGGCCAAACTGGCGGAGTATTTCGACGCTGGCATTTATGCCGCGAATGGCTTCATCAGCGGCCACAGCCTCAAGCACGTGCTCGGGGCGCTCGCGGTGTTCTGGGCGCTGCGGGCCATGCACCGGTTGCCCCGTCAAGAGGCGGCCTGACTCCGGAGTTTTCTCTCCCGCTTCCGCTCGTACATCTGCTCGTCCACTGCCACAAGCAGCGCATCCACGTCGGCATGCTTCTCGGGATCGTAGTGAGCCATACCGGCGCTGAAGAGAATCGGTGGCTTCCCGGGTGCATGACGCGCGTCAAGGCCTTCCTGGAAGCGCAGTAGGGCCCGGGTGATATCGGTATGTTCCGGGCCCGTGAGCAGTACGCAAAACTCATCGCCTCCGAGACGTGCCACGACATCGGAGTCTCTGAAGGTCTTGAGCAGGGTGGCGGCGAAGTCCTTCAGGACGCGGTCGCCTTCTGGGTGACCATATGTATCGTTGATCTGCTTGAACCCGTCCAGATCCATGAGTACCGCGACAGCCGGGCTGGCCGACCGCTTGCAAACCGACAGCACATGGGTCGCAATAGTTCGGAAGCCGCGTCGATTGGAGAGCCCGGTAAGATCGTCCGTGGAGGCCTTGGTTAGCGAGAAGAGCTCGTCCTCGATCATGCTGCTGAGTTCGCGCAGCAATGTGCGGTCCTCCTCGGGAAATTCCCGGGGAGACGTGTCGATGACGCAGAGTGTCCCCAGGGCGCTACCATTGGGGGCCCTGACTGGGCAGCCCGCGTAGAATCGAATGCGGGGTGCGCCTTTGACGAGCGGGTTGTCACGAAAGCGTGGATCCACTGCCGCGTTTTCCACGACAAGCAGTTCACCTTGGGCTATGGCATGACCGCAGAATGAGATTTCCCTCGGGGTCTCCCTGACGTCCAGCCCCTGTCGCGACTTGAACCACTGACGATGCCCATCAACCAGCGAGACCAAAGCAATCGGTACGCCAAAGACGCGCTTTGCCAGGCGGGTAATCCGGTCGAAACGTTCTTCCGGCTCGGTGTCCAGAATGCGCATCGAGTGCAGGGACTGGAGCCTGCAGGTTTCGTCAAACGGGATGGGTGGTTCAATCATCCGGAGAGTTCGTTCCTACGCACCTCCCTAGCTTAGGGTTCCTTGCATAATGCATTTCGGAACTGGTTCAAACTTTCAAGGAGAGGCCCGCATGCCTTCAGCACCTGCGTCAATGAGCCCGGGTCCCTGCGCTGGTGACCTGAACCCGGTGGATGCCTGGGAGCGCCTGAAGGCGGATCCGGCGGCGATTCTTGTGGACGTGCGCACTCGTATCGAGCTTGCACTGACCGGAGGCCCGGATCTGTCTGCGGTGTCCCGCGAGCCGGTGTTCGTCGAATGGATGACTCAGCAGGGCCGGAATCCACAATTCATGGCCGAGCTCAAGCGGCTGCTCGCGGAGCGCTCCGCCGGACCCGATACGCCGATCCTGTTCCTCTGCAGGACGGCGGGCCGTTCACGCATGGCCGCCGGCGAACTCACTGCTGAGGGCTTCCGGGCCTGCTACAACATCAGCGAAGGATTTGAAGGCGAGCTGGACGCTCACGGTCATCGCAATACGGTGGCTGGCTGGAAAGCCCGCGGCTTGCCCTGGCGGCAGACCTGACCCCCCGCCAGAAAGTCGCCCCGAACTACTACTGAGTTTTCCGCGTCTTCAGGGCAATGCGCGCCGCGTGCAGCAGCGGCTCCGTATAGCCGTTGGGCTGGGCCAGCCCTTCAAACACCAGCGCACAGGCGGCCTTGAAGGCCAGACTGCCCGCCGGATTCGCAGCCATCGGCCGATAGAGGGGATCGTCGGCGTTCTGCCGATCCACCACCGCCGCCATGCGGTGCATGACCTCCAGTACCTGCTGTCGGGTGACGACGCCATGCCGCAGCCAGTTCGCCACGTGCTGGCTGGAAATGCGCAGCGTGGCCCGGTCTTCCATCAGGCCCACGTTATGGATGTCCGGCACCTTGGAGCAGCCCACGCCCTGATCCACCCAACGGACCACGTAGCCCAGAATTCCCTGGCAGTTGTTCTCCAGTTCGGCACGCAGTTCGTCGGCGCTCCAGCGGGTATCCGCGGCCAGCGGGATTGTGAGCATGTCGTCCAGCGACGCCCGGGGCCGCGAGCGCAGGGCGGCCTGCCGTTGGGCGACGTTGATCTGGTGATAGTGAATGGCGTGGAGCACGGCGCCCGTGGGGGAGGGCACCCAGGCGCAGCTGGCGCCCGCTTCCAGGTGGCCGATCTTCGTGCGGAGCATCTCCGCCATCAGGTCCGGCTTGGCCCACATGCCCTTGCCGATCTGGGCGTGGCCGGGCAGGCCGCAGAGCAGGCCCACGTCCACGTTGTTGTTCTCGTAGGCGCTGATCCAGGCGCTGGACTTCATGTCTTCCTTGCGCACCATCGCCCCTGCCTCCATGGAGGTGTGCATCTCGTCACCGGTGCGGTCGAGGAAGCCGGTGTTGATGAAGATGACCCGCTCCCTGGCAGCGCGAATGCATTCCAGCAGGTTGACGGAGGTGCGGCGCTCCTCGTCCATGATGCCGATCTTGAGTGTGTTGTGCGGCAGCCCGACAGCCTCTTCCACCCGGGCGAACAGCTCCACCGCGAAAGCGACCTCGTCCGGGCCGTGCATCTTGGGTTTGACGATATAGATCGAACCGGTGCGGGAGTTGCGCAAGCCGCCTTGCCCCAGCGCGGCGCGGCCCAGGAGGTCGTGCTTCGCAATGAGCGCCGTGATGGCGGCATCCATCAGGCCTTCGAAAACATCTACGCCGTTGAACCGGATGGCGGGGTTCGTCATGAGGTGGCCGACGTTCCGGATCAGCAGCAGCGAGCGGCCTGGCAGGCGCAGCTCGCCACCCGTCGCCGCCGTATACACCCGGTCCGGGTCCAGACGCCGCGTGATGGTCTTGCCACCCTTGGGCAGCTCGCACTGCAGGGTGCCCCGCATAAGCCCCAGCCAGTTCCGGTAAATCTCCACCTTGTCGGCGCCATCGACAGCGGCGACGGAATCTTCGCAGTCCTGGATCGTGGTCAGCGCAGCTTCCAGGCACAGGTCCCTGACGTGGGCCGGGTCGTCCCGGCCGATGGGGTGCTCCGCATCGATCTGGATTTCCACGTGCAGGCCGTGCTGGCGGAGCAGGAGAACCTGCGGATCGTCGGGACTGCCGGCGTAGCCGACGAAGAGCGCGGGATCTTTCAGCGTGCTGTGGCGGTTGCCGGAGAGCGTGATGGTCAGGGCGCCGTTACTCACGGCGTAGCGGATCGCGTCCCGGTGGGAGCCGGTCACAAGCGGGAATGTGGCATCGAGAAAGTCCCGCCCGTAGGCGATGACCCTGTTGCCCCGGACCGGGTTATAGGCCTTGCCCCGTTCAGCACCACCATCCTCAGTGATCGCGTCGGTGCCGTAGAGCGCGTCGTAGAGAGAGCCCCAGCGCGCGTTGGCTGCATTGAGTGCGTAGCGGGCGTTCTTGAGCGGCACCACGAGCTGCGGACCGGCGAGGATCGCGATTTCGTCGTCCACATTGGCGGTGGTCACGCTGAACGCCGGGCCTTCGGGAAGCAGGTAGCCGATGTCCTGAAGAAAGTTCTTGTACCGGGCTGTCGGTGCCTGGGGATTGGCCCGGTGCCAGTCGTCGATCTTCGCCTGCAACTCATCCCGCCGGGCCAGCAGGGCCCGGTTCCGGGGGGTGAGGTCGGTGACGATGCGGGCGAAGGCGGACCAGAAGGCATCGGCGGTGAGCCCGGTGCCCGGGATAACCTCGTCGCCGATCAGGTTGTACAACTCGGTTGCGATGGCCAGCCCGCTGCGCTCAATCCGGTCGGTCACGTGAATGGGTCTCCCGGTGCCAGAGCCTGCTGCTGGAGTCGCTCCCGGCAGCGAACGAGTATTTCCCGCTTCTCAGCCTCGCTGGCCGTGCCCCAGGCGGACAACTCGGCACGGTTCCGGTAGCAGCCAAAACACAGCCCGTCATAGCCGATACAGCAGATGCCCACGCAGGGGCTTGAGACGGGGGCGGTGTGTTCATTGGCATCAATAGTCATGGGGTCCCTTCGCCGACATTCGCTGTACAGTTCAATTATGACCCACTGGCTGATCTACGGCGCCAACGGCTACACCGGCCAGCTCATGGTTGCCGAGGCTGTACGCCGGGGACTGCAGCCCATCCTGGCCGGACGCAATGCGGCGGCGCTGCGGGCCCTCGGTGCGGAGCACGGGCTGCCCGTCCGGGTCTTTGGTCTCGACGCGCCGGGCGAAATTGCGGCGGGGCTTAAGGACATCTCCCTCGTGCTCCACTGTGCCGGCCCCTTCTCGGCCACTTCTGCGCCCATGCTGGAGGCCTGCCTCGCGGCGGGTGCCCATTACCTGGACATCACCGGCGAGATCGAGGTCTTCGCCCACTGCCACGCCCAGGACGCCCGGGCCAGGGCCCAGGGTATCGTCGTGCTGCCGGGCGCGGGCTTTGACGTGGTGCCTACCGATTGCGTGGCCGCCCTGCTGAAGCGGGAACTACCGGATGCGACGGAACTGATCCTGGGCTTCGAGGCCGGGGGCGGCGCCAGTCCCGGCACGACCAAGACTGGCGTCGAGGGCCTGGCGAAGGGCGGCCGGGTGCGGCGCGACGGGCAGCTGGTCGCCGTGCCCCTGGCGTACAAAACCCGCACCTTCAGCCACGATGGCAAGCCGCGCACGGCCATGACGATCCCCTGGGGCGACCTCTACACCGCGTTCGTTTCCACGGGCATCGGGAACATCGAGACCTATCTGGCCGCCTCTCCAGCCGCCATTGCCAATGCCCGCCGGGCCAACTGGTTGCGCCCCCTGCTGGGCTGGCCGCCCGTCGTCCGCTACCTCCAGCGGCGCATCGGGGCCCGGGTGCAGGGGCCGACCGCCGCGAAGCGGGCCAGCACCCGGTCCCGGATCTGGGGTGAGGTCCGGAACGGGCGGGGGGAGGAGCGCGGGGTCGAGATCGACACGCCCAACGGCTACGACCTCACCGTGACCGGGGCTCTGGGGATCGTCCAGCACCTGCTGGGGGCCACCCCGCCGGGGGGCTACCACACCCCATCCGGGCTCATGGGGGCCGATTATGTGCTCTCCCTGCCAGGGGTCCGCCGGGTGGCCTGAAGCTCCCCGGAGGGGGCTTCAGGCCGCGCCGCTGCTGGGTTGTTGCCCGTTTACCACAGCCCCGTCCCCGCCAAACCCCGGTTTTATTGGGCTTCTACCCGAAAATCTGTTGACCATAACGAATCTGTTGCGTCTATACTGCGCGCCGGCGACGGGAACTCTGGCGCCGTATCTCGAAACTCAATCAGGAGACTTTGTATGAAAAAGCTAGGGACAGCCCTTCTTTCCGCTTCCGCACTGCTCGTTGCCGGCACCGCCGCCGCCGAGCTGCCCGAGTGGACCTATGGCCAGGTTGGTTACTACCAGGCCGACAGCGTAGGCGACAATCAGACTGACGGCTTCACCGTGGATGCCAGCCTGGGCTTCCTGGACGTCTGGCACGCTCAGCTCGGGTATATCGACGGCTCCCTAGGCGGCGAAGACAACACCGACTTTGACGGCTGGAGCGTTCAGGTTGGCGCCCACCCGGCGATCAATGAGAAGTCCCAGCTCGTCATCAACATCGGTTACTTCGACACCAGCTATGACGCCGGCGGCAGTGTCGACCGGGACGGTTACGGTGTTGGCTTTGGCGTGCGCACGAACGTCACCGACAAGGTCGAGGCTTCTGCAGTCGCTTATTGGTCGGATGCCTCTTTTGATGGCGACCTCTTTTCTGAAAGTGACACCGATGCCACGAACATTTCCGTGGTCCTCGGTGGCCGCTACAACTGGACGAAGAACTTCTCTACGGGTGCAACGGTTGTCATTGGCGATCCGGTAATTATCTCCACCGGCAGCAATTCGATGAACCTGGACGTCCGCTATACGTTCGCTGGCTTCTCTCTCTAAGGCCTGAGGACGACAGACCGACCACTTAACGGGTCGGCAAGTCTGAAGCCTGACCAAATCAGCGCCCCGCCTCTGGCGGGGCGTTTTTTTTTTGGCCGGGCGACTACACTATCCCGGTCATTCACCCACCAAGCCGGAGAACGCGATGCTAGTCAGGGTATTTGTTGTCGCCGGCACACTTGTGGCGCTGTCTGGCTGCGCCCAGTTCACGACCAACGCCACCGATAAGGCTGCCCTGAAGGCGGCTGCGGGCAAAGCGGGCGACGACTACGTCAGCTGTGTGGTCGACGCCGCAGGCCGCTACCAGCAGACGGGTGAGTCTGCATCGCTGATCACGGAGGTCGCCAAGAAAGCCTGCACGGCGTCCCGAAGCAGCGTCATCACCGCCGAGAACACCTGGCTGAAGTCCGAATTCATGAGCACCGAGCCGATTCTGCAGAAGGATCTGGCGGCCCTGGACCAGCGGGCTGAGCTCGAGGTGCAGCAGCAGCAGGTGCAGGCTTTGGAGCGCAAGGTGGCTGCGTCGCCGGTTGCTCCGGCAGTCATTGCTCCGGTTGCCAGTCCTGCTGTGGCCAGCGTTCCGGCAGCCACCAGTGTTCCCGCAGCGGGCAACACCTACCTCAAGTGCATGACCGCCGAAGGCCAGCGCTACGCGGGGGTCAACGAGCCGGCCACCGTCGTGGCTGAGGTCGCCCAAAGCCGCTGTGCCAGCCTGCTGACGGACCCGGCTTCTGCCGCCCAGCTGGAGCAGCAGGGCCGTGCCCTGGTTATGGGCCTGGTGCTCGACCGGAAGGTCAGCGCGCCTTAAGCATTGCCTGATGCCAGCGCCGGAACGCGACCGCGGGCGCGTCCGTCGCCACGGAGATTTCCCGGTCGTCGTCCACCGGCCCCTGCTGGGACTCCACCACCATCCGGTC
>JANNXJ010000052.1:0-35812 GCA_031409515.1 Gammaproteobacteria bacterium | reverse complement strand
GTTCCGACTGGGCGGCATTGGGCACAGAACAATTGGGCACATGCATCATTACGCCCTGCGAAATGTGGCATGTCCCCATTTCTTCGGCGAAGGTGGCGGTGAGTATCGGGTGGCGCGCGAGCAGCCGCCGCCAGGCCTTTTCCAGTCTCCCGGCATCGAGGGGGCCGCTGATGCGGAGCGCAAACTGCTCGCTCGCGCTCGTGTCCCCCGGGTACAGGGTGTGGAGAAACCACAGACTCTGCTGACTGAACGTGAGCGGCGTCCGGCCCGCAACAGTCTGCGTTACCGGTACAGGAGCGGGAGCGGGAGCGGTTGCCGCCCTCACCCGCCCCAGCGCCACTGCCAGGGGCTCGGCAAAGTGCTCCTCCATATACCGCACCAGGCCGGCGATAGTCGGCGCCTCGAACAGCGCCACGAGGGGCACACCGGCGTTCAGCCAGCGCTGCAGCCGGGTGATCAGCTGGACAGCCGCAATGGAGTCACCACCCAGCTCGAAGAAGTCGTCCTCCACGCCCAGGGACTCCAGGCCGAGGACCTCCGTCCACAATTCAGACACGGCCTGCTCCGCGGCGGAGCGCGGGGCCACCCGGGGACCCGCGAGCCGGGGTCGCGCCGCGCCGGGTGCGGGCAACGCCTCCCGGTCCAGCTTGCCGCCGACCCCCAGGGGCAACTCGGCGAGGAAGACCCAGCTCTGGGGAATGAGATGTTCCGGCACCCGCTTCTCCAGCCAGGCCCGGAGCTCGGTGACCGTGGGTGGCTCTTCATCAGCGTCGAGCTGGGCCAGCAGCTGCCGGTGCAGCCGGGTTCCGCCCGCCGTCGTGCCCCGATGCGGACTCGTGTGCGCGAGCTCAGTGGGCGTCCCGGACCCGACCAGCCTCGCCGTGACGCTGTAGTCGGGAAACAGGGGGTCGGAGCCGAGGTGGCACCGCCACTCCAGATACAGCCGGTCGCCCCGGTGCACCGGCAGGGGCTCATCAGCCAGCGGCAGGTAGACCGGCAGCCACGCGCGCTGTTCCCGGAAGTAGTCCACCGTGTGCCCGGCACTGGCGGTGACGACAGTCCACAGCAGGCAGCCGTCGAAGAGCCCGTCCCGGGTGATCGCAAGCTCGGCGCTGCCGGCCTGCTCCAGGGCAAGCTCACTACTGAAATCCAGCACCTCGAAATCGGCGGCAGGCGTCAGCAGATCCGTCTCAGCCACGTTGCGCAGACACAGCCGCAGATCGAAGGGCTGGTCCACTGTGGCCAGCAGCCGGCGCGCGTAGTCTGCCGCCAGCGTCCCGAAGCGCGGCTGGGCGCGCAGGCCGGCGGGAAGTTCCAGCGCGGCGATGCGGGTGACGCAGCGCTCCGGCACGGCAACGCAACCGGGCGCAAAGAGGCGGCGCGCCGCATTCCAGATCCCGGCAATGCCGTCGGCACTGCCGATGTTCCCGATGATCCCCTGGGTGCAGACGTCAACCCGCTGGGGCAGGTCGATGTCTGCGACGTCCCCATGGATCACCGTGATGCGCTCCTGCAGACCCAGACTGCGCACCAGTTCGGTCGCGCGCTGCGCCGCGCTGGCCAGTACTTCCACCGCGTAGACGTGACTGGCGCCAGCCTCGAGACACAGCCGGGCCAGCACCGCGTCTTCCCCCGTGCCGATATCCAGCACCACCTTGCCCGGCACTGCAGCCGCGAAGGCGGCCCGGTAGGCTGCGAGCCGCTCCGGCTCCGCATTCATCAGGCCATAGAGCCACTGGTCGTAGATGCCGTAGGCGCCCAGCGACGGCCAGAACTCCGGCACGCCAGCGCTAGCTGCGGGGGCTGCGGCGGCGTCCCCCGCCACGAGCCAGGCCGTGAGGCGCTGGCTGCCGGTGGCATCCGCCCGCAGGGCCACGGCAGCATCCCGGACGCCGGGGTGGTCCCGCAGCGCCGTCTCGATGTCGCCCGGTTCGATGCGATAGCCCCGGAACTTCAGCTGCGCGTCCACCCGGCCCAGGTATTCCAGGGAGTCATCCGGCAGCTGGCGAACCCGGTCACCGGTCAGATATCCGCGGACGAGCCCCGCGCCGGGAAGCGGGAGCTCCCTGAAGCGTGAGGCGAGTTCAGGCGCTGACAGATAACCCGGCGTGACGCAGGCGCCCCCCACCCACAACTCACCGGGTGTCCCTCGGTTGACCGGGTCGCCCGCCGCATCGAGGACCAGCACCGCCCGTCCCGCCAGGGGCGGGCCGAGATTGCGGGCACTCTCCTCGGTGGCATCGCCCTCGCCGTAAACCCGGAGCGTGAGCTGGCCCGCCGTTTCGGTGATGGCGTAGGTGTTGAGGAGCCGGGCGCGGTGGCCCCGCGCGAGCCACCCCGCAATATCCTCCCGGCGGAGCGCTTCACCGCTCAGGGCGAGGTAGCGCAACCGGCTCGCCGCGACACTCGCGTGGAACCGGGCATCGTGGAGCACGCGGCGATAGGCCGAGGGTGTCTGGCTGAAGACCGTCACCTGCTCGTCCACGAGCAGTTCGCCGAGAGCCACGGGATCCTGGCGGATGTGCTCCGGCACGATGACGAGGCAGCCCCCGTGGAGCAGCGCGCCCCAGAGTTCCCAGACGGAAAAGCCGAAGGCCGGGGAATGAAACCAGGTCCAGATGTCGTCCGGCCCCAGCCCGAGCGCAGCCGTGAGCGGCGGAAACAAGCCGGCCAGATTGCCATGGGTGACAGGCACGCCCTTCGGCACGCCCGTGGAGCCGGAGGTGAACAGCACATAGCACCACTGGTCGGGGTCGAGGGGCACGTCGGGATTGGCACTGCTCTCCGCGGCGATGACGGACTGGTCCCTGTCCAGATCAACCAACGGACCCGGGTGGCCCTCGAGAACCTCGAGAAAGGTCCTGCGGGTGACAAGCACGGCTGGCTTGACGGCCTCGCGCATGCGCCGGAGCCGGTCAGCGGGCCAGTGGGGATCCAGCGGGACGAAGGCGCCCCCTGCCTTCTGCACCGCGAGGATCGCCACCAGCAGGTCGGGGCCCCGATCCAGGCACAGGCCCACGGTTACGTTCCGGGCAACGCCCAGTGCGATGAGGCGATGGGCCAGCCGGTTGGCCGCTCCGTTCACGTCCCGGTAGCAGAGCCGCCATTCGCCATAGACCACCAGCGGGGCGCGGGGCTGGGCAGCTGCCAGCGCCTCGAAGCGCCGGGGCAGCGAGCTCTCCAGGGCCGCAACCGCCGGACTGCGTTGCGCCTGCGGGTCGCTCATGGGCGCAGCACCGCGCCCCGCCGGACCGCCGTCAGCCCCAGCACCGGCGGGTTGCGCAGATAGTCGCCGTAGAACTCCGGCGTGGCGACGGAGGGATCCAGCTGCAGCGGGTGCCAGGCGATCTGCCCGAAGCCCGCCGCAGAGAGCGCCGCGGCGTAGGTTTCCCGGCTGTACCACCACGTGTCGAAACGGATGATCTGCCGGCCCGAGACGAGGCCGTAGGTGATGCGGCGCCCTTCACCACGGGGCTCAGCGGCCTGCTTGTCAAAGCCGTAGGCGGCGTAGCCCGGGTAGTCCGCCGGCTGCTGATCGGGGTTCTCCGTGAGGGCCACCAGCCGCCCGCCGCCCGTCAGCGCAGTGCCGAGCCGCTGGCACATGCGGCCCAGCACCTCAACGGATGGCGCGTAGTGCAGCAGGTAGGACGCCAGCACCACATCGAAACCGGCCGTGCACATCAGATCCGGCAGATCCTCCACCGCGCAGCAGGCGTACTGAATGCCCAGGGGGCTAGCCCGCTCCTCGGCACGAGCGAGTTCAAGCATGGCGGGGGACACGTCGACGCCGGCGACCCGCGCCGCGCCAACCGTCATCAGGCGCCGGGCGTGGAAGCCGTCGCCGCAGCCGGCATCCAGGACGGACAGGCCCCGGCAGTCACCGAGCAGGTGCCCGAGAGTCCAGGTTTCGATGGCCGCCCGCACCGGCGACGCCTTGGTGCGCTGGTAGTCCTTCGCGATGGCGTCGTAAGCGGCGGGCATCAGCGGGGGCGCCGGCTGGTTGCGGACCATGCCCCCAACAGCGCCGCGCACTCGTCGGCGAGCACGCCACCGGTGAGGGCCATGCCCTCTGGCACTGCACCCTCGAGTTCCCGACCCGTCACCGCCTGCATCGCCTCCAGCCCGACTCCGAACCAGACCCGGTCAATGCCGGCGTAGTGGAGCGCAGCGAGACACATCGCGCAGGGCTCGACGGTGACATAAAGCTCGCAGCCCGCCAGCCAGGGCGAGCGGGCCTGCTGACAGGCAGCGCGGAGCGCCAGAATCTCGGCATGGGCGGTGGCATCAGGCCCGGCGATCACGGCGGTGTGGGCTGTGGCAATGACCTGGCCGTCAGACACCACGCAGGCGCCGATGGGTGGCTCCCCGGCCAACAGCCCGCGCCGTGCTGCAGCCAGCGCCTCTTGCATGGCTGACGGCAGCGGCATAGCCAAAGGCCTAGCGGTTGGGAGGCTCGTCTTCACCCTGGTACATCGCGCCACTCGTGCACGTCTCGTGCACGATGACTTTCGCCAGCTGGGGCAGGGACGGTTTCAATTGCTGCCAGATCCAGCGGGCCACCACCTCGCTGGTGGGATTCTCGAGGCCCGGAACGTCGTTCAGGTAGTGGTGATCAAGCCGGTCATAGATCGGCGCAAACCGTTGCTTGATCTCGCCGAAGTCCATGATCCAGCCGGCCTGGGGATCCACCGGACCCCGGATATAAATGACGCCCCGCCAGGAATGACCGTGGAGTCGGCTGCACTTGTGGCCCGGGGGCACATTGGGCAGCCGGTGGGCCGCCTCGAAGACGAATTCCTTGAAGATCTCCATATATATGTCTGCCCGGGCTCGGCGGCTGGCCGGGGCTTGTTCTTTTGCTGCGGTTGTGGGAGTAGGCGGGCATTCTGCCTGAGTGTCCGGCACACTGGCCAGCACCGGCCACCACTGAGTTTTCTGGCCCCCGCTTGGTGCCGCTGTTTGTGCCATCGGCGGGTCGCCAGTACCATGCCGCGGCCTCCATCTGCAGCGTGGAGCCCCCTCTCGCATGAGCATTGAACCGTTATGACCAGTGACCGCCCCGGCGACAACTCCAGACAGGTGATCAGCATCGTCGGTGGCACCGGCGCCCTGGGGGGCGGGCTGGCCCGCCGCTGGGCGAAGGCCGGCCTGGCCGTCGTCATCGGCTCCCGCGTGACGGAGAAGGCGGTCGCCGCTGCTGCAGCACTCCGGGCCGAGTTCCCCGGGGCGGAGGTGCAGGGCATGGGCAACCTCGCCGCAGCCCAGGCGGGCAGCGTCGTCGTCCTCACCGTGCCCTTTGCCCACCAGCGGCCCACTCTCGAAGAAATCCAGCCCGCGCTCGCTGGCAAGATCCTCGTCGACACCACCGTGCCCCTGGTGCCGCCGAAGGTCGCCCGGGTGCAGCTACCCAAGGAAGGCTCGGCGGCCATGATTGCGCAGCAGCTGGCCGGTGACGGCGTGGCGGTGGTGGCGGCGTTCCACAATGTCGCCGCCGATTCGCTGCACACGGATGAAGAACTGGACTGCGACGTACTGGTGGTGGGCAACAAGGCGGAAGCCCGGGAAGAGGTGGTCAAACTGGCGCGGGCTGCAGGCCTGCGGGCCTGGCACGCCGGGTCCCTGGAGAACGCCGCCGCCGCTGAAGCCCTGACCTCGGTGCTGATCTTCATGAACAAGCGCTACGGCGGCGTCCACACGGGCCTGCGCATCACCGGCATCCCGGACGACGCTGTCTGACTCTGCCGCCGTGACGGGAACCCCGCAGACGCTGGCGTTCATCCGCATCCCGGGCGTGCCGCTCGTGGAGCCGGGGGCGGATCTCCCGGGCCTCATCACGGCAGCACTGCGCGCCGCGGGCGTCATTCCAGTCGCAGGCGATGTCATCGCCGTGGCCCAGAAAATCGTCTCGAAGGCCGAGGGCCGGATCGTGCCCCTGGCAGCCGTCGAGCCCTCGCCCCGGGCTGAGGAGATCGCCGTGCTGGCCAACAAGGATCCCCGCGTGGTCGAACTGATCCTGCGGGAGTCCCGGGCCGTGATCCGCGTGTCCCCCGGGGTGATCATCACGGAGCACAACACGGGCGTGATCCTCGCCAACGCCGGCATCGACCGCTCCAACCTCAAAGGCAGCGACGACGCTGCCCTGCTGCTGCCAGCAGATCCCGACGCTTCCGCTGCCCGCCTCCGGGAGCAACTGCAGCAGGAGTTCGGGGTGCCGCTGGGAGTCATCGTGACCGACAGCATCGGCCGACCCTGGCGCCTGGGCACGGTGGGCACGGCCATCGGCTGCGCCGGTGTGCTGGCCCTGAACGACCTGCGGGGCCAGGCCGATCTCTACGGCCGGCAACTGCAGGTGAGCGAGGTCGCCGTGGCCGACAGCCTGGCTGCCGCCGCCGTGCTGCAGATGGGCGAAGCCGCGGAAGGCACGCCGCTGGTCCTCATTCGTGGCGCCGGTGGTGGCGACGACCGGGGCCAGACCGCCCGCACCGCGCTGCGCCCCACGGTTGAGGACCTGTTCCGGTGACCACGAATCTGCCCCGCTACGTGGTGCTCTCCGGTGGCGTGGGCGGCGCCAAGTTCGCTCTGGGTCTCTCCCGCGTGTTGCGGCCGGAGCAACTCACGATCATCGCGAACACGGGGGACGACTTCACGCACCTGGGGCTGGCCATCGCGCCGGATCTCGACACTCTTATGTATACGCTGGCCGGCCTGGTCAACGAGCAGACCGGCTGGGGTTGCCGGGACGAAACCTGGAGCTGCCTGGCCGGGCTCGAAGCGCTGGGGGCCGAGACCTGGTTCCGCCTGGGCGACCGGGACCTGGCCACCCACCTGGAGCGCACCCGCCTGCTCGCCACCGGCCAGACGCTGACCCAGGTGACCCGCCACCTGTGCACGCAACTCGGCGTCACCGTGAACCTGCTGCCCATGTCCGACGCGCCGATCCGCACATTGATCGACTCGGACGAAGGCCCCCTCGCCTTCCAGGATTACTTCGTCCGCCGCCGTGCGGAACCGCGCGTGAGCAACCTCCGCTACGAGGGTGCCACCCGGGCACCGCCCACCGCGGCGCTGGCGAGCCTGCTGACGGACCCGGATCTCGCGGCGATCTTCATTGCGCCGTCTAACCCTTACCTGAGCATCGATCCGATCCTGGCGATTCCGTCCCTCGCCGCCGCGCTGCGTTCGTCCGCGGCACCCGTGATTGCGATCTCCCCCATCGTGGGTGGCCGGGCACTGAAGGGCCCGACGGCCAAGATCATGGGCGAGCTCGGCGTCCCGGTCACCGCGGGCGCGATCGCCCATCACTACCGGGACCTGCTGGACGGCTTCATCCTCGACGACAGCGACCGGGCCGAAGCCGACGCGCTGGTGGCGGGCGGGCTTGCGGTGGGCGCCACCCAGACCGTCATGACCACCCTGGAAGACCGCATCCATCTCGCCCGCTTCGCCCTCGGCTTCGCGGCGCCCCGCTAGTCATGCCCGCCGCCACAACCACGGCGTGGGCCCTGGTGCCGATCAAGACCTTCGCGACTGCCAAGACGCGACTCGAAGGCCTGCTGACGCGACCGGAGTGCGCGCGGCTCGCGGAGGAAATGGCCCGGGACGTGCTGCGGGCCCTCTATGCGGCGCCGGACATCAGCGGCATCGCGATCCTGACCACCGAGCCGAAACTGGCCGCCCTGGCCGACGGGGCCACCGCGGGCAAGAGCACCCGGTTCTACGCCGAACAACCGGGGGAGGACTACCGGGCGGCCCTGGGCCGGGTGGCTGCCGATCTCGCCGCTCACGGGGCCCGCCACCTGCTGGTCGTACCGGCGGACCTGCCGCTCCTCTCGTCCGGGGACGTGCAACAACTGCTGGAGGGCCACCGGGGCGGCGTCACGCTGTGCCCGGCGGCCGTGGATGGCGGCACCAACGGCCTGCTGCTGAGCCCGCCCACCCTGATTCCCTTCCTCTACGGCCCGGACAGTGCCGCGCGCCACCGGGCGGCCGCATCTGCGGTTGGCGTCGCAGCGCGGACAGCGGACCTGCCGGCATTTGCACGGGACGTGGACAGCCCGGATGATGTCCACTGGCTGCTCGGCCAGCGGGTCGCCTGCGCGACCCTGGCCTGGCTGAAAGCCAGCGGCATTTCCGGGCGCCTGAAGCAGAGAGACCAGACCACGCTGTGAAGCCAGCCACCGAGCTCTCCGACCACCCCGAACTCGCCAGCTTAAGGCAGCTCGGTGCCACACCCCTGGGGGAATTGCTCAGCGGTGCGGCAGCGCTGCGGGATGCCGGCCACGGCATGCTCGTCACCTACTCCCGCAAGGTCTTCATCCCGCTCACCGAACTCTGCCGGGACGTGTGCCACTACTGCACCTACGCGAAGACGCCCCGCCGCCTCGCCACCGCCTATCTCTCCCCGGAGCAGGTGCTGGCCATCGCCCGGGCCGGACAGGCTGCCGGCTGTCACGAAGCGCTGTTCACCCTGGGAGACAAACCGGAGCTGCGCTACCGCGTGGCACGGGAAGCGCTGGCGACACTCGGTTACGCGAGCACCGTGGATTACCTGCAGGCCATGGCCGCGCTCGTGCGCAAAGAAACCGGCCTGCTGCCCCACCTGAACCCCGGCGTGCTGACGCTGGACGAGTACCAGCGCCTGCGGGCGGTGGCGCCCTCCATGGGCATCATGCTGGAGTCCGCGTCGGCACGACTCACCGAGCGGGGCGGTCCCCACTTCGGTTCGCCGGACAAGGCGCCGGCCGTTCGCCTCGCTTCGATCCGCGCCGCGGGTGAGGCCCGGGTGCCCCTCACCTCCGGCCTGCTCATCGGCATCGGTGAAACCCGGGACGAGCGCCTGCTCTCCCTGCTGCTCCTTCGGGACCTGCACCGGGAGTTCGGCCATATCCAGGAGCTGATCATCCAGAACTTCGTGCCCAAGCCCGGCACGGTGATGGCTGGTGTCCCGGAGCCGGACTTCGACGAACTGCTCTGGACCATTGCCCTGTCCCGCCACCTGTTCGGCCCGACGATGAGTATCCAGGTGCCGCCCAACCTGAATGCAGGCCGGCTCGCCGACCTCATAAATGCCGGCATCAACGACTGGGGCGGCGTGTCCCCCGTCACGCCGGATCATGTGAACCCCGAGTCGCCCTGGCCCGAGCTGG
This sequence comes from Gammaproteobacteria bacterium, assembly GCA_031409515.1. Taxonomy (GTDB): domain Bacteria; phylum Pseudomonadota; class Gammaproteobacteria; order Steroidobacterales; genus SHZI01. Next base: position 26,666 of record JANNXJ010000052.1, on the reverse strand, counting down.
CGGTTCTTGCCGGGCAGACGGCTGCAGCGGGCAAGCTGCTCACGGCACGGCTCACGGTGTACCCACAGTACATCGCGCAGCGCCGCGAATGGCTGCACCCAGACATCGCACCCGCGGTACTGCGGCACGCCGACGCCTCCGGCCTGGCCAGACCCGACCCCTGGTCCCCCGGCACCGGCGCAGCCCCCCCAACCACCCAACCAGCAACCACCCTTTCCCAAAGGAAGCCGACGATTTCCGTCCCCGGAAATCGTCGGCAATCCGGCTCCCCGACTGAAAACGAAATCGCTCAGCTCTTCGAACTCCGCGGCCAGGGTTTCCACGAACTCTCGGCCCGAGCCAACGAACTCCGCCGCGAAACCTGCGGCGACGACGTCACCTACGTCGTCAACCGAAACATCAACTACACGAACCTCTGCACCTACAAGTGCACCTTCTGCGCGTTCTCCAAAGGCAAGACCGACGAAGACCTGCGGGGCGCGCCCTACGTGCTGGACATGAAAGAGGTGTCCCGGCGCACCGAAGAAGCCTGGCGCCGGGGTGCAACGGAAGTCTGCCTGCAGGGTGGCATCCACCCCGCCTTCACCGGCCAGACCTATCTGGACGTGCTCCACGCCGTGAAAGAGGCAGCGCCGGACATCCACGTGCACGCCTTCTCGCCCCTGGAAGTGACCCAGGGCGCCAAGACCCTGGGCCTCACGCTGGAAGCCTTCCTGAGACAACTGAAGGCTGCGGGCCTCGGCACGCTCCCCGGCACTGCCGCCGAGATCCTCGACGACGAGGTCCGACAGCTGATCTGCCCCGATAAGGTAAACACATCCGAGTGGCTGGGCGTAATGCGCACGGCCCACAAGCTCGGGCTGCGCACGACCTCCACGATCATGTTCGGCCATCTGGAGACGCCCCGGCACTGGGCGCGGCACCTGCTGGCGATTCGTAATCTGCAGACAGAGACCGGTGGCTTCACCGAGTTCGTGCCTCTCCCTTTCGTGCACATGGAAGCCCCGATGTACCGCCGCGGCCTCGCCCGGCCCGGGCCGACCTGGCGCGAGGTCGTGCTGATGCATTCGATTGCACGGCTGGTGCTTGGACCCGTGCTGAAGAACATCCAGGTGAGCTGGGTGAAGCTGGGCGAGGAAGGCGCCGCGCGCATCCTGAACGCGGGCGCCAATGATCTTGGCGGCACGCTGATGAACGAGAGCATTTCCCGCGCTGCGGGTGCGGCGTTTGGCCAGGAGCTGCCGCCGGAGCGGATGGACGCGCTGATCGAAGGTATCGGACGGCGGCCCGTGCACCGCACCACGCTGTATGGCACGCCAACCGACGAGCGTGTGGCGGCGGGGTATGAGGCGGGGCCGCTGGAGGTGTTGAGGTTTCAGTCGGCGCGGGAGTATCGGGCGGGGGGTTAGCGCTGCGTTCAGCGAGAAACACCTTGGCCTCGTGAACGATAGCGCGGGACACATTGATCAAGGGTGTACGAAACATGGAACTGCGATGAATCGTTGGAGTTCCCTCCTTACCAGCGCATGCATGCTATTGGGCCAGTTCGTTGAGCCTACTGCGGCGCTTGCGCGCGAGGCTGAGCCGGTCGTCGGCCAACTGGGGGCGACGGCCCCGTCGCTCGATGGTCGGGTCATGGGTGCACCTCCGGATGACCCAGCAATCGATCCCGTGGGCAGATCAATCAGACCGAGTTGGCGGGGCGAGTTGTCAGCATTGGTGCGGGTCAGCATCCTGATTGCACCCGACGGTTCGGTAGTGGAGCCCTACGTAATTGATTCGAGTAACGCCGAGGTGGCAAACGCGGCAACGCTGAAGAAGATTGCGACGTGGCGGTTCCCGGCCCGGGACAACCTGCCAGCAGAGAACTTACGTGGGCGCCTGATCACTGTCACTTCGAAGAGTCTTTCCATCTCGACGTCGACATCCCGCCTTGGTGCTCAGAAGCAGGTCGATGCACTGGCAGCACTTGGTGAGCAGGGAGGAGTTGGCAGTGCGCTAGTCGCTGTTGACCAGGCCATTGCTCAGCCTGCGCCCGCCAGCTATTGGTACCTGGCGCGACTGTGGGGACTAAAGCACCGCTGGCATGCACGCGCGGGCGACGACTCCGCGGCCCTGATTGACCTCGAACGCAGCGTCCGGTTTGGGCGTTTTGATATTGCTAGCACTGATGTTTTATCTGCGTATGAAGAGCTTGCAACCCGATACGCACGAAGTGGTCGTCTATCTGAATCCTTACGAGTTCTTGAAGTGATTCAAGCTGTGACTGAGAAAACTCCAGCGCAGCCGAACATTGCTATTGCCCTGGCCGAGGTAGAACGGGCAGTCGCAGGACCAGCACCACTGGTGACTCTCGGACGGCTCACCCTGCAACAAGGCGTAAGTCAGCAGGCGCTTTTCTTTCACCAACTGGCCCGGCGCAATGTGAGTGTAGATGCTAAACAGGGCACGATCGATGCCGTTGACATACGCTGTGACCGCGGTCGGATCCTGGCGACCGCACCTAAAGATCAGGCTTTTGAGATCCCGAGCTTCTGGGGTACTTGCCATGCACTTGTGCTCGGCGCGGAGGGATCGGAAATATCCATGTACGAAACGAATCCGCCCTAGCATCGTCATATCGCTGATACCCTTGCGGATGCGTCGTCTGCTTGCGGCCCCTCAGAAGTGAGCGGCGAGCCCCATCTCCTCTGCAGCGGCATGGAGCCGACGGTCCCTCGTAAGCAGGAGTTCATCGGCGGCGCTCGCGGACGCCAGCAGGTGCACATCGATCCAGCCGAGCCCACGCCCCGATAACCGGTGCTCCTGAACAAAGCTCATGACATCCGAGTGCCGGACCACGGGCAGCATGGGCAAGGCTTCCATAGACTCCAGTACCGCAGCCCGCTCCGTCAGGTTTCCACAGGCTACTTCACCCACTATGAACGGGTGCACTGAGACCCGTGCCTGCTCCAGCAGTTCAACGAGCACCGGGTCGCTACCACGCAGGTGATCAATCCAGATTGCCGTATCCACCAGCATTACCGTCGCTGCTACCTGGTCTGGGCAGGTCGCCGCCGGCGTGTTGCAGCGAGCTTCTTCTGGGTACCGCCCAGCGCCACCAGCCGTCGTGCACTCTCCCGGGCGATCAGCGCCTCGAGCCCTGCGTTGAGGAGCGCCGTTCGCTCCTGCAGGCCAGTAAGGGTCCTCGCCTTCTCGAGCAATGACTTACTGATTTGTGAGGCGGTGGGCATGTGCATGACTATGGCTCCTGGGATGGCGGTGCACAAGCTGCCGCCTGACGGGGTAAGAATGCCATGGACTGGCAACCGGTCCAGTCGAAAAAGTGGCGCGACGTTACAGTTTTGCGGCGCGGCCAGTCGCGATCTGGCCGCTACTCCCCCACTACCTCAACTCGGCAAGGCCTCGTTCGGCAGGCACATCGATCGATACCTCGACATCCCCATAGCGCACCTTGAACGCGCCGACAAAGCTGGCGAGGACGCGCATGGCTTTCTTTGGTGCTGTACCAGCGGCTCCCCCAGTGTCCAGACGAATCAGGGCCGCCCGGAGCGCGGGTGCGAGAAGTGAAGGCAGGGATCGATCTTCAGGCGCTTCCAGCCTGACCCAGTGAATGCCCCTAACTGCGGCGTCCTTGAGAATCCGGTCCAGAAGCACTGTCTTGCCCACGCCGCGGAGACCGACGAGCATCAGGCTCTTGTCGGACCGGCCTGCGCGAATGCGGTCCAGGGCAATGGCTGCTTTTTCTATCAGGGCATCGCGGCCAGCCAGTTCCGGAGGTGGCGTACCGGCGCCGGGGGCGTAGAGATTGAGTCTGGCCTCCGTTTATATCGAGTTTATCTTAGTTTATACGACGTCGATAACATTGGATAAACTCGCTATTAACTGCAGGGCCATTTAGGCAGCTTCACCAGAAAGTGTTGCCGGTTTGTTTGAGAGTGCGCGGGAGTATTGGGTGGGGCTAGCGCCACCACACCAGCTGCCGCTCGGCAGGGGAAGCATGCCACGGCCCTGTGATACGTCTATTCGAGAAACTCGCGGGATGTTGCGGTTTTGCGGCGCGCGCTGGACCTGAATGCGCTCTGCCAACTCAGGCTGCTCCAGCCCCAGTTACGGGTCTCAAAACCTCTAGCTGGTGCAACCGGGTTGCCGCATAAACGTCTTGCTCGGGTCAATCAAGAAGTCACCGGTCTTCAGGATGTTTCGCCCGATCAGCACGGGATAAAGAAAACCGCTGCGGTCGGCCAGGTTGATACGTCCCTCCAATCTCTTGCCACCCAGGCAAAAGTCCAGGATCACTACCGGCCGCCGGGTTGTCTTGCTGGTACCCTTCCCCTTGATCTCGGCCCACTCAACGATCTTGCGCTCGATGGACTTTGCCTTGCCGGTGTCATCACGAATCTCGAATACCACGCGCTCACCGCTCCCGCCTGCTGCCGGCTTGATTTGTAGAACCTTGGCATGAATAGAGGACACGCCGGCGCCGGTATCAATGCGCGCTTTCAGCTTGATGCCAACGTCTTGCATCACCACGTACTCGATGCGCCCAATGATCGAAGACGCTTGGTCAGGCGACGACGCCTTCGTGGCGGCGCCCGAGGAAAACGATGCTGCCAGCAAGACTGCGGCGACCGCGGCCCGTTGTATTGTCGGTATCATGAAGGCTGTCTCCTCGGTGTGAGTGTGCCCAGCCGGTAGCGGTAACCGTTAGGGGGTGGCCTGCAGTGTCGGTTCTAGCCTATCTCAGACGGCGGGCGGCGGATCTCAAGGCCGAGACAATCACCCTCTACATCGCGGCGAAACACCCACGAACACCCTGGTATGCCAAGTGGCTGGTGGTGGTGATTGTCGCCTATGCACTCAGTCCCATTGATCTCATTCCTGACTTCATTCCCATCTTTGGACTGCTGGATGACCTGATCCTGATTCCGGCAGGCCTCGCAATTGCCATCAGGCTCATCCCCCAGGACGTCATGGATGAGGCACGCGCGCAAGTGCCAGCCTTCCGTCTGTCCGAGAGTCGCGGAGGTCGCGTGGCCGCCGCCCTGATCGTCACCGCCTGGGTGTTGGCAATCGCTATCGGCCTGGTCTGGGGCGTGGGCCTATTGGTCGACTGATTGCTGTCCCCAGCCCCACCCCGTTTAATCTTGAAAACAGCTTTTTTCAAGACCTCCCAACCGGCCTCCGGTTATCCCCACCGCTCTTTTGATAACATATTTTATCAATAGACAAATCCGTTTTTTTATTCCCCCACAAGCACTTAGCATCGACTCCTGGGACAATGACAGCGCCCGGAACGCCGTTGCCCGGGAAACGCCAACCCGCCGGGCCGCCTGGGCCACCGTCATCCCCGACTGTCGAACCAGCCGCCTGAGCCGACGAGCGAGATCACGGCCCACCTTACGAGGGCGGCCGATCCGGCGACCTCGCGCCCGGGCGGCCGCCAGCCCCGCCAGGATGCGCTCCCGAATCAGATTGCGTTCGAACTCGGCCAGCGCCCCAAGGACGTGAAACATCAATCGACCGGCGGGTGACGCCGTATCCATCCGCTCCATGATCGACTCAAGACCGATTCCGCGCTCTTCGATCTGAGCCACGATGCGAATCAGGTCAGCAAGGCTCCGCCCCAGACGGTCGAGCCGCCACACGACGAGACAGTCGCCAGCAACAAGGCCCGCCAGGCACTCACGGAGCTGGGGACGATCGGTGTCTCTGCCACTGGCCCTGTCCTCGTGAAAACGCCGGCAACCGGCACGCCGAAGTGCATCGCGCTGCAGGTCCAGGTTCTGATCGGCGGTACTGACTCGCGCGTAGCCCACTCGCATGTTCCGTCCTCCATCTCGTGCCTGACTGAACAACACTGAATTCACGAGCCCGCGTCATTTCTGGATGAACCGGCGGGAATTGGGGCTGTCGTCGGCACTGGCACCCTATTACGCTCCCGTGATCTGCCAGACCGGCACACCCCCTGAGGCACACCGTGGACTACCTTTACTCGCTGTATGATGCCCTCGTCAGCATCAACGTCCCGAACGACAAGGCTAGGGCTGTCGTTGATGCCATGGAGCGGGACATGGGCACCACGATCGCCACAAAAGCCGATCTGCAGATGTTCCAGATCGCCACGAAATCCGACCTGCAGCTGCTGCGGCAGGAACTCGTCACCAGCCTGGCGTCCCGGGACGACTTGGCAACCGTAAAGGCTGACATCGGCGTGCTGCGGCAGGAAATCGGCGTACTGCGGCAGGACATCGGGACACTGCGGCAGGATATCGGCGTCCTGCACCAGGACTTCGGCACACTGCGCCAGGACAATGCGCTCATCCGCAAGGATCTGGAGATCCTGTCTACCACCATGACCGTGCGCCTGGGCTCCATGCTGATCGTCGGGTTGAGTGTGCTGTTTGCCGCGCTGAAACTTACGGCGTGATACCCGGCGAAGAAGACTCCCCCACTACCTCAACCCTGATCATCACGGTACTGGCCTCCGAGCGACTGCTCCGGGAAACGCCACCCAGTCCGCTACTGTCAGTACTGCTGCTCTGATTAATACCGCCGAGCGGAAGCCACTCGCCAATACGCCCGGACACCTGGGTACTGATGGCTTGAGTTTCAATCTGCGGAGCGCGGGAACTACCGGTGACCCGACTTCGTTGCTGGGAAGCCAGCCTGTCGTTCTGCTGGTCGATGTCGAGAATGACTCGGCCGTTTACGACGCGCGCGATGACACTGAACCCTTGATTGACCGCGTAGAGCTCCTGGCTGGTCACACGCTGACCGTTGGCCAGGGTGTAGCTGCTGACGACAGGCACCGTCACGCCAATGCTGATCTGCGCCGGCATGCCCTCGATCGCGCGCACCTGTTGCTGCTGGGCGGTGACTTCGTTACTGGTGGAATCGTCGACACCGATGCGCACCTCGTTCCGGGTGCCGACGCTGCCGGCCACAGCAACTCCCCGACTGGTGGTCGTAGTGTTCCCCGGCGTGCGCACGGTTATCAGCAGCTGCCTGGGTTGCCGGTCAATGACCTCGAGGAGCTTGCGGACCTTTGCCAACTCTTCGGCGGTGACATTGAGGATAAGCGCACTATTGAATTCGGCTGCGGTGCTGCCGCTGCCCAATAGCGGCTGAATAGCCGGCAGCACCTGGGATGGCAGCTGATGCTTCAGGTCAATCGTGGTGAGCGTGCGGGTGTCAGCATAGGCACTGGCGGTTACCAGAATGCCAGTCAACACCGTACCGGCCGCCAATAAACTCAGGGTGCGCAGGGCCTTCACTGCAGCGTCCCGTTGGCCAGCCTGACTCCGAAACCAATGAACAGGCCGCCGACGGCACCGGTGATGAGCGCCGAGAGCCGGCGGCGGCGGCGAAACGCGTCAGCCAGTCGGGCGCCGCCGAAGATCAGCGCTGACAGGTAGGTGACGCTACAGATCTGGACGATGACGCCCAGGATGATGAAGGACAGTCCGGGGTGCGGGTAGGCAGGGTCGACGAACTGGATGAAGAAGGAGACGAAGAACAGGATCGCCTTGGGGTTCATCAGGCTGATCGCCAGTGCAGTACGAAAGGGCCGGCCCGCATCGGGCGGCGGTGTTCCAGCGTCGGGCACTGCGGCCGCGGACCGGTCGCGCCACGTCGTACAGGCACTGCGCACCAGGCTGACGCCGATCCACGCGAGATAGACCGCGCCGGCGGTCTTGAGGACCGCGAACAGCGCAGGCGTGGCCTGCAGGAGCGAGGCGGCACCCGTCGCTGCAAGGACCATCAGAATGGCATCGCCGGCGAAAACACCACAGGCGCTGCGATAGCCCGCAGCGACTCCGTGCCTTGCCGCGACCGACAGCACATAGAGCGAGTTGGGACCGGGCAGCAGGATGATGAACACGGTCCCGACGACAAAGGTGGCCAGATCGGTGATGCCGTAGAGCATGGCGGAAATGTCCCGAAAACCAGTCTGCGGATAGTACTGCAAGGTCCGCGCCTTATACTTCCGCACACCTCTTTTCCAACCCAAACCCCAGGTCACCCCATGCAGTACACCAAACTCGGCCGCTCAGGCCTCTCCGTCTCCCGCCTGGCACTGGGCACCATGAACTTTGGGGACTACACCAAGGAGCCGGAGGCCCACCTGATTCTCGAGCGCGCCCTCGAGCACGGCATCAACTTCGTCGACACGGCCAATATGTACGGCGGGGCTGGCGGGCCAGGGATCACCGAGGAGATCGTCGGCCGCTGGTTCGCCAAAGGCGGTGACCGGCGTGAGCGCACGGTGATCGCCACCAAACTCTACAGCTCGATGAAGGGCTTTGGCCGCACCGACAACTGGCCCAACACCACCCTCCTTTCCGCCCTGAACATCCGGCAGTCCTGCGACGCCTCGCTCAAGCGGCTGCAGACCGACCACATCGACCTCTACCAGATGCACCACATCGACCGGGAAACCCCCTTCGACGAGATCTGGGAAGCCTTCTCGGTGCTCCGCCAGCAGGGCAAGGTCACCTACTTCGGGTCGTCCAACTTCGCGGGCTGGCATCTCGCCCAGGCCCAGGAGTCCGCGCGCCGTCACGGCATGCTCGGCCTCGTGTCCGAGCAGTCCCTGTACAACCTGCGGCGCCGGACCGTGGAGCTGGAGGTACTCCCCGCCGCCCGCGCCTATGGCATCGGATTGATTCCCTGGTCGCCCCTGTCCGGCGGTGTCCTCGGGGGCATCCTGCGCAAGGCCAAGGAAGGCCGCAGCGCGGGCCCGATGGCAACCCGGGGTCTCGAGCAGGCCAGGGCCACGATCCAGCAGTGGGAAGACCTGTGCGCCGAACTGGGCGAGCACCCCGCCGACGTCGCCCTGGCCTGGTTGCTGCACCAGCCCGGCGTGGCCGCACCAATCATCGGCCCCCGCACCGTCGCTCAGCTGGACGGGTCGCTGCGGGCACTGGAGCTCAAGCTCGACGCGGATTTCCTCGCGCGGCTCGACCAGCTGTTCCCGGGGCCTGGAGGGGCGGCGCCGGAGGCTTACGCCTGGTAGTAGGCTAGTATCTCTCCTCGACACCGGGGGGTATCGTCATGTCTGCAGCCGTTAACCGACCAGCCGTTCTAGTCCTGATCGGACTCATCTCAGTTCTGGTCTCCCTGCCAGTCAGAGCCGGTGATGAACCCTGGGTCCGCTACGAGAATCAACATTTCGTCGGCTTCAGCAATGCCCCCGAAAAGAAGGTGCTTGGCCTGCTGGAAGAGCTGGAAACGTTTCGCGGCGCATTTCTCCAGGTCAGCACTATCGTGATCCCGGCTGACGCACCCAAAACCCAGATTCTCATACCTGCCAGCAAGAAAGAATTCCTGGCCCTTACGGGCAACAAGATCTTTGCCGGGTTCGCCTACCACGATGGCAAACGCACGTTGATTCTGATGTCGGCCGAGGGCGGGAGGAGCGAGACCCAAGCCCTCATTCGCCACGAGTACGCCCATGCCCTCCTGCGCTACAGGAAGTTTGACTACCCGAGGTGGTACGAAGAAGGCTTTGCGGAACTGATGTCGTCCACTGATCTGGTCAACAAGGGGCAGTCGTTCACGCTTGGCAAGCCGCCCGACCGGGCCAAGCAAAACGGACGACCGCTCTATGACTGGGACCAGCTGGTTTCGGACGAATTCAATCCACACACCATGACGAACCGGAACGTGGTCTCCAGCGCCTATGCCCAGGCCTGGTTGCTGGCCCACTACGCCACGTTGGGTAATGGCCAGAAGAACGCACCGCTACTGCAGAACTATTTCGGTCGTCTGCAGGATGGTGAGGCCCAGGGAATGGCCTTCCAGGAGAGTTTCGGTGTCTCTGCCAGCCAGCTCTGGGACACTCAGCTCAAGGCCTATGCCAGCAAGATTCCGGTCTACACCTTGCCCTACAAGCCGGGGGTCGTGGATCTGGCGTTTGCGGCGTCGCCGGGGGCGGGCGCAGAGCTCGACGGGATTTTCAAGTACCTGAAGGCCGGGTTGGCGTTTGACGACAAGACCAGCCCGCCACAGGACGTGCTGGCCTCACTGCCGGGACGGTGGGCCTGGATCCGGATCGGCATGGCCTGCGAGGAGTACGTCCAGATCGCACTCGATCCGGCAACGAAGTCCATTACCCTCACCTCGCCGCCCAGTGCCGGTTCCAAGAATCCGAATTCCGAGACCTTTCGCTACGAACTCGCGGCCGACGGTACCGTCCAGCTGAAGACTGCAGAGCCTGCAGATGATGACGATGGTGATGCGTACAGCTTCAAGCACCATACGACTGATTTGTTGTGCATGGGAGACGGTTCCGTGGCAGCGACCGAGTGCACGCGCCGGCTCTATCGTTGCGGCAGCTAGACCAAACCTTCGTCGCCGACAGTAAGAGAGTCCGGCCACGCGCCGGCGGCCCTAACCCAGCACTACCCGCGCCGCCCGAATCGCCAGGCCCGCCAGCACCAATGAGGCCAGCACGAAGATCGCGAACCGCAAGAGGATGATGTTGACGGTGGCCTGGATCAGGCTGTGTATCACCCGGAGGCCGACGTAAGCCCAGGCGAGAGTCACGCTCATCGGGTCCGCCGCGCCTAGCACCGCCAGGGTGAGCGCGACGGCGTAGAACAGCACGGGCTGCTCGAGCAGATGGTTGTAGTTGTCGGCCTTCCAGCGTACTTCCGGCGGCAGCTGGGCATTGAAGGCTTCCTTGGTCTGGGTCGGCGGCATCTTCACGCGGAGGCGGCGGATCGCCGGGATGCGCGTCGCGTAGAGCCAGACCCACATGACGAAGGTCCAGAGCACCAGCGCCATGACCGGCTGAAGGATTGCGCTCGCAGGCAGTGGTTCGGGCGTCACTTGCGGGGCCGCAGAAAGAACTCGTGGGGTGCGCCCCGCAGGGACATGCTGACGTAAAGAAGCGCCATGTGCTCCGTGTACCGCGCCGTGCGCAGCGGGCCGGCATCCACCGGCTCGAGGCCGACGATCTTCACCAGCTCCGCCACCTCCGCCTTCGCCTCCGCGTTGTCGCCCGAAAGCGGCACGCTGACCGGGCCAGCGGCACTGCGCGGGTCGGCCATCACTGCCCAGTTCATCGTGTTGAACGCCTTCACCACCACGGCCCCCGGTGCCCAGGCCTGCAGGCGCTCGGCGGCGGAGTCCGACACCGGCAGCTCGATCTCGCGCCCGTCACGCACGTCCAGGGGGTTGTTCGCGTCGATGATGACTTTGCCCGTGAGCGGGCCAAGACTTTTGAAAGAAGCCTCAGCCGCTTCCCAGGGCACCGCAAAGAGCAGGAGACGGCAGGCCTGGGCCGCCTTCTCCGGCGTCGTCGCCCGGGCGTTGGCGCCGGACTTCCGGACGATCTCCTGCACCCGCTCTGCCTCGGGGGTGCGGGAGCCGTAGACGATCGGATAGCCCGCCGAGCCCCAGCGCTGCCCCAGCGTCCCGCCCACACTGCCGGGGCCGACGATGGCAATACACCCGGGCGTGGTGGCGGCAGTGGCAGGCACTGCGCAGGCGCCAAGCAGAATGAGGGTGAAAGTCAGGTGCCGCATGGGAGCCCTTCCTGCGTGAAAATGAAGCGAGCCGGAGAGAGTATAGGTCGAAGCAAGGACCCAGGGCTCTCCCCACCCGCATCAACAACAAGAGGGTGCGGACTGACTGATCAGAGTTCCGCCTGGTAGCCCTTCTCCAAGCCCGGCGCCGGTCTCCTCCTGTCCGCCGTCGCAGCAGCCCTCAATACAGGACCCAGGTCAGGCCCGAGTTCCCGAATCTCTGCGGCGAGGGTCACGGCGACGCAGCGCCGGGCCCGCTGCCGTTCCGTGTAGCCGCGGGCCTGCGCCAGGCCGCAGACGGCGCCAGCCGCAACCTCAAGGCGGCTGTAGAGCGCCACGATGCCGTCGGTGGCCTGGAGATTCAGGTCTGCCACGTTCACGCGGTAAGTCATCGCCGTCTCCGCTGAAAGCGCGCTTCCCGCGATGAGGGGGACTGCGGCCAGAGCGCGCCAGCGTCCTCTGCGCCTGCTGTTGTTGTGCCGGCTTTTGTTGTGTCTGACCGACCTTGAAGCCGCTGCCGGATGACTCCAGGGCTGGGCCCAGGCGACCGTGACGGTCCAGGGTTCAGTACTCAGTGCCAGTTCCATCTCACACCTCAAAACTTGGGGGACTGAAACTCCTTGGCACGAGTCGTGCCAGCCGAATCGCCAGGGTTTTCTCAGGTCCGGCGCCACTGCCGAGGGAAGCGCCGCACCAAACCCGGGCGCTTCACCGCAGGCACAGCCCAGATTGGGTGCGCCACGCTTCTATTCTGTGACCCTAGCCATCGGCCGCTTCCGCAAGCCAAGGGCAATGGCGCCAATCACCACCGTGATGACGGCCAGCACGCCGAAGGACGCCTGATACCCCGTGGTGCCGCCACCGGCAGAGGTGGCCACGGCTCCGACCAGCGCAGCACCACTGAGCTGCCCCACGGCCAGAAAAATATTCAGGAGACCCTGGGTGGACGCCCGGTCTTCAGGCCTCGCCTCTTCGAGCACGATGTACCGGAGTGGTGCGCCCAGCAAGGCCGCTACGCCGACGCCGACAATCATGCCGCCGCCAATGAAGGTCACGTAGGTGATCCCTGCCAGGGCGTAAACCAGCAACCCGACCAGCACTATCCCCAGGGAAACCTGAATGACCCGCGTGGGACCCAGCGCATCGACGAGCTTCCCGGCCAGGATCGAGACCATCATCATCACCAATACGCCGGGCAGCATCAGCCACGCTGCCGTGCTCTCCGGAATGCCCAGGGCGGCAACCCCCAGGGCCGGGAAAAACACCTGGGCACATTCCACGGCCCCAAGGCCCGCGGCAATCAGCATCACCAGCCGTATCTGCCGGGCCGCGAAAAACGTCGGCCGGATGATCGGGTCTGCCGCCGACCTTTCGATACGCCAGAACAGGGGCAACAACAAAATGCCGGCCAGCAGGAACGGCCACACCTGCCAGCTCGTCAGGCTGGCGCCAAGATCAGCAGTATCCAGATTGGTGACGCCCACGGCGATGCCGAACAGCAGGGCGGTCAGCACCACACCGCCGGCCCAGTCAAACGGCAGCAACTCCCGGCTGCCGCCCGAGGGCAACAGCCGCCAGGCCGCGACCAGCAGGCCAAGAGCTATCGGCAGATTGATCAGGAACAGCCACTGCCAGGAGTAGCGCAGCAGGATGCCGCCGAGCACCGGCCCCAGGAGAAAAGCCAGGCCGAACACCGCACCGATGAGGCCCAGCGCACTCCCCTGCTTCTCCTTGGGGAACGTGTCACCGATAACGGCCGCGGCCACGGGAAAAATGCCACTGGCGCCCAGCCCCTGCACGGTACGGCCCACCAGGAGGGTTTCGTAGCTGGACGCCAGGACCAGCAGGAGCGAGCCCAGGCCGAAACCGGCCACGCAGACCAGGTAAACGTTGCGGCGGCCGTACTGGTCCGACGCCTTGGCAAAGAGCGGCGTGCCGATCAACTGCGCGAGCACATACACGTTGAAGAGCCAGGACAGGTCCCGGTTATCCAGGCTGAAGTCGGACTGAATCGCCGGCAGGGCGGGCCCGATGATGGCCAGGTCGAGGGCGCCCATCAGCACGCCGACAAAGAGCAGCGCCATGAGTGCTTTTTGACTGGTCTGGGACATCCGGGCGCGACTCTAGCAGAGACGAGTGGTACGCACGCCCCGTGGCCTGCCCGCGGCAGGCGGGTTCACTTCACTTTCCGGTTTTGTGGGGGCACCATGCAGGGCCATGACAACTCGCACCTTCTTCGCCGCCGTTGCCCTGCTGCTGGTCCCTGCGCAATTCGCGTCGGCTGGCGACCGGGATGACTGGCAACACTACGGCGGCGGCCCCGGCGGCTCCCACTATTCATCCCTGACCCAGATCAACCGGGGGAACGTCGGCGGACTGCAGCTCGCCTGGACCTACCGCACCGGGGATCTCGAGCGCCACCCGGATCGCCGGCCACTGGCGGCCCTGAACGTCACTCCCATCCTGGTGCCGAAAGCGGCCGGGCAGTCGCTGGTCCTGTGCTCCGCCATGAATCGCGTGATCGCGCTGGACCCCACGACCGGCAAGGAACGCTGGGTCTACGACCCGAAGATCGAGATGGGGCCCAAGGGCAACAAATTTCTGTGCCGGGGCGTGGCCTACTGGGAGGACACCGCCGCAACCGCCGGCGCGGTCTGCAGGCACCGCCTCTTCACCAGCACGAAAGATCTGCGCCTCATCGCCCTGGACGCGTTGACGGGCCAGCCCTGCGCGGGCTTCGGCGCCGGGGGCACCGTGGACGTCCGGCCAGACATCTACGACGATGCCCAGTCGCTGAATGAGGGCGATGTCCAGTTCTCGGCACCCCCCGTGACGGTGGCTGATCTCGTGATCATCGGCAGCTCCGACAACACCAAGTTCTGGCGGGCCGACAGCCCCCGGGGCGAGGTGCGGGCCTTCGACGCGCGGACGGGTGCCCTGCGCTGGAAGTTCGATCCCCTCCCCCATGACGCCCAGGACCCCGGGTTGCTGAGCTGGACCCGGGACGCGCTGGCGCAGACCGGCGGCGGCAATGTCTGGAGCATGATGTCCGTGGATGCCGCCCGGGGCCTGGTGTTTCTGCCCACCGCCACGGCGGCCCCGAACAACTACGGCGGCCTCAGGCCCGGCGACAACCGCTACGCCAACTCGGTGGTGGCGCTCCGGGCCGCCGACGGCAGCGTGGCCTGGCATTTCCAGATCGTGCACCACGACGTGTGGGATCTGGACCTGCCGGCGCAGCCCATGCTGGTGGACCTTAAGCGTGACGGCCGGCAGGTGCCGGTGGTTATCCAGCTCACCAAGCAGGGCCTGATCTTCGTCCTCGACCGGGAGACGGGCGTGCCGGTATTCCCGGTGGAGGAACGGCCAGTACCCACCGATGGCGTGCCGGGCGAGATCCTGTCGCCCACGCAACCGTTCCCGGTGCGGCCCGCACCGGTAGGCGCGACGAAGTACACGGCCGATGACGCCTGGGGCTTCACCGCCTTCGACCGCGCCGCCTGCCGCCGGAAGCTTAAGTCCTTCGGGTGCGCCGGACTCTACGAGCCGCCCAGTCTCGACGGCACGCTGCTGATTGCGTCGGCCAACAACTGGGGCGGCGCGGCCTGGGACCCGCAGCGCCAGCTGCTCGTGCTGCCCGTAACCCAGGCGCCCATCTTCACGGGCCTGAAGCGCACGGCGGACGTGACGCCGGAGGAACTGAACAAGCCGCGGCTCGGGCCCATCGGGCCGCCAATGCCGATGGCCGGCACGCCCTATTCCTTCGAGTTCGGCCCCGTGCTCTCGCCCCTGTTCTCGCCCTGCACGACGCCGCCCTGGGGCGAGCTGCTGGCGCTCGACCTCAAGGGCGACACGCGCACGGCCTGGCGCTTCACGCTGGGCACGCTGGACAAGCTGATGCCCGTCCCCCTGCCGATCCCCTTCGGGACGCCCCTGTCCGGCGGCCCGACCATCACCGCGGGCGGGCTGGTCTTCATCGGCGCGAGCGCGGACGAGAAGTTCCGCGCCTTCGATGTGGAAACGGGGGCGAACCTCTGGGAAGTCGCCACGCCGGCGTCAGCCCTGGCGACGCCGATGACCTACGCGGTGGATGGCCGCCAGTTCGTGGTGGTGGCCGCCGGGGGCCATATCGTCACGGGCTTCCGCAACGTGTCCGACTACCTGGTGGCCTACGCGCTGCCGCGCTGAGGGGCTGTCAGTCCAAGCGTTCTGCCGACGTGCGCGCCCGCCACGCCCGCAGCAGCGACGGCATCGTGAACAGGAACCACGCGCCTTCCAGCACCACGAAGCCCCACTGCTGGGCCCGATAGGCGTCGATGGCCAGCAAGAGTGAGCCCACGACGTTGGCAAGGTTATAGCCGAGGCTGCTCGGATTCAGCCGGCCCGACTGGGCCAGGGCGTAGGCGGCCAGCAGCAGGAAGGCGCCCAGGAATTGCGGCCACTGATTCATCGGCTCTTGCTCTTGCTCTTGCTCTTGGCTGTCGCTGCTCCACCACCAACCCGCGCTGCATAAAGCCCCGCCGGTACCTTTGCGTCATCCGCGTCTGTCACCAATAACACTTCCCGGCCGCGACTTCCCGGACGCACCGCGATCCCCTCCACCTTCCGGGTGGGCCGGAGCTTACGCACCCAGTCCAGCACCCCGTCCGGCCGGATCACGCCTATGGCTGCTGCGACACACGGTCCATCCGCATAGCTGTCGTCCGCGCTTTCAGCCACGGCGGTGAAAACCATGCCTCCACCCGGGGACGCTGCTCCGTCGGTAAAGCCCAGCGGCACCCCGTCAGCCTTGCCCAGATCGTAGCGGCGCACCTTGCAGGGCAAGGCACCGACTGCATCAGCCCGCGTGATGGCGCGCAGGACCGCGCGCAGGTTCAGCCACACCAGCGCACTCCCGCCCAGCCGCGGCGGACCGCGGTTCAGCAGGCACAGGTGCTGCCCCAGCGCCACCGCGCCCTCCACGTTCAGTTCGCCGAGCTCTTTCCTGAGACTTACATACAGGCCCGACAGGTCAATCACCCGGGTCAGACCTGTGACTGCACCAGCCCGGTCCAGCGGCACGAGCACCCCGCGACGGCGATTGGGCCGGGAGCCCGAGCCAAGAGCCAGCAGCGCGCCGTGAGGACAACCGGCGAAGGCCGGCAGCAGCGTTAGCACTTCGAAATCCGCCTTCAGGGCCTTGCGCTTCTTCGGGGCGGCGGGGAGCTTGCCGGGCAGCAGGCGCAGCAGCGTACCGGGCGCAGTACCGTTGGCCGGAAACACACCCAGGTGCATCTCGTCGTCCGCAATCACGTAGAGCCACTTGCCAACCAGCACCAGTCCGCTGGCAGCACTGATGAACAGGGACCGACCGGGCGCACTGGCGTCCTTGAGACGCAGCGTGCGCAGGCGCTTCAGGTGCAGGGTCACGCTACTGGGCTCGGCTTCACGTCAGGCGGCTTTCTTCTCCTTCTCCGCCACCGTCTGCTCGCCACCCAGCACGCCGGTGAGTTCAGCGAGCAGCTGCTTCAGCTCACCCGTCATCAGCGCAAAGTCGATGTCGAACTGCTCGTGGGGTTTCTCACCCTTGCCGTTGTCGTCCTTGTACACGTCGAGAAACTGGACGCGCTTCACGTAGGCATTCTGGTGGAGCAGGAAGGAAATCCGGCCGTTCCAGGTAAGACCAAGTCGCGTGGGGGTCTTCCCCGACGTGAGATGGGCACGAATCTCGCCAGTCTCCAGGGGATGGCGCACGTAACGGATCGTGGCGCCGCCGCCGTCGATGGCCTGCAGGTCCAGGTCTTCGCCGAGCATGAAGCGCCCGGGCGCGTCGCCGTGGGTCAGCCAGGCCGCCATGCAGCCGGAGGGTGAGTGCTGGGTGCTAAAGGGCTGTACGGGGAGCGTGTCCAGCGCGTCCCGCAGGCTCTCGATCAGTTCCTCGGCGCGGCTCGCGCTGGCCGTATTCACGGCCAGCCAGCCGTCGGCGAGGTCCAGCCAGGCGAAGGTCGTGCGCCGCCGGGTCAGTGCCCGGGCCCGCAGTTCATCGGCCACCCGCGCCTTCAGCTCCCGCATCTGGCGCCGTCCGACCGGGTGGCCCTGCTGCTGTTCGAGCTCCACCGCCCGCTCCTTAGCCACCTGATTGACGATGGACGCCGGCAACAACTTCTGGTCGACGCCCAGACACAGCAGGTGCTGCTGGCCCTGGGTGTAGAGGGTGCGCTGCTCATAGCCACAGGCCACGAAGCCCCGGGTCTGCATGTCGAAGCTGCCGCAGGGCTGGAGCGGCCGGCGCTCGAGGGCCTCTTCGAGGCGGGCGGCAGCCAGAGCAAAACCGGGTGGGAGGCGATAGAGGATCAGGTTCTTGAACAACACGGGTGCGCGTCGGGTGAATGGGGGGGGGCGGAAGTATACCGGTCAGCTCAGCTCCACAGACGCCGGGCGAGCCGGATCTCCCCCGTCACCGGGCAGCGATACTCCGCCAGGGCGTCACTCTGGGATTCCCAGTCCCAGGCTGCGAACGGGACAGGACTGGAACGTCCCCAGGCCAGCGCTACCGTCCGGGAGCTGGCCTCCAGAAGATACAGATGCACTTCCTTGCGCCGGATGTCCCAGTCGGCCCGCACGGCATCGAGTCCGGGAGGGTCGGCGGTGGCCAGCAGGCGCCAATCGCCCTGCCCCGGCGAATCGAGAAGCCAGCACTCGCGAATATCCTGGTGGCGGGCGTGCAGCAGCGCCAGATAACGGTGCAGGTCCGGCGCCAGCTGGGGATCCGTATCTGCCTGCCACAGCGGGTGCCCCGCGTTGCGCAGCCAGTGGGTCGGTGGCAGGCCGCTGGCGGCGACGTAGCCAAACAGCGCGATGAGAGAGAGGTAAAGGATGGCCTGTGCGGCCAGGCGGATGAAAGCCACGGCATCGATAACCTGCCCCGGCACGCCGCGAATCAGCAGGACGATAGCCAGGACTGCTGCCGCCGCCACGGCCCCGGCCAGCAGGCGCACCCAGACCGGTATGACCCGCAGGACAGGTGTCGGACTCACGGCTGGCAGCCCTCCCCGGCCCCGCCCCTAGTAGTGGGGCGGAAGCTCCGTGCGCGGGCCGCCCGCCGCCTCGGCGGACGTCTCCAGCGCTTCAATCTGGCTCGCCAGAGCTTCGTTCCGCAGCAGCGCCCGCTCGAGCTGCTGCTGCTGGCGATAGACGACATCGCTCAGCTCCTGGACCGCCCGCTCCAGGTGCGAGCACTTGATTTCGAGAAGTTCAAGACGGGTGTTGTCGATCATTTGCTAAGGTAGGGCACTGGATGGGTCAGGAAGATACTCGCACAGCCGTTGCCCCGTCACCCGCATTGATCCCACCAGCATCCCACCAGCCTCCCACCAGCCTCCCACCAACCTTGGAGAGCACCTATGAACCGCCTGCGCAAACTGGCCGACTACGGCCAAAGCTACTGGATGGATGATCTCTCCCGCGACCTGCTCCGCAGCGGTGATCTACCGCGCCGGATCCGGGAGGAAGGGCTGCGGGGTATCACTTCCAACCCGGCAATCTTCAGCCAGGCCATTGGCGGCAGCACCGCCTACGACGAGCAGATTGGCCGGAGTGCGCGGGCTGGCAGTTCGGCCCTGCAGATCTACGAAGAGCTCACCTGCCAGGACATCCGGGACGCCTGCGATGCACTGCTGCCGGTGTACCGGGACACGGAGGGCCTGGACGGCTATGTCAGCCTGGAAGTGTCGCCACTGCTGGCCCGGGACACCACGGGCTCCATTGCCGAGGGCGCTCATCTGGCGAAGCTCGTGGACAAGCCCAACCTGATGATCAAGATTCCAGGCACCGCTGAGGGCTTGCCAGCGGTTGAGGAGCTGCTGTATCGGGGGATCAGCGTCAACGTCACCCTGCTCTTCAGCGTCGAGGTCTACCAGGCCGTGGCCGAAGCCTGGCTCAAGGCAATGGAACGCCGGCTCGCCGCCGGTCAGCCTTTGACCAACGTGTCGTCTGTCGCCAGCTTCTTCGTGAGCCGCATCGATACCCTCGTGGACCAGTTGCTGGCACACCGGATCCGCCCGGATGGCACGTCGGCCCTGACGCCCCACCCGCAGTCCCTGCAGGGCAAGGTGGCGGTCGCCAACGCCAAGCTGGCCTACGCCGCCTTCCGCCGGATGGCGGGGAGCGAGCGGTGGCAGGCCGTGGCCGCAGCGGGGGCCAAGCCCCAGCGCCTCCTCTGGGCCAGCACCGGCAACAAGAACCCGGCCTACAGCGACGTGGGCTATGTGGAACCGCTGATCGGCGCCCACACGGTCAACACCATGCCAGCGGCAACGGCCGCAGCCTTCGCCGACCACGGCAAGCCGGGCAAGAACCTCTCCCGGGCCGTACCTGTAGCCCGTAAGTCATTGAAAGACCTTAAAGCCCTGGGCATAGACCTGAAACGGGTGACCTGGCAGCTGGAGAACGAGGGCATCCAGAAGTTCATCGAGCCCTTCGAGAAGCTAATTGGCAACATTGAGGCCAAACGCAAGGCCCTTCTCAGCCAGAGGGCGGGCTAGAGGCTCGGCGGGTGCCGCGGGAACGGGAGGCCGGGAGGCTGGTCTTGGGCCGGGGTTGGTTGACCTCGGGTCGGTTATGGCCTACCGTCACCCTGCAATTGGCGTTTTTGGCCTGCCTTGGACTTAAGAAGACTCCCATTCGGGATATTCCACGACTGATGCTTCCCAACTATTCCATGTTGTCCGGATCAGCAATTCCCTGCTGAATTTGCAGGTCGGCGCTGACCGGTTGTTTTATTTTTTTATTGCTTAAGGAAGATTTACTAAAATGGCTACAGGTACTGTCAAGTGGTTTAACGCCCAGAAGGGCTTTGGGTTCATCCAGCCGTCCGACGGCTCGAAGGACGTTTTTGTGCACGTGACTGCCGTTCAGGCGGCAGGGCTCGCGACCCTCAATGAGGGCCAGAGCGTGACTTTTGAAGTCACCAACGAGCGTGGCAAGCCGGCCGCAGCGAATCTGCGGGCGTCCTAAGGTCGTTTCTCGCTGAGCGGTTGCGCTCAGGAGACTTCGATCCATCGATTAAAGGCCCCGGCTAGTCCGGGGCCTTTTTTTTGCACCCTGAAAACGGAAAAGGTACCGGACCTTAGTTTTGTTAGTTGTTTGGACTCATTGACGACACTAAGGATGCAGTGCGGTCCTCGGCCGACAGGCCCTCGGGAGCACCAGGCTTCAGCACACCCAGCAAGGCGGCCGTCAGCAGGGCAATCCAGATCGCGAACGTATAGGGTCGACTCCGTGCCAGGCTCACCCGCATGGCCTCGTCCTGAACGGGGGTTGGCCCCGTGGCGGCGAGCGCCGAAAGGGCCTCACGGAGCGGCGCCAGCCGGGCCCGCAGGAGATAGCCAAACAGCAGCACCGCCGCAAACAGCAGGAGTTTGGCACCCACATAGGGCGCGAGCACCAGACGCCCGGTCACGGTCGAGTACGCCACGGACAGGGGCACCGCAACGATGAGTAACCACCGGAGCCAGGACTCGAAGCGCTCGGCGGTGGCGCCAAAGGGCGTGCCGTCCCGAATGACCGCGGCCAGCACCAGGGCCAGCCAGACCGGTCCCAGCAGGACGATGCCCGCCATCTGCCACCAGGGGTGCACCAGCCCGACATACTCAGAAAGCAGGCCGCCAACGGTCAGCATCAGGGCTATGGCTGCCCGGGGAATCATATCCACCGTGGCCATCATCCGGCCGGCCACCACCCGCTGCTCTGCAGAAGCGCCGGCCTCCACCACCTTGCGACTCCAGACGTAGACCGCCACGTCGGGGCCCAGCCAGAACACAAAGAGGAAAATGTGCAGAAACTGCAGCAGCTCGTAGCTCGTAACGCCATCGTGCATGGTGGCCTCCGGATCAGGTCGCAGGCAGAGGGTAAGGCCGGTTAGAGTCGTTGGGCAAAGAGGTTAACATGCGGTCTTTCGTCCTAAGCACCCTTGAGGATCCTCGACGTGGCAGAACATGAAGTGATGTGGATCGGGCGCCGCCCCGCGGCCATGGCGCCGGTGGAACACCCCGCCACCAGCGAAGCGTTTGCCGAGGCCGTCACCGCCGCCTGTGCCGCCTGCGGCGCTGACGTGGAGGACTACGTGGCTGCCGCGGGAGCCTATGGCAGCTGGCTGCTGCGCTTCGGGCGGGATGGCCAGCGCCAGCGTTTGGTCTGGAATGGCAAGGACGGCCGGCTGGTGCTGGAACAGGCGACGTCCGGCGTGGCCTGGAATGAACTGGGCAGCAGCGCCATCAGCGAGCGGGATCAGGAACACTTCGTCGCGGGGGTGCGGGCCCTCCTGGGAGGACAGTCCAATGTCGCGTAAACCAGGCGCTCTCCCGCCCGCAACCGGAGCCCCGGAACAGCTGGTAGAGCATGTACACGGCCCCGACTGCCATCACGAGCCGGTCCAGGCTCCGGTCCGGCGTGACACGCCCAAACTAGGCCGCAACGACCCCTGCTACTGCGGCAGCGGCAAGAAATTCAAGAAGTGCCACGGCCTGAGTTCGTAGGAGCGCCTGTAGGAGCGCCTTTAGGCGCGATCGATAGTTGAATCGCGCCTAAAGGCGCTCCTACGCCGCCGGTAGGCCACGAGCGGCGCCAGCAGGCCCAGTGCCCAGATGTCCATGGCGCTGCCGCCCGGCAAGGGCTTCTCCACCACCGTCGTGCTCGTGAACGTGTCGCTGTAGCCACCGACGGTCAGCACCGTGTCGGTGAGCGTCGCGAGACTCGCTGCGGCAACCTGCCGGACGCACAGCGTCTCGCCATTGGAGACGAGGCCGTTGCTGCCCGTCCAGGCCCCCCTGCAGTTGAGCTGATACTGGCCGTTCTGGCTGATCTCGACCCTGCTGGGCGCGGTAATGCCGGTGATCGTAATCGGATCCGCATAGACGGTGTCGTCCAGCAGTACACCGACCCGATCCGTGAAGAAGAACTCATCAGGTACGGTTTCTCCGGTGGTAGCCGTAAAGCTAGCGGACCTTTGATTCCCAGTTTCGTCGCCACCAATGGTTACGGTAACCACCTGACTGGTCGAGTCCGTTTCCGCTGAAACGACTACGATGCACAAACTGTCACCCTGTTCGGCCAGGCCCCCATTTCGACTTTCGTAGGTCCCGGTGCACCCAACGGAATACCCGTAGAGGGCTTCTCCCTCAGGGTCACCTGGAAAAGGCTGAGGCGGCCCCCGGGGCCCAGTTGCCGTAATTTCCACTGGCGAGTCGACGCCTGAAATCGTGATCGGATCGGCGAAGACTGCGGTTCCCAGGGCTAGGTTGCTCTGGGGAGCGAAAAAGAAGTCGTCGGGAGTCTGATCGCCCGCCCTCGTCGTGCTCGTGAAGGTCCGGCTGGTTGCGCCCACCGTAATGGTCGTACTGGTATCGGTCAGGCTGTTGAACGATGAGGTCTGCCGGATACAAACCGTCTGCCCGTTGGTGATGTTGCCGGGCGTACTGGTGTAGGTACTGGTGCAGCCGCTGGAGTACTGGCCACCCGTCACGGAAATGGGTATCGCCACATCGATACCCGTGATCGTCACCGGTGCGGATGTAATGGTGGCAAACAGGTCAACACCGGTCTGGTTCGTAAAGTTGAAATCCGCGGGGATGGCATCGCCCGCCAGCGTGGTGCTGGTGAAGGTTCCGCTCACACCACCGGCGGTCAGGACCGTGCTGGTCGCCGTTGCGGTGGTGATGGGCGAGGTCTGACGCACACAGACCCGCGCCGAGGGCGGCTGGAGGGTGCCCTGCGAAGCGGTGAAGGTCGCAGTGCAGTTTATCGAGTAGGTGCTGCCGGCGGAGACAGTGACCGGCGTGGGATCCTCATAGCCCGAGATCACCACGATGCCCGAAGTGATGGTCGCCCCCAGGGGCACGCCCGTCTGATCCACGAAGCTGAAGGGCGCCGGGGTGGTGTCGAGAGCACGGGTGGTGCTGACGAAGGCATCCGAAACACCGCCGACCGTCAGGGTCGTCGTCACAGCCGTCGTGCCCAATGCAGAAGACGTTTGCCGCACGCAGACGGACTGGCCATTGCTGATGGTGCCCGCAACACCGACAAAGTTCGCCGTGCAGCCGACTGAGTAAGTGCCACCCGCAACTGACACTGCTGTTGGGGCCGTAATGCCCGTGATGGTGACCGGTGCCGAAGTAATCTGGGTCGACGGACTAACGCCGGTCTGATCGACGAAACTGAATGCATCCGGCGTCGTGTCTGCATCGATGGTCGTGCTGGTGAAGGTATCTGCCACACCACCGATGGTGAGCGTGGTACTGGTGACAGTCAGCCCGGCAGCCGACGATGTCTGCCGCACGCAAACTGTCTGCCCGTCCGAGATTGTGCCCGCGAGCGCCGTGAACGGAGCGGTGCAGCCAATGGCGTACGTACCACCCGTGACGGTGATGGGCGCCGGCGTATTCAGGCCGGAGATCGTCACTGGGGCCGAGGTGATAACCGTGCTCAGGGCAACACCCGTCTGGTCAACGAAGCTGAAGGCATCAGGCGTCGTGTCGCTGACGCCCGCCGTCGTGCTGCGGAAGGTGGCCCGAACCTCGGTCTCCACACCGACAAACAGCGTGGTTTCGGTGATCCCGCCCGGGGAAGCGTTGGAGGTGTGGCGCACGCAGATCTGCGCGCCGTTGGTGGCAGACCGGATCCCGCCCACGTAGGTCGCTGTGCAACCGATGGAATAGGTACTGCCAGCCGGAGCTACCCGGACGTCAGTTGGGGTGGTCAGCCCGGACAGCGTGATCGGGGCGGACGTAATCTGCGTGTTGGCCACTACGTCGGTCTGATTGACGAAGGTGAACTGGTCGGGAGTGGAGTCACCGGTCACCAGCGTGAACTGCCCGACCACCCCGCCGACGATGAGGAACGCGCTCTTGGCCGAGAGGTCCTGCAGGGCGGCGTTGGTTTTCACGCAGACGGTCTGGCCGTTGCTGATCGTGCCCGCCGCCGTCACGAAAGGCGGCGTGCAGCCGATCGCGTACAGATCACCACTGCTCACACTGATGGCGGCCGGGGCGGCGATGCCCGTGATGGTTACGGCGTTGGAGGTGGCGATGAAGCCCGGCTCCAGCCCCGTCTGGGTTGTAAAGACAAAAGGATCCGGCACGGTATCGGGGCCGTCGGGCAGATCTGTGGCAATGATGCGCGAGGCCGCGAAGGCCGTATTCCCGGTAAGCGCGGTCTGGCCGGCCACGGCGATATTGCCGTCCGGCAGTACCGTCAGGTCCGAGAGCACCGGCGTGTAAGTGCCGGTGATGCCCAACACGGTGATCCCGTCGGGACTGATCTGGGTCGGGGTGAAGCCCCGGCCCACCAGCACGATGTCCCCCGACGGACGAACCCCGAGGCCCTCAGGAATTTCCGTGGTGCTGGCATCAACCAGCGGCGCAAAGCCCCCGGAGCCAAAGGTGGTATCGAGGGCGCCCGCCGCCGTGAGCCGGCCCAGCACCCGGTTGGTGGCGGTGCCGGTGGAGCTGGCGCCGGCCCGGCCCGCCATCAGGATGCGGTTGTCGCTGAGGACGGTAACCGCTGTAACCACATCAAAGCTCGGGTTCGGTCCCTGCGCCGTGTCGAAGGTCAGAAAGTTGAAGGTGGCAACGCCGTCCACACTGAAACTCGTATCCGGCACACCGGCGCTGGTGAACTGGGCAAGGGTCAGGTCACCACCACCACCGCCCGCCAGAACCCCGTCGCCCGGCAACACGGCGACGGCATTGAAGGCAAAGTTCGCGCCCGCCGGATCGGCCAGGGTATTCGGAAGTACGGCCAGGGCGTAGGACGGATCAATAGCCCCCGTGCTGGTCAATACGATGACAAAGCCAACGCCAGTGGTACCCGCTGCCGTGCCGCCGCCCGCCACGACAATGCTGCCGTCGCTGCGCAATGCAATGGCATTACCCGTCGGGTCAGTCACCCCTGCCGGCGTGAACAGCACGACGCCATCAGTACCGAAGCCGGGATCCAGCACCCCGTTGGTGCCGAAGCGCGCGACAAACACCTGGCTGCTGGCTGCCTCGCTGTCCTTCCACGTGCCGGCCACCACCAGTTTCTGGTCCAGGGGCTGGATGGCCAGCGCCCGGCCGTCCCCGCCGCCGCCAGTCGTCGCGGTAATGCCGGGCAGGAAGGTGACGATGCCGGCAGTGCCAAAGGTGGCATCGACCGCGCCCGTCACGCCATTCAGGCGCGTCAGGGTGACGTAGTCGATGACGGTGGGTCCGGCGGTGGTCTGCTGGCTGCGGCCGGCCAGCACCAGAGACCCGTCGATCTGCTCGGCGATATCCCGGGCCACATCCGGCCCGGTATCGATGTTGATCTGGGCGATGCCACTGGTACCGAAGGTGGTATCAAGCGTCAGAGCAGCCCTGGCACCACCTGCAGTCAGCAGGATCCCGAGGCCCAGTATCACCGCCAGCGCCAGCGGGTTCAGGGGAGCCAGGAGCGCAGCGAGCGGCGGGCGGATGTTCTTCATCAGGTGGCACCAGGGGATGGACGAGCGTAATGCCCGCAGCCCATTCTAAGAGGCCTCGCACTCCGGCACAATTTCACAGATGTTAAATCCGCGCTACGCCATCACAGTCCTGCCAGCGGAGGTGGAACTGAGCGCCGTCCGGTCCCAGGGTGCCGGGGGCCAGAACGTGAACAAGGTGGCGAGCGCCATCCACCTGCGTTTCAACGTGCCGGCCTCCTCACTGCCCGAGGCGATCAAGGCCCGGCTGCTGGCCCTGGACGACCGCCGGCTGACCCGGGACGGGGTGCTGGTGATCAAGGCCCAGCGCTTCCGCAACCAGGAGCAGAACCGGGACGACGCGCTGGCCCGGCTCAATGAGCTGATCGCCCTGGCCAGCCACGTGCCCCGGGCGCGCCGGGCGACGAAGCCCACCAAGGGTTCGAAGCAGCGGCGGCTGGATGACAAGAAACAGCGGGGCACCCGCAAGTCCCTGCGGCAGCGGCCGGTGGATTGACCCGTAGGAGCGCCTTGAGAAATGGGGACATGCCTCATTTGTCAATCAAGAAAAGAGGCAATTCACCATTTCGCAAGGCGCTGCTAAAAAAACGCCGGAATGATTCGCTCGCCGATCAGCCGGATCGAAGCCGCAGGGTCTTTGTAAAGGCGCAGCGCAAAGC
>JANNXJ010000051.1:0-102794 GCA_031409515.1 Gammaproteobacteria bacterium | reverse complement strand
TACGCCCCCCCCCGGCCCCGCCCCGCCGCCCCCCCTTCACCAACTAACCGTCGGCCCGGGTTGCAAAGCGTCAAATCCCGCCCCCAAGTTCCATTCCCGCCCAACCCGGTACCTCTTAGAGCGTTGCCAGCTGGTCCAACTGGGCGTCCAGCTTGGCCAGATCCCTGTGCAGCGCCTGCTGCCGCTCCCGTTCCTTGGCGACCACTGCTTCGGGAGCGTGACTGGTGAAGCTCTCCGTGGCCAGCTTTTGCTCAACCCGTTCCAGGTCTGCTGCCGCCTTCAGGCGATTCTTTGTGAGGCGGGAGCGTTCTGCCGCCACGTCGATCAGACCCGCAATGGGCACGAGCAGCTTCAGGCTGCCAATCAGCGTCGTGGCGCTGGGCGGAGCCAGCTGGTTGGCAGGGAGGGTCTCAATGCTTGCGAGCCGCGCGAGCTCCAGCAGGTAACGAGAGTGGACTGCCAGCAAACGGACATCATCCGGCGTCGTATCCTGGAGAAGGACGGGAATCCGCTTCCCGGGCGGAATGTCCATTTCACCGCGGATCTGCCGCACGCCCAGGATAAAGCCCTGGATCCAGCCCAGTTCGGCTTCGGCCTCATCGTCGACTGGAAAAAATGCCGGGTCCGGCCAGCTCTGCAGCATGATCGACTCACCACAGGCACCAGCCAGCGGGGCGACCCGTTGCCAGATCTCCTCCGTGATAAATGGCATGAACGGGTGACTCGCGCGTAACAGGGCTTCCAGGACCGTCACCAGCGTACGCCGGGTCACGGCCTGCTGGCTGGCCGGCGTGGCCGGATCCTGGAGGATCGGCTTGGTGAGTTCCAGATACCAGTCGCAGTACTCGTTCCAGATGAACTCGTAGAGCGCGCGGGCCGCAAGGTCAAACCGGTAGGTCGCAAAGTGTCCGGCGACGGCCTCCAGCATCTTGCTGAGCCGGGAAAGGATCCAGCGATCGGGCAGGCTCAGCGTTGCGACGGCAGCCGGGCCGTGGGCAAGTTCACGGCCCTCGACGTTCATCAGGACAAAGCGCGCGGCGTTCCAGATCTTGTTGCAGTAGTTCCGGTAGCCTTCGATCCGGTTCATATCGAAGCGGATGTCCCGACCGGTACTGGCCAGGGCCGCAAAGGTGAAGCGGAGCGCGTCCGTGCCGTAGTCCGGAATGCCGTTAGGGAACTGCTTCTTCGTGGCCTTTTCGATTTGTGGCCGGAGCTTTGGCTGCATCAGGCCGGTGGTCCGTTTGCTCAGGAGGCTTGCCAGGTCAATGCCATCAATCAGATCCAGGGGGTCCAGGATGTTGCCCTTGGACTTGGACATCTTGTCGCCGTTCTCGTCCCGGATGAGTCCCGTGATGTAGACCTCCCGGAAGGGGACGTCCCCGGCAAACTTCAAGCCCAGCATGATCATCCGGGCCACCCAGAAAAAGATGATGTCAAAACCTGTCACCAGCACACTGCTGGGATAGAACGTCCGGAGCGCATCGGTCTCTTCGGGCCAGCCAAGCGTCGAGAAGGGCCAGAGCGCCGATGAGAACCAGGTGTCCAGCACGTCTTCATCCTGGGTGAGGACCACATCGGCTCCGAGGCCGTGAGCAGCGCGCACTTCGGCCTCGCTGCGACCAACGTAGGGCCGCCCCGCGCTGTCGTACCAGGCGGGAATCCGGTGGCCCCACCAGAGCTGGCGGCTGATGCACCAGTCCTGAATGTTGTTCATCCACTGAAAGTAGGTCTTCGACCAGTTCTCCGGGATGAACCGGATACGCCCATCTTCAACAGCCGCTATGGCCGGCGCCGCCAGCGGTGCGATCTTCACGTACCACTGGTCGGTGAGCCAGGGTTCCAGTACGGCACCGCTCCGGTCCCCGCGGGGGACCTGCAGGGTATGGGGGTCGATGCGCTCCACCAGGCCCTGTTCCTCAAGGAGGGCAACGATGCGCCGGCGGGCCTCGTAGCGCTCCAGTCCGCGGAGTTCCGCGGGAACCTCGGCGAGAGCCATGGCCGGGTCGTAGCCCGAGCCGGCGGCATCGGGCTTGCTGATGATGCGTGCATCCCGGTCGAAAATGTTGATCAGGGGCAGCTTGTGCCGTGTGCCAACTTCGTAGTCATTGAAGTCGTGCCCCGGCGTGATCTTTACGCAGCCGGAACCGAATTCCGGGTCAACATAGTCATCCGCGAGAACGGGGATCAGGCGGTTCGTCAGCGGCAGGCGGATCTGTTTGCCTACGAACTGACGGTAGCGCTCGTCTGTCGGATGCACTGCAACTGCCGTGTCGCCCAACATGGTTTCGGGTCGTGTCGTGGCCACGACCAGCTGACCGCTGCCATCGGCCAGTGGGTACCGGATGTGCCACAAGGACCCCGGCTCCGGTTCTGACTGAACTTCCAGGTCGGACAGGGCGGTGTGCAGAACCGGGTCCCAGTTCACCAGCCGCTTGCCCCGGTAGATGAGGCCTTCGGCGTGGAGGCGAACGAACACCTCGGTAACAGCCCGCGACAGGCCTTCGTCCATGGTGAACCGGTCCCTGGACCAGTCGACTGAGTTACCGAGGCGCCGCATCTGGCGCGAGATCGTGCCGCCGGATTCCTGCTTCCATTGCCAGACGCGGGTTACAAAGGCGTCACGGCCCAGATCCTGGCGGCGCTTGCCCTCGGCGTTGAGTTGCCGCTCGACGACCATCTGGGTGGCGATGCCCGCGTGATCAGTGCCCGGCTGCCATAGGGTGTTGTCACCCCGCATGCGGTGATAGCGGGTCAATGCATCCTGCAGCGTGTGCTGGAACGCGTGCCCCATGTGCAGCGTGCCCGTGACATTCGGGGGTGGAATCATGATGCAGTAAGGCTCGCCGCGACCGGCCGGAGCAAAGTACCCGGCTGCTTCCCAGCGGGCATACCAGCGCTGCTCGATTCCGGCTGGCTGATAGGACTTGTCTAGCGGTGTAGCAGCGTCGCCCGCAGTTGCATCTGTCACTCAGCCATCCTTGAGGTCTTTCTCGAAGTGTTCGCGCAGAGTCTGGTCAATCAGCTCCGGCAGCTCATGGCGCAGGCGGCCGACCACTTCATCGAAGAGCGTCGCCTCCATTTCCTTGTAGGCCTGATGAAGGAGCTTCTCGACCAGAATAAAACTGCCGGTTGCGATCCGTACCTGCAGTTCGGCAAGCTCTGACTCAGTAAGCGAGGGGCGCAGGACTTCGTCTGCGGCGCTGCGTCGGGGCCGGGCCACGGCATCGGTCAGTACGGGTATGCGCGAGCGATCCATTTCAGGTGACCTCGTGGGTTTCAGGCTCCAGGCCCTGTTCCCGATAGAAGCGGTGGCGCGCGCGGCCGGCTTCGCGGCCGGCCGGACTGCCGTCAACAATCTCGGCTATGCGCGGGTACCGGGCGAAGAATGCGGGTACTTCATCGGCGAGATTGATCAGCAGGTCCGCGCCCGGGGGAGGCGCCTCTTCCCCTGCTTCAGCCGAGCCGATCGTCACTGGCGCGGCCGACTTCGCCTGTGGCTGACTGGAGCTCGTAAGAAGTTCATGAGGGACAAAACTGCCCTGTCGGAATGTCCATAAGAGGACATCAAGGGCGCTTGCCATCTGAGCGTCTCTGGCGTGGGCGTGGATCCGGTTTTTCAGCTTGTAGGCTTTCTCCGCCAGCCGGCAGGCGTAGCCCAGTCGTGTCGTCCCCTCAGTGCCGTTCAGCACGTAGAAGGACACTCGCGTTGCACTCATCGCCTGTTGAGCCGCTGTCGCCACTGGTGTGTCGCCGGGTTACTTTCTGTGGAGCAGGAATTCCATCAGCAGCGGGATTGGCCGACCGGTGCCACCCTTATTGCTGCCCTGGTTCCATGCCGTACCGGCGATGTCGAGGTGGGCCCAGTCTGTCTTGCCAACGAAGCGCGACAGGAAGCTCGCTGCAGTAATCGTTCCTGCATCCCTGCCGCCGACGTTCGCCACGTCCGCAAACGGACTCTTGATGAGCTCGGCGTAGTCTTCGTCGAGGGGCAGCCGCCAGGCCCGGTCGTCGGCTGCCTGGCCGGCGGACAGGAGTTGGTCGGCCAGCTTGTCCGAGTTGCCCAGCAGTCCGGACCTCACCCTCCCGAGAGCGACGAGGCAGGCGCCTGTGAGAGTCGCGATATCGATCAGCGCTGACGGCTTGAAGCGCAGGGCATAGGTGATGGCATCGCACAGGATCAGCCGGCCTTCCGCATCGGTATTCAGGATTTCAACAGTCTGACCGGACATAGTGCGCACGATATCGCTGGGCCTGGTGGCCGTGCCGCTGGGCATATTCTCGCAGGTGGGTACCACGCCGACCACGTTGATGGGCAGCTTGAGTTCCGCCACTGCCTGGAGCACGCCGAGGACCGTGGCTGCGCCGCACATGTCGTATTTCATCTCGTCCATGCCGCCTGCCGGCTTGATCGAGATCCCGCCGGAATCGAAGGTGATGCCCTTGCCAACGAGGACCACTGGTTTGGTGGCGGCAGGGGCGCCCCGATACTGGAGCACGATAAAGCGGGGCGGCTCGGCGGCGCCCTGGGTGACGGCCAGAAAGGCACCCATGCGCAGTTTGCGGATTTCCGGCAGGCCGAGGACCTTTACGGTAAGTTTCTTGCCCTTCCTGGCGATACTCCTCGCGCGATCTGCGAGGTAGCTGGGGGTGCAGACGTTGGGCGGCAGATTGCCCAGATCTTTCGCGAGCGCCACAGCCCTGCCAACGGCCTCGCCATCGGCAATACCCTGGCGGGTCTGACGAAGAGTACGGGCGCTGCTGGCGATACTGATGCTCTTGAGCGGTGACGTGTGGTCGCCGGGTTCGGACTTCATGGCGGTAAAGCGGTAACTGACCTCGTGCCAGATTTCCACTGCCAGTCGCGCCTTGCGGTAGTTGTCGGCATCACTCACAGCCTCGCTCACGAGGTGCAATGCTGCGTCGCTGTACTTGCTTCTTGCGATTGCGGCAAGGGCACTGCGGGTGGCCTTGCGCCAGGTCCGGCGATCCAGTTTGGCTTTCGGCCCGAGTCCCACCAGCAGGATCCGCTGGCAGGGGAGTTTGCCCGTGTCGGTCAGCAGGAGAAGTTCAGCAGGTTCTCCTTTGATATCACCGTTCTTCAACACCCGGGAAATCAGCCCGCCGCCCGCAGCGTCGATACTCTTTGCGGCTGCCGAGAGTTCACCTCCAGCGTAGATGGGCACGATGGCGCAGGCGGTACGCTGCTGGCTGGGGCTACCCGTCGTTACCTGGAATTCCATACTGACCTCGATGTGCGGGCGCTTGACTCCATGCGAGCGGTAAACCAAGGTTGGCCCCTGATCTGGCACGTCCCATGAATGCCCCTGTAAACGGCGCGTTAGTGTACTCGATTCATCCGGAGCCCGGCCAAGGCCGGTGCGCGCATGACTGACCTGATTCGCCGTTACATCCTGCGGGAAACCCTCCAGGCCTGGCTCATCGTCACTCTGGTCCTGTTCTTTATTCTGGTCACCAGCCAGTTCGCCTCTGTGCTCGGGGATGCCGCAGCCAGCCGACTGCCCCGGTCCGCCATTCTTCAGGTGCTGGGTCTGACCAGCCTTCAGTACCTCACAATCCTGATTCCCGTCGGCTTCTTTCTGGCCATCATGCTCGCGCTCGGCAGGCTCTATCACGACAGCGAAATGGCGGCCCTGATGGCCTGCGGGGTTGGGCCGGCAAAGCTCTACAAGGCTGTCCTCAGTCTGGGTGCCGGCCTGGCACTGGTAGTCGGCCTGCTTGCCCTGGTGGTATCCCCCGCAGCCCTCCGACAGGTTGAGGTTTTCGCTGCCCAGGCAAAGCGGGACGCCAGTTTTGGCCTGCTGGTACCAGGCCGGTTCGTCAACTTCGCCAATGGCACTGCGGCGCTCTATGCGGAATCGGTAACCCCGGATCGCCACCTGCATAACGTGTTTGTCCAGCGCCGTACCGGCGACAAAGTGGAAGTAATCGTGGCTGACGAGGCCTGGCAGGAAGACGTGGGTAATGGCGTCCGGGTGCTCACCTTTGCCCGGGGACACCGGTACGAAGGCAAGCCCGGCGAGGCGCGGTTCCGGCTCGTCGAGTTCGCGGAGCACGGCATTCCCTTCGAGCTGCCAGCCGCTGGGGCCGTGAAGCTGAGCAACGAAGCCCGGCCCACGGCCGCGTTGCTGGCGTCAGACGACCTGGCGGACCGGGCGGAGTTGCAGTGGCGCATCGGTGTGCCGGTCACTCTGCTGGTGCTGACCATACTTGCCGTGCCACTGGCGAAAACGGAGCCGCGAAAGGGGCGGTTCGCGGGCATAGCGTCCGCTGTTCTGGTGTATCTGATCTACGCCAATCTGCTTGCTGCCGGGCGCGGCTGGCTCGAACGGGGAGAGGTCCCTGCCGCGGTGGGACTGTGGTGGGTGCATGGATTGTTCCTGCTGGCAGCCGGCCTGATGCTCTTTCTGCAGCTTGGCCTCGGGCGGCAGTTCAGATTGGTGCGAAAGCCGCTGGTGCCACGGTGAGGATCCTGACTGGTTACGTGTTTCGCACCATCCTGGGTACCACGGGGCTGGTCCTCGCGGTGCTCCTGAGTCTCGCGTCGTTTATCAAGTTCATCGGCCAGCTCGACGACATTGGCGTCGGCGACTACGGCCTTCTCAACGCGATTGGCTGGGTCTTGCTGCAGCTTCCGACGATCGTCGCCCAGATGCTGCCTATTGCGGCGTTGCTCGGTGCGCTGCTGGGACTGGGGTCGCTGGCAAGCCGGAGTGAACTCATCGTGCTCCGGGCCGCTGGCGTCTCCCCGCGGGGCCTCGCCCGGTCTGTGCTTGCCACAGGCATCGTTCTCGCCGTGGCCGGTCTGGCAATCAGTCTTTATCTTGCGCCGCCGCTGGAGCGCTATGCCCGGCAGCAGCGGGAGCTGGCTAAGTTCGGCCAGGCGGGCATCAGCGCAGGGGAGAGCGCCTGGATCCGCGACCGTACGACTATCCTCAACGTGATTCCACCCAGCGAGGAGAATCCGGGCGGGAATGTCTATGTCTTTCGCCTGGGTGAAAATGACGTCCTTGAAGCGATTGGCAGGGCGGAGTCGGTCCGCGCTGACCCGGACAAACGCTGGTTCCTCCGCAACTATGCCCAAACCCGCTTCAGCTCCGCTGCTACAGAGATCAGCCTGCAGCCGGAGGCGCTGGCCCTCGAGGGCGTCAACCCGGACCTTCTTGGGCTGACGGTCGTCCGCGAAGCCACCATGAGCGGAGCCACTCTCTGGCGCTATGTGCAGTATCTCAAGCGCAGCGGACTGGATGCCCGCAGCTACGAAGTGGCGTTCTGGAGTCGGATCGCAGCGCTGGTTGCGGTGCCGCTGATGTGCATTCTTGCTGTCCCGTTCGTTTTGGGGCCATTGCGCTCAGGGGGGGGTGGCTCACGCATGCTGGCCGGACTCGGCATAGGCCTGGCATGGTTTCTCCTGAGCAGAACACTGGCTGATGGAGGCGTCGTCTGGAATCTCAATCCAGTCCTGATTGCCTGGCTGCCAGCTGCTCTACTGGCGCTGGTGACGCTCGTCGTGCTCAGCCGGACCCGATAGCCATGCTCAGCGTAAACCCCGCGTATGGCTGATCTGCCCGCCGGTACGCTTCCACCGAATACTGCCCGGCGCTCGGGGGTTCTCGTGCGCGTACTGGATGCCATCGAGCGGATTGGCAACAGGCTGCCCGATCCGGCCATGTTGTTCCTGCTGCTGATGCTAGTGGTCGCGCTAACGTCCTGGGTGCTCGCGAACATCACCTTTAGCGACATCGACCCGCGCAGCGGCACCCAAATCCAGATTCGGAACATGCTGGCCGGGGAGGCGCTGACAGCCTTCACCTCGGCGATGGTGGGTACCTTTGTCAGCTTTCCGCCCCTCGGCGTAGTTCTCGTCGCGATGCTGGGTTTGGGCGTGGCTGAACACACAGGGTTCATCAGCGCCAGCCTGCGCAGGATTATCGGCGGTACTCCCCGGGCGATGCTGACGCCGGTACTGATCGGGGTGGGCGTGCTCAGTCATGTGGCCGTGGATGCCGGGTACGTTCTGGTGATTCCGCTCGGTGCCGTGATTTTCTATGCGGCCGGGCGGCATCCGCTGGCGGGGATTGCAGCTGCTTTTGCAGGTGTCTCCGGCGGCTACTCAGCGACGTTTTTCCTGCCCTCCAGTCTGGACCCGCTTCTGGCGGGAATTACCCAGGTGGCGGCGAATCTGGTAGATCCAGAGGTCCGCACGAATCCATTGAACAATTACTTTTTCACGACCGTGTCTGCTGTGCTCGTTATCGGAGTGGGGTGGTTCATTACCGACCGAGTCGTCGAGCCGCGCTTGCGTTCAACTCCGATTGACGGCGACCCTGCTCAACTGCCAACCATGGAACCGCTGGAGCCCCGGCAGCGTCGGGGGCTCCGCTGGGCGATCTTCGCGATGCTGCTGGCCCTGGTGGCCTTCGTTGCTACGTTGCTTCCCGAGGCGTCGCCC
Organism: Gammaproteobacteria bacterium; assembly: GCA_031409515.1. Taxonomy (GTDB): domain Bacteria; phylum Pseudomonadota; class Gammaproteobacteria; order Steroidobacterales; genus SHZI01. Next base: position 94,324 of record JANNXJ010000051.1, on the reverse strand, counting down.
TGGGCCGCACCACCGGATCAGGTGGCCGAGGGAGGACATCCGTTGCTGGCGTCCGCCGCTCCGCTCATGAAGTCCATCGTCCCGCTGATCTTCGTGTTCTTCCTGCTGCCGGGCGTCGTCTACGGCTACATGGCGGGGACGATCGCCAGCCATCGCGACCTGATTGCGGGAATGAGCAAGGCGATGAGCGGCTTGGGCTACTACATCGTCATGGCGTTCTTCTGTGCCCAGTTCATCTACGTCTTCGGCCAGTCGAATCTTGGTGCCTTGATTGCGATCAAGGGTGCCAACGGGCTCCGGGACCTGGCCCTCCCCATGGGCTTCACGCTGGTGGGTATCGTCCTGCTGACTGCCCTGGTCAATCTTCTGATCGGTTCGGCGTCTGCCAAATGGGCACTGATTGGTTCGATCCTGGTGCCTATGCTGATGCAGGTCGGAATATCGCCTGACTTTACTCAGGCCGCCTACCGCGTCGGTGACTCAAGCACCAACATCATTACGCCATTGATGCCTTACTTTCCGCTGATCGTGGTGTTCTGCCGGCGCTACGTGCCGGCCACGGGCATCGGGACACTGATCGCACTGATGTTGCCGTACTCCCTGGGGCTCCTGACCGTCTGGAGCCTGTTGCTGATCGGCTTCTGGGTCCTGGGAGTTCCGCTGGGATTTGGCGCCAGCTATACCTACCCATTCCAGCCCTGAAGACAGGGCCCTGAGCGGGGCACCGGCCTTAGCGGGGTGGTTTGGGCAGGAACACCACCTGGGTGCCAGCAAGCCGGTCGTGCCAGGTGAGTTCATCCCGGTCAATCCATAGCCAGAGCAGGCCCAGACCACACGAGAGGACCGACAGGAGGCCAGCGAGGAACCTGATAACCCCGGTGCGGAGATCCAGATTACCGCCCGCCTGCCGCTCGACACGTAGCCGCCAGGCGCGCATGCCAAGCGTCTGGCCGCCGCGGAGCCAGGAAGTAATGAAGAACATTGCCGTTGCGACCAGCAGCAGCAGCTGATATCCAGGCTGGGCCGGCGGCACGGGCTGCCCGTCACGGACCGCGACAACCGCCAGCGTAGCCAGCATCCAGACCGCGACCAGCAGCAGTCCGTCGTAGCAGGCAGCCCCAAGTCGCCGCCCCAGTCCCGCAACAGGATGGGATCCAGCCGCAGGGCTTGGCGCTGAGGCTTGAGGCTGGTGGGTTCCAGGGGGCATGGCGTGCAGAAAGACGAAAGTGGCGCTCCCTACGAGAATTGAACTCGTGTTTCAGCCTTGAGAGGGCCGCGTCCTAACCCCTAGACGAAGGGAGCGTGGTAACTGTGCCGCCGGAGCGGGGCTGCTATTATAGTCAGCCTCGCCGTTGTCTCAAGGCCGGAGCTCTTTTGACTCACCCCATACCTGCTGCGGATTCGCCCCGCATTATCCCGCGGTCGGACCACCACATCTCCCGAGCGAACATCTCCCGGAACGCCCTGAAGGTCCTGTACCGGCTCAAAGATGGCGGGTATCAGGCCTTTATCGTCGGCGGCGGTGTCCGGGATCTGTTGCTCAACCGTCAGCCCAAAGACTTCGATATCGCCACTGACGCGAGCCCGGAACAGGTGCGCGCGCTGTTTGGCAGTGCGCGGATCATCGGCAGGCGCTTTCGCCTCGTTCATGTCCGGTTTCGTGACGAGATTGTCGAGGTAGCGACCTTCCGTGGCCTGGGTAATGAGGACCTGGAGAGCGAGGACCGGCAGATACTCAATGAGGCTGGACGCATCATCAAGGACAACTCCTTTGGGTCGATCGAGGAGGATGCCTGGCGGCGGGATTTCACGGTCAACGCGCTCTACTACAACATTGCCGACTTCTCGATCTGGGACTTTGTGGGTGGCATGCGGGACGTTGAGGCCCGCCGGATTCGCCTGATTGGTGACCCGGAAACACGCTACCGTGAAGACCCGGTGCGAATGATCAGGGCCGTGCGCCTCGCGGCCAAGCTGGATCTGGAGATCCACCCCGAAGCGGCGGCGCCGATGCAGCGACTGGGCAGCCTGATTGACAGCGTGCCACCAGCACGTCTGTTTGATGAGTTCCTCAAGGTTTTCGAAACCGGTCACGCGCTGGAGGGGTACAGGCGGCTGCGTCAGCACGGCCTGTTTGAGCACCTGTTCCCGGCGACGGCTGCCTGGCTGTCTGGCGATGGCTCCCAGGGTCGCGCCGGCGGACGACCAGGGGGCGTAGCCGATGACCGCCGCAATCGTTTCATCGAGAGTGCTCTCGCTGGCACCGACCGGCGGGTGGCCGAAGGCTTGCCTGTGACCCCCATGTTTCTCTTTGGTGTCTTCCTGTGGGGTCCTGTTCAGGACCGGGCCAATGCCTTGCGTCGCACCGGGCAGATCTCGGAGGTTCAGGCGCTGATCGACGCTGGCCAGGAGATTACTGACGTGCAGATCGCCCGCATAACTCTCCCCCGGCGCTTCTCAGTGCCGATGCGGGAAATGCTCCAGCTCCAGCCCCGCTTTAGCCGTCGTCAGGGGCGGCGCGCTGCGGTACTTCTGCAGCACCGGCGGTTTCGCGCGGCCTATGATTTGCTGGTCCTGCGCACTGAGCTGGGGGAAGTGCCGGCCGAGTTGGCCGAGTGGTGGACGCGGATCCAGACGCTGTCCCCCGACGAGCAGCACCGGGAGTTCAACGGCGGCCGGGGCGGTGGGCGGGACGCCCAGCGGCCCCGGCCGGCCGAACGGGCCGTCTGAGCGCCGCGCGGATGCCCCCGCATCGCTGGGCGCCGGCCTATGTGGGCATCGGGAGCAACCTGGACGAGCCAGAACTTCAGGTCCGGGCGGCCCTTGAGGCGCTGGCGGAGATCCCTGGTACCCGCCGCGTCACTTGTTCCGCATTCCTGCGCAACGTCGCCATGGGCCCGCAACCGCAGCCGGAGTTCGTCAACGCAGTCGCAGGGCTCCTTACCCAGCTGCCGCCCGCCCGGTTGCTGGAGGAACTGCTGGCCATCGAGCGCCGCCAGGGCAGGGACCGCAGCACCAGTCTTCGCTGGGGCCCGCGGCGCATTGACCTGGATTTGCTTGTCTACGGCGACCTCGTGATCGACACGGAGCAGCTCGTGGTGCCCCACCCGGGCATCGCGACTCGAAATTTTGTATTGTTACCACTGCTGGAGATCGCCCCTACGCTGCGAGTTCCGGGGCTGGGTCCCGTATGGCTCCTGGCAGCGGCCGCTAACCAACAAGAACAACAGGCCACCGCCAACAGGGCCAGGCACAACGACTCATGGGTAATTCCCGCTACATCGCCATCGAAGGCCCCATAGGGGTCGGCAAGACCAGTCTGTCCCGCCGCCTCGCGGATGCGCTGGACGGCGAGCTCCTGCTTGAGCAGCCCGAGGCTAACCCGTTTCTGGAGAGGTTCTACCGGGATCCCCGTGGCGCCTCACTCCCCACCCAGCTGTTCTTTCTGTTCCAGCGTGTCCAACAGATCGAACAGCTGCGGCAAAGTGACATCTTTGCGGAAACCCGGATTTCTGATTTCCTGATCAACAAAGATCGCCTGTTCGCCGAGATCAATCTCGACCAGGCAGAGTTGGCGCTCTACGACAAGGTGGCTGAGTCCCTTGCCTTCGAGGCACCTGCCCCGGATCTGGTGGTTTACCTGCAGGCGCCGGTGGATACCCTGCTGTTCCGCATTGCGCGCCGGGGTATCGACTTTGAGCAGCGCATCGGACGGCGTTACCTGGAACGCCTTACGGAAGCCTATGCCCGCTTTTTTCATGACTACGACGGCGCACCACTTCTGATCGTGAATGCAGCCGTGATTGACCCGGTTCATAATGACGCCCACTTCAGCCTGCTGCTCGAGGAGATAGAAAGGATTCGCAGCGGCCGGCATTTCTTCAATCCTGTAGCCTCGGCCTTCGCGTAAGCACCATGTATAAGCAGTTACAGCAGCGTGACTTGCCGGAAGCACCGGTCAATATATCGACCCTGCGCGCCATGAAGGCGGCAGGGGAGCCGATCGCCTGCCTCACGGCGTACGACGCCAGTTTCGCCTTGCTGGTTGACCGCGCTGGGGCTGATCTGGTTCTGGTGGGTGACTCTCTTGGCATGGTCATCCAGGGCCACGACACCACAGTGCCGGTCACGGTCCAGGACATCATCTATCACTCCCGCATGGTGCGCCGTGGTCTCGGGCGAGCCTTTCTCATGGTCGATATGCCCTTCATGAGTTACACCACCCCGTCCCAGGCGCTGGATAACGCCGTGCGGCTGATGCAGGAGGGTGCGGCGATGATGGTGAAGCTGGAAGGCGGGGCCAGCCAGGTGAGAATTGTTGAGCATCTGGCCAGCCACGATATCCCCGTGTGCGCCCACCTCGGGCTGCGGCCCCAGTCCGTCCACAAGATCGGCGGGTTCAAGGTTCAGGGCAGGGATCAGGCGCAGGCTGAACAGATGCTCGAAGACGCGGTGGCGCTGGAGCAGGCAGGCGCGGATATTCTGCTCCTTGAGTGCGTCCCGAACGAGCTGGGTCAGGCCGTCCGGGACGCCGTAACGGTGCCGGTAATCGGCATTGGCGCTGGCCCCGGCGTCGACGGTCAGATCCTCGTGCTTTACGACATGCTGGGCATCACGCAGGGCCGGCTGCCGCGCTTTGTGCGGAATTTCATGCAGGGTGGCGCAGCGCCTGTTGAGGCGCTGCAAGCCTATGTGGCTGCCGTCAAGGACCGCAGCTACCCTGCTCCCGAGCACTGCTTTTCCTGACCTTGAAGACGGTTCGCACTATTGCCAGCCTGCGCGAGAACCTGCAGGGCTGGCGCAAGTTTGATGAAACGATCGCCCTCGTTCCGACGATGGGCAATCTCCATGCGGGGCACCTGAGTCTGGTTGGTGTCGCCGGCAAGATTGCGGACCGGGTGGTGGTGTCGATTTTTGTCAATCCAACCCAGTTTGGACCCACGGAGGATTTCGCCGCTTATCCCCGCACTCTCGACAGTGACCGGCGCCAGTTGACGCGGGCCAAGGTGGACATCCTCTTCCTCCCGTCCGTGGCTGAAATGTATCCCCACGGTGAGCGTGGCGGTACGGTTGTGTCGGTCCCGGACCTCTCCGGCATTCTCTGCGGCGCATTCCGGCCCGGTCACTTCGACGGCGTTGCCTCCGTTGTGACCCGCCTTTTCAACATCGTCCAGCCGGATACCGCCGTGTTTGGCCAGAAGGACTACCAGCAGGTAGCCATCATCCGGCGCCTTCAGGCCGATCTCTGCCTGCCGATCCGGATTGTCGTCGCGCCCACTGCCCGGGACCCGGACGGGCTCGCGCTGAGTTCTCGTAACCAGTACCTGGACGCGGATGGCCGTGCCAGGGCGCCCGGCATGCACCAGGCCCTGCTCGCCTGTGCCGCTTGTTTGCAGGACGGGAAGAGGGAGTTCACTGCGCTGGAGAAATGCGGCATGGCCGACCTGGCCAGTGCCGGGTTTCGTCCTGACTATTTCGCCATCCGCAACGCGGTTGACTTGAGTTCCCCGACGGCGACCAGCGGGAAACTGGTCGTCCTCGCGGCAGGGCACCTCGGGCGCGCGCGTCTCATTGATAACGTGCTCGTAGACCTCTAGCCCGATCTCAGTTTGCCGCCTTGTCCCGGCGCAACTGATGCCGCTCCAGTGCCCAGGCCACGTGTTCCCGGACCAGGTCCGACAGGTGACTGGCCCGACCGCGAAGTCCGGCGAGGACAGTTGGCGAGGACGGCGCATTGCCCAGGGCCACGGCGATGTTCCGCAGCCAGCCCAGGTAGCCCGGCCGGCGGAGGGCGCTACCCAGGGTGCGCTCTGACCATTCCTGCTCGGACCAGGCGAAAAGATCCGTCAGTTGCGCTGAGTCGAGCCCGTGCCGGGGTGCGAAATCCGGTTCACTGGTTGCCCGCGCGTACCTGTTCCAGGGGCACACGATCTGGCAGTCGTCGCAGCCAAAGATGCGGTTGCCCATGGCCGCCCTGAACTCGACCGGGATCGGGCCCCGGGACTCGATCGTGAAATAGGAAATGCAGCGGCGGGCATCGAGTACGTAGGGCGCGATGATGGCCTGGGTTGGACATACGTCGAGGCAGGCCCGGCAGCTGCCGCAGTGGTCGGTAACCGGCTCATCCACGGGCAGCGGCAGGTCGGTGTAGATCTCGCCCAGGAGAAACCAGGATCCCGCCTGCCGGTTGATCAGGTTGGTGTGTTTGCCCTGCCAGCCCAGCCCCGCTGCGGCCGCGATGGGCTTTTCCAGCACCGGCGCGCTGTCCACGAAGACCCGGTAGCCATGGGTCGTCCCCGCGTCAGTGATCCGGTCTGCGAGGCGCTGCAGCCGCTGGCGAAGGAGCTTGTGGTAGTCGCGGCCGAGGGCGTACCGGGCAATGTACGCCCGCTCACCGCTGGCAAGAATGCCAGCCGCCGGGGCTGCTCCCGCCGGCAGGTAATCCATGCGCGCTGAGATGATTCGGGACGTTCCCGGGAGCAGATCCGTTGGTCGCGTGCGCTTCCGGCCGTGCCGGGTCATGTAGTCGAGGTCGCCGTGCAGGCCGCGGGCAAGCCATTCGTCAAGCCGCACTTCCGCATCAGTCAGGGTAGTCCCCGCGATACCGATCTGCTGAAACCCGAGATCCCGACCCCAGCCTTTGATCTGCGCGGCGAGTTGCTGGAGGTCCAACGGGACTGACTCAACGGGTCTGAGGAAGGGGATCAGTATAATCAACCCTATGCTGGAAGCTGTGTTCGGAGTCTGGACTCCCGAGGCCGTGCGGACGCTCGACCGCACGGCCTCCATTGCCTTTGGGATTTCGGGCTACGAACTAATGACCCGCGCCGGGGCAGCGGTGTGCGCCGCGGCCTCGGTCCGTTGGCCCGAGGCTCGTCGCTGGCTGGTGCTGTGTGGCGGGGGCAATAACGGTGGGGATGGTTACGTGATCGCGCGTCTGGCGCGGCAGGCCGGCCACGAGGTGCGGGTCTGTGCATTGGTTGATCCCGACCGGCTGACCGGCGATGCCGCGACGGCGTGGCGGGATTTTGCCGCGGAGGGCGCAGCAGTCCAGCGCTTCGAACCACAGTCACTCGCTGCTGCCGATCTGGTGGTCGACGCCATGCTCGGTACTGGTCTTTGCAGGCCCGTGAGCGGGGAGATGCGGGCTGCTATTGACGCTCTCAATGCGGCACGGCTGCCAGTCCTGGCTGTGGATATTCCTTCGGGCCTCGATGCGACAACCGGGTTCCCGTTGGGGGCCGCGGTGCAGGCGCATCTCACGGTCACTTTCGTGGGCCGCAAGCTTGGGCTCTATGTGGGGGATGGACCGGCCCACACGGGTCCCATCGAGTTTGCTGACCTGGGTATTCCGCCCGCGGTGGTGGAGCGCGCCGGACTTGCTGGCCAGGCAAGGCTCTGCCTGTTTCCCCGTGCCGAGTTGGCGCGCCTCCTGCCGCCCCGGCCGGCGACCGCCCACAAGGGCGACTTTGGTCATGTCCTGGTGGTTGGGGGCAACCACGGCATGAGCGGCGCCATTCGCCTGGCCGGTGAAGCGGCTCTGCGGACTGGCGCCGGGCTCGTCACCGTTGCGACCCGGCCTGCTCATGCGGCACTGCTGTCTCTGGTCCGTCCGGAACTGATGTGTCGGGGCATCGAGGCTCCGGAGGATCTCGGTCCGCTGCTCGCCAGGGCGACTGTCGTTGTGGTTGGGCCGGGCCTTGGGCAGGACGACTGGGCGCGGGGGTTGCTGGCCACTGTGCTCGAGGCGCCTCTGCCCCTGGTGGTGGACGCCGACGCGCTGAATCTGCTGGGCGGCGACGGGATTCGCCGTCCGGACTGGGTACTGACGCCGCATCCTGGCGAGGCGGCCCGGCTCCTGGGTACTTCGTCCGCTGTCGTTCAGCAGGACCGCCTGGGTGCCCTGGAGGCGCTGGAGGCGCGCTACGGTGGCACCATCGTTCTCAAGGGCCACGGGACTCTGGTGACGGGCGCCGGGCAGTGCCCGTGGCTGATCACCTCCGGGAACCCGGGCATGGCCACGGCGGGTATGGGTGACGTCTTGTCCGGGGTCATTGCGGGGCTCCTGGCCCAACTTCCAGCCCAGGCCCATGCCGCGGCGGGCGCCGGGCTGCGGGTTGCCGATGTCGTGGCAGCTGCCGCCTTTATTCACGGCGCGGCAGGGGACTCTGCGGCCCGGGGCGGGCAGCGTGGCATGGTGGCGAGTGACCTGCTCAGGGAGCTGCGCACTTGGCTGAATCCCTAAGTGTTCGCTTGGCTGATCCCGCGGCGACGGCACAATTTGGCGCGCTGTTAGCCCGGGTACTGGCGGCTGCAGCGCCGGACAGCCGGGTCCTCAATTTTGAGGGCGAGCTGGGCGCTGGCAAGACGGCGATGATTCGGGGCCTGCTGGCGGGCCTGGGGCACAAGGGTCGGGTGCCAAGCCCCACCTACACACTGGTTGAGCCTTATCTGGTCGAGACCTATCGCGTCTACCATGTGGATCTCTATCGCTTGAGAGACCCCGCCGAACTGGACCACCTGGGTCTGGTCGACGAACTGGGCACTCGCGATGCGCTGGGCCGGGGCAGCCTCCTGCTGACGGAGTGGCCGGACCGGGGTGCTGGACGACTGCCGCCCCCGGACGTGGCGTGCCACCTCGTCATCGACGGCGCCGGTCGCCGGGCTAACCTGACGGCGCCGAGCCGGGAGGGTGTTCGGCTCTTGGTCAAGGTGGCAGAAGGCCTGCCGGCGGGATTCTGAAGATCCCGGCAGGTAAGCTAGCTATCTCCCTATTTACTATCAGAAAACGCTTTGAGTGGCAGCCTGCATTACGTATACTCGGGCCCACGAAAGAGATTTCGTGGGGGGAATACGCGTGGATTGCCAGAGGACCGTCGCCCGCGGGGCGACCGCTGAGTCCCTGCTCAGGTTCGCCCGGGCAGTCGCCCTTGCAGTCGTGTTCCTGCCCGCTACCCTGCTGTTTGCAGCCCCGACAGACCAACTCCAGGTCCAGTCCATAGCGATCGCCGCCCAGGGGCAGGACACCCGGGTGGAGCTTCGGCTGACGCGCACCGGGACCTACAACCTCTTCACGCTGACCGACCCGAACAGGGTCGTTATCGATCTTTCGTCGGCAGCACTGGGCCCCGGGGCCCTGCCGCTGCCGAGTGCTACCGGCGCCGTCCGGCAGGTTCGTGTTGCCCATCGGCCCGGAGGCAGCCTCCGCATTGTTCTTGATGTTGCGGAAGCCATGCAGCCGTCCGCGACCTTCGCAACAGACACCGGGCTACCCCGCCTTGCCATTGCCCTGCGGCCACTCTCCTGGCTGGCCAAGGCCCCGGCCTCAGTGCAGTCCCCCGCAGCAGAGCCGGCCCCCACTGCCCCGGCCGTGACTGCGGCCAGCCTTCCTCCGGTTGACCCGGAGACGCCACCCGCGCCGCCTGCGCGGCCTCCGGGACGACTGCGGGACACGGTGGTGGTCGTAGACGCTGGTCATGGTGGCCGGGATCCCGGTGCCCATGGCCCTTCTGGACTTCGGGAAAAAGACGTCACCCTGGCGATCAGCCGGTACCTGGTTGAACAGCTGAATGCGCAGCCTGGAATGCGTGGCGTCCTGACCCGCAGTGACGACCGCTTTCTGGGCTTACGGGAGCGCATGGAGAAGGCCCGCAGCGCCAATGCCGACCTGTTCATCTCCATTCATGCCGACGCCGCCTACAACCGCGGCGCCCAGGGTTCCACGGTCTACGTGCTGTCGGAGAAGGCGGCGACCGACGAGGCTTCCCGGCGTCTCGCAGCCCGGGAGAACGCGGCGCTGATCGGTGGCGTGGAGTTGGGCGACAAGGATCCGGTGCTCGCGTCCGTGCTGATGGACCTTTCCCAGAACGCCTCGATCAGTTCCAGTATCGAGGTGGGTGATGCGATTCTCCGGCCCATGGGTCGGCTTGGCCGTCTCCACCGGCCCAGCGTGCAGCAGGCGCCCTTTATGGTGCTGAAGTCGCCGGACGTGCCCTCGGTGCTGGTAGAGACCGCGTACATCTCCAATCCGACGGACGAGCAGAACCTGCGGTCGTCAGCCCACCAGCAGAAGCTTGCCGGGGCAATACTTGTGGGTATCCAGGACTATTTCGCCGCGAATCCCCCCGGCGATGCGCCGGGCGACTCGGGCCATCGCCCGCCCACAACGGTTGCCGCCGCGTCACCCCGGAGCGAGTCGGCCTCTGCGACTTCCCGCCAGCACGTTATCCAGCGCGGCGACACTCTCTCTGGCGTCGCGAGCCGGTACAACGTCAGCCTCAGCCGGCTGCGCAGCGCCAACGGCCTGCGGTCCGACACCGTGTGGGTGGGGCAGAAGCTGCGTATACCCCGCCAGAGCAGCTGACGACCCGCAGGCGCCGGGCTCGATGGCGCCCAGCGCAATTACCCTGTGCTCAGCGCCGACCGTTGATAGGCAAAGGCCTCGGCATTTGAAAGAATGCCGCTATGCCCATCCGCCAGTTACCAGCGCATCTCATCAACCAGATCGCTGCCGGCGAGGTTGTCGAGCGCCCGGCGTCCGTCGTCAAGGAACTCCTCGAGAACAGTCTGGATGCAGGCGCCACCCGAATCGAGATCGAGCTTGAGGAAGCCGGCATTCGCCTGTGCCGGATCCGGGACAACGGTAACGGCATTCCCCGGGAAGAACTGGCGCTGGCGCTGGCGCGGCATGCCACGAGCAAGATTGAGAGCCTTGAGGACCTCGAGCAGGTAGCGACGCTTGGCTTTCGGGGCGAGGCGCTGCCGAGCATCGCGTCTGTTTCCCGCCTGACGATGACCTCCCGCTACCGGGACGAGGCTACGGGATTTTCCATTACCGGTAACGCGAGTGATCCGGGCGATCTTGTCCCTGCTCCGCACCAGCCTGGAACCACGGTCGAAGTCCGGGACCTGTTTTTCAATACGCCAGCCCGACGCCGCTTCCTCCGCAGTGAGCGTACCGAGTTCGCCCATGTCCGTGCTGCAATCGAGAGCATTGCCCTGTCACGGGGCTCGGTCGCGTTCCGGGTGCAGCACAATCAGCGCCTGGTCCTGGATCTTCCGGCGGCGCCGTCCCTGGCTGAACTGGCTGGCCGGCTGGGGAAGGTCTGCGGGGAGGAGTTTGTCCGACACTCCATTTACCTGACCCGGGCCGCCGCCGGCCTGGCCCTGCACGGCTGGCTGGCCATGCCCACCCACGCCCGGAGCCAGCCGGACCTGCAGCATGTGTTCCTGAACGGCCGGGCGATTCGCGACAAGCTCCTGGTTGGAGCGGTCCGGGCGGCTTACCGGGATGTGCTCTACCGGGACCGCTGGCCCGCCTACGTGCTCTACATCGATATGGATCCCGCCTGGGTGGATGTCAATGCGCACCCCGCCAAGCACGAAGTGCGGTTCCGGGATCCAGCCCGGGTCCGGGACTTTGTGCGCCGCTCGGTGGAGGAAGCGCTGGCCGGGCAAATCGCCCCCGGTGAGCAGGCCCCCGCTGGTGGAGCCTTAGCGGCGGAACACCGCGCATCCCAGCCGGCAATGCTGCCGCTTGGTGAGGCTCTCTTCCAGCCTTCAGATGTGCGTGGGGCAGGGATGCTCCGGGAACCCACAGGTGCCTATGCAGGGCCTGGAGACGAGAGGTCGGGCTCCGGCCTGCCCCCGTTGGGTTTTGCCCTTGCGCAGCTCCATGGGATCTACATCCTTGCCGAGACGGCTGACGGCCTGGCAGTGGTCGACGCTCACGCCGCCCACGAGCGGGTTACCTACGAGCGCCTTAAGGCGTCCATTCGGGATACGAACGTTCAGTCCCAGACCTTGCTGCTTCCGGAAACGCTGGCGGTAACCGAGGCAGAGGCCGAGCGTGCCGTACAGCATGCGGCGGTGCTGGAACGCTGTGGGTTCGACCTCCTGCGCACCGGCCCTGACCGGCTGACCCTCCGAGCCGTTCCCGTCATCCTGGCCGGGGAAGCCGTCCCCGCCCTGGTTCGTCGGCTCGTAGCGGGCCTCCACGACGAACTGACTCTCGACGAACTGCTCGGCCTTCTCGACCGGTGCCTGGCTGATGTGGCCTGTCATGCTTCCATTCGGGCGAATCGACGCCTCAGCATCGAGGAAATGAACAGCCTTCTGCGGGCCATGGAGCGCACGCCACGGAGTGAGCAGTGCAATCACGGCCGGCCGACCCGCGTTCAGCTGTCGCTGCCGGAGCTCGACCGACTGTTTGCCCGAGGCCGCTAGGGCGTCCTCAGGATGGAGCCGGCACCAATGGCTACCGCCCTGTGCCTTATGGGTCCAACGGCCACCGGCAAGACTGATCTGGCCCTTGCTCTGGCGGACCGGTTGCCGATTGGGCTGATCAGTGTCGATTCGGCCATGGTCTACCGCCACCTCAACATCGGGAGCGGGAAGCCCTCGCCGGAGACGCTCGCGCGGCATCCTCACCGCCTGATTGATGTTCGCGAGCCCTGGGAGCAGTACACCGCTGGTGACTTTGCCCAGGACGCCGCGCTGGCCATACAAGAGATCAGCACAGCGGGCCGAATACCTCTGCTGGTCGGCGGTACCTTCCTGTACTTCCGCAGCCTGATTCAGGGGTTGGCCCTGTTGCCAACGGCCGATCCCGAATTGCGGGCACTTCTGGAGGCTCGGGGGCTGCGGGAGGGCTGGCCGGCCCTGCATCGGGAACTCGCCCTGCTGGACCCCGTGGCAGCGGCCCGCATTGGGGTAGCGGACCGGCAGCGAATTCAGCGCGCCCTGGAGGTGTGCTTGCTGACCGGGAAGCCAATCTCAGCCCTCCAGAGTCAGCATCAGGAGTCAGCAGGGCTGCGTCCCCGCGGCAGGTTTTTCACGATCGGCCTCTTGCCCCGGGATCGGGGCCCGCTGTCGGAGCGCATAACCCGGCGCTTCCACGCCATGCTTGAGCGGGGGTTCCTCGGCGAGGTTGAACAACTGCTTGCTATGCCGCAGATGCAGCCCGATGCCCCGGCACTGCGCGCAGTTGGCTATCGCCAGCTGGCTCAGTTTCTGGCGGGCGCCTGCGGGAAAGCAGAGGCGGAGCGGCAGGCCCTGGCTGCCACCCGGCAACTCGCCAAGCGCCAGCTGAGCTGGCTGCGTCGGGAGGAGTGCGATCTCTGGCTGGACATGGAGTCCGACACCCTGATTCAAGACCTGGAAGCAGCGGTTCGCGCCACCGCTCTGCGGATGCAATATCAGCCCTGAGCAGCTAGAATGAGTGTCGAGATAAGCAATAAGAATAATTCAGGAGTACGAAATGGCCAAAGGTCAGGTGCTGCAGGATCCCTTCTTGAACACGCTTCGGAAGGAGAAGGTGCCTGTGTCCGTTTATCTCGTAAATGGCATCAAGCTTCAGGGGACTGTCGAGTCCTTCGATCAATTTGTCGTCCTGCTGAAGAACGGCGTCAGTCAGATGGTCTACAAGCATGCTATTTCTACCGTAGTGCCGTCCCGCGCGATTCATGTGCCCGATAGTGACGACGAGGGCAAAGACTGAGCACGCGAACAGACCGCCGCTTTTATTGGCCAGTTTCCAGCCGGGCCGGCGTTACGGGCCCCGTCCCTATGGCCAGGGGATGGCGGGTTGTTTGACCGGCCCAGTGGCGGTGAGCGGGCTGTCCTTGTTCACGTTGGTATGGGCCAGCCGCCCAGGGCTGAAACCAGGGAAGAGTTCAACGCTCTGGCCCTTTCGGCGGGGGCAGAGATCTCCGGTTCACTGACGGCTGCTCTTCGGCAGGTCAACCCACGCTATCTCATCGGCACCGGCAAGGTGGAGGAGCTGCGGCAGCTGCTCCACGACTCCTGTGCCGAGATCGTGCTCATTGACCACCGCCTGAGTCCGGCGCAGCAGCGCAACCTTGAGAAGACGCTGGACCGGCGCGTGATTGATCGCACCGGTCTCATTCTCGACATCTTTGCTCAGCGAGCCCGAACGCATGAGGGCAAGCTGCAGGTTGAGTTGGCCCAGATGGAGCATTTGTCTACCCGCCTGGTCAGGGGCTGGACGCACCTTGAGCGACAGAAGGGCGGTATCGGTATGCGTGGTCCTGGCGAGAGCCAGCTCGAGAGCGACCGCCGTCTGATCGGCCTGCGCATTCGCAGTCTTCATGAGCGTCTGGAGAGGGTGTCTCGCCAGCGGCGCACGTCCGGTCAGAAGAGGCGCAAGGAGGAAGTCCCCACGGTGACACTGGTGGGATATACCAACGCCGGGAAGTCGACCCTGTTCAATCTGCTGACCCGGGCCGATGTCCTGGTCGCCAATCAGCTCTTCGCCACCCTCGATCCCACGCTGCGTCGTGTCAGTCTGCCGGATGGCAACAGCATCGTTCTGGCTGATACGGTCGGGTTTATCAGGGATCTGCCCCACGAACTGGTGGCCGCGTTCCGTTCTACGCTGGACGAGACGGAGCAGTCCCGACTCCTCCTGCACGTGGTCGACTGCGCTGATCCCGCCCATGAAGAGCGGATACACGATGTGGTCAAGGTTCTGGAGGAGATCGGAGCTGGCCATCTGCCGCGAATCCAGGTCTATAACAAGGCTGATATACTCAACATCGAGCCCCGGGTAGATCGCGCCGAAACAGGGAGCCCCGCCAGGGTCTGGCTGTCCTCGCATACCGGACGAGGCGTTGACCTGCTGCTGGGGGCTATCGCAGAGTTCCTCCAGGTCGACCAGCTGAAGTGCACGGTGGGATTGGCTCCAGCCGAGGCCCGCCTGAGGGCTCGCCTCTACGAAATGGGCGTTATCGTTGCGGAGCGACTCCGGGGTGATGGCAGCTGGGAGCTGGATCTGGAGCTCGATCGACGCCGTTTTGAGGAACTTAACCGGCGAGAGCAACTCAATGTGCTCTCTGACAGCCTGCTTACTGGCCCCGTTTCATCGGAGCCAGGGGTGGGTCCACCAGTAATTGCGCGGTAGAGTAGCGCGTTAACTTGAAAGTCGTGGTCTGAAGGCATGGCCTGGAACGAATCTGGCAACGGCAAGAATCCCTGGGACAGGGGGCGCAACGATGGGCCGCCTGATCTGGACAAAATAGTCCGGGACTGGCAACAGCGCCTGAACAACTTCTTCCGTGGGGGGAAGGGTGGGACTCGGTCTGCTGGTCCAGCCGGCAACCCGATGAATGCCCCGCTGCTCGGTCTGGTCTCGATCGTTCTAGCCGTGATCTGGCTGGCTACCGGCTTCTATCGCGTCGATGCTGCCGAGCGGGGCGTAGTGACGCGCTTCGGTATGTACCAGACCTCAACCGAGCCTGGACTGCGCTGGCACCTGCCCTGGCCGATCGAGCGGGTTGAGCGCGTCAACATCAACGAAGTGGTGCCGTTCAAACTGCAGACCCGGATGCTGACGGCGGATGAGAATATTGTCGTGGTCGACCTGGTCGTCCAGTACCGTCGTGCAGATCCGGTGCAGTACCTTTTTAACGTGCGCGACCCGGAAGCCACGCTGCAGGACATCAGCGAGAGCGCCATCCGTGAAGTGATCGGCAAGAACAAGCTGGACTTTGTGCTGCTCGAGGGGCGAACCGAGATCGCCGCGCAGACAGAGAAGCTGATTCAGCAGACTCTGGATGAGTACCAGACCGGGATGTTCGTGACCAAGGTCAATTTGCAGGACGCCAACTTTCCCAGTCAGGTCGAGGCGGCTGTGCAGGACGCCATCAAGGCGCGTGAGGACAAGGAGCGAGTCTCCTTTGAAGCTCAGGCCTATGCGAACGACGTGATTCCCAGGGCCCGTGGCGAAGCCGTACGTCGCCAGCAGGACTCTGAGGGCTACCGGGCTCGTGTGGTTGCTGATGCCCAGGGCGAGGCGTCCCGCTTCACGCAGTTGCTTGCTCAGTACCAGCAGGCTCCCGAGGTGACCCGGCGGCGTCTGTACCTGGAGGCGATGGAGGACATCTACGCCAACTCGAGCAAGGTCCTGGTGGATACAG
The DNA here is from genome assembly GCA_031409515.1 of Gammaproteobacteria bacterium. Taxonomy (GTDB): domain Bacteria; phylum Pseudomonadota; class Gammaproteobacteria; order Steroidobacterales; genus SHZI01. The sequence goes on along the minus strand of JANNXJ010000051.1, from coordinate 78,389 downwards.
CCAAGGGCAGTAACCTGATTTATCTTCCGGTGGACAAGATTCTGGAGCAGAACCAGAATCGCCGACCGGCGGCTGTCTCGAGTCAGCCTGCCCAGGCCCCGGCGGCCAGTGCGGCCGCTGACGCGTCCACCGCAACCCGCGACCGGGAAGATCGCCGTACGAGAGAGGCCCGATGAACATTCGCGCACTGCTGCCCTTTGGAATTCTCCTTCTGGCCTGGATTGCCAGCATGTCCGTGTTCACTGTGGATCAACGGGAGCTGGCCATAAAGTTCCGGCTCGGCAAGATAATCCAGACAGAGTTCGAGCCAGGGCTGCACTTCAAACTGCCGTTCATAAACGATGTCAGAAAATACCCTCGCCAGGTCTTGACCCAGAGCAATCCCCAGGAGCTGTTCCTGACTCTTGAGAAGAAGAATCTGTTCGTGGACTTCTTCGTCAAGTGGCGGATCATCGACGTCGGTGCCTACTACCGGGCCACCAGGGGTGACGAGTTGCTCGCCGCCCAGCGGCTGATCGAAATTGTGAAAGATGGAGTCCGCAGCGAGTTTGCGAAGCGGACGGTACCTCAGGCCGTGACTGCAGAGCGTCGGGAATTGCTCGACGATATGCTGGCCAGTGCGCGGAAGAATGCCTTGACCCTCGGCATCGAAGTTGTCGATGTGCGAGTCAAGCGTACCGAGTTTCCCGAGCAGGTCAGTGATTCGGTTTTCGACCGGATGCGCCAGGAGCGCGCACGAACGGCATCCGAACTGCGCGCCCAGGGTGCCGAGGCTGCGGAACAGATCCGCGCGGAAGCTGACCGTCAGCGGACAGTCACTCTCGCCGAAGCCTATCGCGAGGCAGAGAAGGTACGGGGTGCCGGCGATGCGGAGGCTGCGCAGATTTATGCGGAGGCCTACCGCAAGGATCCGGAGTTCTTCGCCTTCTACCGGAGTATCCAGGCTTATCGCCGGTCTCTGGGTAAAGAGGGTGACCTCCTGGTTCTCGACAAGGACAGCGAGTTCTTCCGCTACATGGAGCGGCCGGACGCAGGGCGCTGACCGGGCCCTCGATTTCCTGCGGCGAAAGAAGGCCGTCGAGGCCCGCCGCATGCCCCTCGCGACGCTGTAACTGAAGCGATGGACTGGAATGATTTCCTGACAGGGCTTGCCCTCTACCTCGTGCTGGAGGGCATCCTGCCCTTCCTGAGTCCCGAGGGCTGGCGACGGAGCATGAGTTTGATTGCGGGGCTCCCCGCCCGGCAGCTCCGCATTTTCGGGCTGGCGAGCATGCTGGCCGGGGTTGTATTGCTGGCGTTCGTGCGGAGCGGATCCTGATCGTGGGCAAGAGCATAGTCGTCATCGGCACGCAGTGGGGTGACGAAGGAAAGGGCAAGATCGTAGACCTGCTGACTGAGCAGGCTCAGGCTGTAGTGCGCTTTCAGGGCGGCCACAACGCCGGGCACACCCTCATTATCAATGGTGAGAAGACCGTCCTCCACCTGATCCCTTCGGGAATCCTGCATCCCGGCGTGGCCTGCGTCATCGGTAATGGGGTCGTGGTCCATCTGCCATCGCTGGTCAAGGAGATTGACGGCCTTGAAGCCCGGGGCATCGCCGTGGCTACCCGGCTCAAACTCAGCCCGGCGTGCCCGCTAATCCTGCCGACCCACATAGCCCTGGATCAGGCCAGGGAGCGCGCGCTGGGTAACCGACCGATTGGTACCACGGGTCGGGGTATAGGCCCTGCCTACGAGGACAAGGCCGGACGACGTTCCCTGCGTGTCGCAGACCTTTTCGACGAACGGTTGTTCGGCGAGCGACTCGCCGAGGTTATGGAATTGCATAACTTCATGCTGGCGAGCTACTACTCGGCCGAGCCAGTCAGTCTGGACGCAACGCTGGAAGAGTGTCTGACACTGGCCCGCCGCATTCGGCCGATGGTTATCGATACGGTTGCCTATCTGAGTGATTTGCGCCGCAGCGGCGCGAAGCTGCTGTTTGAGGGCGCCCAGGGCGCACTTCTGGACGTCGACCACGGTACGTATCCGTATGTCACGTCCTCTAACACTTCGGCGGGTGCCGCTGCCACTGGCTCGGGCCTTGGGCCAACCGATTTTGATTATGTACTTGGGGTCGTCAAGGCCTATGCCACTCGCGTGGGCAGTGGACCATTCCCCACAGAACTGTTTGACGAGGCCGGCGAGCGGCTGGCAAGAGTGGGAGTCGAGTTCGGGTCCACCACGGGCCGGCCCCGGCGCTGTGGCTGGTTTGATGCGGTAGCCGTGCGGCGGGCCGTAATCAACAGCAGTGTGACCGGCCTGTGCGTCACCAAGCTTGATGTTCTGGACGGCTTTCCCGTCGTGAAGGTCTGTACGGGTTACCGCCTGAATGGGCAGGTGAGCAGCAGTCCGCCGCTGCTCGTTGATCAGTACAGTGCTGTAGAGCCTGCTTACATTGAAGTCCCGGGGTGGTCCGGGTCCACGAAGGGCATCCGGACTATTGACGGATTGCCTGCTGAGGCTCGGGCCTATCTGCAGCGGCTTGAGGAAATAGTCGGCATACCCGTCGACATGATCTCGACGGGTCCTGATCGCGATCACAACATCATTGTTCGTCACCCCTATGGCTGAGCCAGCCCACTGAATCTGTGAGGGTGATGACATTGCCGCCCGACAGTTTGTGGACCCGCCATTGGCGCGGGGTCCGCCTGCTGATATCCGGGCTGCTGGTGGTAACGCTGCTAGGGGGCTGCGTTATTCGCGTCGCCTACAACCAGCTGGACTGGCTGGCACTCTGGTATCTCGAGGATTATTTTGAGCTGGACCGGGTGCAGGAGCCGCAGGCGAAGCGGCTGATTGCCGAGACTCTCAGCTGGCATCGCACCACCCAGCTGCCAGAGTACGCAGCGCTGGCTCGCAGGGTGCTCGGAGGGGCGGAGACTTCCGTCGACGCGGAGTTTCTGGCCGCCCGCTACGCGGAGGTTGTTGAGTTGTGGGATGCGCTGCTTCAGCACGTGGCTCCGGACTTGGCCCGCCTGCTGCAGACACTGTCGGATGAGCAGGTTGAATCGCTCTTCGCGAGGCTTGCCGAGGAGAACAGCGAGCTTGAGGAGGACTACTCCGGTGTCAGTCCCCAAGAGCGCCGTGCCAAGCAGGACAAGGAGATAACCCGGGCGTTTCGCCGCTTCACCGGCAAGCTGAATGCCTCCCAGGAGGCCCTGGTCACTGGGCAGACGGCGCAGATGCACGACCTTTCTGGCGACTGGCTCCGTCGGCGGGCGGTCTGGCAGGGAGAGTTTCGGGCGCTGATGGCGGGCAGGAAAGCTGATCCTGTCTTTGCGGACCGGTTCACTGAGCTTGTACTGAACCCCAACCAGTTCGATGCCCCCGGATACCGGTCTCTCGTTGAGGAGAACAGGCAACTCTCCTTCAGGCTGGTTGCAGAGGTCCTCGGGAAGCTCACTCCAGCCCAGGAAAACCACCTGCAGAAGAACCTGAAAACCTACGCCGACGACTTCGATTCACTGGTAAAGGCCAGCTACTCAGCGCCAGCCGGTCGGTAGGCCGGTCGGTAGGCCATTCGGTAGGGAAGGCCTGCCTGAGTGCCCGTGGGCACCGGCAGGGTAGCTGCTCAAACCTGCGCAAGGTGACGCAGCCTTAAATCGTCGCACGTGGTGCCGAGGAAAGGACTTGAACCTTCACGGGGTTACCCCCACTGGCACCTGAAGCCAGCGCGTCTACCAATTCCGCCACCCCGGCGCGGTGGTACGGCTTAATTAAGAGTGCGGCAATCTAATGGCAGGCTGTATGCTTGTCAACGAAATGACAGAATTGATAGCAGCACTAGATGCGTAAGCAGCGTGGGCGGCGCCCGTCGCCAACAGCAGGCCCCGCCAAAACCGGCCCGAATTCGGCCTACCGCCACCCGGTTCCGGACCCCAATTCCCTCCTTGCCGTCTTTCGTCAGCAGGGGGTTCCACTGACTCTGGCCGCGCTTGCGTCTTTGCTCGAAGTGACCGGAGAGCGACAGGTCGCAGATCTCCGTCGCCGCCTTGAGGCACTGCGCACCGCGGGGCAGTTGCTGGTCAATCGCCGCGGCGAGTATTGCCTCAGCGAGAAGCTCGACGTTATTCCCGGAACAGTCACTGCCCACCGGGATGGCTTCGGCTTTCTTGTCCCGGATGATGGCTCCGATGACGTCTATCTCCCGGTACCGGATATGCGCGCCGTGCTGGATGGTGATCGGGTCGCCGTCCGGCTCTCTGGAAGCGGACGGGGCGGTCGTCGCGCGGGCACCGTGGTGGAGATCCTTGCGCGTAGCAGGGACAGTTTCGTCGGTCGGTACCACCGGGAGCGTGATCTTGGCTGGGTCGTTGAGAGTGGCCGCTCACCTCACCATTTCATTGTCACTGACCAGGACCGCGGCAATGCGGAGCCCGGCCAGCTCGTAAAGCTTGAGATTCTTGAGTATCCGGGTCCTGCCCACGAGGCCCGTGGCAGGGTGGTTGAAGTTCTGGGCGATCCGCGCGATCCCCGGGTGCTGACGAACGCAGCCATAGAGATGTTCCATATTCCGTCCCGCTGGCCAGAGAAGGCGCTGGCGGATGCGCGCCTCGTCGGACTTGAGGTCGCGCCAGCCGACAAGCGCGACCGGACCGACCTGCGCACGCTGCCGCTGGTAACAATCGACGGCGAAGACGCGAGGGACTTCGATGACGCTGTGTTTGCGGAGCCCCAGGGTGATGGATGGCGGCTCATCGTTGCCATCGCTGACGTTTCCCACTATGTCAGGAGCGGGGAGGCAATCGATACCGAGGCCCGGCGCCGGGGCACTTCGGTGTACTTTCCTGACCGGGTCGTCCCGATGCTGCCCGAGGAGCTGTCCAACGAGTTGTGCTCCCTTAAGCCCGCCGTTGATCGCCTGTGCATGGTCTGCGATATGCACGTTGACCAGAAGGGCAACGTTACGGGTTCCAGGTTCTACCGGGGCCTAATGCATTCCTGGGCTCGTTTGACCTACAACGCCGTCGACCTGTACCAGCGGGGCCAGCCGGACTCAGGGGTCCCGAAGGCAGTTCAGCCTGTTATTGACAACCTCTACGGAGTCTTTGCTGGTCTTCATCAGGCGCGCGGGCGTCGCGGGGCTCTCGATCTCGATCTTCCCGAGATCAAGATCCAGCTGGACGCTGCCGGTGGCATCGTCGGTGTGGCATCCCGGCACCGTAATGATGCCCACCGCCTGATCGAGGAATGCATGATTGCGGCCAACGTAGAGGCGGCTCGCTACCTTGGCAAGCACAAGCTGACGACCTTGTATCGCGTCCATGCGGGACCCGAAGGGGACAGGCTTGACGATCTGCGCCTCCTGTTTCAGGGACTTGGGATACCGATTGCGGAGACTGCGGGAACACGACCTGCTGAGATTAATCGGGTCCTCAAGCTGATTAGTGACCGGCCCGATTTCGCCATGCTCGCGACTGCGGTCCTCCGGAGCATGAAACAGGCGGTGTATCAGCCCGCCAACAAGGGGCACTTTGGCCTGGCGCTGAGCACGTACGCTCATTTCACGTCCCCGATCCGCCGCTACCCGGATCTGCTCGTGCATCGCGGGATCGGCCACCTGCTCGATGGCGGCAAGCCCGCAGCGTTTCCCGTGGAGATACCGGCAGCCGAGCAGCTGGGTACGACGACGTCAATGCAGGAACGCCGGGCGGACGAGGCCACTCGCTACGTCGAGTCGCGCTGCAAGTGCCTGTTCATGGAGGATCAGGTTGGCGCCACGCTGGATGGCGTGGTCACGGGCGTAACCCATTTCGGCCTCTTCGTGATGCTCCGCGACCTGCTTGTGGACGGACTCATTCACGTGACGAGTCTGCCGAGTGATTACTATCACCTCGAACCGGGGGCGCGTGGTCTGAAGGGCGAGAGAACCGGGCGCGCGTTCCGTCTGGGGGATGACGTCCGCGTGCGTGTGGTCCGGGTGGATACCGAAGAGGCAAAAATCGATCTGGCGCTCGAGGCGGGCCCTGGACCGCAGCCACCAGGGAGGCGCCCCGCAGGGCCGCGAAGCACCGGCCCGAAGCGCAGCTCCCGGTCGCGTCGCTAGCGGTCCGATGAGCCAGCGTCTCGTTTACGGCATTCATCCGGTGCGGCAGCTCCTGCTGTCACGGCCTGATGCAGTCGAACGTGTTTATCTCCAGTCGGATCTGGGCGAAGAGCGCCGGGCAAGACTTGCCGATGTACTTTCCGACCGTATCCGGATCGCGCCGGTTTCGGCGGATGAACTCGAGAAGCTGACGGGCACCCCGAAACACCAGGGTGTCGCTGCTCTGGCGACGGAATCGGGGCCGCTCTCGGAGGGCGCAGCCCGGGATCTTCTGGCGCGAGTTCCGCGGCCACTCGTTCTGGTTCTCGATGGCGTACAGGATCCCCGCAATTTTGGCGCCTGCCTGAGGACGGCTGATGCCGCAGGGGTCAATCTGGTGGTCGTAGCCCGCCACCGGAATGTGGATGTAACCCCGGTTGTCAGCAAGGTGGCGGCGGGAGCCGCTGAATCCCAGGCCATCGTGCAGGTCAGCAACCTGGTGCGCTTTCTGGAGGCATTGAAGAGCCAGGGTTTGTGGATCGTCGGCACGGGCGACGCGGCAGAAACGTCCCTGTACGACGTAGATCTCACTACTGGGATCGCCATGGTTCTCGGTGCTGAAGGGGAGGGGCTGCGACGGTTGACCAGCGAGCGCTGCGACCACAGGGTCCAGCTTCCCATGCATGGCAGCGTCAGCAGCCTGAATGTGGCTGTGGCGACCGGAATCTGTCTTTATGAGTGCCTGCGCCAGCGCTCGGTAGCAGACGGGTTGCCTCCCACCCGTCCGGTCCGGTAGGATTCGCGTCCCGCACCAGGGGGTCTTCCCCCCAGCGGCCCTTGCCACACCACACGGTTCCAGGTTCTGGATGTTCTAGTCCAGTTTGCCCGGAACCAGATGGGTGGCTTTAATCCACAAGGAGTTGCCATGCGTCACTACGAGATTGTGTTCCTCGTCCATCCCGATCAGAGCGAGCAGGTGCCCGCCATGATCGAGCGCTATCGCACGATGATTACTGCCGGCGGTGGCAGCATCCATCGTGTTGAAGACTGGGGTCGGCGCCAGCTGGCGCATTCCATCAATAAGGTGCACAAGGCCCACTACGCGCTTATGAATATCGAGTGCGACCAGGCCACGCTGGCGGAGCTCGTTGGTTCATTTCGCTTCAGTGATGCGGTCCTGCGTCACCTGGTGATGGGTCGGGATGATGCGGTCACTGACCCGTCCCCGCTGGTCAAGGCTGCTGATGACGGCAGTCGGGCCGTACTGGGGCGCTCCGAGGACAACGACGACGGCCCGGGCAGGCCCCGCGGGGATGATGGCGACTCGGCCAGTGCCGATAGCGTCAGCACCTAGACCGTAGTCTGTACCGATCCTTAAGGACACCAATTCATGAGCAAGTATTTTCGTCGTCGCAAGTTTTGCAAGTTCACGGCCGAAGGCATCAAGGAGATCGACTACAAGGATCTCGAGACGCTGCGCGCGTATGTCACGGAAACCGGGAAGATCGTGCCAAGCCGGATTACGGGTACCAAAGCGCGGTATCAGCGTCAGTTGTCCACAGCGGTGAAGCGAGCCCGTTTTCTGGCGCTGCTGCCCTATACCGACAAGCACTGAGATCCGGAGGGCGACCCGGGCGTCTGTGTTCGGGCCGCGCCGGGCTGATGGGTCGCTGCCGTAAACGCCGTCTCTGAATGGCTCTTGAAGTACCGGTGGTCGCGGATCGCCGGGATTGTCATAAGCTTCGTTCTGCCCCTGACCAATCTCATCAGTGCGGCTATCGTGGTCATGACCGCCCGGCGTTATGGCGGACAGACAGCCGCCCTGGATGTTGCGGTCAGCCTGGCCCTGCTCACGGGCCTTGTGGCCCTGTCGGGTAGCGGGGCGGATGGGGGTGGCGCCCTTACGGCATCCCTGGGCGCCTCTGCCCTCTGGGGTGGCGCGCTCCTCAGTGGCATCCTTCTGGGTCGTTACCAGTCCGTGGACCTTGCCGTCCAGGCGCTCGTGGTTCTGGCCCTGCTCGGAGTGCTGGCAGGCGGCGTGGCCATTCCAGATCCCCGCGCCCACTGGCAGCCGGTTCTGGAGGCCCTGATCCAGGCGGCTGGATTGCCCCAGGTGAGCGGTCTGCCGGCTGGCTGGCTGGGTGCGGTGGCAACCCTGATGCACGGGATTATCGGCGCCAGCCTGCTCTCGACCCTCGTGCTGGCCGTGATGCTGGGCCTCTGGCTGGACCGGGACAACAACGGTGGCGAATGGCGGCGGCAGTTCCTGGAGCTGCGCCTCGGTCTGGTGCTCTCGCTCGCGGCCGGGGTAGCCACAGTACTGACTTTCGCCGGGTTCGTGAGCGTCGCGGGTGGAGCGCTCCTGGTGCTTGGTACGGGCTTCGCGACCCAGGGTCTTGCGATTGTCCACTGGACCGCGGACCAGCGGCGCTGGCCCCGCATCTGGCCCCTGGTGCTCTACGGGCCCTTGCTGCTGGGCGCGCCGCCAGCGGGCCTTGTGCTGCTGGCCTTGGCGGTTGCCGGCCTGGTCGACAACGCCTTTACCCTGCGCCGGCGGCCCGCGAATGTGGTTTAATACGCGCCCCCGACTGGCGCCAAACTTAACCTAAGAGAGTCTAAGCATGGACGTGATTCTTCTCGAGAAAGTCCAAAACCTGGGCAACATTGGCGACCGCGTCAAGGTCCGTTCCGGTTACGGCCGCAATTTCCTCGTGCCCCGGGGCAAGGCAACGCTCGCGACCCCCTCCAACATCGCCATCTTTGAGGCACGCCGCGCAGACCTTGAGAAGAAGGAAGCCGATGAACTTCAGGTCGCCACCCAGCGGGCTGCCAGTGCGGCCAAGCTGACTCTGCGTCTCGCGGCGAAGGCAGGCACCGAAGGCAAGTTGTTCGGGTCCCTGGGTACCGCAGATATTGCCGAGGCCTGCACAGCCGCAGGCGTGCCGATCAAGCGTGCCGAGATTCGCCTGCCTGATGGCCCGATCCGCACTGTGGGCCAACACTCCATCGTCCTTCACCTGCACAGCGACGTGAACGCGACAATTCGCATTACGGTCGTTGCCGAGGACGACAGCGGCCAGGCCAGCTAGGCCCGGTCGGCTCCTGGCGGGATTCAGGACTACAGGGCGAGAATCGGCAACCGCATGGCAATACCCGGGCCGCGACGCGATACCGGGTCATTGACTGACCTCCCGGTGCCGCCGAGTTCCAATCAGGCCGAGCAGGCGCTGCTTGGTGGCCTGATGCTCGACAACAGTAGCTGGGACCGCATTGCCGATCTGGTCTCTGCTCCAGACTTCTTCCGCCCCGATCATCGGCTCATCTTCAGTGCCATCCAGGGGCTGGCCGAGCGCAGTCAGCCTGCCGACTCCGTTACGCTTGGTGAGTATCTGGCCTCGCGGTCCGAGCTGGCCGAGGCGGGCGGGGCCGCCTACCTGGGCGACCTCGTCAGCGACACTCCCAGCGCGGCGAACGTGGCTTACTACGCGCGCATCATTCGTGAGCGGGCGCTGCTGCGTCGTCTCATCGAAGTTGGCAACGGGATTGCGTCGTCCGCCTACCGGCCGGAGGGCCGGCCGATTGCCGAGCTCGTCGATGAGGCAGAGCGTCGGGTATTCGAGATCGCGGAGCGGGGACAACGTCGTGGCTCCGGATTTGTGCGCCTGAGTGAAGTACTTAACTCGACGGTCGACCGTCTCGACAAGCTGCACCAGTCCAAGGGCTCAATTACGGGCCTGCCGACCGGCTTCACCAAGCTTGATGAGATAACTGCGGGCTTGCAGCCGGGCGACCTCGTCATCATTGCCGGTCGCCCGTCCATGGGGAAAACGAGCTTCGCACTGAATATTGCCGAGAATGCGGCACTCGGAGCCCAGCGATCCGCGGCGGTGTTCAGTATGGAAATGTCGGTGGAGCAGCTGGCCTTCCGCATGGTGTCCTCGCTCGGCCGTGTGGACCAGGCACACCTGCGCAACGGGCGCTTCGGCGATGACGACTGGCCGCGCATCAACGGCGCCATTCAGCAGATGGCAGAGGCACCCATCTATATCGACGACACGCCATCCATGACGCCCACGGAGATCCGGGCTCGTGCGCGCCGCTTGCAGCGCGAGCGTGGACTGGACCTGATCGTCATCGATTACCTGCAGCTGATGCGGGTGGCTGGCACGGCCGAGAATCGGGCGACGGAGATCTCCGAGATCTCGCGTTCCCTTAAGGGTCTTGCTCGCGAGCTGCGTCTGCCGATTATCGCCTTGTCTCAGCTCAACAGAAGTGTGGAGTCCCGAACCGACAAGCGGCCGGTGATGTCCGATCTGCGCGAGTCGGGAGCTATCGAGCAGGATGCGGACCTGATCCTGTTTATCTACCGCGATGAGGTTTACAACCACGACAGCCCGCGCAAGGGTATCGCCGATATCAACGTGGCCAAGCAGCGGAACGGGCCTACCGGGGAGTTTCCCCTGACTTTCCTCGGCAAGTTCACGAAGTTTGAAAACTACTCGCCAGAGCTTGAGGGCTTTCGGTGACGCCAGCGGCGGTTGCGGTCATTCGACCGTCAGCGCTGCGGAGTAATCTCAACCGGGTACGCGAGCTGGCCCCGGGTTGTGCCGTACTGGCAGTCATCAAGGCGAATGCTTACGGTCACGGACTGATTCAGGTTGCCCGCATCCTTGAGGACGCCGAGGCCTTTGCCGTGGCGCGCCTGGAGGAAGCCGTGCAGCTTCGGGAGGCCGGGATCCAGAAGCGCCTGGTAATACTCGGCGGCTGCTTGATGGCCGAAGAGATCCGCGCTGCCTCGGACCTTGCTCTCGATGTGGTAGTGCACTCCAGCCAGCAGGTCGGGCTACTGGAAACGACCGCCGTGGCCAGCCCCATCGCGTGCTGGCTCAAGGTCGACACGGGTATGGGGCGACTGGGTGTGGAGCCTGCCATGGTTCCTGATCTGCTCCGGCGGCTCCGGTCTGCCGCGACGGTCCGGTCCCTGACGCTGATGACTCACCTGGGATGTGCCGATGACCCGACAGACCCGATCACGCCTGCCCAGCTGCAGAGCTTCAGTAGTGTGCTTGGGACCTGGGATGGGGACGTCAGTGTCGCCAATTCGGCCGCTATCCTGCAGTGGCCGGAGACCCTCCGCAGCCCGGGCGTTCTGCGCCATACCGGGCTCAACTGGGTTCGTCCTGGAATCATGTTGTTCGGTGCGTCGCCCTTGCGGGGTAAGACGGCCAGCGAACTGGGACTGCGGCCGGCGATGTCCTTTGAGACCCGGCTGATTTCGGTGAAGGTTGTCCCGGCGGGGCAGCGGGTGGGGTATGGCGGTCACTGGGTAGCCCCCCGCCCCAGTGTCCTGGGTGTGGCAGCGGCGGGCTACGCCGACGGCTATCCCTGGCATGTGGGTGCTGGAACCCCGGTGGCCGTTGGCGGGCGGCTCGCGCCTCTGGTCGGCCGCGTATCGATGGATATGCTGACCATAGATCTGACCGACGTGCCCGGGGCCAGGGCGGGGGACCGGGTCGTCCTTTGGGGAGATGGCCCGACCGTCGAAGAGGTTGCGGGTGCCGCCCGCACCATTCCATGGACGCTGATGACGGGCATCAACCGTCGGGTGGCAGTGCGCGTCGAGGCGGGAACGACGCCGGACTAAGGGAGGCCCGTGGTGGCCTGTCAGGTCAGGAAGAACCCCATCTTGATGCCAATAATCTCGATGACGTCATTGTCGGCGAGCTTGCGAGCCTGGGGGCCCAGCTCCTGGCCATTGAGCTTTGGCTGATCCTTGTCAGACTTGTTCTCAACCTGCACCAGGTGATACCCATCGGCGCGACGGGTAATCGCCACCACCTGCGCTCCAGGCCTGCCCAGCGTCGTCAGCGCCTTGTTGAGCGTGATCTCACGACCCTGAAAGGACCCGTTCAGAACCTGAACCTTCGCGATCGCCAGGGGTTTGGCGGCGGGTTCCGCGCCAGCGGGGCGAACGGTCGCCGGACTGGGCGCAGCTCCGTTTGACCCGGCACTCGTTGACCCGGCACTCGTTGAGCCGTTACTCGTTGAGCCGTTACTCGAATCCGCGTGCATGCTGGCCGACAGGGCAGCGGCCTTGGCCAGCGACTCCATACCACCGGCCTGACGTTCAATCACCATCGTGCTGGCAAACTCGTCTTCCTCGTCGGCGGTCCCGTCCAGAAAGCGGAGCTGGTGACGGCCTACGGTGACGACGTCGCCGTTCTGCAGAGCGTGCTTCTTGATCAGCCGGCCGTTGACGTAGGTGCCGTTGGTGCTGTTTAGATCCTCAAGGAACGAGTCATTAAGGATATTGATGATCAGAGAATGGTGTCCGCTGATCGTGGGGTTATCGATCCGAATGTCATTATCCTGAAGACGGCCAACCGTGTACCGCTCCTTGGACATGTTGTACTCGGCGAGAACCTGCCCGTCGAGGCTTAGAAGCAGTCGTGCCATGACCGGAATCCCTGCCCAACCTCGCTAAAGGAGGGGTCACAAAAAGACGGGTTACTGAAAGATGCGCCGAAACTGGGTGAACACGCTGGTCTTGGCCGGAAAAGGCTCGATAACCTGAGTAAGGATGACCGAGACATTGTCCTTACCCCCGTGGTCGTTGCTTAGCTGGACCAACTGTTGACCAGCCATTTGAAGATTAGCACTAAAAGTGCTGATCGTTAAGTGAATATCCTCGTCCTCGACCATGTCGGGAAGGCCGTCTGAACAGAGCAGGTAGATATCACCTTCCTGGACCTCGACCTCCTGGACCTCAACCTGGACCGTGGTATCAACCCCCAGAGCCCGGGTCACGTAGTTGCGATTGGTTGACCGCGCGGCCTCTTCCTGAGAGTAGAAGCCCCGGTCCACGAGTTCCTGCAGGAGGGAGTGGTCCATCGTTAACTGTTCGAAACGATTGCGACGAAAACGATACAGCCGGGAATCCCCGACATGGGCGATGGACACGCGGTTGTCGTAGAACAGGCAGGCCACAATGGTGGTGCCCATCCCTTCGCACTGGGGCTGCATCTGCGCGGTCTGGTAAATGACCCGGTTGGCACGGGCAATAGCGTCCCGGAGGATGATGGTCTGACGCATCAGGCTGGTTTCCGGGTCCGTCGCGTTGCGCGCCTCCCGCTCGCAGGCCGGTGGTACCAGTTCCAGTACCGTGCGCACGGCTATGCCGCTGGCAACCTCTCCTGCGTTATAGCCACCCATGCCATCTGCCAGCACGAGCAGGCCCGTATCGCTATTGGTGCCAATGGCGTCTTCGTTGTGCTCCCTGACCCGACCGGTATCGGAGACCTGGACGTTGTTGAATTTAGTGCGGAGGGTCATAGGACTTCCGACGGAAAGGTACTGCAACATTCCCGCAGGGCCAACGCCATGGCCTTGCCGGTCTCGTACCGGTCCGCCGGGTTCTTTGCGAGTGCGCGTTCCAGAATCGCATCGGCACAGCTTGGGATGTCATCGCGTATATCGGCAACCGGACGATGCCGATGATGCACGATTTTGTCCATCAATCGGGGAATCGAGTCTGCCTGGAAGGGCGGCGCACCTGTCAGCAGGTGATACATGGTAACGCCAAGAGAGTAGATGTCGGTCTGACCCGAGACCTTGCTGGCAGAGAGCTGCTCAGGGGACATGTAGGAGGGCGTCCCAAGGATGATCCCTGTGCGGGTTCGACTCGCATCTGTCAGTCGGGCGATGCCAAAGTCAGTGAGTTTGAACTTGTCCGACGCGAGGTCATACATCAGGTTGGCAGGCTTCACATCCCGGTGGACGACGTTCTGGGTATGGGCATAGTGGAGCGCCTCAGCAGCCCTGGCCATGAGCTCAAAGACTACCTTGGGAGGCAGGAGCCGGCCCAGCTGGGCGTAATGGCTAAGGGGCTTGCCCTCAAAGTACTCCATGGCCAGATAGGCGACGTTGTTGTCTTCGCCTGCATCATGAATGGAGATGATATAGGGATGATTGAGGCGTCCTGCTGATTCCGCTTCCCGGAGAAAGTGCGACCGTGCCGTGGCGAGGTCGCTCTCGGCAAACTCCTCTGCAAGCGGCAGGGTCTTGATGGCCACCCGTCGATTGATCGTCGGATCGCGGCCCAGGTAGACCGTGGCCATGGCCCCGCGACCAATGACCCTCTCCAGTTCGTAGCGTCCGAGAGTCCGTCCCGCTGGAGATGGGGCAGTCGGGGGTTCTTGTGCGGTCGGCTGGGAGCGGGCAACGCGGGGCGCCGGGGGCGCTGCGCCCCGTGCTCCGGAGAGTTTTTCGAGCTTCGCCGCTACATCGCGATAGCCTGGATCCCTGGCGGCAAGGTGGCGAAACACGCGCTCCGCTTTGGCATAGTTCCGCTTCTTGCCGTGTTCCATCGCCAGCTCATAGAGCTGCAGTTTGGTGCGCTCTGTGGTTGGCTGCTGCCGCAGAACCGAGAACCCCAGATCGAGCTGCTGAGCGGTGCCCGCAGCGCCAATGCTGAGCCTGCTGGTATCGGCGGCCGATGTATCGCCAGAGCGGGACGGCAGCTGCGTGATGAACTGCAGAACTGCAACTCCTGTGAGGCAGAAGAGCGCCAGCCCCGCCAGCTGCAGCCAGAGACCGGCATAGCTGATGAGCAGATACTCGGTCACGAGCAGCAGCAGCATTCCCGAGGCAGCAACGAGTGTTGCTTTGGGCAGGCTGAGCCTGCCGACAATTACCGTACCGACAGCCAGCAGGAGCGCAAGACCGATCTCCAGCCATAGCGCCCACCCCGGGCGTCGGATGTGTTCCTGGGTCAGGTAGTTGGCAAGATCCGTGGCCACGAGAACGGCCACTCCGTCATCCCTTGCCATTGGTGTATGCACGCTGTCCGCGGGTCCGCCGACAGCGGTGCCGATCACAACATAGCGGTCACGGATGCCAGCGGCACTCTTCCCGCTGAGCACGTCCTTGGCGGAGATCACTGGAAAGCCCTCAGCCCCAGCCTGAGCCTGGTAGAAGCGCACGAGATTGCCGACGGCGCGGGGCGCACCGGACTCCAGATCGAATGCCGCTAGTGCAATCGACGGAAGACTGCCCGAATCTGTGGTCAGGACCGGTGCAGCACGCCGCACCACGCCATCGCGGTCGGTAAGCAGTGCGGAGTGGCCGACCGTTGCGGCGGCAGTGCAGAGTACCCCCGCTGCTGGTGCCAGCATTGCAGTATTCGGCCGGCTGTTCTCAAGAACGGCGAAGCGCGGACTCGCGGCCGCGACCCGCTCGGCGCAGATGCCGGTTCCCGGTGTTCCCCCCGGCCGGAGTTCGGCGGTCGGCAGGCCGAGAACGACGTTGCCGGCTGCCTGTACCGCCGCGGCGACGCGTTCCTGCTGTGCAATTCGCGCTTCGATCTCCGCCAGTTGTCTGCTGAGAAGGCCGGGCTCGGTTCGACTCTGAAGCGCGCCGCCACGCTCCTCGAGCCTGAGGAGTGCCTGGAGCCGGCTGACATCGTCCGACCCTGCTGGCGGCGGGGCAGGAGTGGCCGGGATGATCAGCCGGGCTCCAGTAGCCTTCAGATTTGTGATGAGGTCATCCAGCCGTGGCAGTGCCCACAGATTCTTGGTGTCGGCATCGACGTTGACGATGACTACCGGGGCTGTGGCTGGGCGGGCGGACAACCGCTGACACAGGTCATAGAAACCCCCTTCAATGCCGACCAGCCGGTCGCCACCCAGGGCAAAGAACAGGGCCAGAACGGCGCACACCCCCGCCTGAGCTGCCTCGCTGGGCAGGCCTCTCCGCTTATTGTCCTGTGGCAGCATTACAAAATAGTATGCGGATCAGGGGTTGCGGGGTGAGACCTGAGTGGTAGTTTTTGCGCTGCTCGCGGCGCCGCCTGTCTCGAAATGGGGCCTTTCTCCGCCCACAATGCTGCCGGTTGAATCCTGAGGCGCCCATGGCAAAAGCCAACAAGACCTATGTCTGCAGCGATTGTGGCGCTGGTACCTCCAAATGGCAGGGCCAGTGCCCCGCCTGTGGCGCCTGGAACTCGCTGGAGCCAGCGGCCAGCAGCCTGGGCAGAGTTGCAGTGCCCCCGGGTACGGTTCCAGTGCGGAGACTCTCAGACGTAGGCACCGAGACCGTTGTGCGCGTCTCGACCGGTCTCACCGAGCTCGATCGCACGCTCGGGGGAGGGCTGGTGCCCGGGTCTGTCGTTTTACTGGGTGGCGATCCGGGTATCGGCAAGTCCACGCTGCTTTTGCAGGCGGCCGCGCACCTCAGGACCGTGGGTGGAACGCTCTACGCCAGCGGCGAAGAGTCTCTCCAGCAGATCAGTCTCCGCGGGCAGCGACTTGGCGCTGATCTGGGGTCCGTGGCGGCCATCGCCACGACGCGGGTAGAGGAGGTCCTCGCCGCGGTCCAGGAGACCCGTCCGGGATGCCTCATTGTCGATTCGATCCAGACCATGGCCACAGACCTCCTGCCGTCCACACCCGGCTCTCCCAATCAGCTCCGAACCTGCGCCGGGCTGCTGGTCAGGCTCGCCAAGCAGTCGGGAATTGCTGTCTTTCTGGTGGGTCACGTGACCAAGGACGGGCAGATTGCAGGGCCACGGCTGCTTGAGCACATGGTGGACGTCGTCCTGTACTTCGAGAGTGAGGTAGCAAGCCGCTACCGGATACTGCGTACAGTCAAGAACCGCTTCGGGGCGGCTAACGAACTCGGCATCTTCGTCATGTCGGAAGGTGGCATCAGGGAAGTCCGTAACCCATCAGCCCTGTTTGTTTCCCAGCGTGGGGACCCGGTGCCCGGAAGCGTGGTGACCGCGGTACATCAGGGGAGCCGGCCGTTGCTGGTGGAGGTGCAGGCGCTTGCTGACCAGGGCAGCGGTGGCCCCCCCCGACGGGTAGCCATTGGTCTGGAGCAGAACCGGCTCACTCTGCTGCTCGCCGCCCTGCATCGGCATGGCGGGATCGCAACTCACACCCACGACATTTTCGTTAACGTCGTCGGCGGGGTTCGGATCATGGAGCCCTCAGCCGATCTGGCGGCCCTCCTGGCGACGATCTCGAGCATTCGGGACCGGCCGATTCCCCGGGACCTGGTGGTGTTTGGCGAGGTCGGCCTGGCTGGAGAGATCCGGCCGGTCGCCTATGGCGAGGAGCGTCTGAGGGAGGCTGCCAAGGTTGGCTTCACCCGCGCCGTCATTCCAAGGGCAAATGCCCCAAAGCAGCCAGTTCCGGGCCTCACGATCACCGTGGCGGATAATCTCCGGGACATCA
Organism: Gammaproteobacteria bacterium; assembly: GCA_031409515.1. GTDB lineage: Bacteria > Pseudomonadota > Gammaproteobacteria > Steroidobacterales > SHZI01. The sequence continues at coordinate 61,088 of JANNXJ010000051.1, read as the reverse complement.
TGCGGATGCTGCCCGCTCTGGAGGCCTGATGCGCACTGTGCTCACCGCATTGTCGCCGGTTGCCAGAATCTCGACCTGATAGTCATTCAATCGCAGCAGCGTGCCGCTGGCGGGAATGTTCTCGAGTTTCTCCAGAATGAGTCCGTTAAGTGTAGTTGGGCCGTCGGTGGGCAGGCTCCAATGCATCATCCGGTTGAGGGCTCGGACGTTGATTCCGGCGTTTACTACCCAGGCCTCCCCGGAGCCTTCCCTGCGGACGTCCATGTCGCTCGTGTCAGCGCTGGCAGAGAACCCACCCAGAATCTCCTCGATGATGTCTTCGATAGTTACCATCCCCTGGATATCGCCGTACTCATCAACAACGAAAGCCGTTCGCTGGCCGGTGCGGTGCAGCTGGACCAGGAGTCCGTGCACAGAAGTACCCTCCGGGACAAAAAAGGGTTCCGCCATCAGACTCTCGATCACCGACTGGTTCAGGGTGCCTGACATCGCGCCCACCAGCGACCGCACGTGCAGAAGGCCCAGGAGGTTCTCGACGTTACCGCGGTACACCGGAACCCTGCTGTGGGGCGACTCGGTGATGGTGTCAACGATCGACTGCCAGTCGTCGTCCAGGTCGACCCCGATGAGTTCGTTGTCCGGAATCATTATCTCGTCTACCGTCATGTCTTCCAGTTCCAGGATTGACATGAGCATGCGCTGCCGTCGGCGAGGGAGCAGGGCCCCTGCATCAGTGACGATCGTGCGAAGTTCGTCGAGAGTAAGATTGTGCTGACTGACCTGATCTCCCCGCACACCAAAGAGCCGCAGCAGGCCGTTGGAGATCGCGGTAACCACCCAGACAACGGGCAGCGTTACTTTCAGCAGGACGTAGTAGACAACCGCCGCAGGCAGGCCGAGTTGCTCGGACCGGAGCGCACCCACGGTCTTCGGCATCACGTCGGTGAAAACCATGATCACAAAGGCGAGGCCGACACTGGCGACTGCGACGCCCGCCGGCCCGCCAATGCGCAGCGCAGCCACTGTTACCAGGGATGTCGCGAGTGTGTTGGCGATATTGCTGCCAATAAGGATGAGCGAGATCAGGCGGTCCGGGCGGGCCAGGAGCTTCTCTGCCAGGCGCGCACCCAGATGTCCCTGCCGCGCCCGGTGGCGCAGCCGATACCGGTTGAGCGTCAGGAGCGCCGTTTCCGAGCCCGAAAAGAAGGCCGAGATCAGCAGAAGGAGGACCAGCAGGCCAATCAGCGGGCCAATCTGCAGGCCAGCCTGCAGACCTGGGGCGAAGTCGTCAGGCAAGGGGAAGCCCCACTAATCCGGTCATCACGAGAGGATGGTGACAACCCGCCAGCGACACTGTCAAGGCGGGTTCCTCTGGAAGCGGCTGCTAACAAACCGTCGTGGCAGCTTACAATTTGCTCTCTGGCCGGCTGTTGGGGCCTTAAGCAGGTTCGTCATGTTCAATACTCTGAGTGAACGGTTGCGCGGTGTTCTGGATCAGGTTCGCGGCCGAGGGCGGCTGACCGAAGACAACATTCAGGATGCAGTTCGGGACGTACGGCGCGCCCTGATAGAAGCAGACGTTGCGTTGCCTGTAGTGCGCGACTTTGTGGAGCTGGTTCGCCAGCGCGCGCTGGGCGCCGACGTTCTGCGGAGCCTGACACCGGGACAGGTCTTTGTTCGCATACTCCACGAAGAGCTCACCCGGGCGCTTGGCGAGGGTACCGCTGAGCTGAATCTCCGGCACCAGCCCCCGGCAGTGATTCTGCTGGCGGGCCTTCAGGGAGCGGGTAAGACCACCACGGCAGCGAAGCTTGCTCTGTTCATTCGTGATCGCCTTGGCAAGCGGGTGGGTCTCGTCAGTACCGACACCCAGCGGCCGGCGGCGATGCTGCAGCTTGAACGCCTCGCGGCCTCAATCGACGTGCCGTTTCTCTCGGGAGAGATCAGCCTGGGTGCCGTGGGCATAGCCGAGAAGGCCCTGACCGACGCCCGGCGAGACCAGCTTGAAGTTCTGATCATCGACACCGCAGGCCGCAGCCGACTGGATGCAGAACTTCTGGCGGAGCTCCGGATCATCCGGGACAGGACGGATCCGGTTGAAACGCTGTTCGTTGTGGACAGCATGGCGGGTCAGGACGCGGTTAACTCGGCGCGGGCGTTCGGCGATGCCGTGGCCCTGTCCGGCGTAATCCTGACCAAGGCCGACGGCGATGCACGGGGTGGCGCAGCGCTGTCGGTAAAGACCGTCACGGGGCAGCCCATCAAGTTTCTGGGCACGGGCGAGGCGGTTAACGAACTTGAGACCTTTCACCCGGACAGGATGGCGTCGCGCATTCTGGGCATGGGCGATGTGCTGAGCCTGGTTGAAGAGGTTCAGAGGAAGGCGGACCATGATTCCGCGGCCAAGCTCGCGGAAAAGGTAGCCGGCGGCAAGCAGTTTGACCTCAATGACCTGCGGGCCCAGTTGCAGCAGATTTCGGGTCTCGGGGGCGTTGAGAGCCTCCTCGAGAAGATGCCCCTGCCGGCCGGTATGTCAGCCGGCAAGCTCGCCGGACAGATCGATCCAAAGATGCTGCGCCGCCAAATCGCGATCATTGACTCCATGACACCCCGGGAACGACGCCGGCCAGCTATCGTGGACGGCTCCCGTCGGCGGAGGATAGCCGGGGGAGCCGGATTGCCGGTCCAGGAGGTCAATCGCCTCCTGAAACAGCACACCCAGATGCAAAAGATGATGAAAAAGATGGGCAACGGTGGCCTCCGGCGCCTGATGCGGGGGTTCCCGGGGCTGCCCCGTTAGCGAGGGACCCGGTGCCATTGGGCGATTTTTCGAGTAATATTCGGCGGTTAATCGGTTTCCACCGATCCAAATTTGCCATAAGGAAGCTTAAGAGCGATGGTCACTATCCGTCTGTCCCGCGGAGGCGCCAAGGCGCGGCCCTTCTATCACCTCGTCGTTTGCGATTCACGGCGCGCACGAGATGGCCGCTACATCGAGCGCCTCGGATTTTTCAGCCCGATTGCCACGGAGTCGGAAGAGCGACTCCGGGTCGATGTGGGCCGCTACGAGTACTGGCAGGGCGTCGGCGCTCAGCCCTCGGAGCGGGTCGCTGCCCTCGTCAAGGAGTTTCGGCAGCAGGCACCGGCCAAAGCTGCGTGAGGCCTGGTCTGTAGCAAGTAGCTGACCTGAGTAAGCGCATCGGCATAGGCCGCATCTCCGGCGTTTTCGGTGTTCGTGGTTGGGTCAAGGTCTATTCCTACACCTCGCCACGGGAGAACGTGGTGCGGTACAGCCCCTGGTTCTTGCTCCAGAACGGCGGGGAAGTGCTGCAGAAGGTTACCGCCGGGCATGCGCACGGAGATGGCGTGGTCGCTTCCCTGGCAGGGATCAATGATCGCGACGCTGCAGCGGCGCTAATCGGGGCTGAGATTGAAGTTGAGCGGTCAACGCTGGGTCCCGAACTTGGAAGGGGGGCCGGTGAGGCACCACCAGGTGATGGTTTTTTCTGGGTCGATCTCCAGGGCATGGAGGTTCTAACCCGCGAAGGCTTAAGCCTTGGCTTCGTCGAGCAGCTGTTCGAGACCGGGGCTAACGACGTGATGATTGTGGTTGGCACGGGCCGTCACCTGATCCCGTTCTTGTACGGGAGCGTGGTGGAATCCGTGGACGGCGAGAGTCGTGTGATTACCGTTAGCTGGGATCCGGATTATTAGCCGGATTCTCAGCCGGAGTTGAGACGCTGCCTCGTTGCGGGGCGGGACTTAAGGAAACTGACTTGGACCTGGCGGTAGTAACTCTGTTCCCCGAGATGTTTGCGCCCCTGGCGCAGTTCGGGGTGGTGGGTCGGGCTATCCGGCGGAATCTGGCGCGGGTTACCCCGGTAGATCCTCGGGCCTTCGCTACTGACCCGCACGGCACAGTGGACGACCGGCCCTACGGGGGCGGTCCGGGGATGGTCATTCGGGTTGAGCCTTTCGCGACAGCGATTGAAGCTGCGCGGGGGCAGGTTCCCAGCGGCAGTCCAGTCGTGTTTCTGAGTCCGCAGGGCAAGGCTTTCGATCAGGCAACGGCCCAGCGCTATGCCGGCCTGCCTGGCCTGGTGCTTGTCGCTGGACGCTACGAGGGATTCGACGAACGCCTGATAGAGAGTGCTGCGGACGAAGAGGTTTCGGTGGGCGATTTCGTCATGAGCGGGGGAGAAATTGCGGCACTGGCGATCATGGACGCTACCCTGCGTCTGCGTCCCGGCGTGCTGGGCGATGAGCACTCCGTTGAGGAAGAGTCGTTTGCCACTGGACTGCTGGACTACCCTCATTACACCCGGCCGGAGGTTGCCCACGGCAGGCCCGTTCCCCGGGTGCTGATGGAGGGTAATCACGAGGCGATTCGCCAGTGGAGAAGGAAACAGGCTTTGGGTCGGACCAGCCTTCGACGACCCGACCTGCTGGGCAACACCGAGCTCAGTGACGAAGATCGCAGGCTGCTGGACGAGTTTCGCGCCGAGCAGCGTGTCACTTGATGGTAATGCTGCCCGGCTGTCGGGCAGGGTAAATTTACGTACTGATCACTGGGATTATTTGACATGGCAAACATCATCGAAAAGCTGGAAGCGGAAGCCCTGAAGACGGGCATACCGGATTTCTCCCCGGGAGACACCGTCGTTGTGCAGGTGCGCGTCAAGGAGGGCACCCGCGAGCGACTCCAGGCCTACGAGGGGGTGGTGGTGGCACGCCGTAATCGGGGTTTGAACTCCTCATTTACAGTGCGCAAGATTTCGCATGGCGAAGGTGTAGAGCGGGTTTTTCCGCTCCACAGTCCGACGGTTGCCGAGATCACGGTAAAGCGGCGTGGTGCTGTGCGCAGAGCAAAGCTCTATTACCTGCGGGATCGCAGCGGCAAGTCTGCCCGGATTCGCGAGAAGGTCTGATACCCCGGAGCGCGCGTCGTGGGCATTCCGCTTCTGCGTACTCTGTGTAGCGTGTCGCGAAGCCAGGCAGGCGCCTCCGGGGCGTCTGCCTGGCTTGCCCTTGTTGTCGGACTGTTCTGTGCGGGGGCCCTGACCGGCTGCAGCAGCATTGCCAGTTCTGCTGCAGGTGATCTGGCGGCTAATCTTTCCGCCGCTATCCTTAATCAGGATGATCCTGAGCTGGTAAGGGAAAGCCTGCCCGCGTACCTGCTGTTGCTGGATTCACTGGCATCGAGCCCGGACGCCACTCCGGCAGTCCTCGGCGCTGCGGCCCGGCTGTATGCCGCCTACGCAGTCGTCTTTGTTTCAGACCCCGACCGGGCAGCCACTCTCGCCAGCCGGGCCCGTGTCTATGGGCTGAGGGCCACTTGTGTTGCAACCGGGGCCACTTGCGATATCGAGACAGTCCCATTTGCTGATCTCGGTGCCAGGCTCGGCAAGGTCACGCCACCCCAGTCCGATGCCCTGTTCAGTTTTGCCGTGGGTTCACTCGCCTATGTCCGGACGCACAGCGACGACTGGGAAGCAGTCGCCGGCTTGCCCCGTATCGAAGCGATTCTGGCTCGCTTGCTCGTCATCGGCGCGCCCGACGAGGCAGGTACGGTGAACGCCTATCTGGGCATCCTGAACACACTGCGTCCACCGGCCCTCGGCGGTCAGCCGGAGCAGGGGCGGATCTATTTCGAAAGGGCCGTCGAGCTGACCGGTGGTCGCGACCTCAGCGTGTTGGTTGAGTATGCCCGGGGCTATGCCCGTATTGTTTACGATCGGGACCTCTATGATTCCCTGCTTAATCAGGTACTGGCGGCCGATCCCCGGCAAGAGGGTTATACCCTGCTCAATACCCTCGCTCAAAAGCAGGCAACCGAGCTCCTGGCTTCGGCGAACGACTACTTCTGATGCTGCACCTACCAACCACAATGAGGATGACCCGCTAATGCAGCGCCCCTGGTCGCAGACCCTTGCAGGTCTGATATTGCTTGCCTGCCTGCCGGTCAGTGTTCAGGCAACCGATTTGAAGCTTGCTACCGTGGCGCCAGAGGGCTCCGGCTGGATGAAGGGGTTGCGTGCCGCAGGCCAGCAGGTGCGTGATCGTACCGGAGGCCGGGTCAATCTCAAGTTCTATGGCGGCGGCATTCAGGGCAACGACAAGAAGGTACTGCGCAAGATCCGCATCGGCCAGCTCCAGGGTGGGATGTTTACCTCCAACGGCCTCGAAGAGCGCTATCCCGATATCCTGATCTACGGGCTGCCCATGCTGTTCAACTCTCAGGACGAGGTGGACTACGTCCGCAAGAAGATGGACGCTAAGCTGACTGCCGGACTTGAGAAGGCCGGCTTTGCATCCTATGGTTTCGCTGGCGGTGGCTTTGCGTATTTCATGTCGGGCAAACCGGTAACGGGCCTTGCCGACCTTCGCGGCCAGAAGATCTGGGTGCCGGAGGGCGACCAGACCAGCTTCGTAGCGATGGAATCACTGAGCTTGTCCCCGGTGGTCTTGCCGATCACGGACGTACTGACGGGCCTCCAGACCGGTTTGCTGGATATCGTTGCGGCGCCGCCTGTCGGGGCGATCGTTCTCCAGTGGTACACGAAGACCAAGTACGTCACCCGACAGCCGCTCAGCTATACCCTTGGGGTCATGGTGATCGACCAGGGCGCCCTCAAGGAGGTCAGCGCTGCCGACCAGGCAGTCCTGCGCGAAGTCATGTCTGCCCTCTATGCACGACTGGATGTTGAGAATCGTGTTGACAACACCAAGGCAGAGCAGGCGCTGAAGGTGAATGGCCTCCAGTTCGTCTCGCCCAATATGGCTGAGATTCCAGAGTGGCGCGCCGCAGTGTCGACCGCCATGGACAAGATGGCCGCCAGGGGGACCTTCTCTGCAGAGCTTCTCGCCGAGCTCCGGGGTCACCTGCAGGACTATCGCAAGACTCGACCGGTGGCTCCCGGAGCGAACGCCACTCCGTGATGGAGTCTCGACCAGAAGTTGCCGGCTCCGGTCCTGCTGAGCGCCTCGGTCGCCGGGTTGAGAACGCGCTGCTGGGTATCGTCCTGTTTGCGATGATCGGACTTTCGGCCTACCAGGTACTCTTGCGGAGTGTGTTCGGCGGTGGGCTTGCGTGGGCTGATGAGGCCCTGCGTCTGCTGGTCTTGTGGTCCGCCATGCTGGGCGCAGTTGCGGCCAGCAGGGACAACGTCCATCTCCGGATTGATCTCCTGTCCAGGTTTCTCCCGACGAACTGGCGGCGCGCAACCGCAGTGGTAGTGGATCTCTTCGCGGCTGGCGTATCCGCCATACTTGCCTGGTACTCCTGGCGCTTCGTTGCCGAGACCAGGGAGTTCGGCGATCAGGTCCTTGGCACATGGCCTGCCTGGGGTTTTCAGGCCATTCTCCCTGTCGCGTTTACGCTGATTGCCTACCGCTATCTGGCCGGATTGCCCCGGCATTTCCGTCCCTCAAGTCCGCCTGCCGGGCTGGATGCCGCATGATTCTCACCAGCCTGGCGCTGGTGCTGCTGGCGGTGCTTGGCGCGCCGCTGTTTGCGATCATCGGGGCGGGAGCGCTACTCGGCTTTGCCCGGACGGGCGTGGACCTTACGGCCGTCCCGATTGAGATTTTCGGCATTGCCGAAACTCCTATTCTTCTGGCTATTCCGTTGTTCACATTTGCGGGGTTCGTCCTGAGCGAGAGCCGGGCGGCCGCCCGACTGGTGCGCCTCAGTGCAGCCCTGATCGGCTGGTTGCCAGGCGGCCTGGCGATGGTGGCCGTGGCTACGTGCTCGCTGTTCACGGCCTTTACCGGGGGCTCCGGCGTTACCATTATTGCCATCGGCGCGCTGCTGTTCCCGGCCCTTGTGCAGGCAGGCTATAGCGAGCGGTTTACTCTGGGTCTGGTGACTTCATCGGGCAGTCTTGGGTTGCTATTTGCCCCGTCGCTGCCCCTGATCATCTACGGAATCATTGCCGAGGTTTCGATCGACTCCCTGTTTCTGGCCGGCATCGTTCCAGGCGTTCTGATGATGCTCGCGCTGGCGGCTTTCTGCCTGTGGCGCAACCGGGAAAACCGGCGACCCATGGCCGAGTTCTCCTGGCAGGAGGTTCGGGGCGCCATCCGCGAGTCGATCTGGGAGCTACCCTTGCCCGTGGTGGTTCTGGGCGGAATCTACAGCGGCTACTTTGCAGTTTCCGAAGCTGCTGCAGTTACGGTGGTCTATGTGCTGGTCGTGGAATTGCTGATCTATCGGGAGGTTTCCTGGAGACGCTTGCCAGCGATCGTCAGAGAATCGATGGTTCTGGTCGGGGGCATCCTGCTGATCCTCGGCATCTCCCTGGCCTCGACCAACTACATGATTGATGCCCAGGTGCCCCAGCAGCTCATCGAGCTGGTTACGCGGTACGTCACAGATCAGACCAGTTTCCTGCTGCTACTCATAGCCTTTCTCCTGCTTATCGGGTGCATCCTGCACATTTTTTCTGCCCTGGTACTGGTGGTTCCCCTGATGCTGCCAGTGGCGGCAAAGTACGGAGTTGATCCCATACACCTTGGCATCATCTTCGTCGCCACGATGGAGCTCGGGTATCTCTTGCCGCCGATCGGCCTTAATCTTTACATCTCGAGTTACAGGTTCAATAAGCCCGTTCTGGAGGTTTGTCTGGCCACGCTGCCATTCATTCTCATCCTGTTTGTGGCTGTCCTCCTGATCACCTTCATCCCAGCACTCTCGCTTGCTCTTCTCCCCAACTAACACGGAGCTCCGCGCAAAATGAAACAGGTACTCGTTCTGCTGGCAGCAATGGTTGTAACGGCGGGCTGCTCATCGGTGGCCTCGGAGGTACCGCCCGGCAAGCCGGCTGAGTTCCTGAGACTGCCCCCGGGGTTTCGTGCCGAGATACTCATCGACAACGTGCCCAACGCGCGCTCAATGGCCCTCGGAGAAGGGGGGACGCTCTTCGTGGGTACCATGTCCGGCGGCGTGGTGTATGCGGTACGCAATGCGTTGCGGGCCAATCCCACGGTAGAGCGGTTTGCCGAAGGCCTAGCCATGCCCAATGGTGTGGCCGTGTACAAGGGGGCGCTCTATGTGGCTGAGCAGAAGCGCCTGATCCGGTATCCCGATGCGGAGGCAGCCCTCAAGGCGCCGCCCGCCGAGATAGTCGATCCTGCGCTGCCGTTCAAGGTAGTCCTGCATTCCTGGAAGTACCTGGCTGTCGGTCCGGACAACAAGCTGTACGTTTCCGTGGGCGCCCCCTGCAACGTTTGCGTCCAGCCTGGTTTCGGCGAAATTCTGCGGATGAATCCGGATGGCACGGGGAGGGAAGTCGTTGCGACAGGTGTGCGGAATGCGGTGGGCCTGGCCTGGGATCCGGCGTCGAAGGACCTGTGGTTCACCGACAATGGCCGCGACATGCTGGGGGATGACACGCCACCCTGCGAGTTGAATCACGCCCCAAAGACTGGCCTGGACTTCGGGTTCCCCTATTGCCACGCTGGCACCATTGTGGATCCGCAGTTCGGCTCGGCGGGCCGTTGCAGCGCTGCGGTGGCTCCCGTCCAGAACCTGGGTCCGCATGTGGCCCCGCTGGCCCTCGCGTTTTACACCGGCCGGATGTTTCCGTCGGAGTATCGGGGGCAGATACTGATTGCTGAACACGGCTCCTGGAACCGCAGCAAGGCGGCCGGCAAGACCGGTTACCGGGTCACTCTGGTCCGCCTGGAGGGCAACAAGGCCGTGGCCTATGAACCGTTCATTGAGGGCTGGCTCGCCGCTGACGAAGTCCTGGGCAGGCCCGTCGATCTGCTGGTCGCTCCGGATGGTTCGCTACTGGTCAGTGACGACAAGCGCGGCGTCATCTACCGCATCAGCTACAAGGGTTAGCCGGGAGCCAGCGCATGTTTATCCTTCGATTCTTTGGCAACCTTCTGCGGGCTATCTGGTATGGCCTGGACACCATCCGCAGGGTCCTCCATCTCATCCTGCTGCTGGTCATCTTCGGGATCCTGCTGGCCGGGTCCCTGGGACAGCCCGTTTCGGTGCCCTCATCAGCGGCCCTGGTGATCAATCCCACCGGTGTGCTGGTCGACCAGCTCGAGGGCAGCCCGCTGGATCGGGCTCTCGCCGAGATTAACGGTGACGTCCCGCCCCAGACCTTGCTGCGGGACGTGACTGACAGCCTCGACAGGGCGGTAAGTGATGACCGCATCAAAGCGGTCGTTCTCAATCTTGATGCCCTGGATGCCGGGAGCGGCCTGGCGAAGTTGCAGGCCGTCGCTGCAGGACTGCAGAAGGTGCGGTCAGCTGGCAAGAAAGTCATTGCTGTCGGCGATGGCTATACCCGGGATCAGTACTACCTGGCTTCCCACGCCGACGAAGTCATCATGAATCAGCTGGGACTGGTCTATCTCGAAGGCTACGAGTACTACCGCACGTTCTTCCGTAGCGCCCTGGAAAACCTGCAGGTAGACCTTAATGTCTTTCGCGTGGGCGAGTTCAAGTCCTTCGTCGAACCCTACATTCGCGATGACATGTCTGCGGAAGACAAGCAGTCCAGCAAAGTCTGGCTGGACGGGCTGTGGGCTGCCTGGGAGCGGGATGTGACGGCGGCCCGCAAACTGGCTCCGGGGGCTCTGCAGTCTTATGCGGACGATCTGGCCAGCCGCCTGGAAGCGGAGCAGGGCAATGCTGCCAGGGCTGCTGTCTCGGCGCGACTGGTCGACAAGCTCATGAGCCGTCCGGAGGTTGATGTCTACCTCGCCGACCTGGTGGGCGACAGCGAGGCCGACGACGGCAGCTTCAACGGCATCGACTTCAGTTCCTACGTGCGGGCCACAGCTATCGAGCAGAGTCTTAAGGACGGGGGTAGTGGAGACAGGGTCGCAGTCATCGTGGCTGCCGGTGAGATCGTCGATGGTGAAGCCGCACCCGGTGTCGTGGGTGGCGATACCCTGGCGGCCGAGATTCGCCGCGCGAGATTTGATGACTCAGTGGTGGCGGTCGTACTGCAGATCGACAGTCCCGGGGGGAGCATGTTTGCTTCCGAGGTCATCTTCGCCGAACTCGAGGCGCTGAAGGCCGATGGCAAGCCGCTGGTCGCGTCGATGAGCAGCGTCGCCGCTTCTGGTGGCTACTATATCGCGATGGCCGCCGACGAAATCTGGGCCAGTAACACGACAATTACGGGTTCCATTGGCGTTGGCGCCCTGGTGCCTACCGTGCCCCGGACGCTGGACAAGCTCGGTGTCCACGTCGATGGCTTCGGCACTACGCGCCTCGCTGGGCAGCTACGTCTGGATCGTCCCCTGGGGGAGGATGCCCGCCGGGTGCTCACCGCCAGCGTGGAGGACGCCTACCGGGTTTTCGTGAGCAAGGTCGCAGCGGCTCGAAGTCTCACTTACGAGCAGGCCGATAGCATCGCCCGGGGTCGTGTCTGGATCGGAGCCGATGCCCTGGAGCGGGGTCTCGTGGACCATATCGGGGGCATTGACGCCGCCGTGGCGGCGGCTGCTGCGCTCGCGGGACTGGACAAGGATGCCTATGATCGACGTTACATTGAGCCTGAGCAGACGCTGCTGCAGCGGCTTGCCGTAGAGATTGGTGCGCAGGGCGTGGGCCTGGCCCGTTACCTGGGTCTGGGTGCCATGCTGTCGGGTCTTGGGGGGCACTCGGGCGGCATGGCCCGGGAAGTTCTGGCGCGCCTGGACAAGGAACTGCAGCTGCTCTCGAGATTCAATGACCCCCGGGGTCTCTACACGCACTGCGATTGCGCGGTGGAGTAGACGGCCCAGAGGGGGCGGACCCGAACGGGTGCTCTGGGGAATAGCTAGGGCTTAGGGGCATTCTCTGGTCGACGCGGATAGTCGAACAGCAGCAGATCACCCCGGGTGCCGTCAAGCTCGGACCAGCTCTCCAGTTCGAGGCCGATGATCACGACGCCGGTGGTTGGCACGTTGTCTATCTGTGCGCCCGTCAGCTGGTTCGTGAGATCGGTCAGTCCGGGATTGTGTCCGCAGACGATGACGTCCCTGTAACTGTCGTCCTGGCGGCCGAGCACCGCGATGATCTCAGCGGGCGCTGCCAGGTACAGGTCTTCTTCCCGCTGGAGGAATTCCAGGGGATAGCCAATTTCCCTGGCGATAATCTGGGCCGTACGGCGGGCGCGGACTGCAGGGCTGGTGATAATCAGCGTGGGTCGCGCACCCCGGGCGAGCAGTCGCTTGCCCATCAGGGGAGCGTCTTTCTCTCCCCGGTCGTTCAGTGGCCGCTGCTGGTCTTTGAGCCTGGTGTCGTCCCAGGAAGACTTGGCGTGCCGAAGCAGGGTTAACTGGCGGCGCATTATTGCTGATACCTCTGGCTACATCAGTCCGGCTTCGAGCCGCGCGGCTTCCGACATCATGTCCTGGCTCCACGGCGGATCAAAGACCAGCTGCACGTCCACTTCTCCGACGGTCGGAATGATACTGATCTTCTGCCGTGCCTCCTCCACCAGGATCTCCCCCATGCCGCAGCCCGGCGCCGTAACGGTCATGCGCAGGCTGACTGCGCGCAACCCGGATTCCAGGCGGCGAATGGCGCATTCATAAACGAGCCCGAGCTCCACGATGTTGATCGGAATCTCGGGGTCGTAGATGGTCTTCAGCTGCTCCCACGCGAGTGCCTCGAATTGCTCATCGGTGGCGTCGTCAGGCAGGGCCGGCGGGGTTACGGACTCTTTCCCCAGGGCATCCGCATCCTTGCCCGGGACGCGAACGAGGTTCCCTTCAAAATAGACCGTAAAGCTTCCGCCCATGGCCTGGGTGATGTAGACGAGGGAGTCCGTGGGGAGCACCACGGGGACCCCGGACGGCACCATGAGTCCTTCCACGTCGCGCCTCACCACGACCGGTTCATTGTCTGCGCTGTTCATCGCTGGATGCTCTCTTGTTCGGTAGTCACTGTCGCGGAGGTTGCATCCATTGCAGCCAGGAGTGTTTTCCAGGGCAGTGTGGCGCACCGGATACGGGAGGGATACTGACTGACCCCTCCAAGTGCCGCGAGATCTCCAGTCAGGGTGGCGCCAGCACCGGTCGACAAAGCCCTGTCGAACTCGTCGACGGAAGCCCTGGCCTCAAGCAGTGGGCGCCGGCGCACTGTCTCGGCCATCAGGGAAGCCGAGGCCAGACAGATGGCACAGCCGGAGGCCTCGAAGGTGACATCCTGCAGCAGATCATCCTGCAGCTGAAGATAGATCCGGACCTTGTCGCCGCAGAGGGGATTGTGGCCCTCCGCCTCCCGGTTGTAATGCTCGGGCCGACCCTGGTGGCGCGGGTGACGGCTGTGATCCAGAACGATCTGCCGGTAAAGGTCGGTCAACTCCCTGACGGGCGCGGACATCAGGCGAACATCCGTTGGGCAAGGCGCAGGGCGTCCAGTAGCTGGTCGATCTCCCCGCGGGTGTTGTAGAAGGCGAAGGAGGCCCGCGCCGTACCCGCCAGGCCAAAGCGCTCCATCACCGGCATGGCGCAGTGGTGGCCGGCCCGGATTGCCACGCCGCGCTGGTCGAGGATAGTGCCCAGATCGTGGGGGTGGATGCCCGCGATATTGAAGGAGACCAGGCTGGCTTTGTCCCGTGCAGTACCAACAATCGACAGGCCCGGAAGCTGCAGCAGCAACTCCGTAGCGTAGCTGAGCAGTCCGGCCTCCCAGGCGGCGATGCTCGGCAGGCCAAGGCGGGTGAGGTAGTTGATGGCGGCAGCGAGGCCGATCGCCCCGGCGATGTGGGGCGTGCCCGCCTCGAACCGGTAGGGGAGTTCGTTATAGGTGGTGCCCTTGAAGCTGACGGTAAGGATCATGTCCCCGCCACTCTGGAAAGGCGGCAGATCCTGGAGCATGGCCTCGCGACCGTAGAGCACGCCAATGCCGGTGGGTCCGCACATCTTGTGGCCCGAGAAGGCGTAGAAGTCGCAGTCCAGGTCCCGGACATCCACAGCCTGGTGGGGGATCGCCTGTGCGCCGTCCAGCAGCACCGGTATGCCCCGGCTCCGGGCGGCGGCAATGAGTACCTTTACCGGATTGACCGTGCCCAGTGCATTGGAAACGTGGGTGATTGCCACCAGCTTCGTCCGCGGACCGAGCAGTGCCATGAATTCGGGAAGAACGAGTTCGCCCGCGTCGTTGATGGGGGCAACCCGGAGGACGGCACCGCTGCGCTCGCAGAGCAGTTGCCAGGGCACTATGTTGGAGTGATGCTCCATTGCCGTAATGAGGATCTCATCGCCTGCCTGCAGTCGCTGACCGAAACTGAAAGCGACCAGGTTGATCGCTTCAGTAGTACCCCGGGTGAAGATGATCTCCCGCACTGATGCGGCATTAACGAAGGCCCGGACGGTTTCCCGCGCTGCTTCATAGTGGTCCGTTGCCCGGTGGCTGAGGCTGTGGACACCCCGGTGCACGTTGGCATGATCGTGGGTGTAGTAGTTCTGCATGGCTTCAAGAACCTGCAGCGGTCGCTGGGATGAAGCCGCGTTGTCGAGGTAGGCCAGCGGATGACCATTGACCTGCTGTGCAAGTATCGGAAAGTCGCCCCGGATGGTCTCGACGTCCAGCGGGGGGCTGGCAGTAATCAGGCTCACCGTGCGGCCCCGGTCTGAGCCTGCAAGCGGCTCTCGAGCCGCGCTTCCAGCCGTTCGCGGAGTTCAGGCAAGGGAATGCCGGTGAGGCTATCCCGCAGAAATGCCGCTGTGAGCACCTGCCGGGCGGTGCTCAGATCGAGTCCCCGGGATTGCAGGTAGAAGAGGGCGTTGGCGTCCAGCTGCCCTGTGGTTGCACCGTGGCTGCAGCGGACGTCGTCCACATAGATCTCCAGCTCGGGCTTCGTATCGATCTCCGCCGTCGTCGTGAGCAGGAGATTGCGGTTGGTCAGAGCAGCGTTGCTGCCTGCCGCTCCGGGCTGCACGATGATCTTGCCGCTGAACACTCCGTGGCCATGGTCAGCGGCGATGCCCCGGAAGAACTCCCGACTGGTCGTCGACGGGGCCTCGTGCTGCAACCTTGTGCGGTTGTCTATATGGCGCTGGCCGTCGGCGAGGAACAGCCCATGCACGGTGGCGCTGGCTCCGGTTCCGGCCAGGCGCACCGTCAGGGACTGTCGACTGAGCTGCCCGCCGAGATCGACGCTGGTGACCGTGACGGCAGCAGAATCATTGGCCTCGATGCTCGTCGACTCCAGGAGCATGCCGTCATCGGGCAGCGCCTGCACGCGGACCAGGTTCAGCTCGCTGTCCCGGCCCAGACACATCTGGGAGACAGCATTCACCAGGACACCGGCTGTCCCGGTGAACTCCAGGCTCAGGGTCAGCCTGCTGCCTGCCGCCAGATCGACCAGCAGTCTGGTCTGGCAAAGCGCCGATGCGGCAGTGGCCTGAAGCCGCATATGAATGGGTATTGCCACGCTGGCTCCCGGTTCTGTCGTAACCAGTATCAGGTCAGTCAGCAAGGCCGTATTGAGATCTATCAGACTGTCGCTGGCGGAGGTGTCTGTAGGGCTCACCGCGCTTCCAAGCAGCGCTTCCACCCGTGTCCGCCACTCCGCGCCAAGGTTCTGGAGCGACTGTATCGTGAGGCCTGGCGGGGTCGCGAGCAGAGGAGCACAGAGCATTCCGTCGACGATGTCCACGCTGAATACGCCTGCCAGGGTGGGGGGCACCGGTTCCGGGACGGCAGGCAGGCGCGCCCCGGCCAGGTGATCCAGCCAGCGCCGCGCAAACGGAGTGAGACTCGTGTACCGCCACTCTTCCTGGCTCTGGTCGGGCAGGCCGAGGCGGTCTGCGCGGACCAGGGCAGCGGTGCGGCGTTCAGTCAGCCAGTCGAGTCCAGAGGCCGTGTGGCTTAATTGCTCTGCAGCGACTTGCCAGGGGCGGCGGTTGCCCGTCTGGTCGCGGGTGTCCTCCCGCATCGTTGATGGCGCCACGGCGATTGCCTCAGGTACTGGCAGCGGCGAGGATCTGTTCGTAACCGTCCGCCTCCAGTTCAAGGGCCAGCGTATGGTCGCCGGTACGAATGATGCGGCCGCCGGCCAGGACGTGCACGAAATCCGGCCTGATGTAGTCCAGCAGCCGCTGATAGTGAGTCACCAGGATAAAGGCCCGCGCAGGGTCTCGCAGGCTGTTGACGCCATTTGACACGATCTTCAGGGCATCAATATCCAGTCCTGAGTCTGTCTCGTCGAGGATGGCAAGGACGGGTTCGAGGACCGCCATCTGGAAGATCTCGTTGCGCTTTTTCTCGCCGCCAGAGAACCCCTCATTGACACCCCTCTGCAGGAAGCTCTCATCCATCTGCATCAGTCGCGCCTTGGCTTTCACCAGGCGCAGAAAACCCGCTGCATCGATCTCACTCTCCCCCCGGGCGGATCTGCGGGCATTCAGCGCCGAGCGCAGCAGGTAGACGTTACTGACGCCAGGGATCTCGACCGGATACTGGAAGCCGAGAAACAGGCCAGCCCTGGCGCGTTCTTCGGGAGCCATGGCGAGCAGGTCAAGGCCCTGATAGCTCACCGAGCCCCCAGTGACTACGTAACCGTCCCGCCCGGACAAAACGTGGGCCAGTGTGCTCTTGCCCGAGCCGTTCGGGCCCATGATCGCGTGGACCTCACCAGCGCGAACCACAAGATCGAGACCCGTCAGGATCTCCTTGCCACCTACCGCTACGCGGAGACCAGAGACTTCCAGCAACGTGCTCAACCGACGGCCCCTTCCAGGCTGACATTCAGGAGGTTCTGGGCTTCCACTGCAAACTCCATGGGCAACTGGCGAAACACCTGCTTGCAGAAGCCGTTCACGATGAGATTGACTGCGTCCTCGGTTGAGATGCCCCTCTGCCGGCAGTAGAAGAGCTGGTCATCGCCAATCCGGGAGGTCGTGGCTTCGTGCTCGACCACCGCAGTTGGATTGCGCACTTCCATATAGGGGAACGTGTGGGCTCCGCAGCGAGCCCCCATCAGCAGCGAGTCGCACTGGGTGTAATTGCGGGCGTTCTCGGCCGTCGGGAGTATTTTCACCAGGCCGCGGTAGGCGTTCTGCGCGCGACCTGCTGAAATGCCCTTGGAGACGATAGTGCTCCGGGTGTTGCGGCCAATGTGAATCATCTTGGTGCCGGTATCGGCCTGCTGCAGGTTGTTGGTCACAGCCACGGAGTAGAACTCGCCGACGGAGTTCTCGCCTCTCAGGATGCAGCTCGGGTACTTCCAGGTGATTGCTGACCCAGCCTCTACCTGGGTCCAGGAGATCCGTGAGTTGGCCCCCCGGCAGTCCCCTCGCTTGGTGACGAAGTTGTAGATGCCGCCGCGGCCTTCCTCATCCCCCGGATACCAGTTCTGTACGGTTGAGTACTTGATCGTGGCGTCATTCAGGGCCACCAGTTCCACCACCGCCGCATGGAGCTGATTTTCGTCTCTCTGGGGCGCCGTGCAGCCCTCGAGGTAGCTCACATGACTGCCGTCCTCCGCCACGATCAGCGTCCGCTCAAACTGACCGGTCTTCGCCTGATTGATGCGGAAATAGGTTGAGAGCTCCATCGGGCAGCGCACGCCCTTCGGGATGTAGACGAAGGAGCCGTCGGTAAACACAGCCGAGTTCAGGGCGGCGAAATAGTTGTCCCGGTAGGGCACAACCGTACCCAGGTACTTGCGCACGAGTTCGGGGTGCTCCCGTACCGCCTCCGAGAAGGAGCAGAAAATGACGCCCACCGCCGCGAGTTTGTCCTTGAAGGTGGTGGTGACCGAGACACTGTCGAAGACGGCGTCGACTGCGACACCTGCCAGTCGCGCGCGCTCATGAAGGGGAATGCCCAGTTTCTCGTAAGTCTGCAGGAGTTTCGGGTCTACTTCGTCAATGGACTTGAGTCCCGGCGCGGTGCGCGGGGCCGAGTAGTAGGAGATAGCCTGATAGTCGATCGGCGGGTGGTGGAGCTTCGCCCAGCGGGGCTCCCGGAGCGTCAGCCAGTGCCGATAGGCCTTCAGTCGCCAGGCCAGCAGGAACTCAGGTTCGCCTTTCTTGGCCGAGATGAAGCGGATGACGTCCTCGCTGAGTCCGGGGGCCACGGTGTCCGCTTCGATGTCCGTCACGAAGCCGTGGGCATAGCCCCGGCCCATGAAGTCTTCAAGACCCTGATTTGGCGCGTTGCCGGTCATGTCAGCTCATCCTTGGCCAGGGGTAGGAGGGCGGTGGCGCAGCCGGCTGGAGCGGCCAGACAGATCCACCAGCGGAAACTCCCGGGGCGGGTGGGCGAGGTCCGCCAGGGTTATCTCATCGAGGGCTCCACGAATGCCCCGGTTGATCTTCTGCCAGGCACCGCCGGTCGGGCAGCCATCCTCCAGTTCGCACCGGCTGTCGGCGGTACTGCACTCGGTGATGCTGAGCGGACCCTCAAAGACGTCGAGAATTTCCGCTGCGGTGATCGTCGCCGGATTCCGTGCCAGCGCGTAGCCACCCTCAGAACCGCGGACAGACCGCACGAGTTCGCTCCGGGCCAGCACCTTGAGAAGCTTCTGCACTGTCGGGAGTGCCAGGCGCGTTCCAGAAGCAACATCGCTGGCAGAGCACAGGTGCTCAGGGTCCACGACGCCGTCCTTTGCCCCACGGGCCTGCACGGCCAGATGCACCAGGATCATCGTGCCGTAGTCAGTCAGTTTGCTGATGCGGAGCATAATTCGGGGCCAAATCTATATGGGACTATCTTAGTCCAGTATCCCGCCTGGGGGAACCCTTTGGGCCGGTCGCGACCGGGAATTTGCTATTCTTCCCCGCCGCGCCTCTGACCCCGGCGTGGTGGTCAGTCAGCGCGTCCCAGCGCGGGATGAAATTCAAGAACCGGAGGTTTATGCCATGAGTGCCCAGTCTCTTGCTGCCATCGCACAGGCGATGGTTTTACCCGGTAAGGGGATCCTGGCCGCGGACGAGAGTTCGGGCACCATCAAGAAGCGCTTCGATTCAATCCGCCTCGAATCCACGGCTGATAGCCGGCGCGCTTATCGGGACATGCTCTTCACCGCACCCAGGGCTGCCGATTACATCAGCGGGGTGATCCTCTACGATGAAACCCTGCGGCAGTCGACGCTCAGCGGGGTGCCGTTTCCCAGGTACCTGGCCCAGCAGGGGATGCTGCCCGGTATCAAGGTCGATGCAGGCGCCAAGGCCCTGGCTGGCTTCCCCGGCGAGACCCTCACTGAAGGCCTTGATGGCCTGCGGGAGCGCCTCAAGGAGTACGCGGAGCTGGGCGCAAAGTTTGCCAAGTGGCGCGCTGTCATCACTATTGGGCCGGGTTTGCCGACGAACTACTGCCTGTCGGCCAATGCCCACGCACTCGCCCGGTATGCGGCCTTGTGCCAGGAAGCGGGTATCGTCCCGATCGTTGAGCCTGAAGTTCTGATGGACGGCGACCACAGCCTCGCCCGCTGTGAGGAAGTAACCATGATGGCTCTGGAGCGCACGTTTATCGAGTTGCGGGCCCACCGGGTTGACCTTGCCGGGATGGTTCTTAAACCCAACATGATTGTGCCGGGCGAAGACTGCAAGCAGAAGGCGACGGTCCGTGACGTGGCGGAGGCGACCATCCGCTGTCTCAAGAGCACGGTTCCGGCGCTGGTGCCCGGCATAGCCTTCCTCTCCGGCGGCCAGAGTCCCGAGGAATCCACTGAGCATCTCTCCGCCATGAACGCCCTGGGGTCGCTGCCCTGGCAGCTAACGTTCTCATACGGTCGTGCCCTGCAGGCGCCCTCCCTCAAAGCCTGGGGTGGCAAGCCCGAGGGCGTGAAGGCCGGGCAGGAGGCTTTCCTCAAGCGGGCCCGCCTCAATGGCCTGGCCCATGCCGGGCAGTATCGCCGCGACATGGAAGCAGCCTGATTCAGTGACAGCGGATAATCTCGTCGAGATCAGCGGGCTCCATTTCCGACGTTCCGGGCGCCCGATCTTTTCCGGGCTGGATCTCGGCATCCGGCGGGGCAGCATTACCGCGATTATGGGGCCGAGCGGCACCGGCAAGACGACGCTCCTCCGGATGATCACGGGCCAGCTTCGCCCGGAGGCGGGCACCGTGATGGTGGCAGGGCAGAACGTGGCGGCGTTGTCCCGCAGCGCGCTCTTCGACCTGCGGCGGCGCATGGGGATGCTCTTTCAGAACAGCGCACTGCTGACTGACCTTGACGTCTTCGAGAACATCGCATTTCCTGTCCGGGAGAACACCAGGCTGCCGGATGCGCTGATCCGCCACGTGGTACTCACCAAGCTGAACTCTGTTGGCCTCCGCGGTGCTGCCGACCTGATGCCTACGGAACTGTCCGGGGGCATGGCGCGGCGGGTCGCGATGGCCAGGGCGATGGTGCTGGATCCGGAACTGCTGCTCTACGACGAGCCGTTTTCCGGACTCGATCCCATTTCCCTGGGCGTGGTGCTGCGGCTGATTCGCCTCAACAACGATGCCCTTGGCCTCACGAGCATCGTTGTCTCCCATGATGTTGCCGAGATCAGCCACATTGCTGATCACTGCATCGTCATTTCCGAGGGCCGGGTCATTGCCTCGGGCGCGCCCACGGAACTCGCCGCCAGCCCATCAGAGCTCGTCCGCCAGTTCATGACGGGCGCTGCCGATGGCCCGGTACCCTTTCATTACCCCGCCCCTGACTATGCCGAGCAGTTGCTTGGAGCCGGGCGGTGACCCTGGCACTCCAGCTCTGGGGCGGACTGCTCGAGTCCCTGCGCAAGCTGGGTGCCGTGATTCTCTTCCTGCTCGCGATTCTCCGGCAGTGTCCGGCGGCGCTGGCGCGTCCCAGGCTGATCTCCCAGCAGGTCCGCAACTCCGGCGTTCTGTCGCTGGTCATCATCATGACGTCGGCGTTCTTCGTCGGCATGGTCATCGGTCTCCAGGGCTACGACTCCTTGTCCCGACTGCGGCAGGAGGACATCCTGGGCGCGGGTGTTGCCCTGACACTGTTCAAGGAACTGGGCCCGGTCGTTACGGCCTTACTGTTTGCTGGCCGGGCTGGCACGGCCCTCGCATCCGAGATCGGTCTGATGCGCGCCACCGACCAGCTGGCCGCCATGGAGGTTATGGCGATCGACCCCATTCGCCGGATCATCGCGCCGCGCTTTGTCGGCGCTGTAATTTCGGTGCCCCTGCTGACGGCCGTTTTCAATGCGGTTGGAATCCTGGGTGCCTGGTTCATCGGTGTCCGGGTCATGGGCGTCGACAACGGAGCCTTCTGGTCCCAGATGCAGGAGTTTGTCGATCCGGAAGATATTTTCGAGGGGGTCCTGAAGAGCTTTGTTTTTGGCGTTACGGCCGGCCTCGTGGCGGTGTACGAGGGTTACAATTCCCCGCCGACGGCCGAGGGTGTTGGCATGGCCACTACCCGTACGGTGGTGACCACGTCGATCCTTGTACTGGTCCTCGACTATTTGATTACTGCCTACCTTCTCTAGGAACGTTGCGAATATGGAAACCACGCGCACGCGGGAACTGGGTACCGGCCTGTTCATTTTTCTGGGTTTTGCCGCTCTGCTGTTTCTGGCGACCCAGACCACCGATATGGAAGAGTACGGTGGCGACAAGGGCTATCGGGTTACCGCCCGCTTCGATGATGTGGCAGGACTTAAGGTGCGCTCAGCCGTGACCATGGCTGGCGTCAACATCGGCCGGGTTGAGAGCATCGTGTTTGACAATGAGAACCTCGATGCCCTGGTAACGCTGCGTATTAACCCCCAGTTCAACAAGATCCCCGATGATTCCGATGCCAGTATCCTGACGGCGGGATTGCTCGGCAGTAAATACGTAGGTCTCGGCCCGGGTGGTTCCGAAACCTATCTGACAGATAACAGCCAGCTGGAAATCACCCAGTCGGCTATCGTGCTGGAGCAGTTGGTGAGCAAGTTTCTGTTCAGTCAGGCGGAGAAAGGGGAGGATGCGGCACCTGCGGCACCTGCGGCAGCCGCCCCTGACGTAACCCCTGGTGACCAGTCCGGCACGTCCAGTGACTAAGCGGAGTTTTCCTATGCGTATTTTTGCTGCCCTGACTCTAAGCCTGCTTGCCGGGCTCATCGCCCCTGCAGCCCACGCGGCCGATGAGCGGACGCCAGGTCAGGTTGTGCGCGAGACGGCGGACACCCTGACGGCGCGTATTGCAGGCCGACAGCAGGAGCTCGCAGCGAACCCGGTTGAGCTGTACAAGCTGGTTGGTGACGTCTTCCTGCCCGTCTTCGACACCGATTACTCCGGGCGTCTGGTGCTGGGTAAACACTGGCGCACGGCCACGCCGGCCCAGCGCCAGGAGTTCATTGATACGTTCTATGATTTCCTGCTCCGCAGCTATGCACGGTACGTACTGCGCTTTGAGAAGGACAAGGTCGGGTTTCTGCCGGATGCCGGTGAAGCGCCGGATCCGAAGCGGACTGTCGTGAAGACGGAAATGCAGCTGGCGGACGGGACGAAGCTGCCGGTTTACTACTCCCTGCATCAGACCCCCAAGGGCTGGCGCGCTTTCGATGTCCGCATTGAGGGTATCTCCTACGTGCAGAACTACCGTAACCAGTTCAACGCAGAGATCAGCGCCAAGGGTATCGACGCGGTGATTGCCCGACTCAAGTCGGATGCGGCCAAGGTGACGACGAATGCACCCGGTGCGGGTGGTAAGTGACCGAAGGACACCTGATGGCTCCTTCTCTTGCGTCGTTGGGAGCAGGGCAAATCGCGGTCAGTGGCCCGGTGACGTTTGCCACCGCGGGCGGGTTGCTCGAGTCGGGTAAGTCGCTGTTTGCTGGTCAGAAGGCCGTAATTGTTAATCTGCAGGAGGTCACCAGCGTTGACAGCGCCTGCCTGGCTTTGCTGCTGGAATGGCTTCGTCAGGGTCGGGCGCAGCAGTGCACCGTCACTTTCCAGGGGATGCCTGCCAAGTTGCTGGCCATTGCCCGTCTGAGCGGTGTCGAGGCGATGCTGACCGACTCCTACTCCCCGGCTGGCTCTGCCGTTTCCGGGGCATCGTCTTCCGGATCATCGAATTCCGATTCATCCAGGTAGGAATCATCCTCCGGGACGTTGCCGTCCAGGGACCGGTACCGCCGGTTCTGGAGATAGGCATCCCTGACGAATATGTAGGGGTCGTAGGCCTCGAAGACCTGGGCATCGGCATCGAGGAAGCCCGAACGCCGGTCTACCTGGTAGATTGCCCAGGTTCCCAGCCTCCAGCCGAGATCCCCGTCAGTGACGTTGAGGAACGGCGTGAGGGGTAAGTCCACCGCATCACCCGCGGTATTGCGGAGGGTACTGGGCCCGAGTATCGGGATGACCAGGTAAGGCCCGTTGCCGACCCCCCAAACGGCTAGCGTCTGGCCAAAGTCCTCATCGTTCTCCGTGAGGCCTACGCGGCTGGCGGGATCGAACAAACCACCAAGACCGACGGTGGTGTTGAGCAGGAATCGCGCTCCGTCCCGGCCGGACTGCCGGAATTTGCCCTGCAGGAAAGCGTTGGCAATGGTGACGGGGTACAGCAGGTTGCTGAAGAAGTTGTGTACCCCGGTCCGGATCTGCGCCGGCAGGGCGCGGGAATAACCCACCGCTACCGGGCGCAGAACGTACCGGTCGCCCAGGTCGTTGAAACGGTAGAACACGCGATTTACAGGCTGCAGCGGATCGTAAGCCTCGTCAGACGCTACAGCGCTCTGACTGGCACAACCGGAGACTGCCAGGGCAAGGCTACCGGCCAGCAGGATCCTCCCCAGTGTCGTCATGCCCGACTCCTTCATTGCTGTTTGCCCGCCGAGGTTTGCTGGCGCCGGGCTCGTTGTTCCCGATCCAGCCACTCCTGAATCTCCGCCAGCCGGGAAGTAAAGCGGGCTTTCTGTACGGCATCAAGGCCCGGCGTCGACAGCGCCACGCGCAGCTGATCGGCGGCCATGATCACATCCCCTTTCAAGAGGTGCAGTTCTGCCATGTAGTAGTAGGCATCAGCGGTATCGCCGGCCGCGCTGGCTGCCAGGGCAATCAATCGCACCTGTTCCGTGGTGGGCGGCACGTTATTCAGCAGGTCGAGAAGAATGGTGTGCGCCTGCTTGCTCTTGCCCGCCGCCAGAAGTGCCTCGGCATAGCGCACGGTGAGTGGTGTATTGCGGGGGAAGAGTTCCATGGCCTGTTCGTAGATGCCGAAGGCCGCGTCCCGGTTGCCAAGGGCCAGTTCTGCGCCAGCGAGGCCGGTGTGGAAGGGAATCACACCCGGATTAGTGGCCAGCAGGCCCTGGAACAGGGCGCGGGCCTCCCTGTACTGGCCCAGTTCCATCCGGACCAGGGCAATACCGTATTCCGTGCCAATGTCCCCCGCGGATCTCGGTAACTGTTGCTGACCCAGGAAAAACTCCAGGGCCTTCTCCGGCGTGGGGCTGGACAGTACGCGAATACGGGCGCGGGTCACGGCATAGCCATCCGCGTCCCGTACGTCGGGGCGCGGGTAGCTGGCCGCCCGTTCCCGGGTTTCGGCAATGCGATTCACCGTGACAGGGTGCGTACGCAGAAACTCGGGGGCCTGGCTCGCCAGCGGACCCGACTGACGCGCGAGCGTCTCGAAAAAGGCGGGCATGCCCATGGGATCGAAACCGCTGGCCGCCAGCACGCCAACGCCCACCCGGTCGGCCTCGTACTCATTGGCGCGGGTGAAGTTGATCTGCTGCTGGGCCGAAACGCCCTGGGCCGTGGCTATGGCGCCGGTAATGATATCGGGGCTGCCGCCTACGGCTCCCAGCAGGATGGCCCCGAGCATGGCGGCCATGGTGAGAATACTGCTGCGCTGGTTGGCAAACACGGCCCGGGAAATGTGCCTTTGGGTGACGTGGGAGATCTCGTGGGCCAGCACTCCTGCCAGTTCGCTTTCTGTTGTGGTGGCCAGGATCAGGCCCGAGTGCACGCCGATGTAGCCGCCGGGAAGGGCAAAGGCATTGATGGCCGGGTCGTTAACGACGAAAAAGGTAAAGCGGAAATCGCCGTCCTGCGCCTGGGAGGCGAGCTTCAGGCCCACATCTTGCAGATACTCCTGGACCTCGGGGTCCTCCATTACCCGGTTGGTGTCGACCAGGCTGCGGAAAATAGAGCGGCCAATCTGCTGCTCCTTCTCGCGGGAGAGAACCGAGTTGCTGGGACTGCCGATATCCGGCAGGTCGTCACCCGCTGCGGCGGGAACCGCTGGAGGCACGAGCAGGGACAGGGTTGCTACCAGGGCAATAAGGCGTCGCATGGTTCCGCCAGCGGAGCTCAGAGCGCTTCGACTGCCGCCAGCAGCAGGGCGGCATGGCCCTTGACGCTGACTTTGCGCCATTCCCCGCGCAGCTTGCCCTCAGCATCGATAAGGAAGGTGCTGCGCTCCACGCCCAGCACTTTCTTGCCGTACATGTTCTTCTCCCGGATGACGTCGAACAGCCGGCACAGGGTCTCGTCCCCGTCGGAGAGCAGGTCAAAGGGGAATTCGAACTTGGCCTTGAATTTTTCATGGGAGGCCAGCGAGTCCCGGGAGACACCGAGAATCACGGTCTGCAAGCGGCGGAACCGGGCGTGGAGGCTGGCAAAGTCACAGCCTTCGGTGGTGCAGCCGGGGGTGCTGTCCCTGGGATAGAAGTAGACGACGACCTTGCTGCCCCGGAGGCTCTTCAGATCCACCGTCTTGCCGCCGGTGGATGGCAGACTGAAGTTGGGGACGGCCTTGCCCAGGCTGACGGTGCTCATGGTCTCGATAGCTCCTCAGCGTTGCGCCGGTTCGATAACAGCGTCCAGATTCTGCTCATCGCAGTACTCAAGGAAGTCGTCACGCAGCGTCGCCACATGGGCGGTTCCCGGGACGTTGACTGTCATCTGTACGCCGAACATGAGTGACCCTGTGTGCGCCGCATTGTACCGGCGCGTGCTGACCTCAGCGATCTCGAGTCCGCGGGAAGCAAAAAAGTTCGACAGGCCGAACACGATGCCGTCGTGGTCGAGTGTGACCACATCCACGAGGTAGGGAGCGGCCGTTTCAACGGGTCGGGGGCGGGTTTCCCGGACCGTAACGATCAGGCCGGACTGTTGCTGCAATGCCTGAAACGAACTCTGGAGCTTGGTCACCGTGTGCCAGTTGCCGGACACCAGCATCAGCACGGCAAACTCGGAGCCAAGAGCAATCATCCGGCTCTCCCGAATGCTGCCTCCGGCGGAGGTCACGGCCTGGCTCAGGTCGCGGACCACACCGGCGCGGTCCGGGCCGATGGCGGTGACCGCGAGTAGCTTTTCCATGAATTCGATCTGGGAGAGTTGCTGAACGATAGCCAGTGTACCGGTAAAGTGTACCGGGAATTTGACCACCAGCAAGTGAGTACCGGGGCGCGTTGCAGCCCGGTTCAGCGCCTCTCTGCCGGCTCTTCGGCCTTGCGACCCCGGGGGTCGGGAAGTACCATTCGCGGCTGATCTCCGCCCGGTTCCCTCTGATGTTTTCAGGCAGCAGTGTCGCTCTGGTTACGCCCATGACCCCGGACGGGGCGGTGGACTTCCCCTGCCTCCAGCGACTGGTGGACTGGCACATTGAGGAGGGCACGGATTATCTGGTGATCGCCGGCACCACCGGTGAGTCGGCTACGTTGAACAGGGCCGAGCACATCGAGGTCATTCGCGTCGCGGCCGAGCGGGCCGGCGGACGGATTCCGGTGGTCGCAGGGACCGGCTCCAATTCCACGGCCCAGACTATCGACCTGTCCCAGGCAGTGGCGGCGTTTCCCATCGATGGCTATCTGGTTGTTACCCCCTACTACAACAAGCCGACCCAGGAGGGACTTTGCCGTCACTACCTGGCCATTGCCGACGCGGTCGACCGGCCGGTGATCCTCTACAACGTCCCGGGACGGACCGGCGTCGATATGCTGCCCCCGACGGTGGCCCGCGTGGCGGGTCACGCCGGGATCGTTGGCATCAAGGAAGCCACCGGCGACCTGAGCCGGCTCTCCCCGTTGCGCGAGGGCTGTGGTGACGATTTCCTCCTGCTGAGTGGCGACGATGCGACGTGCCGGGAGTTCATTCTCCAGGGTGGTCAGGGTGTCATCTCCGTCACGGCCAACGTGGCACCCGCCCTGATGGCCAGGATGTGCGACGCCGCCCTGGAGGGTGATGCCGCGCTTGCGGCGGAGGTGGATGCCTGCCTGGCGGACCTTCATCGTGATCTGTTTATCGAGTCCAACCCGATTCCAGTCAAATGGGCCCTCGAGCGGCTCGGTCTGAGCGGAGGCGCGCTGCGGCTGCCACTCACGACCCTCAGTCCTGGTGCCCGGCCAGCTGTCGAGGCGGCCCTGCGGCGGGCCGGTCTGCTGGCGGATGGCACCGTCCCCCGGGCTGCGGCTGGGCGGGAGCACTAGAGAGTGTCCTGCGGAGCCCTGCAGGCAGCGCGCTGGTCCCGGGCCCTGGTTCTGGCTGCCCTGGTTGGCGGACTGACCGGCTGTTTCGGTGGCAAGAACCCGGACGCCCGCTGCGATGACGTGTCCGAGTACCAGCTTGCCACCAGCCTGCCGCTGGTGGTTACCCCCGACGGGCTCGCGGCCCCCAACCGGGGGTCCGGCTATGTGATCCCGCCGCAGGTCGCGGACGCCCAGGTTGACGGCGCTGCCTGTCTGGCAAGGCCTCCGGACTACTTCCGCAAGGATCCCGGGCCTCCGCCGGCCAAATAACGCCGCAGATAACCGGCACAATAGGCGACTAAACAGTTAATGGAGAGGTGGCCGAGTGGCTGAAGGCGCACGCTTGGAAAGCGTGTTTACGGTAACCCCGTAACGAGGGTTCGAATCCCTCCCTCTCCGCCACTCGTTGCTACTGGCGCTCCGCCACCGTCCGCGCCTCAGCCCTCCCGCGCAGAAATGCCTGGCGCAGTTCCCCAACCTCCGGGACCACCAGGATCACTTTGGACAGGCGGGCGGCATCGGCCGCCAGGCCCTCCTGCAGCAGGTAGGCGTAGACCACGAGCTCGGCGAAGCCATCGTCCAGGTCCAGCGCGTCAACCAGGGCGCCAATAAAGCCGCCCAGATAGGAGCGGTCCGCCGCATCGAGGGCTGGCCGTTTTGAGCCCGGGAGGCGAGCGCCGATATGCACGGCCCGGGTCACCCGATCCACGGCTTCCACCAGGGACACGGTGCCGCCCAGCGCATTCATTTTCATGGCGCGCACCCTAACTGCCGGTGAGGTGCCCCGGCTTGTCATTTCAGGTCAGCCTGTATTCAATGGCCCACGACCATGCTCCTGGAAGCCACAAACCTGGCGACGGCCCTGCGCTATCTGGCGGAGGTGCTGGATCAGGACTACCAGAAGGATCCAGGCCCCCTGTTCGCAGCCGCGGGGATTTCCCTGGCCCGTACGCGGGAGTCGGGCGCCCGGGTCTCCCAAAGCGCCTCACGGCGGTTGTGGGAGGAAGCTGTGGCCGCCACCGGGGACCCGGCGCTGGGCCTGAAGGTTGGTCGGCGGGTCCGGCCCGAGGGCCTCCACGCACTGGGGTACGCGTGGATGAGCAGCCGCACGCTGGCAGACGCGCTGCAACGCTACTGCCGGTACATCAAGGTCCTCAGTACGCTCCCCGTAGCCGCCAGCGTTATGTCTTCCAGTGCGGGCTGCCAGTTCACCGCGGCGTTTCCGGATCCTGCCCAGCAGCCCCACGAGGCGGGGATCGATGCGACCCTGATGGCTCTGTTAACCCTTGCTGAGCGGGCAGCAGGGCATCCTGTGAGACCGCGTTCCGTGTCCCTCCGCCATGCTTGCCGCGCGACCGCCGCGGTCTACCACGCCGCGTTCGGTGTCCCGGTGGAGTTCGATGCGGCAACGAACGGCCTGCGGCTCGATAGCGCCACTGCCGAGGCGGTCCTGCCGACGGACAATCCCGACGTGTCCGTCCTCATGGATCAACTGGCCGAGCGTTATGTCGCTGACTTGCAGCCACAGCCCGTTGCGACCCAGGTGCGCCGCATCCTGCGTGAGCTGTTGCCCACCGGCGAGGTGGGCCAGGAGACCGTGGCTGCCCGCCTCAACTGCAGCCTCAGCACCCTGCAGCGCCAGCTCCAGTCCGAGGGGCTCAACTATCGCCGCGTCCTCGACGCGACCCGCAGAAGCCTGGCAGACGCGTACCTCCGGGAAGCCCGCTTCAGCCAGGCCGAAATTGCTTACCTGCTGGGCTTCTCGGATCAGAGCAATTTTTCCCGGGCCTACCGGCGCTGGACCGGCCGGAGTCCCAGCAACGCTGGAGAATCACCGGCTCCTGTTCAGGGTCAGCAGGGTCAGGGTCAGGGGGCCTGAGGCGTCGCCAGGCCCGTGTCGTAGAGCCGGTTGTCCAGGACGCCGTCGTTGTAGTACTGGATGAGTGCCTTGGCCTCCAGTTCCAGTTCCGCCCGGCGGGGGGTCTGGTCCGTGCTGGGCGCCTTCAGCTGCCGGTCTGTGTCGAGACGGAACGTCTGACTCAGGCTGCCCGGCACGAACTCCAGGGCATCGTCACCGCGGACCAGCCAGTAGTGGCCATTGGCATTCAGGAACGCGCGGCCTTCTCCGGCGCGAAAAATCGACTTGCCAAAGAGCAGGCGGCGCCCGGGCTCGATCCCCAGATAATCGAGCACCGACGGCAGGATATCCGCGTGCTCGGTCACCCGACGGGGGTCGACCCCTGAAAACGTGACTCCCGGTTTGTAAACCAGCAGCGGCACGCGGTACTGGCCCAGTGCGTTCACGTAGTCCGGCGTTTCCAGCGTCTCGGTATGGTCGCCGGTAATGATGAAGAGCGTGTTGGCGAACCAGGGCTGCCGGCTCGCCGTGGCGAAAAACTGTTCCAGGGCATGGTCCGTGTAGCCGATCGTCTCGTGAATCGGGAGGGTGCCCTTGCTGAACCTGCCCCGATACTTTTTAGGGATGGGGTAGGGATTGTGCGAGGTCACCGTAAAGATGACGGCGGCGAAGGGCGGTTTCTGCTGGCTCAGTTCCCGGGACACGTATTGCAGATAGGGCTCGTCGAAGACTCCCCAGCGCCCGTCGAAATCCTTCGGGTCCGGATAGTCTTCCAGCCCAAGGTAGTGGTTGATGCCGGCAATCCGCGTGAACGTATCGAAGTGCATGGTGCCCGTCGTCGCGCCGTGAAAGAAACTCGTGGTGTAGCCCCGTGGCGCGAGCAAAGTCCCCAGGCCGACAATGTCGTTGGCGGCATAGAGTGAATCGAGCATCGAATCAGTCATCAGGGCCGGCATTCCGGCCAGTATGGCGGGCACCGCATCCCGGGATCGGCGGCCATTCGCGTAGTGCTGAGGCAGGAACAGGGACTGACTGGCCAGAGCGTCAAGAAATGGGGTGTAGCGTCCACCGCCGTTGCCGGCACCCCAGTACTCTGCTGAGAAGCTCTCCAGAATCAGGATGACGATGTTGTCGGCCCGCGGGACATCCGGGATCAGTTTCCGGCCGTCGATCTGTTTACGGAGGTAGGGCAGCAGGGCAGCCGGTTCCACATACTTGTAACGCTTGAGTGGCGATTTCTTGTAGCTCTTGATCACGGTCAGTGAAGAGTTGAGTGCCAGCTGCGCCAGTTCGCTTCGTCCCAGGGAAGCGGCATCCGCGGAGCTGATGGGCTTTGACTGGAGGCCACCGCGGATCGCCACGACGGCAAGTGCGATACCAACGATGAGGTTCAGGGCCCAGGTGGCTACGCCAAGCCGGGGCCGCGGAGCGGGGGTGTTGGCGGTTGCAGGGGTTTGGCCGTAGAAGAGCCACAGTGCGGCACTGAGCGCCGTGCTGATCAGGAGCACGGGCCAGTACGTGGTAATCAGCCCCAGCCACTTGACGCCCGCGTCCCCCGCCAGGCTGAGCAGGTCCAGGGTCGAGCGCCTGCCGTTGAAACTGAAGTACTCCAGGTCAATGGCGCTGATCAGCAGAAACGGAATGTTCAGGGCCAGGAACAGGGTCTTCAGTAAGCGCAGATACCCGGCTCCCATAGGCTCTTGCCGGGGCACCAGGCACAGAAGCAGAAAAATCGCATTGGTGGCAACCGTCGCCGAGACGTCAAACCGGAGGCCATAGAGAAATGCCCGGGCGATCTCCGCGCCTGATGCCTGGGTGTACAGCACCTGGTTGAAGACCAGAAACAGGCAGCGCAGGATGCTGTAGAGAAGCATCACGAGGCCCAGGCGCCGCAGAATGAAGCCCCAGCGGGCGATGAGCATGAGCAGGAATCCCTGGCTAGGACTGCGTTACAGAGGTCGCGCCGGCCGCGTCTATCAGGGCCAGAATGCTCCCCATCGACGCCAGGGTTTCCGGATCTACGCCCCGTGCGGCGAAGTCCAGCCCGTAAGTCTCCTCGAGGTAGGCCACGATCTGGACGATGGCCAGGGAGTCGATGAGGCCTGAGTCCACCAGGTTGTCATCAATGCCGACGCTGCCCAGAGGTTTGCCGGGCTTCTGGATGCTGCGAAGAAAGGTCTGCAGGTGCGCCAGGCGCTGCTCCCGGGTCGCGGTCATGAGTTTCCCGCCGGGTTCCGGCTGGCACCTAGGATGCGAATCAGGTCCAGTGATGGCTCGTTAATGCACGCCGCCTTGACCTGATCACGATTGATCTTGCCCCGGGTCGTCCGGGGGATCTCGTCCACGAGCCACCAGCGGCCCGGCATCTTGTGGGCCGCCAGGTGCTCTGTCATCCAGCGATACAGGGCACGGATGGTCTCATCATCCCGGGCATTCAGTACAACGGCCATACCGACGGCCTGGCCATACATCTCGTCGTCCAGGGCAAACGTGCACACGTCGTTCACGCCGGGAAACCGTTCGACGACTGCATCCACATCGCCGGGATAGATCTTCATCCCGCCCCGGTTGATTTCGTCCCGCTCCCGGCCGCGGAGGACGAGGCGGCCCCGGTCATCGAGGCAGCCGATGTCCCCCGTCAGGAACCAGCCATCCACCACCGCCTGCCGGGTCAGGTCGTCGCGCTGAAAGTAGCCCTTCATCAGCGCCGGAGTATTCAGCCAGACGAAGCCCGCTTCGCCAGCTGCGCACTCGAGGCTGCCATCGAGGGGGGCTGAGGTATCTGCTGTGCTGAGGATCCTGATCACGGCTCCCCAGCCGGCGCCGATCAGCCCGTCCTCTGCCGGGGTATCTGCATTGCTGAGCCCCGCGACCCAGCTCCCCGTCTCCGTGATGCCGTAGGCGTTACACACCTGGCGGGTGCCGGTCCAGGCGCGAATGTCCTCCCAGACCGCAGCCGACAGGGGCGCCGAACCGCAGTGGATCCGCTGCAGTGTGCCGCCCTGGGGAGGCCGGGACATCTTCAGGGCCAGTCGCCACAGGGAAGGCACGGAAGACATGAAGGTGATCCGGTGTTCATCCACCAGTGCCCCGAGACGCATGAGGATGTCGGCCCGAAAGGGTGGTGTGATGTAGAGATCCTGGCCGGCCAGCCAGGGAAAGAGGCTGTTACAGATGAGTCCGTGGCCAAAGTGGGTGGGCAGCAGGCAGAGGGTCCTGGAGAAGGCGGTGACGCCGAGGTGATCGTGCAGTGACAGCCACCGGGCGCGCAGGGAGCGATGCGTGTGGATGACGCCCTTTGGGGCCCCGGTGGAGCCCGAGGTGAACAGGATCAGTGCGTCATCGTCCAGGCGGCTCAGCCCGACAGTGACCTCCTGGCTGCCCGTCTCGCTGGTGTTGACGGCCTGGATGCCAGCGGTGGTGAGCGCGGCCAGGACCGTTGAGTCCGTCGCGTCGTCAACGACCGCGAGCCGCGGCCTTGCAGCGCCGATCAGTGTGTTGACCTCAAAGGCCGTAAGCCGCGCATCGACGGGCACGGCGCAGGCGCCGAGCCGCCAGATGGCGAGCAGTTCAGCAAAGAACTCCAGGCGATTGCCGAACAGCAGGAAGACCCGGTCTCCGGCCGCCAGTCCGTGGCGCCGCAAGCGGGCCGTCCGCCGAGCGACTTCCCGGCGAATGTCAGTGCCAGCCCAGTGCCGGCCGCTGATGGGCTCTGCCAGAGCACCAACCTTGAGATCAAGAAACATGGCTCTGAATTTCCTGGAAACCGCCTAGGCGAGCCCGAAAAGACCCAGGAAGAATTCTACCCGGACAAAAAACGGCGCGTCACTGCGCACGTTCCAGATGTTGATCAGGCCAAAGAAGGTCCACACGCCGAGTATGTTCAGGACTAACTGCACTGGCCCTGCGGCGAGGGCCTGCCGTGATCGGCGCTGCTCCCGGCGCATCGAGAGAAAGATCCCTGTTGCCAGCAGGAAACAGTAGAAGAACCGGGAGCGCAGGTCATAGAGTGCCTCGAAGACCTCGCCACCGACCAGCAGGGGGGTTCTCTGGAGCAGGTGGTAGTACATGTTGCCGACAAAGGCTGCGGCAAACACCGCCAGTAACAAGCGTAAGGCGGGCCATTTCCGGAGTCCAGCGCCGAGGCTGGTGAACGTTGGCAGGAAAAAGAAGGTCGCCAGGAGTTCCTTGAAGTAGTAGTAGTAACGATTCCAGAACCCGACGATGGACTGGGCCAGCAGCGGCTTGTAGGTGTTGCGAAACACGTTGAAGCCGAACACCCGCAGAATGCCAATGATCTGGTGGCCCCGGGCGGCATGGCGCAGCACCTGCCAGAAAAGTTCGCAGTAGATGCTCGCCCAGGCAGCCCAGAGAGGCGCCGCAGTCTGGCCTTTCACCATCTCCTGCAGTCTGGGGATCGTGACCGGCTGCACGCCCAGGGTCTGGGACAGCTCAGTGCCGGGTCCGTACACCGCTGCCATCAGGTCGGCCAGAGCGCCCCACAGGAAGGACAGCAGGATCAGCTTGATGCCGGCGAGCTGGGATCTGGCGAGTTGCTCGTCCGTTTTCGCCTCGCAACGGGCCAGGTAGCCATGGCCATTGCCGTAGGGAGTCTGGGAGCCGCCATAGACCGGCCAGAGGTAGAGGAGGTGGTCGGTAAAGCGGCTGCCACCCATACGGCCCTGCTGACCCGCGAGCAGCAGGTAGCCGCACCGCCAGATCAGAAAGGGAAACACGACCGCTATCCCGAGCAGCACGCCCCGCCAGTAGCCCCCGGTCGGGGCCGTGTTCCAGAGCACCACCAGGACGAACCAGTAGGCCAGGTGCAGCGTCAGTTGGGGCCACCGGCGAACGCCAGCGGGAAGGGTGGGATAGGCGAGGGCCGCCCGGTACAGCAGCCACAGAATGCCGAAGCCCGCCAGGATGACGCTGGCCTTGCCCAGCAGATCCCCGGGCACCGGTAGTTCGTCGGCCTTTTTCAGCAGGCGCAGCGTCTGGGTAAAGGCGAAAACCACAGCGCCTGCGGCGAGCAGTGCGCGGCGGCGGGCCGGGGTAAAGCCTGTCAGCGCCCTGCCCAGGCGGGCACGCCACCAGGCGATCACCACGGGGTTCTCGTGGAACTGGGTCAGGCTGCTCAGGACCACGAAACGGAGCCTATTGCTGCGGCTGCTCTTCCTCGATCATGCCCACGGTATTGTCCGGCTGGACGTGGATAATGATCCGGAACTGGTCGGGTCCCCGATCGTAGAGCCAGCGATCCGACGTCTGCTGGGTAGGGGTACCGCAGTACTCCTGCACCTTGGCCAGACTCATCCCGTTTTCGACCAGGTGACTGCCACATCGAAAGCTGTCGGTTCCCGTGGCGGGCATCATGTTGCTGTCATCGGCGGCCGCCAGGGAGGGCAGGAGCGCTCCAAGGGCCAGGCTGAGCAGCAGATAACCCGGGATACTACGCATGTCATTCCTCATGAAGATGCAGCCACATCGTTACCCGCGTCGATGGGCAAGTCTGCAGGACGCGGACTGTCACTATAATTGAAGTCCGCTGCCGTCGGCCCGGCTCCCGGACGGTTTGACACTGATCCCTTCACCGGCCGAATATCGTACTGAACCAGTCCCAATTCCCGCAGGCAGAATTCTCATGGCAGACACAAGTACCGGTCCCACCAGTGCCGAACCGGGAGCATCAGGGGAGAAGTTACCGGGTATCCGCCACGTCATCGCCGTGGCCAGTGGCAAGGGTGGTGTCGGTAAATCGACGGTCAGCGTCAACCTGGCCCTCGCTCTGCGGCAGCGGGGGGCGCGAGTCGGGCTGGTGGATGCCGATATTCTGGGACCGAGCATCCCGGGGATGCTGGGCATCCCCACTGGCCAGCCCCCAGCGATGACCCCGGGGGGGCAGGCGCTTCCTGTGGAGCGGTATGGCATCGGCACCATGTCGATGGCCATGCTCACCGATGACGACAGTCCGGCGGTCCTCCGCGGCCCTATGGTCAGCAAATACCTCAAGATGTTCATCGGCGCTACCCAGTGGGGTCCGCTCGACTTCCTGTTGCTGGATCTGCCCCCGGGGACTGGCGACATCCAGCTGACGCTGGCCCAGAGCGTACCCCTGTCCGGGGCGGTCATCGTCACGACACCCCAGGACGTCAGTCTGAAGATTGCCCGCCGGGGGCTGCGCATGTTTGAGCGGGTCCATGTGCCCATCCTCGGCGTGATTGAGAACATGAGCGGTTTCACCTGTGCACACTGTGGAGAGACCACGGACGTCTTTCGCCGTGGTGGCGGTGAGCGCATGAGCCAGCAGCTGCAGGTGCCGTTCCTTGGTGCGATACCTCTCGATGCCGAGATCGTGACCGGCGGGGATGAAGGCTGCCCCATCGTCATTGCCAGACCCGAGTCCGTTGCCGCCCGGGCCTACGGGGCCCTGGCCGCGCAACTGGAGGAGCAGCTGAACAATGCGCGCGGTGGAGTGCTCAAGCCTTTTGCCTGGCGGTGGGATTCCAACGAGGGAGCACCCGGCTGGGTGGCAAGCGCGGCCCTGCCCGCGGGAAACCGTGTCCGGCCCATAGGCCTGCGCCGGCAAGACCTGCGCACGCTCGCCGTGTTGTGGGAGGACGGTCGCGAGGACCGCTTCGATGTCCGGGATCTGCGGCTTGCCTGTCGCTGTGCACTGTGCATAGAGGAAATGAGCGGGAGAAAGCTTCTGGACCCGAAATCCGTCAGGGCCGATGTCACCCCTCGCGTACTGGCCAGTGTTGGCAACTACGCCATCGGCATCGACTGGAACGACGAGCATAATTCCGGGCTCTATTCCTTCGATCACCTGCGTTCACTCGGTGAGCGGAGCGGCGCTCTGGTGGCCGAGGATGTCTGACGGAGTCCAGGTCGGTGCGCCGGTCACCATTCGGGCGGAAGTTTCGCTGGCTGATCCGGACGTCTGCAAATTCACCGTCAGCCAGAGCCTGAGTCGGAACGGCGAGCACTTCTTTGCCAGTCCGGAGCAAGCGGCTGACTCGCCTCTCGTCGCCCGTCTGTTCGAGCTGTCGGGGGTGGCCCATGTGCTGGTGGCGGATCGGGTCGTGGCGGTCGGCAAGACCCGGGAGACCAACTGGTCAGAGCTGAAGCCGCTGATTGCTGCTGTGCTGCGGAGCCAGTTGCTCAATGGCATCCCTCTCATGCTTCGCCCCCGGACCGGGCCCGGCCCCGGTGGGCGGAGCGCCGCTGAGATCAGCAGCGCGGTGCAGCTGCTCCTGGACCGGGAAGTGAATCCGGCCCTGGCTGCTCACAGCGGCTCCATCGCCCTGGTGGAGGTCCGGGATTACCGGCTCTACATCCGCATGAGTGGCGGCTGCCAGGGTTGTGCCGGATCCCAGGCAACCCTGCGGCAGGGGTTTGAACGCCGGGTGCGCGGTGTGGCTCCGGAGGTCACGGAGATCATCGATGTCACGGACCATGCCACTGGCGAGACGCCTTACTACCGGGATTCCGGCGCATCTCCCCTGGTATGAATCCGGATCCGTTCAAGGAGGGCCTGGCTGCGGCCCGTCGCGGGGATTTCCACACTGCCGCGGACCTCTGGCGTGGGCTGGCTGAGCAGGGCGACGCCCGCGCCCAGTACAACCTGGGCTACCTCTATACCAACGGCCGGGGGGTCGCTCAGGATTACCCGGTAGCCCTGCGCTGGTACACCCGGGCCGCGGAACAGGGCTTTGCCCCGGCCCAGTTCAATCTGGGCGTGCTGTACTCCAGCGATGACGGCGTACCACCCGACTTCCCGGCCGCCCTGAAGTGGTATCGCGCGGCGGCCGGGCAGGGCGACGCCGATGCCCAGTTCAACCTTGGCATTGCCTACGCGCTCGGTCAGGGAGTTACCCAGGACTACGTTCAGGCCTATCGCTGGTACGACCTTGCCGCCACCGCAGGTCATGAGAAGGCCGCAACGACCCGGGACAGTATTGCTGCCGAGCTGACGCCGGAGCAGCTGGCGCAGTGCCAGGGGCCAGCGGTCCGGAAGTAGGCCTCAGGGGCCGGCGTTGCGCCGGCGGAAGAACCAGATCAGCGCCGCGGCGCCCGCCACGGCCATGACGAAGCTGAGTCCTTCCGGCACGCCCAGCAGCTGCCCGGCGAAGCCGCCAAGCAGTGACCCGCCAATCCCATAGGCGATCGTGGTCAGCCAGCTCATCGGGTCTGGCCCGGGCAGCAACCAGCGGGCCAGGGCGCCAGTGATCAGGCCGCCCACTGCGAACCACAGCACCACGGCTGCCAGGCCCATGCCAAGCAACGTGCCCAGACCTGATTCAGACATGGCGACCTCCTTGTGCGGGTAACGAAACAGAAGCAGAGAATAGCAGCACGACTGGGGCCGAAACGGGACTTGGGCAGTGAGCCATAGAGTGTTGCAGCTGGGAGTCCTGGCGCTGGGCAATATGTTCTCCCTGGGGCTCGCCTTTGGCGAGGACTCTGCACCTCTGAGCGAGGTTCTCGTTACCGCTCCGGAGCCGCGATACGTGGCCCCGACCCGAAGGGACCGGATCGGGCGCATCTGGGCGCCTGTCTACCTGAACGGCCAGGGCCCTTTCCGGCTCGTCCTCGATACGGGGGCCAACCGCTCGGTGGTGACGCCAGCGGTGGCCGAAGCGCTCGGCCCGGAAGTGCGCACGAACTCCACGGTGGAGGTCCGCGGAGTGACAGGGACTGCACTGGCGCCCGTTATCCGTGTGAGCGGCATGGAAGTCGGTGACCTGGTTCTCGACGGTGTC
This sequence comes from Gammaproteobacteria bacterium, assembly GCA_031409515.1. GTDB lineage: Bacteria > Pseudomonadota > Gammaproteobacteria > Steroidobacterales > SHZI01. The sequence goes on along the minus strand of JANNXJ010000051.1, from coordinate 23,078 downwards.
CTGCTCCCGGTCATGCCGGATGTCTTTGGTGGTGCCGAGGGCGTCCTGGGCAACGAGGGACTACGGGACAAGCGGATTGCCATCGACTTCAAGCGGGATTCAATCAGCATCCGGCGCTCGAAGCGCGAGCGGCCAGGCGCCGGCTTCGAAACCCTGCCAATGACGCTCGTTCGCGGTCACTTGCTGGCCATCGAGGTGCTGGTTGGCAGTGTCCGCGCAACTGCCATCCTCGATACGGGCGCCCCGGATTCGCTGGGTAACGCTGCCCTTCTCACGGCCCTCAGGCGGCAGGCGAGAGACGACCCGACTACAGCGATCGTCGGCGTCACCCTCGACGTCGAGTACGGCGACCGGATGGCGGTGCCCACAATGCAGTTGGGGAACGTCAAGATTCGCGGTGCAGTGCTGACCTTCAGCGATGTTTCCATCTTCCGGCACTGGCGCATGACCGGTCGGCCAACCATCATGCTGGGGATGGATGTGCTGGGCGTCCTCGACGAGATCATCATCGATTACCGGTCGCGGCAGATGCACATCCTGACGAGCGACCGGTAGCCGCTAACCTCAGGAGCCAATGCCATGTCTGATGCTCTGATTCGTCCACTGCAGGCTGGCGACGAAGCCGGGTGGCGGCTGCTCTGGCGGGGCTATCTGGAGTTCTATAAAACTGTCCTGCCCGAGGAGGTCACAGCCACTACCTGGCGGCGCCTCCTGGATCCTGCCGAGCCCCTGTACGGCCTGGTTGCCGAGCTGCACGGGGTGATTGCGGGTTTCGCCCATTGCGTTCTGCACCGGGGCACCTGGTCCCTCACCCAGCACTGCTATCTCGAGGATCTCTATGTGGCAGCGAGCAAGCGCGGTACCGGACTGGGCGGGGCACTGATCGCCGCGGTCTATCGGGAAGCGGATGCCCGGGGCGCGGATCGCGTCTACTGGCTAACCCACGAGACCAACACCACGGCCCGGGCCCTCTACGATCGGGTCGCCCACCGGAGCGGCTACCTCCACTACACGCGGTCGCCTTAGTCGTCTGCAGTTCTGCTCAGAGCGGTTCCTGCTGGTAAGGGACGGGCGGCAGCGAGCGGAAAAAGTCGAAGAGGGCGCCCAGGTCTTCGTCGGTCATGCCGGCGAAGGCGCTCCAGTTCATCAGGGTGTTTTCCTTGAGGGATACCGGGCGGGGGACCGCCCGGTCGCGGAACAACTGGATGAACTGCTCCCTGGTCCAGTTGCCCAGACCTGATTCGTGGGGGGTCAGGTTCATGGTGTACATGATGCGTTCGCTGGTGAGAAAGAAGGGCATCCCGCCCGCATACTCCCGACCGGGGAATCCTTCCATGGAGTTCATGGGCCGTGGCGTGTGGCAAAACTCGCAGCGGGCAATGGTGGCCAGATAACGGCCGTACGCGATCCGGTCCGAGGGTTCCGGCGCAACCACCGGCCCCTTGACCGGTTTGGGCCAGAGCTGGATCAGCATGTTCAGGGGGAAGTCGACCTGACGTTGGGGAGTCTGGGCGGAACGTACGGGCTGCATTGAGCGCAGGTATGCCACCACCGCTTCCATGTCGGCGTCCGCCACCTTGGCGTAGACAAAGTAGGGCATGATCGGAAAGAGCCCTTTGCCCTGGTGATCCACGCCCTCCCGGACGGCGCGGATGATTTCCCCATCAGTCCAGCGCCCGAGTCCCGTGTCGTTGTCCGGGGTGATATTCCGTATGCACAGGACGCCGGGAAAATTCTCCTGGCCCACATTGACGCCGGCGGCCTCGGTGTCCCGGGTCAGGCAGGCGCGGCCGGCGCCGACGGGCTCCTGCGGCGGGCCACCATACAGCCCCCAGTCCCGCTCGGAATGACAGTCCACGCACTGGAGAACGTTGATCGCCAGGTAGCGGCCGCGCTCGACCCGCTCTGGCGTGATCTCCACGTTGATGTTCGCAGCGGGCTGCTGCCGGGGAAGGAACAGGTTGTAGTAGGCCAGGCCAAGGGCGGCGAAAACGGCAACTACGAGGACAATCACCTTGGCCATGCGTTTCACGCGTTCGTCAACCCTTGCTGGCTGGCAGCCTGGGGGCCGCAAGGCTGTCAGGTTAGCAACTTGCCCAAACAGAGGCCACCGCATACCCTGTTCGCGGGTCCGCGCTGGTCCCCCCGCGGCGGCTAGCCGTGAACCCCGTCAGGTCCGGAAGGAAGCAGCGGTAGCGGTGATGCCGGGCGCCGGGGTGCGGCTGGCGCGGGCTCACTTTTCCGCTGTAACAAGGGCTTATGACCTACCTCGCGCTCGCCCGGAAATGGCGTCCCAAGACCTTCGCTGACGTTGCGGGGCAGGGGCACGTCGTTCGTGCCCTGGAGAACGCCCTGAATTCCGGGAAGCTCCACCACGCCTTCCTCTTTACGGGCACCCGGGGCGTCGGCAAGACGACCATCGCGCGGATTTTTGTCAAGGCGCTGAACTGTGAGAAGGCAGTGAGCGCCGAGCCCTGTGGCGTTTGTTCCAGTTGCCTCTCCATTGACCAGGGGCGCTTCGTGGATTTTCTGGAGGTTGATGCGGCGTCCCGGACGGGCGTCGACGATGCTCGGGAACTGCTCGATAACGCCCAGTACACGCCCGCTGCAGGCCGGTACAAGGTCTACCTCATTGATGAAGTGCACATGCTCTCCAAGGCCGCTTTCAATGCCTTGCTGAAGACCCTCGAAGAGCCGCCGCCCCATGTCAAGTTCCTGCTGGCAACCACGGACCCGCAAAAGATTCCCGTCACCGTGCTGTCGCGCTGCCTCCAGTTCAACCTGAAGCGTCTGCCCCTGGCAACGATAGTCGAGCGGTTGACGCTGGTTTGTGGCAGCGAGGGGATCAGCGCCGAGCAGGGCGCTTTGGTGCGCCTGGCCCGCGCCGCCGCGGGCAGCATGCGGGATGCTCTCAGTCTGCTGGATCAGGCCCTGGCGTTCGGCGATGGCGCCTTGCGGGATGCGGACGTGGCCGAGATGCTCGGCAGCCTGGATCGGGGCAAGCTTACGGCTCTGCTGGAGGCGCTGGCCGTAGCCGATGCCCCCGCGCTTCTGGCCCAGGTGCAGTTGCTGGATGAACTGGCGCCGGACTACGGTGACGTCCTTGCCGGGCTCGCTACGTTGCTGCAACAGGTTGCTGTGGTGCAGGTGGCTGGCGCCAAGGCGCTGGACACGGAAACCGCAGTGGAGGATGAGGTCGCCCTGCTGGTCCGGCTGGCGGGTCAGGTAGCTCCGGAAACGGTGCAGCTGATGTACCAGATCGCAGTTATGGGTCGCCGGGATCTGGCCCTCGCTCCGGACCCCCGCACCGGCTTCGAGATGGCCTTGCTCCGCATGGTGGCCTTTCACCCGGAGCGCTTGCCGCAGCCGGCAGTCACCACTGCCGCCACTGCTCCGGTCCGAGCGGCCCAGCCCGCGGCCCAGCCCGCGGCCCAGCCCGCGGTGAGGCCCGCCGCCTCGGTGCCCTCAGCGGTGGTCCCCACCGGCAAACCGGCGGATATTGGCAACTGGTCCGCGTTCATTGCCGGACTTAGTGTGGATGGTGCTGCCCGTGAGCTGGCGGCGCATTGTGCCGTCGTTAGCCAGTCGCCATTTGAACTTCGACTCACTCTCGACAAGCGCAACGGGCACCTGCTGACCGAAAACCTGCAGTCCCGGCTGACGGCCGCGCTGCGTGAGCGGCTGGGCAGTGGCGTGAAAGTGTTGTACGCCGTTGCCGAGGTGCCCCAGGAAACCCCAGCCGCGTTGCAGGCAAAAACCGATGACGACGATCTGCGCCGGGCCCGTGAGTTGATCGCTGCAGACAGCAACGTCCGGCAGATGACCGAGATGTTCGGTGCAGAGGTCATTCCCGAGTCCGTCCGCAAGAACCCGAATCCGCCAACCAGGAAGTAAGCAGTCCATGAAACCCGATCTCGGCAGTTTGATGAAGCAGGCCCAGAAGATGCAGGCCCAGATGCAGAAGGCCCAGGAAGAACTGGCGGGACTCGAAGTCACGGGCGAAGCCGGCGGTGGCCTGGTCAGGATCCGGATGACCTGCAAGCACGAGGTTCGCAGCCTGACGATCGACCCGTCACTGCTGGGCGATGACCGGGAGATGCTTGAGGATGTTCTCGTCGCCGCGCTGAATGACACCCTGCGGAAGGTTGAGCGGACGGTGCAGGAAAAAATGGGCGGCATGACGGCGGGTCTTGGGCTGCCGGCCGGCCTGAAGTTGCCCTTCTAGGCAGAAGCGTCTGACATGGCCTTTACTCCGCTCATGCAGGATCTCCTGGCAGCACTGCGGTGCCTGCCCGGCGTAGGACCGAAGTCCTCCCAGCGTATGGCTTTCCATCTGCTGGAGAGGAACCGTGAGGGTGCACAGCGGATCATCACCACTCTGTCCTCCGCGCTGGAGAGGATCGGCCTGTGTTCCCGTTGCCGGATGTTTACCGAGACCGAACTCTGCACCATCTGCGGTGACTCCCGGCGCGATGCCGGGATCGTGTGCGTCGTTGAGACCCCTGCAGACGTCGTTGCCATCGAGGAGTCGGGTGTGTACCGGGGCCGGTACTTCGTGCTTATGGGCCGGCTCTCTCCGCTCGATGGCATAGGCCCTGAGCAGCTTGGGGTGCCGGTTCTCGAGTCACAGATGGCGGATGGCGTCACCCGGGAGATCATCCTGGCCACGAGTGCCACTGTTGAGGGAGAGGCGACCTCGGGTTACCTGGCCAGTCTGGCCCGGGAGCACCGGGTTCGCGCGACGCGCATTGCCCACGGCGTGCCCATGGGTGGCGAGCTGGAGTACGTGGATGCGGGTACGCTGTCCCACGCCATCACGGCGCGGACGCCGATGCTCGCTGACTAGCCGGGGCGTCCGTCGGCCTGCCGGACCAGGTTCATCAGCCTCCGGTAGCTCTCGTAGCGTCGCCGATCGATCAACCCGTCAGTCACGGCCTCCTGTACGGCGCAATGACTTTCCCGCAGGTGACTGCAGTCGGTAAACCGGCACTGGCGGCCATACTCCTCGATTTCCGCGAAGCCCTTGCTGATGGCCGTGCGTTCAGGGATGGCTGGCACGAAGTCCCGGACGCCCGGCGTATCAAGCAGGCACCCGCCGCCCGGCAGTGGATGCAGGACCGACGCCGTTGTCGTATGCCGGCCCTCGTCACTCGACAGCGAGATCTCGCCGGTTGTGGCGTTGATGCCGGGCACCAGGGCATTCAGCAGCGATGACTTGCCGACGCCGGATTGCCCCACCAGGATCGCCGTACCCGTGCCTATCCACCCGCGCAGCGCCGCGATGCCGGCGCCCGTGACCGCCGCCACGGACCAGACCGGACAGCCGAGACTCTCGTAGCCGGCGAGTTCCGCGGCGGGGAGGGCGGCCATGTCTGACTTGTTCCAGGCGATCGCACTGGCCGCACCCATCAGCCGGGCTGCGCACAGGTAACGGTCTGTCAGGTACAGATCCGGCGCCGGCAGGGCAGCCATCACCACAACGAGATGCGTCACATTGGCGGCAATCGTTTCCGGCAGGCCGCCGCGCCCGGACAACCGCTGGAGCTCGTTCTCACGGGGTTCAATGCGCGTGATCAGCACGGGCTCGCCAACCGTGGTGACCTGGAAGGACACCCGGTCACCGCAGTAGGCCCGGAGGTGCCGGCCCCTGATCATGAAGGGCAGTCGTCTGCCGTCGGGTTGCGCAAGAATGCCCCGGCGGCCGTGGGCCGCGACCACCAAGGCGGGTTTGCTAGAATCCGCCGCGCCGGCCGGGGTGGGCTTCATTCGGGGCGCGGCATCATTGGAAGGGTACAGGGCATGGGTTCACAGGCAGACCGGCTGATCTGGATCGATCTGGAAATGACCGGGCTCGACACGCAACGGGATTCTATCATCGAGATCGCGACCGTCGTAACGGACGGGGACCTGAACGTGATCGCGGAGGGGCCGGTGCTCGCCATCCACCAGACTCCGGAGATTCTCGGTCAGATGGACGAGTGGAATACCCGCCAGCACGGCAAGTCCGGGCTCATCGAGCGCGTGCGCTTAAGCCAGATCACGGCGGCCGAGGCGGAGCAACAGACCCTGGCCTTTCTGGCCCCTCACCTGGCGGCGAAGGCCTCACCGATGTGCGGTAACAGCATCTGCCAGGACCGGCGGTTTCTCGCGCGGGAAATGCCAGCCCTCGAAGCCTTCTTTCACTATCGCAATCTCGATGTCTCGACGCTCAAGATCCTGGCTGGCCTCTGGGCACCGGAGGTGCTGGCCGGCGTCACCAAGAGCTCGACGCATCTGGCTCTGGCCGACATCCACGATTCAATCGCCGAACTGCGGCACTACCGGCAGCACCTCATCCGGCTGCCGTGACAAAGAGGCCGATCACGGTACCGAAGCCCACCAGCCAGACCAGCGAACGCAGGCCCGCCTGGTCAGCGATGTAGCACAGCCCATGGGCTACCCGGGCGATCACGAAGGTGATGGCCAGCGTATCGATCGTTGCCTGGGGTGCGCTACAGAGTTGCGCAATGATCACGCCCGCCGCAAAGGGTGGAAAGGCCTCGTAGGAGTTCTGCTGCGCAAAGTTGGCTCGGGCAGGCCAGCCGGAGAGGGCGGCCAGAGATTCCCGGGGCCGGGCGTTGTCGTAGCGGATACCGCCAGCCCGGGCGCTACCGGCCTTTGCTGCGCCTGTCCACAGGATTGGCAGCAGTGCCGCCAGCAGTACACACCAGTAGGCTGTAGTCATCGCCAGCTCCAGGGATTGATCACGCGCTTTCTCCTCCAAGGTACAGCCAGGTCTCCACGACGGTGTCCGGGTTCAGTGACAGGCTGTCGATTCCCTGCTCAATGAGCCAGCGGGCCAGGTCCGGGTGGTCCGAAGGACCCTGGCCGCAGATGCCAATGTACTTGCCCTCTTTCCGGCAGGCGTCGATGGCCATCTTCAGCAGGATCCGCACGGCCTCATCCCGCTCATCGAACATCGACGCGATCAGTCCCGAGTCCCGGTCTATTCCCAGCGTGAGCTGGGTCAGGTCGTTGGAGCCGATGGACATGCCGTCGAAGTACTCAAGATACTGATGAGCGAGCAGGGCGTTGGTCGGAATCTCGCACATCATGATCAGGCGCAGACCCTGCTCGCCACGCCGGAGACCATTGGCGGCGAGGAGTTCGGTCACCGCGCGGGCCTCAGCAACCGTCCTGACAAACGGGACCATGACTTCCACGTTGGTCAGTCCCATGTCTTCCCGCACGCGACGGAGGGCGCGGCACTCCAGTTCGAAGCAGGGCCGGAAACTCTCGGCCAGATAGCGGGAGGCACCCCGGAAGCCCAGCATCGGGTTCTCCTCGTGGGGCTCATACTGCTGGCCGCCGATGAGGTTGGCATACTCGTTGGACTTGAAGTCAGACAGTCGGACGATCACGGGGCTCGGCGCAAAGGCTGCCGCGATGGTACTGATGCCCTCGGCGAGACGGGCAACAAAGAACTCCAGCGGATCGGTATACCCCGCCATCTGCTCGCGGATCACCTCCCGCAGTTCAGGCCGGAGCCGGTCGAAATCAAGAAGTGCCTTCGGGTGGACGCCGATCATCCGATTGACGATGAACTCGAGACGCGCCAGGCCGACGCCGTGATTGGGCAAGAAGGAGAAGTCAAACGCCCGGTCGGGATTGCCGACATTCATCATGATCTTCACCGGCAGGCTCGGGAGCTTGCTCAGTTCGATGCGCTGCTGCTCGAAATCGAGGACCCCCTCGTAGACCAGGCCCTCGTCACCCTCGGCGCAGGAGACTGTGACGGGAGTGCCGTCCGGGATCTGCCGGGTAGCGTCACCGCAGCCCACCACGGCAGGGATACCCAGTTCGCGGGCAATGATGGCGGCGTGGCAGGTGCGGCCACCGCGGTTCGTGATGATGGCGGAGGCCCGCTTCATGACCGGTTCCCAGTCGGGATCGGTCATGTCGGCCACGAGCACCTCGCCGTCCCGGAGGAGGCCCATCTCTGCCGTGCTGGCAATGATCCGGGCCTGCCCCGCGCCGATCCGCTGCCCGATGCTCCGTCCCCGGATGAGCACTTTAGAGCGCGTATTGAGGCGATAGCGCAGCAGTGTGTTACCCGTGCGGCTCTGCACCGTCTCAGGTCGCGCCTGCAGGATGTAAAGATGCCCATCGATGCCGTCCTTGCCCCACTCGATATCCATCGGGCGTCCGTAGTGCTGCTCGATGGCGAGGGCCTGACGGGCCAGCGCCTCGATGTCCGCATCTGTCAGGGAAAACCGGCTGGAGTCAGCGGCGGGCACGGGCTCGGTCCGGACCGTGCGCCCGGGCTCTCCGGAATCCTCGTAGACCATCCGGATTTTCTTGCTACCGAGTTTCCGGCGGAGGATGGGTTGATGGCCCGACTGCAGGGCCGGCTTGTAGACGTAGAATTCGTCAGGATTCACCGCGCCCTGGACGATGGTTTCACCGAGTCCCCAGGACGAGGTGATGAGCACGACGTCCCGAAAACCCGACTCTGTATCCAGCGTGAACATCACGCCGCTGGCGCCCACATCTGAGCGGACCATATGCTGGACGCCGACAGACAGGGCCACGAGGCGATGGTCGAAATTCTGGTGGACCCGATAGGCGATTGCCCGGTCGTTGTAGAGCGACGCGAAGACGTGGTGGATGGCCTCCAGCAGGCGGGGGAGGCCACGAATGTTGAGAAAGGTCTCCTGCTGACCGGCGAAAGAGGCCTCGGGCAAGTCTTCGGCCGTGGCTGAAGAACGCACCGCGACAGCGAGTTCGCCAGGCTGATCTTTGGCCATTTGCTGCCAGGCGGCCGTAACCTGCTGGACCAGTGGGGCTGGCAGCGGGGTGTTGATAATCCAGTCGCGGATCTGTTTGCCGCTCCGGTTGAGTTGCTCCAGATTATCGACATCGAGCTCGCTGAGTACCGCATCGATCCTGCCGGCGAGGCCATCCTGGGTCAGAAACGCCCGATAGGCATCGGCCGTGGTGGCGAAGCCATCCGGTACCCGGACCTCCAGCTTGGACAGCTGACCAAGCAGCTCGCCCAGAGAGGCGTTCTTGCCGCCCACCCGGTGCACATCGGCCATTCCGAGGGAGCGCAGGGGTATTACGCTGGGATCCAAGTTGCCTCCAATGTCCCGACCCGCCATGATCCAGCCAGTCAATCAGCTAGCGATGCCGGGCATGAATCGACGGGTGGTGTTTTTTGTTTCTGACCAGACTGGGGTGACCGCCGAGACACTTGGCCGCAGTCTTTTGACTCAGTTCGAGCAGCACGATTTCGACCAAGTGACTGTGCCATTTATCGATTCCGTTGACAAGGCGGAAGAGGCAGTCCACCGGATCAACGTCGTAGCCGCGGAGACGGGCACGCGCCCGATCATCTTCAGCACACTGGTGCATGATGATATCCGGGAGCGCTTTTCCCGTGCCAATGGTTTGCTGCTCGATTTCTTCTCCACGTTCCTGGGCCAGCTCGAGCAGGAGCTGCTGATGAGGTCCTCCCACACCGTCGGCAGGGCCCACGGCATGAAGGATCAGGGCAGTTATGACAAGCGCATTGACGCCACCAACTTCGCCCTCAACAGTGATGATGGCACGCGCACCAGCGAGTACGACCGGGCGGACGTGATACTGGTCGGGGTGTCCCGCTCGGGAAAGACACCGACATGTCTCTACCTGGCGCTGACCTACGGGGTCTTCGCCGCCAACTACCCGCTGTCGGAAGATGAATTCGAAACCGGCCGCCTGCCCCGCATTCTCGAGTCCCACCGGGACAAGCTCTTCGGCGTCACGATCTCACCCGAACGCCTTCAGCAGATACGTCGCGAGAGGCGGCCCGAAGGCCGCTACTCCTCGATCGAGCAGGTGCGCTACGAACTGCGGGGCGCCGAGGCTCTCTTTCGTCGGTACCAGATCGGCTGGGTCGATACCACGGGATTCTCCATTGAAGAGATCGCCAGCAAGATTCTCAGCAGCACCGGGATAGAGCGCAGGGTCCGGCCCTGAGGACAGCCGGTTCTTCAGATCATTCCAGTGGGTTCGGCCAGTCCTGTGTGGTGACCGATACGGGCGATCTGCGCAGCGAGCCGGCCCAGGGACGTCACGGCCTCGGCAGTGGAGCGGGCAATGGCTTCTTCGGTAGTGACGTGCTGTTCCAGGTAGACCCGCAGGGTGGCTCCGGTCGTGCCGGTGCCGGACAGGCGATAAACAATCCGCGCGCCATTACTGAAGATCAGGCGTACGCCCTGATGCGCTGATTCGCTCCCGTCTACCGGATCGTGGTAATGGAAGTCGTCGGCAGTCTCGATGACTCCACCCGCTGGATTCGTGCCGCGCAACGCGGGTAACAGGTTGCGGAGCGCTGCCATCAGGTCGCTGGCCCGGCTGGCATCCGCAACGTCGTAATCCCAGCGCTGGTAGTGGTGACGACCGAAGGTTTGCCAGTGAGCGCTGAGCATCCGGGGAAGTGACCGTCCATCCACCGCCAGTAGATTGAGCCAGAACAGGACGGCCCACAGGCCATCCTTCTCCCGGCAGTGCGCTGAACTCGTGCCGAAACTCTCTTCTCCGCACAGGCCAATAAGCCCAGCCTCCAGAAGGTTGCAGAAGAAGCGCCAGCCGGTCGGCGTTTCGTAGCAGGGCAGGCCCTGACTGGCGGCCACTACGTCCAGCGCTCGGCTGGTGGGCATCGAGCGTGCAACACCGGGGATTCCACCCCGGTAGCCCGGGATCCGCGTGATATTGGCGAGCATCAGCGCGACGCTGTCGCAGGGCGACAGAAAGAGCTGGGGACCAAGAATCATGTTGCGGTCCCCGTCGCCATCGGAGGCCGCCAGGAGATCGGGCGGATGGTCCGCCAGGGACAGTGCGACAAGTTCTGCGGCATCGATGGGGTTCGGGTCCGGGTGGAGTCCGCCAAAGTCGGGCAGTGACTCCGCGTGGAGCAGGGACTCGGGCGCAGCGCCCAGGCGGTCCACAAGAATCTGCCGGGCATAGGGCCCGGTGACTCCATGCATTGCATCAAAGCTGACCCGTCGGCCGCCGGCGAGCCACGCCGCGATCCGGTCGAAATCGAACAGGGACTCCATCAGCCGGGAGTAGTCGGCTACGGGATCCACAACCTCCACCCGCACACTCTCGAACTCGATCCGGCCAATTCGTGCAAGGTCAATGTGGGGAAGGGTAGCGACGCTGTAGCCCTGAAGCTGCTGGCTCACCCGAAAGACTTCGTCAGTGACCTGCTCCGGGGCCTGGCCTCCAGTGGGAGTGTTGAACTTGAGGCCGAAGTCTCCGCCGGGCCCGCCCGGATTATGGCTGGCAGTAAGAATGAAGCCCGCGTGGGCCTGTCGGGTCCTGATCAGGTGAGATGCGGCAGGCGTGGACAGCAGTCCGTGCTGCCCCACGATGATCTCCCGGACGCCGTTGGCAACCGCAACCGCCATCAGGCGCTGGATCGCCTGGGCATTGAAGTAGCGGCCATCGCCGCCGATCACGAGGCGGGCTCCCTTGCGGAGCTTCAGTGTCGTGAAGACGGCCTGGGTGAACATCTCCAGGTAGTGGTCCTGGCTGAACACGGCGACCTTCTTGCGGAGTCCCGCAGTGCCGGGCCGTTGATCCATGAACGGCGCATGGGCAATTTCGACAACTCCAAGCGTGGACACGATCACAGTCTCCAGGACGTTTTCGTCTATCGTTGACTACTGTTCAGCGGTGTGGAAAGTGTGCACGAATCCCTGTGCTATAGTCCAAAAAATGCTCGCAGACAGTTACATAGTTCCGCAGTGCAGGGTCGAGCCACGCAGCCTCGGCGCCCTCATGGCGCTCTACGAAGGCAACTTCATCAAGCTCGCGCTCCTGGCGCCGGCATTGCTTGATTCTGATCGGACCGGTGGCTGGAAGGGTGAGCCGGCCCTCTCGCGGGCTGCCGGCGATCTGGACCTCCACCTGTGCGTCGATGCTGTGACCCGCTATACAATCGATCTTCGCCTTACCTACATCTTTGATGAGCCCGCCGGAATGCTGGCCAATCCCGATCTTCACCTGCGCGTCTACCTGGATGCCCGGATGGCCGAAGTTGTCAGCTGGTCGGACTCCCATCTCCATGCCGTACTCCGGCAACTGGCTGCGACGAACTCGGGAGAGCTGGATCGTCGCTGGTCAAAGAACATAATGCTGGGCAAGTGGCTGGATTACCTGGGAGACCGGGGCCACGGTTTTCTTTCCTGACTCTCCACCGTGACGCGCGTCACGGGGGAGAGTCCCAAACGTCCTTTCCCCGCGTCCAATTGTCGATTGCTTCACCGGTTACGCAGTGCACGTTTTGTTAACGTGTGGTGGTGCTAGCCCGCGCCCAGCAATTTCTTGCCCGTCGAAAACCAGTCGATGACGACCGGTTACTGCGTCTCTTCTGGAACCGTGCGGAACTCAAGCGGGAGTTCGCCAAGCTCCAGCGGGAACGTGAGCGTCTGGGTGACCAGCTCCGGCAGCAGGAGGGCTCCGTACTCCGGGGTCAGCAGCGCCTCGAGCAGCTCGAAGGACTCCTGGCTGATCCGGAGCGTGCGGCCAATGCGGCCGTCTTTTTCCAGTTGCGCGGGATCTGGGCCTACGGGCGGCGCCGGCTGGCCCGGCTGGCCCGTGACCTGACTACCCGCCAGCAGGAGCGCGAGGGGCAGCGGGAGGCAGCAAGGTTCGAGGAGCATCGCCAGGCGGCACTGGCAGCGATCGGTCAGCGACTCGTGCCGCTGGAAGAGCGCCGGGCCATGCTTGGAAATCAGCGGGTGGCTGTGCGTGCGCAGCTTGTCGAGCGGACCGGCTTCTGGCACTACTTTACCCGCCGGCGACTGCAGACCGAACAGGATGCCCTGGTGGCAGCCCAAGACTCGGTTAACAAGCAGATTGAGCGCTATGAGCGGGCCTGTCAGGACAAGGTCAGGGAAAAGGCTTCCCTGCCTGATGACCTCGGGGTTGAGGGCAAGAGACTCGTGAATCTCTCGGTCATTGCGCTGTCCCAGGAACTTTTTCTGGTGTTCAGCGAGCATGACGTAGTCCTGCAGGCCCGCGACGCCTCGCTACGCCAGGTCAATGAGGTGAGTTATGGGCCCCTGCAGGTGTGCAGGGACCTGAGCCAGCGGATCGAGTCCGTGCTGCGCAAGGTGGAGGCCATGGACGAACTGGCGAGCCGGGTGCGCCGGCGGGCCGAGGCGCTCCGGGAGACGGTAACTTATCGTCGCGACACCGATACAGTCCCGGTTACGGAGAGTCTCGCCGGCATCTTGCCCCTTCCCCCACTCGAACACGAGGCGAAGCCACAGGGCCGTTCCCCCGTCCCGGTGAACGTGCTCGCTGACGAGTACTGGGATCCCTACTCCGTGCTGCTGAGCTGATCTTCGGGCTAGTCCTTGGCAGCCTTTGCGGTGTCCTCTGACTTGGCCTGAGTCACGACCGAGCCGGTAATGCCGGCGTTGATGCGCGAGAATTCGAGGGCCATGTTTGCTGCCGTCTGGAGCAGCGGGTCGGGCTCATCCTCGGGTTTGAGCTTCTCCACGGAGTCCAGGCTGGCAAGCCCCTTGGAAGTCCGCCATGCATTCTCCCTGTCGAGTTGCGCCTTGCGCTGGGAATCACGCTCCTGCTTCCGGTCCTGGAGATTCAGGGAGACGCTCTGCTGGGTCCGAAGCTGATCGATCGCGGCAATATCAGCCTCCAGGTAGCGCATGTCCGGATTGCCGGACAGCTCTGTGGTCTCGAAGCGCGTCAACTGCGTAATGGCAGCGTCCAGTGGCGGGCTTGACTGAAACCGCGTGGCTGCAATCTGGTCCCAGGGCAGAGCGCGATCCCGGCTGCTCTCGCCAACCTCGCCCGAGTCAATCGCCGAAGGCAGTGTGATGTCCGGAATGACGCCCTTGTGCTGCGTGCTGCCGCCATTCACCCGATAGAATTTGCCCATCGTCAGTGTGAGCTGGCCCAGACCCGGCTCCTGGGTGCTCCGGGAGTACTGGTCGAGTTCGTAGAGGTTCTGCACGGTGCCCTTGCCGTACGTCTGCTGGCCGACGATCAGTCCGCGCCGGTAGTCCTGAATGGCCGCCGCGAAAATCTCCGAAGCCGACGCACTGAAGCGGTCCACGAGCACCACCAGCGGGCCGGTATAGGCAACCGTGGGCTCCGGATCATCCAGAACTTCGATGAGGCCGTTGGTGTGGCGCAGCTGGACGACGGGCCCCCGGTCGATGAACAGGCCAGTGAGGGACGTGGCTTCGGTCAGGTGACCGCCGCCATTTCCCCTGAAGTCCAGCACCAGTCCTTCGATCTTGTCCTTGCGCAGTTCGCCGATCAGCCGGCGGACGTCGCGCGTCGTGCTGACGTAGTCCTTGTCGCCGCGATTCCGGGCGTCGAAGTCCTGGTAGAAGCTGGGTACCGTGATAACGCCGATATTGACGGTTTCGCCATTGCGCTGAACCGGAATAACGCTCCTCTTGGCGGCCTGCTCCTCAAGCTTGATCTTGTTCCGAGTGAGGTCGAGTATGGTCTCCGCCGACCCGGGCACTGCATCCCCCGCCAGGATCTGCAGTTTGACCTTCGTCCCGGCAGGACCACGGATCAGCTGCACGACGTCGTCCAGCTGCCAGCCAACGACATCGACCATCTCGCTGCCATTGCCCTGGCCCACTGCCGTGATGCGATCATTGGGCTTCAGTCGGCCATCGATGGCCGCCGGCCCGCCGGGAATCACGTTCATGACCTGGACGAAGTCGTCATCGAGTTGCAGGGACGCGCCAATCCCCTGGTAGGAAAGGCTCATCTGAATCCGGTACTCCTCGGACTGCCTTGGCGACAGATAGCTGGAGTGGGGGTCCAGCGTCCGGGCAAAGGAATTCATGAAGGTCTCGAACACCTCGTCGCTGTCCAGTTCATTGATGCGATCAAGGACCCGCTGATAACGCTTCCTGAGTACGTCACCGGTTTCCTTCCAGTTCTTGTCAGCCAGCATCAGGCTGAGCGCATCGTTCTTTACGCGTCGGCGCCAGATGTCCTGCATCTCTGCCGGCGTGGCGGCCCAGGGCAGCTTCTCCCGATTGAAGACATAGTCCTCCTTGACCGTGAAGTCCGGTTCCTTATCGAGGAGGCTCATCGCATAGTCGATGTTCTGCTGCGCCCGCAGCCGGTAGAGGCGAAAGATGTCGAACACCGGCTCCATGTCGCCGGAGCGCAGCGAGTCGTCCAGCGTAGTTCTGTAGCGGGCGAAGTAGGCGACGTCCGATTGCAGGAAGTAGTGACGATTGCTGTCGAGCGTTTCGAGATAGGTCTTGAGAGTGGCATCTGACAGGGAGTCGTCGATGCTCAACCGGGAGTAGTGGGCCCGTTCGACAAAGCGGGTGACCATGCGGGCTACCTGCCGCTCCCGGGACGTCGTTTCCAGGTTGGCGGGCGAAACCGGCCCGGCCTGCTTGGCGAGGGCGGGCACTGCTGGTCCCATGCCGATCGTGAGCACGGCGAGCAGTGCAGCCAGACTGGAGGCCTTCCGGAAGTTTGTCGGTGCGATGTTCATGCCTGTCGACTTTGCAGTTGGGTGTTACGGGTAGGGGACCAGTCTAAGCTAGACTTGGCGACGGTATAAGGTGAGAACAAGCTCCGGAAGCGAATGCAGCCTCTGACGGTAATTCTTGGCATCGTGCTTGGGAGCGTCTTCTCGATAGCGTTCTGCCTGGCGCTGGTGTGGGTAATATTCGGCCTGCGCCAGGGAGAGGATTCGCGCTACGCAATGGACCTGCCGTTACTGGCCGAGGCCACGGTCCTGTTCTCGCTGGTAACCATCCTGTCAGCACTGTCCTTTATGGGGTCGATCCGGGAGTCTTCCTGGCGGTGGTGGCCGATGCTCGGTCTGGTGCTGGGGCTCACGGGTATTGGTTTTTATTATTGGCCGGCCTGATCCGGACGACCGGCCTGCCGCTTCACCCGACTATACGAGGGCTCCCGGGGCGCCGGGACCGAAGCTAACATAAACGTGCAAAATATATCTTAAGTAGCTGATAGAATTAGATAATCTAGTCTTCGGCGCTGGTTTTCCGTGACCGGCACCCTACCCTCGCCAGCAGATACCAGACCGTGGCGATGAGTGCTGGCGCCAGCAGCAGCCACCAGGCCAGGACTTCCCCCCGCCCGGCGGCGTCATAGATGCTGCCCAGGTAGTCGGTGAGTCCCAGTTTGCCCTCATAGGCCCCGATGAGCCGCTTGCCGGCCATGTAGCTGGCAATCGGCAGAATCAGGCCTCCGGCCAGGGCGAGGGCCAGGATGGCTAGCCAGGGGGCCAGACGACCAAGACGACTGTTGCTCATGGCCTAGTCTCCCATTGGGGGTGACGGCGGGGAAGCGGGCCTGATCAATCCAGACCTGGCACTGCAGCCGGTGCCAGGGCCAGGGAGTCCCGGCCAAGCATCTTCCGGGCCCCCTGGCGCAGCGTGTCGAGGTCCGCGCGCCGCGTCGACTCCAGCAGTCCCTTGATCAGGCGGGCGAGGGACTGACCGTTGCTGCCCGACTTGCGGAGCTCGGTATCCAGATCAGCGAAGACGGTCACTGCCCGGGCCGTCACTGGTCCTGTAGAGGAAGGTGTCCGCAAGCTCGTAACAGCGCGACCCCACCGCCGGAACTCCGCAATCGTCGCTGCGTAGCGCAGGGCCGAAATCGTGCCCGAATCCCTGAGCGCCCGCAGGGACAGGTACTCGGCCAGCCCTTCGTCGATCCAGTCCTGTTCCCGGGGCGTGTCGAGGTCGGCGAGCAGCACATGCACCATTTCATGCACGATCGTGCTGGTGCCGTTCTCGCTGATGAGCGGTCTGTCAGAGTGAACAAAGATGGAGTTTGGCGCTGACAGTGCGCCAAGCCACAGGGGTGGACCAGCGGCCACGACACTTATGTAGCGGGGCCGGCTCTCTGCCGTGGCGAGTGGCTGCGCCAGCTGGGGAAGGGTCCAGCGCAGGAGACCCAGCATCGCCACCCGCTCCATGCGCTCGCCCCGGGGCGCGGTGACGGTGATCTCGATGTCCGCAATGGTGTCCCGGCGGGTGCCGAGGTCGCCCGCCATGATCCAGCCGATAGGGCGCGCCAGGCGTTTGCCCGGATTCCGGATCGCCAGTCTGCCCAGCGCGTCGGGCAGATAAGGGGTGATCAGGCTCCATTGGTCCGGCCGACGCACAATCAGTTGGCCGGTCAGGCCGCTATCCTTGCCGCGCCTCCACGCCCTGATGGGGAAGGCATCCTCGCCGCGGAAGACGGCGAACTTCGCGCCGACCCAGGCGTCGTTGCCCGGCGCATTTTTCCCCGGCCGGCGGTGACTGAGGGGGACCTGGTAACGCAGCGTTCCGCCTGTCGCGGGCGGCGCCCACCGCAGCTGGCCCTGCCTGAGCGTGATCTCGCCGTCACCCGTGGCCTTCTGCAGCCGGGCCCCGTCGAGCACAATCTCCCGCAGGGCGGCGCGGTCCTGACGGACGATGATTCGTGCAGAAGTGCTGGACTCACCAGGGGTCAGGTCCAGCTCGAAGCGGAGGTGCGCAGCGGCTGCCAGGGCCGACTGCGGCATCAGGAACGCGGCAAGAACCGCCAGGGCCAGCAGGGTGGGGCGCGCCGCGAACGGTGGCCGTAGCGCAGAAGCGGCAGGCCTCAGGACGGCCCCTCCTGGGTAATGAACTGCCGCAACTCCCGCACCAGACCGCTGCAGGCCGCCGTCTGCGTCCGGGCGACAAAAGGCAGCGGGATGATCAGGGCGGGCACCATGGAGGTCCCGTGCACGTCGGTGCTCACGTCGCCAGAATGCTGACCCTTTTTCAGATCCCACACCGCGGCCTCGTAGGAGCCCTCGTTCTCCCACCAGACGAGGCCGAAGCAGCCACCGCCGACGGTGCTTGCCGCACAACTCATTCCGCCGCCGCCTGACGTTCGCTCTGTGCTGCCCTTGACCCACACCAGGTAGCGCACACCCCGTTCACTGATGCGCTGGGCAACACCTGGCCTCGCCAGTAGCTCTGGCAGTGCCTCGATGCCCTGGGGCATCAGGCGGGGTTCAAACCAGGGGAAGAGGTCGTCCCGGAACTTGGCGCCCGGGTAGATGTTGAACGAGTCGCTGGCGCCGTCGAGCTTGTCGTTTACGCACTCGATGAAGTCGGCTTCGGTCTTGTTGCCCTGGTGATAGCTGGTGGCCAGGATCACGACGGATTCGTCGTCGGAGATGCCGGTGGCGGTGTTCTTGGTTTCTTCGACTCGGGAGGTCACGCAACCCGTGGCCGCCAGCGCCAGCAGGCACAAGACTGGCGCACGCCAATAAGGGGCTGGCAAGAGGTAAGAGCTTCGCAGTTGTCTGTCAGGGCGCTGGCGCATCGACCTTCTCCATGGGCAGTATGCCGCGGGCCCGGGCTTCCTTCAGGAAGCCCACCGTCAGCGTCGCGGCGGCGTCCCGCAGGGCCAGCTGGGTGGCCTGCTGCATCGAACGGGCCGGCCTCAACAGGGTTGAGCCGCTCTCCCCATAGGCACTGATGTTCCAGGAGGTCAGCAGCTCGCCGTCAGGCCTGAACACCTTGACAGTGTAGCGGATCCAGACGGAATACTGGTCCGTCGCAGACTGGCTCGGCAGCGAGAACTCGAAGGCGGCAACGGAGGGCTCGATGATGGCGTTGAAGCCGGCGGCCGCAGGACCAGTGGGCCGGGAGGCAACCCGCGTTGCGCTGCGGAAGAGGCGTCGGGAAACGCTCTCGAAGAGGGCTACATTGGCCTTGCCCAGTTCGATGTCCCACTGGGATTCGCCGGGCACGTTCTCCTGATAGCGATATTTCGTAAACTCGTCCGTGAAATACAGCGCGACATCCAGGGGCAGCGGCTCTACGACGGGTTCGGGAAAAGTATTCGGGACCGTCAGTGCCTGGTCACAGCCGGCCGCGAGGGGCACCAGGAGGAGCGCAACCCGGATGAAGTACCGATGCATTTCTTCAATCTAGCATGACCCCCGCTCAAGGGCCCTTGACCAGGGGCCCGGTCACCGCAGCAAGATCAATGGCCTCCTCGAAGCGGTCACGACGCTCCTCATAGCCCAGGGGATCCGGGTGGATGATGATTTCGCAGCCCGGGTAGGCCTCTTCGATCCAGCTCTCCACCTCGTCAAGGATCCGATGGGTCTCGACCAACGAGGTCTCGGCGTGCAGTTCCAGGTGAAACTGCACGTGATAGCCCGCACCGCCGTGCCGGGTGCGCAGATCGTGGAAGCCCAGAACCCTGGGGTGCCGGGTTGCAAGTTCCCGGATGCGGTCCCGGTCGGCGTCCGGAATCTCCCGGTCCAGCAGGATATCGAGGGAGCGCGCCGCAATGCTGACGGCGCCCCACATCAGATAGGCCGCGACGGCCAGCCCCACGACCGGGTCGACCCAGCCCAGTCCGGTGAACGCCACGATGGTCACTGCGGCCACCACGCTCAAGTTCACGAACAGGTCGGTCTTGTAGTGCAGGGCGTCCGCGGCAATCGCCACGGAGCCTGTCTCGCGGCTGACATAGCGCTGCCAGCTGAGCAGGCCGAGGGTGATTGCCGTCGAGGCCATGATGACCAGAATGCCGGCGACCGGGCGGTGCAGGGTGTCGGGACTCAGCAGGCGCTGCACCGCTTCGACGGCCACAAAGACCCCCGACGCGCAGATGATGACGGCCTGGAGCAGGGCGGCGAGGCCTTCCGCCTTGCCGTGTCCGAAGCGATGCTCCAGATCCGGCGGCGAGAGGGAAAAACGCACCGCCATGAACGTGAGGAGCGAGGCGAGGACATCCAGTGCAGAGTCGGCTAGGGAACTCAGCACCGATACTGAGTCGGTCGCCCGCCAGGCCCAGGTCTTGGCCATGACCAGGCAGAGGGCGACACCGACCGACGCGTAGGTTGCCGAGCGCATCAGGCGGGCGCGGCGGTCGGCACGTCCAGTTGAGGCCGGGGCCTGGTGCAGATCAGTCATGCTGGAGATTATGGCTGCCTCCTGCCCAACCCGCTAACATCGGCACCGTCATGTCCCCGGCCGATATCCTGCAAATCCTTGCGATGGCTGCCGTCTGGGGCGGTTCGTTTCTCTTCCTCCGCATCGCAACCCCGGACTTTGGCCCGGTGCCGCTGATCGCCATCCGGGTGGCCGTCTCGGCGCTGGTCCTGCTGCCGGTACTGCTCGTCCGTCCGGCGTGGCGCGCCGAGTTCCGCCAGAATCTTCCCAAGCTCTTTCTCCTCGGACTCATCAATGCCGCGATCCCGTTCCCCCTGTTTGCCTACTCAACCCTGTTTGTGACGGCGGGCTTTGCCTCGATCATCAATGCCACGGCGCCGCTTTTTGCGGCGCTGGTGGCGGGAGTCTGGCTGCGGGACCGGATCACGCCAGGCGGGTTTCTGGGGCTGATTGTCGGCTTTGGCGGCGTGGTGCTTCTGGTTGGTGGCCTACCGGAGTCGAAGCCGGGGGCCCTGCTGGCGATCGGCGGATCCCTGTTCGCTGCGTTCCTGTACGGCGTGTCGGCCAGCCTCGTCAAGAAACACCTGTCTGGGGTGAATTCCTGGGTAACGACGATCGGCAGCTTCGGCTTTGCGGCGCTGCTGCTGGCGCCGCTGGCGGTACTGAAGTGGCCCGTGGCGTTTCCGTCAGCACAGTCCTGGATCGCGGTACTGCTGCTGGCCGTGGTCTGTACGGCGATTCCGAACATCTACTATTTTCGGCTGGTGCTGCGCGTGGGTCCCGCCAAGGCCATGGCCGTTGCGTTTCTCATTCCGGTCTTCGGCATCCTCTGGGGAGCCCTGGTGCTGGGCGAGAAGGTCACACCCGGCATGCTCGGGGGAGGTGCCGTAATCCTGCTCGGTACCGCACTCGTGATCGGCATGATCGGCAAGCGGCTCGGCTCGCCGCCCACCGCCGGCTAGCCGGGAGGAGCGTTCCCGGCTAGGGCGCAGCCGAGTCGTGACAAAAGCTGGCCACCTCGGCCATGAGCTCCTGACAGAAGAAGCCCGGTCCGCCCACGTTCGCGCACCCCTTGGTGACCCAGGCCTCGCTGGCCAGCACATCGGCGGTGTAGTTCGGGGGCACGCCGGCACACAAGCCCGGTGTTGGCGCACTGCTGACCAGGCAGGAGCGCACCAGCTCGCGGGCAGACTCAACCCCGGTGCCCCGCCAGGCGGGGTCCATGCCCTGGGTTACGCAGGAGGACTGGGTCCCGGTGAGAGCCCCTGGGTTAACTGGGTTGGCGGCCGTGGCCAGGGAGCTGAATGTCACAGTGATTAATATAGCGGCCAACGGTGCTGCTTTCCGGTAAGACATGAATAGGCGCCTCTCGCTATTTGATGTGTGAGGACCTTCGCCGCAGGAGCTCGGGTGGATGCGCAGCGGGTTCATGGAGCAGTGCGTCGTCCCGGTCGACCCAGATGCGAAAAAACCCGCGTTCTAGCGGGTTTCTCGGTCGGCGTCGCACTTGGCTGGACTCTTGTTTGGTGGAGGCGGCGGGAATCGAACCCGCGTCCGCAAGTCCGCTGCCCTCAGATCTACATGCGTATCCCGCCTTTTGTCTTACTGGCAGCTACCCGACGGGCAGGGACAACTGACAGCCAGTCCGGTTGATGGGCTTTAACGTGAAGATCCCGGACGAACCCGCACGCGATCCTGTGGTTGATGACTCCTGGTGCTGGTCCGCACAGGTACGGCGCCAGTCAGAAGGCTCTCAAGACTGGTTTTTAAGCAGCGAGAGCGTAGTTGTCGTCGTTGGCAACTAAGTGTTTGCAGATGGATTTACGAGGGAACCTGCACCTCGGCATGCACTAAGGGGTTTGTAACCCACGTCGAAACCATGTCGCCCCCAGTGGTTGAATTATTGGGTGCGGCTGGGGGAAAAACAAGGGAGCGGATCGCGCCTTAAGGCGCTCCTACCCGCGGCGCAACACGCGGCCTTTCTGGCGCTGCCAGTCCCGGTCCTTGATGGAATCCCGCTTGTCCCGGGTGTTCTTGCCCTTGGCGAGGCCCAGGGTGACCTTGGCCCGGCCGTTGACCCAGTTCATGGCCAGCGGTACCAGCGTGTAGCCGTCCCGTTCCACGGAGCCCCGCAGGCGGTCGATTTCCCGCCGGTGGAGCAGCAGCTTGCGCATGCGCACGGGATCCGCCTCCACGTGGGTCGAGGCGGAGGTTAGCGGTGTGATGTGGGCGCCAATGAGCCAGGCCTCGTCGTTGCGGAAGATCGCGTAGGATTCCTTCAGGTTGGCTTTCGCCTCCCGGAGGCTCTTTACTTCCCAGCCGAGGAGGGAGAGACCGGCCTCGAACCGGTCCTCAATGTAGAAGTCGAAGCGGGCCTTGCGGTTTTCCGCAATCAGGCGCGGGGTCGTGTCGACCTTCTTCGCCTTTGCCGGCTTCTCCGGCTTGCTGGATTTTTTGGCGCTCATTCGGCAACAATCCTGCCAAGTTCAGTGGGGCAGCGAAAGCCAATTTACTTCCGATGCGTGAAGTTCAGCGCAGTGCCATCGTGCCGTACCCGGCAGAGGCCATGTTTGCCCTCGTCGCGGATGTGGAGGCGTACCCGCAATTCCTGCCCGGGTGCACGGCAAGTTCTGTTCTCTCCCGGGACCCGACCGGCCTGGTAGCAAGCCTTGCGCTGTCGCGGGGGCCTTTTTCCTCCAGCTTCACCACCCGTAACCTGCTGGAGCCGCCCCACCGCATGACGATGGAGCTGGTGGATGGCCCGTTCAAGAGCCTGCACGGCGAGTGGCGGGTGACGGCGCTCGGCGACCAGGGGCTTCAGCCGGGCTGCCGGATCGATCTTCGCGTGCAGTTCCAGTTTGCGAGTACAGCCCGGGACTGGTTGCTGGGTCCCGCCTTCGAACTCACCTGCAGCGGCCTCGTGGACGCCTTCGTGGCCCGCGCCAAAGCGGTCTACGGTTAAGATCAGCCCTGGCTGCCCAGCGGCACGTCCCGGTTAACTTCCCGAACGATGTCGCCATCAAACCGGACGATGACCCAGCGCTGGGTGGCCCTGCTCAGCTTGCCGGGTTTCAGGTAGTACATGTAGTCCCAGCGATCGGGCTTGAAGGGATCGACTGCCAGCGGCGTCCCCAG
>JANNXJ010000050.1:0-116142 GCA_031409515.1 Gammaproteobacteria bacterium | reverse complement strand
CCGCCGCCCGTGATCTGCCAGGAGGTTTCCGTGAAGACCCCCGTCAGGTTGACGGTATAGGTACCCAGCGTGGTGACGCCACCCCAGGAATTGCCGAAGGGCGAGCCATCAGCCTGCCGCAGGTTATAGCCATTGGCGCCGAGGAGATTGGTTGCCGTGCCGCCCGTGGCCAGGTCCGTAGTGCCGAGAATCGTCAGCGTACCCGTCATGGTGGTGTCGGTCACCGAAAGGGTGCCGCTGGCAGACGCGCCAGGACCCGTGCCCGTGGGCGGGTCCGGGAGCCCAAAGAACGAAGGACCGCTGACTGGGTCAGTGTAAGCGCAGCCGTACTTTTTGGTGACCGCAGCCGTGTATCCCGGGACAAAGGCATCCAGGACTGCCAGGCACCCGGCTGTCGTAGCGAAGTCAGTATTGTAGTAGTTGGTGGAGTTGTTGCCGGTATACGTAGTCAGGTACGACGCGTTCGTAAAGGGGGCCAAGACGGCTGTCCCGCCGGATGCCGTCCAGCCGATATCAGTACTGTTGGCTCCACCCCAGGAAAAGGTCAGGTTGGCGGTAGCGGCGTAACCGAAGGCGGTGGTCTGTAGGCCGAGTGAGGCCGCTGCGAGTACAGCGATCGCTGGTAACTTGTTCACTGGCTCTTGTCCCCCGACTCGGAGCAGGCGAGTTCGGCCCAGCTCCTGATTAAGTTTAGAGGGTACACGAACCCTTGCCCGTAGCGGGGCAGGAAATGGCCGCAGAGCGCGTTACGTTAAACAGCCCTCCGCCTGAACTGCGAGGCTGGGTACTCAGCGTGAGCCACTACCGCGACCGACAGTCATACCGCAAGCGAAAAGTCCCGATGGCCACCAGATCGCCGTGCTCCAGCTGCTCGCTCATGGTGACCTGGCCGTTGACCAGCGTGGTGTTGGTGCTTTGGAGATCCACAACCGCAACACTGTCGGCAGTCACCACCAGAACGGCGTGCTGGCGGCTTACGTAACGGTCGTCCAGTTGCAGGCCACACAGCGGGCTGCGACCGATGACGAGTCGCCCCGGACTCAGTTCCCGCCGCTCAATAATCGCGCCATCGAGCATGACCAGAAGTTGCCGCGAAGGCGTGCCCTGACCGGCTGCGTATTCCTCATCGCGGTGGCTGCCTGTCGACCAGGGTTCGGGCACTGATATGGTCTTGCCCGCCGGCGTGACCCACGCCAGCGACCGGTCCAGATCAAAGCGCTCCCGGGTGACGGGCTGAATGCCGGCCATGCCCCGGGAGTCCAGAATGCGGTGCAGGTCCCGCGAGCCCACCAGAATGAAAGTCATCGCCGCCGTGGCGCCGGCCCGGACTCGGGAGAGCGTTTCCATGAACTCGAGGACGTGGGGTCCGTACTTCTCCGTTGCTTCAATGATCGCGACCGTGCGGCGGCCCCGCGCACTCTCGTGCCGCAGAAAGACCAGCATCAGCTTGTGCAGATCGTCAAACGCCGCCTGGTGCAGTTCAAAGCCCAGTTGGGCCAGACAGCCCGAGAGGAAGGTCTGCACGCTGTCGGTGGGAGTGTTCATCCGCACGGTGTGCAGATCCTCCCGCGCCTCGCAGTCGCCGGCGACCCGCTCAATCAGAGTGGCCAGTCCGCCCACTGAGCCTGTGATGATGCCGAAGGGCCGATGGCCCCGCAGGCAGCGACTCACGTAGGCGAGGCCGGCAGTGACGCCGGCGGGATCGAAGGTCCGGACGGTGTCCGACCGGGCGGGGAGCGCTAAAACCTCGAAGAGTGCGGCCATGGGGGACTCCTGGGCAGGCGACAATTGGTCGGGCTTGTTGTTGTTGGTCGGCCAGATTCCAAGTCGCGTTTGCAGTCTAAGTACGGGTCCCCACTATGTAAAGCCAGGTCCCGCGGGGTACTGCTGCGGGCGCCAGCTGACCGGGGAACTCGTGGGAATAAAGCGTCCTAGTGACTTGTTTTAGATATAAAAGTCAGTAAGGATGACGCGCCGCCTTGGGTGGGCGGCAGACCCGTTGGCCGGTTGGGGAACCGGGGCTCTGGAGACTTTAGTGCTGGCAGGCGCGAGCTTAACGCTGTGGCGTGGAACAACATGCCTCTTCGAGGCGTTGTCTTTCAGTCTTCCCGTGGGCTCGGCGCTCCTGATCGAGGGCCCCAATGGTGCGGGTAAGACCACGCTCCTGCGGGTCATTGCCGGGCTGACCCAGCCGGAGTCCGGCAGCGTCACCTGGCAGGGCAGCGACTTCCGGCAACAGCTCCAGTCGGGACGTTTGCGACTCACGTTTTCCGGCCACTCGCCTGGCCTCAAGCCGGAACTAACCACCCGGGAAAACCTCCGCTTCTTTGCCCAGCTCGCGGGGCAGCCCGCCCGCGTCAGTGAAGTACTCGACGCCACCGGCCTCGGCGCCTGCGCCGACCTGGACGTCCGGCTGCTCTCCGCAGGCCAGAAGCGCAGGGCGGCATTGGCCCGGGTGCTGCTGTCCGCGGCGGACCTCTGGTTGCTGGACGAACCCCAGACCAATCTCGACACGGCCGGCCGCCGTTTTGTCGAGCAGGCCCTTGCAGCGCATCTCGCTGACGGCGGCACGGCTGTGGTTGCCGCTCACCAGTCTCTCGACTTCGGCAGCGCGCCGGTCACCCGGCTGGCGCTGGGCAATTAGGTCATGGCCGTGAGAACCGACACCGGATCTCGCGACGCAGCGGCGGAACCTGCCCTCGGGTTGTTGACGCTGTTCTGGGTGATTCTCGCCCGGGATCTGCGCGTGGGCCTGCGGCGCTGGACCGATGCCAGCAATTCGGCGCTGTTCTTTATCCTGGTGGTAACGCTGTTCCCCCTGGCGCTGAGTCCCAAGGCGGAGCAGCTGCGCATGATTGCCCCCGGCGTGCTCTGGATTGCCGCCTTGCTGGCGACCTTGTTGTCGCTGCAGCTCCTGTTTCGCTCCGACCTGGAAGACGGCACGCTCGAACAGCTGCTGACCCTCCCGTACCCACTGGGCTGGATGCTGCTGGCCAAGACGCTGGCGCACTGGATCATCACCGGGATGCCGGTGGTGCTCATGGCACCCATCCTGGCAATCACCTACCATTTACCCGCGACCGCCCTGGCCGTTCTGACGCTGAGCCTGCTGCTGGGTACGCCAACCCTGAGCCTGCTGGGATCGATCGGCGCGGCATTGACGGCGGGCTTGCGGGGCGCGGGCGTGTTGCTGGTCTTCATCGTCGCGCCACTGATGCTGCCGGTACTTATATTAGGGGCCCGGGCCACGGATCTGGCCCTGGGCGGAGAGGACCCGACGGGCCCGCTGTACCTGCTGGGCGCGTTGCTGGTTCTGGCGTTGAGCCTGGCGCCCATCGTGGCGGCCGGGGCCATTCGCGTCAGCGCTGACTAGGCAGCGCTGTGATCTAGGGAAGGAGAGCGGAACGTGTGGACCTGGTTCTTTCGTCTGGCATCGCCGCCGCATGTGTATGCGGTCGCGGGCAAGCTGGGCCTGTGGTTCCTGATTCCTGCCCTCGTGCTGCTGGCGATTGGCACGTGGGGAGGGCTCGTGCTGGCGCCGCCGGACTACCAGCAGGGTGACGCCTTCCGGATCATCTATGTCCACGTGCCCAGCGCCTACCTGTCCATGATGATCTACGTCACGATGGCGGTGGCCGGGGCAATTGGGCTCATCTGGCGCATGAAGCTGGCC
Source organism: Gammaproteobacteria bacterium (assembly GCA_031409515.1). Lineage (GTDB taxonomy): Bacteria > Pseudomonadota > Gammaproteobacteria > Steroidobacterales > SHZI01. Next base: position 112,469 of record JANNXJ010000050.1, on the reverse strand, counting down.
CACGCAGTCGCGGCCAGCTGCGCACCCATTGGCGCTTCGTTTACGTTTGCCGCCCTGGTGACTGGCGCGGTCTGGGGCAAGCCCATGTGGGGCACTTACTGGGAGTGGGATCCCCGGCTGACCTCCGAACTGATCCTGCTGTTCCTGTATTTCGGCTACATGGGTTTGCGCAGTGCCTACGAGGACATCAACCAGGCAGACCGGGCCAGTGCAATCCTGGCGATTGCCGGTGTGGCCAATGTACCCATCATTCATTTTTCGGTGATCTGGTGGGCCAGCCTGCACCAGGGACCAACCCTGTCCAAGCTGGAGGCCCCGTCCATTTCCTGGGATATGCTCTGGCCGCTCCTGACCATGATCCTGGCCTTCACGCTCTACTTTCTCGGCGTCCTGGCGCTGCGCGTCAAAGGCGAGGTCCTGGCCCGGGAATTTCAGTCCCGCTGGGCCCAGGATGTGCTGCGGGGCATCACCACCGCGGGGTCAAAGTGATGGAGCAGTCCCTTGCCATGGGTGGCTACGCGGGCTACATAGCGGTGGCTTATGGGGTGACTGCCCTGGTCATCCTGGGCAATCTCGTCGCGGCCCGCTGGCGCTTCAGGAAAACCCAGCAGCGGCTCCGGGAGCAATTGAGCAGGCGGGCGGGCAGGGCAGAAGCGCAGAATAGCGGGGCAACAGTCGGGAGAGAGTCATGACGCCGCGTCGACAGAGAATGCTGGTGGTGGGCCTGGTGGTGGCGGGTGTGGCCGCCGCCGTTGGACTCTCGCTGCGGGCGTTTCAGGAAAACCTGCTCTACTTTTACACACCAACGCAGGCGCTCGCGGGCGAGTCGCCGGCCGGCAAGCGGTTTCGGCTGGGCGGGCTTGTGGAAGAGGGCAGTGTCCGGCGGGAAACCGGCTCCATGGAAGTGCGCTTTCAGGTTCGGGACAACCAGCAAGAAATGACGGTCGCGTATTCGGGCGTGCTGCCGGATCTGTTCCGGGATGGCCAGGGCGTGATCGCCATGGGCTACCTGGAGCCGGGCGGGGTCTTTCGCGCCGATGAGGTGCTCGCCAAGCACGATGAGAACTACATGCCCCCCGAGGTCGCGGAGTCCCTCGCAGCGCAGGGGCATCCGGGTAAGCCCGGCGCGACTGTCACGGCTCCGAACTGAGTGTGGTCCTGCTTTTTGTCTGCCTAGGAAATAGCCCGGATGATTCCTGAACTCGGCCAGCTGTGCCTGATCCTGGCGCTGTGTCTGGCCATCTGCCAGACCGTCTTTCCCCTCGTGGGGGCCCATCGCGGGCAGGCGGCGCTGATGGCCGTGGGGCCCGCCGCAGCGGCGGGCCAGTTTGTCTTTGCCGCTGGCGCGTTCGGACTGCTGGCCTGGTCCTTCGTTCACAACGATTTTTCTCTCCTGTATGTCGCCAGCAATTCCAACAGCACGCTGCCCGACATGTATCGCTTTGCCGCGGTCTGGGGCGGTCATGAGGGTTCACTGCTGCTGTGGGTGCTGATCCTCGCCGCCTGGACGATTGCAGTCACTGCCCTGAGTGGTAGTTTGCCCCGGGATATCGCGGCCCGCATGACCGGGGTCATGGGGGCGATCAGCGTCGGCTTCCTGGCCTTTGTCGTGTTTACTTCCAACCCGTTTCTGCGCTTGAGCCCCGTACCCTTCGATGGGAACGATCTGAATCCCCTGCTGCAAGACCCGGCCATGGCGATTCATCCCCCCATGCTCTACGCCGGCTACGTGGGGTTCTCGGTGGCTTTCGCCTTTGCGGTGGCCACCCTTCTGGCCGGACGACTCGATCAGGAGTGGGCACGCTGGGTGCGACCCTGGACGACCGCTGCCTGGGTGTTTCTCACCATCGGCATCGCACTCGGCAGCTGGTGGGCCTATTACGAGCTGGGCTGGGGCGGCTGGTGGTTCTGGGACCCGGTGGAAAACGCGTCCTTCATGCCCTGGCTCGTGGGCACGGCCCTGATTCATTCCCTGGCAGTGACCGAGAAGCGGGGCATCTTCAAAGGCTCCACGCTGCTCCTGGCCATCGCTGCCTTTTCGCTCAGCCTGATCGGCACGTTCCTGGTCCGTTCCGGCGTGCTCGTGTCGGTACACTCCTTCGCTGCTGATCCGGCGCGCGGGCTCTTCATCCTGGCTTTTCTGGGCGTCGTGGTGGGAGTGGCCCTCGGGCTCTATGCCTGGCGGGCGCCATCCCTCGATCGCCCGGTAGGGTTCCAGCCGTTTTCCAGGGAGAGCTTTCTGCTGATCAACAACATCCTGTTGTGTATCGCGGCTGGCCTGGTTTTTCTCGGCACCATTTATCCGCTGGTGCTTGACGCGCTGGACGCCGGGAAGATCTCGGTTGGCCCGCCCTATTTTGAGACGGCGTTTCTCATTCCCATGCTGCCACTGATGGTTGCCGTTGGTGTGGGTATGCATACCACCTGGCGCGGCGGAGCACCGGCCGATGTCGGCAGGAAACTGCGGGTCGTGGCGGTTCTCGCGGTCGCACTCGGCGTGCTCGTGCCCCTCGTGGTGTACGGTGGGGGCAATGGCGCTCTCACGGTGGCAGGCATCGCTACAGCAGCCTGGGTCATCCTGACTGCACTCATTGATCCCCTGCGGCAGCTGGCTGGACGAGGACCCCGGCTGACCCAGGCGGCACTGGGTATGTCACTCGCCCATCTGGGTCTGGGGCTCTGTGTCCTTGGCATTACGGTGACGTCTTCCTTCGGGCTGGCGACCGACCAGCGCATCGCCCCCGGTGAAACGGTACGGGTGGGAGACTATGAGGTCGCCTTCAAGGGAACGACACCGGTCACCGGCCCCAACTACGCAGGCCTGCGCGGCGAGCTGCTCATCACCCGCGGCGGCCAGCCGGTGGCGACCGTGTATCCGGAGAAGCGCACCTATCTTGTCCGCAGCTCCCCGATGACAGAGGCTGGCATTGATGTGGGCTGGTCCAGGGACCTCTTCGTGGCGCTGGGCGATGAACTGGGTGGCGGTGCCTGGAGCGTCCGCCTGCAGTACAAGCCACTGGTGCGTTTCATCTGGCTGGGTGCCATTGTGATGGCCCTTGGTGGCTTGCTGGCCGGGACAGACCGCCGTTACTGGCAGCGGGCCCGAAAAACAGCCGCTGTCCCCCCTGCCGGGCAGCGCGGCCCGCAGCCGGCACAGCCCTGACCTTGCGCTCCGGGCCCGGGTTGCGCTCCGAGGCCGGTGCAACCTTCTGGCGCTTCCTGCTGCCGGTTACATTCTTCGTAGCTCTGCTGGCGGTCTTTCTTCTTGGACTGGGCAAGGACCCGACTCTCGTGCCGTCGCCGCTGGTGGGCAAGGCCGCCCCCGAGTTCAGCCTGCCGCGACTGGACGACCCCAGCCAGACCCTCAGTCGCAAGGATCTCCTGGGCAAAACCAGTCTCGTGAATGTCTGGGGCACCTGGTGTGCCGGCTGTCGTCAGGAGCACGAAACTCTCCTGGCGCTGGCGAACGATAGCGGACTTCCGATCTTCGGTATCAACTGGAAGGATGATCCCCAGCTGGCCCGGGAGTGGCTCACCACGCTGGGCAATCCCTATGCAGCCGTAGGCGTCGATCAGGATGGCCGGACGGCTATCAACTGGGGCGTCTACGGCGCACCCGAGACCTTTCTGATCGGACCGGACGGCACGGTGCTCTACAAACACATCGCGCCCATGACTCTGGAGGTCTGGAAGAAGGAATTTCTGCCGCGCATTGCCACGGCTGGGACCGGCTCATGACTAATTTCTGCTGCGGTCTGATCGTCGGGCTGGTCATTGTGCTTGGTCCGGCGTCCGGATGGGCGATGGATACCGATGCCAAGCTGGCTGATCCGGCTCGGCAAGAGACCTACGTCCGGCTGACCCACGAGGTCCGCTGCCTCGTTTGCCAGAATCAGACGATCGCAGATTCCAACGCCCCGCTGGCAGCGGATCTGCGCCGCGAGATTCGCCAGATGCTGGAGGAGGGACGTTCTGAAACGGAAGTCACGACCTTCCTGCTGGATCGTTATGGCGACTTTGTGCTCTACAAGCCCCGCTTCAAAGCCTCCACAGCGGCCCTGTGGCTGGCTCCGGGACTGCTCTTGCTGATTGGGGGCCTGGGCCTTGGCCGGATCATCCGGCGGCGCAGGGGCCTGCCTGTGCCCGTTGACGACGATGAGGGTCCGCCTGAGGCGGCCCCGGGGGAACCACGTTGACACTTTTCGCGGCCATTGCGGTCCTTTTTACGGTCGTGAGCGTTGGGCTGGTGGTCTGGCCCTTGCTTCGTTCCGGGACCGGTACTCACCCGCTGGCGGCGACGCTGACGGCGCTCGCCATTCCGGCCGCGGTAGTACTGATCTATCTGCTGGTCAGCGAGTACGACTGGCGCGAGCCAGCCGCCACCGGCGCTCCAGCCCAGTCGGCCGTTTCGGCGGAGGCCCGGTCTATGGAGGAGGCAGTTGCTTCCCTCGAGCGCCGGCTCCAGGACGCACCCGCAGACGAGGAGGGGTGGATACTGCTTGGCAGCTCCTACCTCAGTCTGAATCGGCCTGCGGAGGCGGTCACTGCTTATCAGCGCGCGCTGGATATCTCTGAGGGGCGCAACGTGGACGCTCGCCTTGGGGTGGCGGAGGCGCGGATTGTTCTTGACCCAGGGTCCCTGACCGGCCCGGTGGGCGACGACATCGAGGCGGTGCTGAAGGCAGAACCACGCAATCCAAAGGGCCTGTGGTACGGGGGTCTCCTGAGCCTGGCGCGTGGCCAGCCTGCGGTGGCCCGGGAACGCTGGACGACGCTTCTCGAGTTGTCACCGCCGGAGCGGGTTCGGCAGATTATCGAAACACAGTTGGCGGAACTCGACGGCCCGGCCGCTGCTTCTCTCGCGCCGCAGGCTCCGGCCCAGTCAGTGCCGGTCGTGGGTAGCGGGTCCGGCATTAGTGTGATGGTGTCGGTGAGCGCTGCGCTCCGCGCCCAGGTGTCGCCCTCCGCACCGTTGTTTGTGTTCGTCAGGGATGCACAGAATCCAGGCCCGCCACTGGCGGTTATCCGCCGGCTGGCGCAGGAGCTGCCGGTCACTCTGCAGATCAGCGATGCAGACATCATGCTGCCCGGAAGAACTCTGGCGGGCGTTGCGACCGCGACCCTGGTCGCGCGGATAGCCAACGGCGGTGATCCGATCGCCAGGCCGGGAGATGTTTATGGTGAGGCCAGTTGGCAACGGGCGACCGCGCCTGGCGGCCCGGTAGCGATTGTCATTGATCGCGTCGTCAGGTAGCGGCGACCTTCCGAGGCAGTTTTAGGTCAGCAACCAGGCCCACAGTCTCAAGGCAGCGCAGGCTCAGGTAGGTCAGGTCGATCTGCCACCACTCAAGGCCATGACGCGCCGAGTACGCAAACTTGTGGTGATTGTTGTGCCAGCCTTCACCGAGGGTGAGAAATGCGACCAGCGGATTGTTGGTGCTGGCATCTTCGGTTGTATAGGACCGCTTCCCCCACACATGGCACACAGAGTTGACCATGAACGTCGCGTGCCAGAGGCAGACTGTGCTGATAATGAAGCCCCAGACCAGCATTTGAGCACCGCTCGTCCCACTGTCCGGGAACTGGTAAGCGACCAGCGCGCCGAGCCCATAGAAGCCCAGAGCCTGGGCCAGGATCAGCAGTGGGTAATAGCGCTGCAAGGCCTTGATCTCAGGCAACCGGTACAGTTCTTTCACGTTGGTTGCCGCGGTCTCGAAGCTGGCCTGGTCCCACATCCAGCCAATGTGGGAGTACCAGAAACCCCGCTGCCCGGGCGAATGCAGGTCCTGTCTGCTGTCCGTATAGCGGTGATGGTTGCGGTGATGGGAGACCCACCAGAGGGGCCCGCCCTGGGTGGCAAGAGCTCCCAACAGCGACAGGACAAACTGGGTGGGGCGCCCAGCCTTAAAGGAGGCGTGGGCAAGCAGGCGGTGATAGCCGGCGGTAACGCCAAAAGCCCTCAACAGGTAGGCGACACCAGCAACTTTCAGGGCGATCGCGCTAACCCCGGTTTCGAGGGCGGCCAGACAGGCCAGGTGGGCGCCAACCATCGCGATTCGAACCGTCCGAGCCTGGCGAGCAGCAGCTGTCATCGATACCCAGTGGGCCCCGGCCCCAAGTGCCGCCGAAGTATACACGGGGCTTTCGGGCCGCCCGACGCACTGAAGACGGGCTCAGCCGGGTGGAAGAGACTCAGCCTTGGGGCCCCGCTTTCCCCTGTATGTAAGATTTAACATAATATACATTATACGCATCTAAAGGAGACCAGCCATGGCGCCTAGAACTCTCAGCATCGCAATGCTCAGCCTGCTGCTATCGGCCTGCACTACGAATGGCCTGCCCCCGTTGCGAGGCATGACCGGGACGGTGGATCTGCCGCGCTTTATGGGGCCCTGGTACGTCATCGCGTCAATTCCCATCCATGTTCCACTGTTACCGATGTTTTCGGAGAAAGGCGCCCACAACGGCATAGAGACCTACACCCTGCAGCCGGATGGAACCATAGCCACTACCTACACCTTCCGCAGGGACAGCTTTGACGGTCCCGAACAGGTGTTCACCCCGAAAGCCCGCGTGGCCAATCCACCGGTAAACTCCGAATGGAAGATGAAGTTTGCCTGGTATGTGCCCGAGGCTGACTACCTGATTCTTTATCTGGATCCCGAGTATCAGCGCACCGTCATTGGTGTGCCTGACCGGAAGTACGTCTGGATCATGTCCCGCACGCCAACCATGCCGGTCGCCGAGTACCGCCAGTTGCTGGACTCCCTCCGGAACTCCGGCTACGACACGGACCGCATTGAACTGGTCCCCCAGCGGTGGCCCGACTAGCCCCGCTTGCAGATGTGGGCAATGACCAGATCCGGAAAGTCCGTGAACAGCCCATCGACCTCAAGCACATCAATGAATGAGGCGAGCAGTTCCCTAAACGTACCAAAGCCGGCCGGCAGTTCATCGGCCCGAAACGTGTACGGGTGTATCAGCAGTTCCGACTCTCGGGCCCGTGAGACCAGCCCCCGGTCGGGCCAGGTAAGGCTGATAGGCGGGCCGATACCCTGGGCATACCCGGTGACGGCAGCAAGCGCTTCACGACTAACGTCGGCACTCTCATCAAGCAACTGGATCAGCGGCACGTCGCCGCCGTATCTGGCGCGTACCCGGCGCAGTTCATCGGGACAGAAACACTGAACAAAGAAGCCGTCAGCCGCCGTTCGGTAGCCAAAGGACTGCAGCGTTTCCAGCAATCTGTCGCCCAGCCCGAACTGGTGCCTGGTGTGCCATCCGGGATCCTTTATCTCGGCGTAGACGCCGGCCCGCCTGCCTGTCGAGCGATTGAGCCCCTGGATGAGATCCAACTCCTCTTCCAGCGTGTGAATGCGGAAGGAACCGGTCTTCGCGGGGAAGCGCGCCGGGAAGCGCGGCCCGGAACCATCCTTGCGCTGTCGCTCGGTTACCGTAAGAGTACGAAGCTCTTTCAGGCTGAAATCGATGCAATAGTGCCGGCCGTCCGGCCGGCCCCGGCCAGGAAACTGGCGGGCAACGTCTGTGAGTTGATCCAGATGGAGGTCGTGGAAAACCACGAGCTGTCCATCACTGGACGCTACAACGTCCTGCTCCAGGAAATCAGCACCCATGCCGTGCGCCAGAGCCTTGCCTGGCAGCGTATGTTCCGGAAGGTAGCCGCTTGCTCCCCGATGCGCGATTACAACGGGATTGCGGCTCACCGTCATCGGGTGCTCAATCAGCGACGCCGAGCCGTTTGTGCATCAGCGGACTCGTGGTGGTGTACTGCAGATGCACCTTCTTGCCGGGCTCGATCAGCGCCTTGGCAGCGAAAGCCGCCAGCGCCGCCTCGTGAAAACCACTGAGAATCAGCTTCTTCTTTCCCGGGTAGTCGCAGATGTCGCCAATAGCAAATATCCCGGAAACATTGGTCTGAAAGGCCTCCGTATCCACGGCAATCACCTTCTTGTTCAGCGTCAGGCCCCACTCTGCGATCGGTCCCAGTTTTGGCGAAAGCCCGAAGAAGACCAGAATATGATCAGCATCGACAGCTCTGTGCGTCCCGTCTTTCAGGCTGACTTCAATGCCGGTGAGGCGCTCGCCATCGCGCCGGAGGGCCGTCGCGCTTGCGGATTCAATGATTTCGACGGCACCACTGGCAGCTCGCGCCTTCAGCTGAGCCACAGAGGCCGGCGCAGCCCGGTAGTCATCCCGCCTGTGGATCAGGGTGACAGCAGCCGCGTCCGGACCCAGAGCCAGTGCCCAGTCCAGCGCAGAGTCTCCTCCACCGAGAATCGCCAGACGCTGGCCCTTGAAGATGTTCGGGTCCTGGACCCGATAATGAACGTACCGATCTTCAAGCGCGTCGGCTCCCTCGAGGTGCAGCTTGCGCGGCTGAAAAGAGCCCACCCCGCCCGCGATGAACACCGTCTTGGCCAGAAACTCCTTGCCGGGGGCCGTGCGGACCTGGAATCCGCCCTCGACCACCTGCAACCCAACCACCTCCTCACCGAGATGGAATGTCGGACCGAAGGGTTCGATCTGGGTCATGAGATTGGCGACCAGCTCGGCTCCCGTGCAGATCGGGACTGCCGGAATGTCGTAGATGGGCTTGTCCGGGTAGAGCCAGGTGCACTGCCCGCCTGCGCTGGGCAGGGAGTCCACGACATCGGCCTTGATGCCCAGCAGTCCCAGCTCGAACACCTGGAAAAGCCCGCAGGGCCCTGCACCAATGATCAACGCGTCCGTGTTAATAGTCATTCTTCAGGATGTGACCGGGGTTCAATACCCCCGCCAGCGACGATGACGCCGGGCTAGTCGGCGGAAGAAAGATATTACGTGAGCGTACCGGAGCAGAACAAGCGCCAGAGCCCCGAATGAACGTGTGGTGCGGCCATTTGCCGCTAGTCCAGCTTGAACTCCACGATATCCCAGCGCGCCGTGTTCTCGTGGCGGGCATGCTGACGAATGGCGTCCACGAGAGTCCGGGCATCCCAGTCCACGATGTCCGCGGCCCTTTCCATGACGATTTTCTGCATGACTACCGTCGCACCAAAAGACTTTATGCCAATGATCGGCTTGTTAAAGGCCCCGGCGCAGTCCATCTGAAAGGTCACGAGATCCCGGTTCAGATCGTAGATGGAAACCGGGAGTACCATCACCTCGGAGGCCTTGATCTGAGTTCGCAGCTCGTCCTTGAGGCCTTCCTTGCCGCCCCCGGGTACGTAGTCCGGATTGCTGACATTCAGGTAGAGAAACTTCTCCCGACTCTCCAGGTACTCAAAAACCCGGAGGTAATCTGGGTGCTTCTCAAAGAGATGGCTGACAAAGACCCGGATCGGACCTGCATCTGACATCGCGCTACCCTCCTCCTCACCCGGCCAAAACTATCACGGAGTTCCAACCGTCGCAGCCGGGCATTACACTTCCCAAACGCATGCGACTCCTCTTGTACAACATTCGCTACGCTGTTGGCGCCGGTATGCCGCCGCAGATACCGGTTCCGGGAGCAGGCTACCTGTTTGGCAGTCCCGGAAACCTCGACAACATCATAGATTTCGTCAAATCCTGCCGCCCTGATGTGGTCGGACTGCTCGAGGTGGATGTGGGATCCGTCCGCAGTGGCGGTGTGAACCAGGCTGAGGCCATTGCTGACGCCCTTGGCCACTACTCCAGCTACGAGTGCAAGTACGGCGAAGAATCACTGAACCAGATGCTGCCGATTCTGCGTAAGCAGGCCAACGCCTTCCTGGCCGCCCCGCACATACTCGGGGAGCGCTTTCACTACTTCGATACCGGGATCAAGCGGCTGATTATCGAACTCGAGCTGGATGGCGTGGTTATTTTCCTCGTCCACCTTTCCCTCAAGTACCGGCACCGCCAGTTCCAGCTGCGCCATCTTTACGACCTGATCGCGAAGATCCAGAAGCCCGTAATCGTGGCCGGAGACTTCAATACGTTCTGGGGTGAGACCGAAATGTTTCTGTTCATGAAGGCCGCAGGCCTGCGCAGCGCCAACGTGGCGGGGCTTCCTTCCTATCCCAGCAAGTCGCCGCGTATGGAACTGGACTTCATTCTTTACGGGGCCGGAATCGAGATCACCTCGTTTGAGGTGCCCAGAATCCTGCACTCGGATCACCTGCCGCTCATCTGCGATTTTGAACTGAGGTAATGCCATGACTAGCGCCGGGTCCTCGTCTGCAACGGCAAATCTCCGGCACTGGAAGCTGACCTGCGATGCCAATGAAGTTGGCTGGTTGTGCTTCGATCGGCAGGATGCTGGCGCGAACACGCTTTCGGTCGACGCCATGACCGAGTTCCACACCGTGCTGGTGGACCTCGCCAGCCGACGCCTTAGCGGCCTGGTGATTTTTTCCGGCAAGACGTCCGGCTTTATCGCGGGGGCCGACATCAAGGAGTTCCCGGGGCTGAATTCCGCCGAACGGGCCTTCGCACTGACCAGTCAGGGGCAGATGGTTTTTGCCCGTCTGGAGCAGCTTCCGTACCCCTCAGTTGCGGTACTCGACGGTTTTGCCCTGGGTGGTGGCCTGGAACTGGCCCTGGCGTGCTCCTATCGCATCGCGCTAGGGGGCTCGGAGCCGGTTTTCGGCCTCCCGGAGGTACTGCTCGGCGTCCATCCGGGCTTCGGTGGGACGGTGCGCTTGCCGAGCCTCATCGGGGTCCGCAAGGCCATGGACCTGATGCTGACCGGCCGCTCGGTAAGGCCTGGCGAGGCACTGTCCTCTGGCCTCGTCGATGCACTGGTGACGGACGGCGACTGGCGCGGTGCGGCGACCAGGCAGCTCAGTCTGCGGCCTCCGCGCCGGCCGCTGCCGCTGCTCGACCGCCTCCTTGCTCTGGGGCCAGTCAGGCCAATGCTGGCGCGCACCCTGCGCCAGAAGGCCAGTGCGAAGGCACGCCCGGAACACTATCCGGCCCCGGGCGCGATCATCGATTTGTGGGAAGAGTACGGTGCCGCCCCTTCGCCGGCGTCCTACGAGGCCGAGGCGCGCTCCTTCGGGCGCCTGGTCATGACGCCTGCATCCCGCAATCTGGTGCGGGTGTTCTTCCTGCAGGAAAGGCTCAAGAAACTCGGTACGGGGAAGACGGGTATCAACCGAGTCCACGTCGTTGGGGCCGGTGTGATGGGTGGCGATATTGCTGCCTGGTGCGCGCTGCGGGGACTCGAGGTCACTCTCGAAGACCGGGAACTCAGATTCATTGAGCCCGCCCTTGCCCGGGCCCGTAAGCTGTTCACCCGCAAGCTCAAGAAGCCCGAGGCCATCGACGTCGCGCTGGCCCGCCTGCGTCCGGACCCCACCGGCGCCGGGGTGGCGACAGCAGACCTGGTTATCGAAGCTGTATTCGAGGATCTGGCGGTCAAGACCGAGGTCTATAGGCGCCTGGAGCGAACCCTGCGGCCCGGTGTGGTGCTGGCAACCAATACGTCCAGCATCGCCCTGGAGCAGCTGAGCGGCTGTCTGCAGGAACCCGGCAGGCTGATCGGCCTGCACTTCTTCAATCCCGTGGCCCAGCTTCCCCTGGTGGAGATCATCGCAGCGACGACCAGTTCGCCAGAGGCGCTGGCAGCTGGAACGGGTTTTGCGCGCCAGATCGGCAAACTACCCGTTCCATGCCGGAGTCATCCCGGCTTCCTGGTCAACCGCATTCTTGCGCCCTACATGGCAGAAGCCATGGAGATGATCCGTGAGGGCGTACCCTTGGCGGAGATCGACCAGGCAGCGACGGAGTTCGGCATGCCGATGGGTCCGGTGGAGTTGGCTGACTCCGTCGGCCTCGATGTCGCGGCCCATGTCGCCAGAATCCTGGCTCCCACTGTTGGCCGCAGCCCGGCCCCGGAACTTGAAGAACTGGTGAAGCGCGGGAATCTGGGCCTGAAGACAGGCTCCGGTTTCTACACCTATCGGGACCGGAAGCCCGTACGCCCGGATCTCGAGTGGGGCTCGGCGAAGCCAGCCGTTCAGGATCGACTGGTCTACGCCCTGCTCAACGAGGCCGCTGCCTGCCTGCACGAAGGCCTCGTCGCCGACCCGGATCTCGTGGATGCGGGCGTCATCTTCGGTACGGGTTTTGCCCCTTTTCGCGGCGGCCCACTGCACTACGCGCGGGAGCTCGGGATAGACCGGGTCGAGGCCCGGCTCCAGGAACTGGCCGAGCAGCACGGCCCACGCTTCAGGCCTTCGCCGGGTTGGGCCCTGCTTCGGAACTGACGTCACAGAATCGGGTCCTGAGTGCTTTCACCCCGGAAATTCTTACGGTTACAATGCATCCCTGATGGATGACTCAACCGTAACTCCAGACATGCTGCGCCGCTTTTCCCCGCTGGACGGGCTGAAGCGGGAGAACGTCGCCGCCCTGGCCAAGAAGATCGAGGTGCGCACTCTAGATGGCAGCAAGCCGCTGCTGCGGGAGGGTGACACGGACAAGCGGACCTATTACCTCGTTTCCGGGACTCTCGAGCTCACTGATCGAAACGGGACAGTCCGGCTCCTCAGGTCCAATTCCGACGAGTCACGCAATCCCATTACTCCGGTCTTGCCTCGCCGGTATACGGTCCGTGCCGTGGATCGCGTGCAGTACATCTCCGTAGACACCGAGTTGCTCGACGTCATGCTCACCTGGGACCAGACCGGCAGCTACGAGGTCAACGAACTCCGCAGTGACGACCACGGCAATTCCGATGACTGGATGACCACTCTCCTCCAGACCAAGGCCTTTCACCGCATTCCCCCTGGCAACATCCAGGCGATTTTCATGCGGATGCAGCAGGTCCACTTCAACGCCGGGGACGTGATCATCAAGCAGGGTGATGAGGGAGACTATTTCTACGTCATCACGCGTGGCCGGTGCACGGTAACCCGCGAGACGCCACTCAACAAGGAAGGTATCAAGCTTGCCGAGCTCGGCGTGGGTGACACCTTTGGCGAGGAGGCACTGATTTCCCACAGTCGCCGGAACGCTACAGTGACTATGGCTGCCGACGGCGCGCTGATGCGCCTTGGGAAGCATGATTTCACCACGCTGCTCAACGAGCCCATGGTGGCCTGGGTGGATCACGAAGAGGCCCGCCGGATTATCGCCGGTGGTGGCAAATGGCTGGATGTGCGCCTGCCCAGCGAGTTCGAGAGTTATCACGAGCCCGGGGCGATCAACATTCCGCTGTATTTCATCCGCCTCAAGCTGAATGCGCTGGACACGAAGACCACTTACGTCGTGTGTTGCGATACTGGACGCAGAAGTTCGGCGGGCGCTTTTGTGCTTAATGAACGGGGTTTCGATACCCGGGTCCTGCGCGGCGGCCTCAATGTGACCGGCCGCTAGGGCCCCAGCTACATAGGCTGCTACACGGCCGGCTACATCGTGTGGGTCGGCTTGTCCCCACCGAGGGCCCCGGCCAGATAATTCTCAATCTTCTTCTGGGTGGCACCGCCATCCTGATCGCTGAACTGAACCCCGATGCCCGCAGTCCTCTTGCCCTGGGCCCCCTTGGGCGTGACCCAGATGACCCGACCTGCTACGGGGATTTTCTCGTCCTCGCCCATCATGTTCAGGAGCATGAAGACCTCGTCGCCAATGCGGTAACTGCTGCTCGTCGGGATAAACAGGCCGCCATTGCGAATGAAAGGCATGTAAGCGAGATAGAGGGCGCTCTTGTCCCTGATCGTCAGTGTCAGCAATCCTGGTTTGGACATATCAATACCTGGTGGCGCCAGCCGCACCGTACCACCACATCAGCAGGTCAGCGAACATCGCTTCCATGTTCAGTGAACGGTCCTTGAGGCGCTGGGCCTCCATGACCTGATCGAGATACGCACAGCAAGCGGCCATGTTCACGGGGACCCCGGGAATTTTCAAGTGCGCCAGCCCCGAAAACCGGTCGCCCCCGGCCGCGACCTGGCTGTGCAGGAGCTCGGCAGTCTGCAGGTACAGCCAGCGCAGGCAGACGCCGGCATCACGCCTGGCCCAGGTCTTCGCCAGGCTGGTGGGCGGGACGGAGCGGTCGATAAGGCGCTGAACCTCGTCGGCTAACTCAGCCAGCATCTTCCCGCCACCCTCCCCCTGCGCTTCGCCCAGCAGGGTTCTTGCCATCAGGGGTGAACCGGAGGCGAAGGCCAGAGCCCGCTCACAGGCAGCCCGGTCGCTGTGCCCTTGACTCAGCCACGCCAGAGCGACGGAGCGTGCAGGCGGCGACACACGCAGGCGCTCACAGCGGCTGACGATCGTAGGCGGGAGCCGGGTCAACGCATCGGCGACAAGGACCAGGGTGGTGGCCTCCGGGGGTTCCTCCAGGGTCTTCAGGAGCGTATTCGCCGCGTTGTGGGTCATGACCTCGGCCGGGTAGATGAGGGCAACCTTCCACCCGGACCGATGACTGGTCAGATGCAGGGCCTGATTCAGGTCCCGAATCTGCTCGATCCTGATGGTCCGGGAATCCTCCTCCGGGCCGACGCCCCAGTAATCCGGGTGGGGAACGCCCCCCAACTGGTCGGCTGGGGTGTCCAGAGACGGCCGCCAGTCAGAACCCAGAAGCCTGGCCGCGACAGTCAGTCCGAGATGGCGGCGGCCAGTCCCGACCGGCCCGTGAATGAGCAAGGCCTGGGGCGTCTGGCCCCGAACAAGGCGCCCCTCAAAGCGCTGCAGAGCGCCCTCCAGCCAGAGGGCATTCAGCATCATGACTGTCTTATTATTCATATACTTGGAACTGATAGTTACTTTCTAGTTTAATTCCGCCAGAACCCGGCGGATCTCTTCCTGAACTGCGGCGAGGGGCCGACCCGCATCGATCAGGCGAACCCGGCCCGGCTCCCGGGCGGCAAGGTCCAGATAGGCCTTCTGGACCCGACTGAAGAATGCCAGAGACTCCTGCTCAAACCGGTCCCGGTGGCCGCGACCTGCCTGCCGCTCTTCCGCGACCTTCAGTGGTGCATCGAGCAGCAGGGTCAAGTCGGGGCGGAGATCCCCCTGCACCAGACTGGCCAGAGTATCGATGGTCGCTGCCGGCAAGCCCCTGCCGCCACCCTGGTAAGCATGACTGGCATCCGTAAAGCGATCGCAAACCACCCACTTGCCACTCAGCAGTGCGGGCCGGATAACTTCTTCGAGGTGGGCGGCCCGTGCAGCGAACATCAGCAAGAGTTCAGTGAGCGGGGCGATGCGGGTATCCGGGCTCAGGAGCAGATCGCGGATGCGTTCCCCGAGTGCTGTTCCACCAGGTTCACGGGACTCCACGACAGCGTGACCAGCCCGGCGCAGTTCATTCGCGACAAAGCTCAGGTTGGTCGACTTGCCGACCCCCTCAATGCCCTCGACGGTAATGAAGCGGCCGACCGCGTTTTGGGTAGTGACCATGTGCCTGTACTCAGTTGACGTTACGCTGGCTAAGCGCAGCCAGGTAGTCCCTGACTGCCGCCTCGTGCTCTCGA
Organism: Gammaproteobacteria bacterium; assembly: GCA_031409515.1. Classification (GTDB taxonomy): domain Bacteria; phylum Pseudomonadota; class Gammaproteobacteria; order Steroidobacterales; genus SHZI01. The sequence goes on along the minus strand of JANNXJ010000050.1, from coordinate 97,023 downwards.
AGGGTAGCGGAAAAGCGGTGACTGCCATCGCCATCCCCTGTGGCTACGAAGAACAGAAAGTCCGTGTCTGCCGGGCGGGACGTGGCTACCAGCGCCGCTGCACTGGGAGCCGCAATGGGGGTTGGCGGGAGTCCATCCCGCGTATAGGTGTTCCAGGGGGTATCGGTGCTGAGATCTACCCGGGTGAGGTTGCCGTCAAAGCCCTGGCCAAGCCCGTAAATGACGGTTGGGTCGGTCTGCAGGCGCATCCCCTTTCTCAGTCGCTGGACAAAGACGCCTGCAATCAGGGGTCGTTCGCTGGCCAGGGCAGTCTCCCGCTCGACTATGGAGGCCAGGGTCAGGAGTTCGTAGGGACTGCCCAGAGGAAGTGCCTGGTCCCGCGTCGCCCAGGCGTCGGCAAGTTTGTCCTTCAGGGCCGTGTGCGCGCGGGACAGAATGGCACGGTCTGTTGTACCGCGAGCGTAAAGATAGGTTTCGGGCAGAAACGCGCCCTCCGCGCTCTGCCAGGGCAGATCCAGCTCCCGGGCCAGTTCTCTGGTCACATCTGCCGCATTACCGCCGGCCGGGGTCCCAGCCAGTGTCTGCTCCAGCGCAGGTTCACCACGGATAGCTTGCAGGACGTCGCGGACCGACCACCCCTCTACCAGGGTGAACTTGTGCAGAACCACGCGTCCCTCAACCAGCTGGGCAAGGAGAGACCCTGGCGTCAGCCCGGGCGCCAGATCGTACTCCCCGGCCTGGATGCGCCCCGCTTGTCCTGTGAGCTGCGCGGTGGTCCTGAGGGCCCAGCCCCAGGGAGTGATGCCATCGTCCTCCAGTTGGCGCGCAACGGCAGACCAGGCGGTACCGGGCGGAATGTCGAGCTGGTAACCGCCGGCAGGAATAGCCAACGGGCTCGCTACATAGTCGCGCAGCCACAGCGCACCTGCCGCCCCGAAGCCCACGACCAGCAACACCAATATCAGGATTGTCCGGCGCATTCCCCGACTCCAGCCGCAAACAAGAGCCCGCACAAGTGCCGGGTTATGGGCCCAGTACCCCAGTTTTTCGCCCCGAGCTGCCGCACAGGACGGATACCCGTCAGCGCATTGGTCACAAACACCTCGGTAGCATTCCGCACATCTGCAGGGGAAAGCCGCGTTTCGAGAAACGGGATGCCCGCGCGGATTGCAGCCTCTATAACGACCCGGCGCATCACCCCGGCAATTCCGGTGCGGTGTACCACTGGCGTCAGAAGCCGGTCACCCGTTACGAGGAACACGTTGCTTGCGGTACCGCCGACCAGCTGTCCCTCAGTACTGAGCATGAGCCCTTCGGCGATCTCGGGTTGCTGCCACTCCGCCCGGGCGAGCACCTGCTCGAGCCGGCCCAGGGACTTGAGCCCTGCAGTCGCCGGATTTGCCGATGTCATGGTCTCACACCAGCGGATTTCAATCGGTAACGAGGGCTGAGCGCTACTCTCCCCGGTCCCCCAGGCCACCGTGGTTGTCGGTGGATCTGGCAGCGCGTAGCCCCTTGGGCCCGGGCCCCGGGTCACGAACACCTTCAGTACCCCGTGGGGTATGTCCCGGACGGCTGCCAACAGGTCTGTCGCGAGGCTGGTGCGGGTCGGCACTGCTATGCCCAGTCTGCCGCACCCGGTCAGCAACCTGTCCAGGTGCAGGTCCAGAAAGCGCGGCGTGCCAGCTCGTATGGCCACGGTCTCAAACAGGCCATCGGCGTAAGTAAAGCCCCGGTCACTGACGTCAACGTGCCGACTGGCGCGCCCGTTGATCCACCATTGGTCCATATGCGCCTATGCCCCGAGAGCGAGTAACAGGCCCTTGGCCTTGGCGCGAGTCTCCTCAAGTTCCCGCGCTGGCTCGGAGTCGGCCACGATGCCGCTGCCAGCCGCAAAGGACAGCGTCCGACCGCGCATGACAAAGGTGCGGATCAGAATGTTCAGGTCGCAGCTCCCGTCCCGGTTCAGATAGCCCATCGAACCCGTATAGGGACCACGGGCCTGACCCTCGAGTTCGGCGATGATTTCCATGCAGCGGATCTTCGGGCAGCCCGTAATCGTTCCTCCTGGAAACAGGGCTCGAATAATCTCGCCCGGCGACACGTTGTCGCGCAGCCGCCCGCGGACATTGGAAACAATATGGTGCACGTGGGCGTAGGATTCCACCGCCATGAACTCGTCGACTTCAACCGAACCCGGTTCACTGATGCGTCCGAGATCGTTCCGTTCGAGATCAATCAGCATGATGTGCTCGGCGCGCTCCTTTGGATTGGCAAGCAACTCGTGGCGCCTGGCTTCTTCCAGCGACGGATGATCGGCGGTCGGCCGGGTCCCGGCAATGGGGCGGGTTTCAACCGTGCCGCCCCGGCTGCGCACCAGCCGTTCAGGGGAGGAACTGATCAGCGTCCAGTCGCCGTGGGTAGCGATACCGGCATAGGGCGCCGGATTCGACTGCCGAAGCCGGCTGTAGATGTCTGCGGGCTGGACCCCATCCCTTAAAGTTGCCAGCCAGTGCCGCGCCAGGTTGACCTGGTATACGTCACCCCGCGCGATTCGCTGGCGCACCTCGGCGACGGCCGCCAGGAATAGTTCTGCCCGCGGTTCGCTGATGGACGTGACCTGGGACTCGCCGGTGCCGGCCGACACGGGTAACCCGGCCGCGTAACGCTCCAGATCTTGCCTGAGTTCGTCGATGGCTTCCGTGTGGGTGGCCTCTGCAACGATCCAGGCCATCCCCGTGGGTCGGCTCCGCACCAGAGCCACAGGAATTCGCGTGGCGAAGGCAACAGGCCCGCTGGGCGGGACAGTGGCGCGAATCGATGGCTCGATCTGCTGGACCAGTTCGTAGCCGAGATAGACAAACCAGCCCCCGTGGAATGGGAGGGAATCAGGCGGCTCCATGGCCACCTGAGTGCTGCGCCACCACTCATCCAGTGCCGGAAGGAACTGCCGGCGTTCGGTGCCTTGCGCCCCATGGAGGAGAAAGCGTTCATCCAGTCGTAAAGTGTGCCCCGGGAAGCCGAAGAGAATATCGAAGGGGGCCCCGGCATTCTGGCCCCCGGTCGCGGTTGCCACACTCTCGAGCAGGTAGGGGTAGCGCCCCGGATTGCCAGCATGCAGCGCCAGCAGGTCGCATTCACCCGGCAGGATTACAGGTCTCACTATCATGGCCGCATCCCGGGCCACTGGCTGGACGTCAGACCCGGCGGAAAATCAGGCTGCCGTTCGTGCCTCCGAAACCAAACGAGTTGCTGAGTACATTCTCGATGGGCATGGCACGCGCGGTGTTCGGGACGTAGTCCAGATCGCAGTCCGGGTCAGCGGTGTGGAGGTTGATGGTCGGCGGAGCAACCTGGTCGCGGATCGCCAGTATGCTGAACACGGCCTCCACAGCTCCGGCAGCACCGAGCAGGTGGCCCGTAGTGGACTTGGTCGAACTCACGGCAAGCCGGGCGGCATGACTCCCAAAAACACCCTTGATGGCGCGGGTTTCCGCCACGTCGCCGAGCGGCGTCGAAGTCCCGTGGGCGTTGATGTAGCTGATCTGGTCCGGGTTTAGTCCGGCATCCTTGAGTGCCGCAACCATGCAGGCCTGGGCGCCCTCCCCGTTCTCCGGCGGCGCTGTCATGTGAAACGCATCCGCACTCATGCCGAAGCCAACGACTTCGGCAAAAATCGCGGCGCCGCGCTTGCGCGCCGCCTCGTACTCTTCCAGGACCAGGCAGGCAGCGCCGTCGCTCAGGACAAAGCCGTCCCGGTCCTTGTCCCACGGCCGGCTAGCCCCGGCGGGATCGTCGTTCCGCTGGGACAGGGCCCGGGCTGCGCAAAACCCTCCGAGGCCCATGGGCGTGATGCCATGCTCTGCACCCCCGGCCAGCATGACGTCCGCATCGCCATGGCTGATGAGCCGAGCGGCCATCCCGATGCTGTGAGTTGCGGTTGAGCAGGCGCTCACCAAGGCAATGTTCGGGCCGCGATAGCCGTATTGAATGGATACGTGGCCAGAGATCATGTTGATAATGCTGGCTGGCACGAAGAATGGGGAAAGCTTGCGGGGGCCGCCCTCCTGCAGTCGCTCGTGGTTCGCTTCGATCGTGCCAATACCACCGATGCCCGAGCCGATCGCCACACCTATCCGGTCGAGGGCATACCCACTGTCCCTAAGGCCTGCATGCTCGACCGCCTGGGTCGCTGCAGCGATGCCGAAGTGGATAAAGGGATCCATCTTCTTGAGATCCTTGGCGGGCACGTACTGGCTGGCATCGAAGTCGCGAATGCTGCCGCCAAAACGTGTGGAGAACTGACTGACATCAAAATCGGTAATGGGTCCGATCCCTGATATGCCAGCGACGACCTGCCGCCAGGCCGACTCCAGATCGTTGCCCACCGGTGAGATGATGCCCATACCGGTGACCACGACGCGTCTGTTTGGCATGCGTGGCTACCTCTCGAACGTGGTGCCTGGACAGGAACCAGGCTGGCTGTACATCGCTGGATCCGGGGGGCTTGACGGGACAGCGGCACCCTCACGCCCCAGGCTGGGAGGCCTGATCAGGCAGCAGCAGCCCGCTGGGTGATGTAGTCGATCGCCTGCTGAACGGTCTTGATCTTTTCCGCATCCTCGTCGGGAATCTCGGTCTCAAACTCCTCTTCAAGCGCCATGACCAGCTCGACCGTGTCGAGGGAATCAGCCCCGAGGTCATCAACGAAAGACGCCTGATTGGTAACTTCGTCTTCCTTTACGCCCAGCTGCTCGGCGACGATGCTCTTGACCTGTGCCTCAATACTGCTCATCTGTGCTATGTCCTCTTCGTGAGACCGACTACGCCTATGGGTGGGCCAACCTGCATGCTCGGCGCAGATCGGAACCCCCAACCGGCGGGTATTCTAGGTTAAGCCCCGCGGCCAATCTAGCACTGCAAGAAAGTGGCCTGAATCAGGCCATATGCAGGCCACCATTGACATGCAGCGTCTCTCCCGTCACGTAAGCCCCCGCGCCGGAGGCCAGGAACAACACCGCACCCGCCACATCATCGACCGTACCAAGGCGCTGCAGGGGGATCTGGGTGGCCAGTTTCTCCCGCTGTTCATCGGACAGGGCGTTAGTCATGTCAGTCTGGATGAAGCCGGGTGCGATGACATTCACAGTAACGCCGCGACTGCCAACTTCCCGGGCCAGAGATCTGGAGAAGCCGACGATGCCTGCCTTGGCAGCCGCGTAATTGGCCTGACCGGCGTTCCCCATCGCACCGACGACTGAAGAAATACTGATGATGCGGCCGCGACGTTGCTTCAGCATGCCGCGAACGAAGACCTTGCTGAGGCGGAATACCGAAGTCAGGTTTGTTGCCAGCACGGCATCCCACTCTTCGTCCTTCATGCGCAACAGCAGGTTGTCGCGAGTGATGCCCGCATTGTTGACGAGGATCGATATGTGCCCCTCCTGTCCCGCAATGTCCTTCTCCAGCAAAGCGACAGAAGCAGAGGACGAGGCATCCAGCACGAGACCCCGACCGGCTATACCCTTCAGCTTCAGCCGCTCGGTGATGGCAGCTGCTCCCGCTTCTGTCGTTGCGGTACCCAGCACGACAGCGCCGGCGTGCCCGAGGGCATCTGCGATTGCCGCGCCGATGCCCCGGGATGCTCCGGTGACGAGAGCCGTTTCGCCATTCAGTATCTGTGGTTGGGTTGCAGCTGCCATCAGTCTCTCCGCTCACTCAGGTGGCGACGGGCTTAAGGGCCCACCGCCGATAAACCTGCTCGCCGGCAACATACAGTAACCCACCGACGGCGCCCCAGAGGTGGGCATCCGTGACGACCGCCGAGCCCACAGTCTCCGTCGAGAAAGGCAGTGCGCCCTGCCACTGCTCCCAGGCCAGTTTGCCAGACCAGATCGCGAGCATTGCCCAGCCCATCCGATCGCCCTGTCGGATCCAGTCGATGGCACCAATCATCAGCAGGCCGTGCAGAGCACCCGACATGCCGACGCACCAACTCACCTCCGGGCTGAACAGGTACAACCCCACGCTGCTGACCACCGAGCACACAATCTGCGCGACTGCCCAGGAAATGGGGCTCCGTGCCGGGTAGAACACCCAGATCCCGATGAGCAGGGCAGCCACATTCAGTGCCAGATGCATCCAGCCGAGGTGGACCAGATTACCGGTGAGCAACCGCCAGTACTCGCCAGCACCGATGGCTGCCCGGTCGTACCAGAGTTGCCGGTGCCACTCTGCCGGCAGGAACTGGAGTGCGACGAGCATCACAGCAAAACCCGTTGCCCATACCAGAGACGATGATGGGAGATGAGGAGAAAGCGTTATTTGTCGGGCGCTTGGGGCCACTTGGTCAAATCTGGCTGAAACTTGCTGACAGGCTCTGGCGGGAGGCAGATAATCGCGCTGGGCTCACCTGCCGCTTTGGGTTGCGGCGGATCATCGCAGAATCGCAGGGTCAATTCATGAAGTTCGAGAACACGTCGTTCCGGGCCGCACGCGGCTTTACGCTTATCGAAATCATGGTCGTCATCGTGATTATCGGTATTCTCGCGGCGCTGATCGCACCGAATGTCATCAATCGTATTGATGACGCCCAGGGCGCGAAGGTCAAGCAGGACATCAGGGCGATAGAAAGCGCCCTCAAGCTCTATCGGCTGGACCGCTTTCGTTACCCCACCGGCCAGGAAGGTCTGGACGCCCTGGTGACGCCGCCCCAGGACTCCGCACAGAAGTGGCCCGAAGGCGGCTATCTGGACCGCATGCCGAAGGATCCCTGGGACCGGCCCTACCTCTATGACAATCCCGGCAAGCAGGGCGCCTTCGACATCTACTCCCTGGGCAGGGATGGACAACCGGGAGGAGAAGGCCCGGATGCCGATGTCGGGAACTGGGACGTCAACTAGCCCCTGCTTCCGGGCCGGGGGGTTTACGCTCCTCGAGATGCTCGTCGTGGTGTTCATTATTGGCATCATGGCTGCCATGTTCACCCTGTCGGTCGGCGTGGCTGGCGGCACCGACCGGGAACTGCGGCGCGAAGCCGAACGGCTGGAAACGCTTCTCGCTCTCGCCCTTGAGGATGCCTCGTTCCAGTCCCGGGAACTGGGCCTGCGACTGTATCCCGGGCGCTACGAGTTCTCCGTGCAAGTAGACCCCGAAGAGGACCAGTGGGAGCGGATCAGCGGCGATGTCTTCGCCCCCAGGGAATTGCCCAAGGTCTTTGCCCTTGAACTGGAAATCGAAGGCAGGGCGGTCAATCTCGAACGCAGCGAGAAAGATGTGGCGAAGAAGTACCAGCCCCAGCTCTTCATCTTTTCCTCCGGGGATCTCAGCGATGCCTTTGAGATTCGCATCCGCAGTACCGAGGAAGACCGGAGCTATTCCCTGGCAGTGGCCATTGACGGCAAGACCACACTGACCAAAGACGATGGCTGAAGCCCCACTGCAGAGAGGCTTCACCCTGCTCGAGGTCATGGTGGCACTGGTCATTGTTGCACTGGGCCTGATGGCGGCCTTCGGTCAGGTCAACCAGACACTCACCGTCGCCAGCAGATTGAGGGACAAGACCCTCGCTCACTGGGTGGCCATGAACGAAATGACCCGCCTGCGCCTGCTGGGAGAGTTTCCGGCCATCGGCAGCCGATCCGACGACGTGGACATGGCCAGAACCACGTGGCGCTACACAATCAAGGTCGTGAAGACCCCGTTGGAGGCCATCCGCCGGGTGGATATCAGCATCGCGTTTGCAGACCGGCCGGACGCGGTCGTGACCAGCCTCACCGGGTTTCTTGGCCGCCCTGCGCCGGCCCAGGCCGGGGCTGCCGCCGTCGCCCAGGCAGACTGGACCGCACCCAGGTCAGGCGAACCGTGAAGGCCCTGAAATTCAGGGCGGATTCGGGCTTCACCTTGCTGGAGTTGCTGGTGGCCATGGGCATCTTTGCCGTCATCGGTGCCATGGCGCTGGGCGGCCTGAACGCGGTCGTGAGTCAGGAGACCCAGGCTCGGGAGCAGACCGAGCGCCTGGCCACACTGCAGCGCGCCCTCCGCCTCCTCGCGACGGATTTCAGCAGCGTTGAGCCCCGGTATATCCGGGATGAGCTGGGCAGCGACCGGGAGCTGCCTCTCACCACTGATGGCCGTGGGCAGTTCCTGGTCCGCGTCACCCGGGGCGGCTGGCCGAATCCTGCGAAACTGCCCCACCGGGGCACCCTCCAGCGGGTTCAGTACCGGCTTGAGGATGGCGAGCTGTATCGGGAGTACTGGCCCGTGGTCGACCCGGTGCTGGGTCAGCAGCCCCGGAGCGAGAAACTGCTTGGGGGCGTCAAGGACCTCAAGCTGTTGTTCCTGGATAGCAGCCAGGGCACCGGTGAGTGGCAGCAGCAGTGGCCACCGCTGCGCAATACCACCGGCGCACCCGCCGGCCGGCCCCGGGCAGTCCAGGTCACTCTCGACCTGGAGGACTGGGGTGAGATCGAGCGCCTGATCGAGACTCCTCAATGAGGGCAACCCCGCGAGGAAGGCAGGCAGGCATCGCTGTACTCACGGCCATACTGGTGGTGGCCATTGCCACGGTACTGGCAGTGAACCTGCTGTGGCAGACCAGCGTTGGCCTGACCAGGACCGAGAACCTGCTGCTGCAGGACCAAGCCCGGCAATACGATCTCGGCGGGGAGGAGTTTGCGCGGTTTGGTCTCGCTGAGGACTATCGTGACGATGGCGAGAACGGCGCGGACACTAACCAGGAGAACTGGGCCAAGCCGCTGGCCTTCGACGTCGAGGCGGGGAAGCTTGAAGGCTACTTGCAGGATCAGCAGGGTCGCTTCAATCTAAATGGTCTGATTGGCGAGAACGGCAAGCGCATCGAAGAGGTTCGGGAGCAGTATCAGCGTCTCCTGCAACTTCTGCCCCTCGAGCGGCCGCTGGACGAAGGGACCGCAGCAGCGCTGGCAGACGCAACCGTCGACTGGATCGACCCGGGCACCGACGTTGAGGCTGTGGGGGCCGAGGATGACCAGTACACCAGCCGGCAGCCACCGTACCGGCCGGCGAACTTCTGGCTGGTCTCTACCAGTGAACTCCTGGCTGTCGAGGGCTATACGGCGGAGATCTACAAGGAGCTGAAGAAACACGTCACAGCCCTGCCCCCCCCACCGACTGATGGGCAGTCCTGGTCCCTCAACGTCAATACGGCGACGGATCTGGTGCTGGCGTCATTGTTGCCCAATCTGTCGGCACTCGACGTGGAGCCCTTCGTGAACGGGGCCTACGATGATGTCGCTGATTTCAAGACGGACTTCCCCGGGAGTGAGGGCATCTCGCCCAAGATACCCCTGGGGGTGGGCAGCAGCTGGTTTCTGTTAACCGTTACCGCGTCTATTGGCACTGCGCAGTCCACTATGTACAGTCTCCTGGAACGCAACAGGGATGTGGTGCGGACCCGGCTACGGACCTTTGATGCGAACTGAACGGGAACGTCGTAATTAATGAGTGAAACGCTGGTCATCCGCCTCGTGACGGACGAGCCTGGTCTTGTCACCGGGGCCGGCCCCAGCGCGGGTCAGGCTGAATGGGCTGTGGTGGATGCCACGGGCGCCTGCGTCCTGGCACCCGGTGCGGGCCCGCTCGCCGAGGCAGCGGTCCTCTGTGCGGGCCGGCGCACACTGGTGCTGGTGCCTGCTGTGCGGGTGCTGCGGACCCGTATCGACGTGCCCGTCAAAGGCGCCAACCGCATTGCCCAGGCCCTGCCCTTCGCGCTGGAGGACGTACTGGCGGAAGACGTGGAGGAATTGCACTTTGTCGCCGGTGCCCGGTTCGCCGATGGTCAGGTAGCGGTCGCCGTCGTCCGTCGTGAGTGGATGGATGCCTGGCAGGCCCAGCTTGCCACGGCAGGAATCCAGGCTCAGGGCATCTACGCCGACAGCGATGGGGTACTCGACATTGCAGGTAACGCCACGCTGATCCTCGAACGTCAGCATGCACTGCTGCGGGAGCCAGGCGGTGATCCTGTCGTGTCGGAGCTCGACTCCCTGGCCAGTCTGCTGGAATTGTGGCTGGCCCAGCCCCGGCCCGCGGGCGAGGATGGCGCCACTCCGCCGCGCAATCTGCAGGTCTACGACGCCACGGTCGACGGCCTGCCCAATGCGGTCTGGGAGCAGTTTCAGGACCGGGTCGAGAGTCTGGAGGTCCGCCGCCTGCCCGATGGGGCTCTGCTCCGGCTGGCAGCGGCAATCGTTACCTCTCCCGGGGTCAATCTCCTGCAGGGGGACTATGCCCGGCACACCAGTCTTGGCAGCCACTGGCCCCGCTGGCGTCTGGCAGCGGCCCTGGTGGCCGGCCTGGCAACGGCCACCGTGGCGGCGACGGCAGCCGACGCCTGGCGGTTAAAGCGCGAGAACGCCGCCCTGGAGATTGAGATCCGGCAGGCCGCCAGCTTCACCTTTCCGGGTGTTGAACCGGGCAGCGACTTGCGGAGTCGGGTGGATGCCGCCCTTCAGAGCGGGGACGGTGCGGCTTCCGGGGCTGCGGCCCGCCAGTTCCTGGAGACGCTGTCCACGGTCGCGCTGGCAGTAACGAAGGCCGGGAACGCCAGCATCCAGGGCCTGAACTACCGCTCAGGGGTGCTGGAACTGCAGGTGCGAGCACCCAGTGCGGATTCCCTCGACACCATTCGCAAGCTGGTTGCAGAGTCGGGCAAGCTCAAGGCCGAGATTCAGTCGTCCAACGCCGCAGGGGATCAGATCGAGGGCCGCATCCGTATCTCCGGCAACGGGGCTTGAGGGCCGTGGGATGAATCCTGCAGCACTGCGCGAATGGTTCGACAAGCTGGCGCCGCGCGAGCGGTGGCTGGTTCTGCTGGCAGCAGCCTTTGCGGTCGTTGCGCTGGTTTACTCCCTGGGACTGCAGCCCCTTTACGCCGCCCGCGGAAGAGCCGCGGCCGAACTTGAAATCCGCCGCAGCCTGCTTGGAGATCTGGAGCAGGTTGCCCGCCGCTTCGGGCCCCAGGGACCCTCGACAGCCCCGGTCGCGGCCAACGGTGAATCCCTCGTGGTCGTCATCGACCGCTCAACGCGGGAACGGGGTCTCGGTCCCTACCTGAAACGTAATCAGCCGGAGGGACCAAGCGGGGTGCGTATCCGCCTTGAGAGTGTCCCCTTCGATGATCTGACCGCGTGGCTGGCCGACGCCCAAGCCAAGCATGGCTTATCTGCAGTGTCAGCATCCTTTGATCCGAGCGGCGAACCCGGTCGCGTGAACTCCAATCTCGTCCTTGAGCTTGCTGGTCGCTAGCGGCTCCATGCAACCTACCCGTCTGCTGGTGGCCGCCAGCCTCAGTGCACTGCTCGTGTCGCTGATCGCACTGCTCCCCGCCCGGGTTGCCTTTGGAGTTCTGGGCGTTCCAGCCACCGCGGTCACTGGCTTGACCGGCACGGTCTGGAGCGGTGCTGTCCAGCGGCTCTCGCTGGGGAACATGACGCTCGGTCCTGTGCTCTGGCACGTCCGGCCCGCCCGACTCCTGACGGGGCAGCTTGCCGCCGAGGTCAAGGCCACCGTGCCGGATGGCTTCGTGAACGCGACTGTCGCTCTGTCCCTGGGCGGTGCCTGGTCTGCCAGCGGGGTGGAAGCAGCTGCGCCCCTGGCCTGGCTGGCACCGGCCATGGGTAGCGCAGGGCTGGGTAGCGCAGGGATGGGTAACGCGGGCAGTCAGCTGACTGCGCGCTTCGACAAACTCGTCGTCAGGAAGGGTCGGGTCGAAGCGGCGGTTGGCAACCTGATGCTGGCCGGTGTCGTCCTGCCCATCCCCACCACGGGCCCCCAGCTTGGCCCGGGAACCTACGAACTGGCCTTCAGCGCCGATGAACTGGGCCCGGACGATCTGCTTACCGGAGCCCTCAGGGATGCCGGCGGGCCCCTGGAAATCGCGGGGACGGTAACGATCACCCCTCCCCGCTCCTACGAAGTGACCGGCACCGCCAAACCGCGTGCCGAGGCGCCGCCAGAACTGCGGAGCGCACTCCAGATGCTGGGACCGGCGACTGCAGATGGCAGCCACGCACTGAGCCTTGCGGGTTCCTTCTAGCCCGGAAGCTGGCCGGCCCCTGGGACAGCGTCGGGTTCGATCCTCTCCAGCAACTGCAGTAGTGGAAAATAGAGCGCGGTGTTGATCGTCCGCTGCTCGAGACACGCAAAGGCCTGGCGATAGGCACGGAGCTGGGGTGTATAGCGTTCCACTTCCGAGCGGATGAAGCCCTCCGGGTCCCCACCTTCGTGGCTGCTGGTTTTGTAGTCAACGATCCACCGCACACCGTCGCTGTCGACGAACGCCCGGTCGATGATCAACTGCCGGTAGCGACCCCCTTCCGCCACTGTCACGGCATACTCGTTAAGTTGTTCCGTGTGGTCAGCGGAAAGCAGCCACTGACCCTGGGGATCACCTAGCGCCTCCCGGAGCACGGCCTCCACGCGCAGGACAGCCTTGTCGAGGGACGCCGAGTCCACACCCTGCCGCCTCAGCAGCTGCCGGAACTGCGGACGGAGGCTCGGCAGCCGGGTTACCGGATAGCGGGCGGCGCCTGCACTCGCAATCTGCTGCAGCCAGCGGTGCGCCACAGAGCCTGCCTGCCGCGCCCAGGCACTGGCCCAGTCGTAGGTGACTGGACTGCGGAGAACCGGGGTCCAGGCTGACGGCACCGGAAGCCGCAGCGACGGTGGCGCCGCCGGCCGCTGCCACCCGGATGGGAGTCGGCGCAACGTGGGCTGTTGCCAGTGGGCCGAGGGTTCGGCAGGCGGCTGCGGCGCAAGCTGTGAAGAAGCGGGACAGGGCCAGTCTGAACCCACCACGGGCCACAGCCGATTCAGGAGGCTACCCTGTGCCGCCCGGAGAGAGGTCCCTCGCTCGGCCTTCCCCCGGTCTGGCGGTATCTGGCCCAACAGATGCAGGCGCTCCCTCGCCCGGGTGACGGCCACGTAGAGCAGGCGGTCTGTCTCCGCCGTTTCCTGCCGGGCACGCAGGCCCCAGAGCAGTTCGTAGAGGGGATCGTCTGCGGCTCCGCTGGCATTAATCGGGGCGAGCAGCAGATCGAGGGAAGCGCCGTGGGCCAGTTCCTGCCACAACAGTGCCGGACGATCTTCACGCCGAATCGCCCTGCCCAGGCTTGGCACGATGACGGTGTCAAACTGGAGGCCCTTGGCTTTGTGAATAGTCATTACCTGCACGAGGGCAGCCGGGTCGGAGAGTGAGGCCCGGGTCTGGTCCAGGGCCCGACTCAGTGCCAGGACGTTGGGGCAGTCGCCACCGAGGTCATGCCGGCCGATCTCCTCAAGAACCAGGTCAGCCAGCACCAGTTCCGGCCCCGCCACGGCCGGCCCGCCCAGTTCCAGCCATACGCCTTCCACGATATCCCGAAGGGGAATCTGTCCAAGTCGAGACAAGCCCGCGCGAAAGGCAGCATGGGCCCGGCTGAGACGCGCGCGGCCATCGGGCGTGAGACGGCTGACGAGCGTGACGTCTCCTGCCAGCTCGAATACCGTGCGGCGGTCCTCGATGGCGCACAGCTCAGCCAGATCCGCGAGGGTCAGCCCGCACCAGGGCGCGCGCAGGACCGTCAGCCAGGCCAGCCGGTCTCCCGCATGGACCAGTGCCCGGGTGATTGCCAGAAGGTCGTTTGCCAGGGCAGTACGCCCAAGTTCCACCAGGTCAGTGGCACTGAGCGGAACTTCCGCCAGCCGAAGTGCAGCAACGACATGGACAGCGTGAGTGCGACTGCGAACCAGGATACCGATGCTGCCCGTCGGCCAGCGCTCCAGCGCCTCCCTGACGAGGCCCACAACCGCATCCGCCTCGACACTCGGCTGGTGCCAATCAGAGGCGTGGATAGTGACAGCCGAAGGATCGTTCACCGGCCCACTCCGTGCAGCCTCGCTCGGCGCAAAGGAAATGGCACTGCTGAGCAGTTCATCCCGGGGCGGGAAAACCGTCTGGAACGTGGTGTTGGTCCAGGCAACGAGCGCCGGGACTGAGCGGAAGTTGGCCCGCAGCCGGAGAAACTCCAGAACGATTCCGGGGAGGCCATGGTCCCTGACATCAAGAAACAGTCGAACCTCGGCCTGGCGAAAGCGATAGATCGACTGCATCGGGTCACCCACCAGAAACAGGGTCCGGCCGTCTCCCGGTGTCCAGCCCCGCGTGAGGGCGCGCAGCAGGGCGTATTGCGCCTGCGAGGTGTCCTGGAACTCATCGAGCAGCAGGTGCTGAAGCCGCCAGTCGACCCGCAGCGCCAGCTCGCTGGGCGCCGTTTCGTCGCCAAGTGCAGCCCTGCCCTCTGCGGCGATCTCGGCGTAGTCCGTCTCACCCTCGCTGGCAAAGATCAGCTTGAGCTCAGCGGCGGCGAAGGGCAGCAGGGTCAGGAGGGACTCAAGCGCCAGCCACTGCACCGGCGAATAATGGGGTTCCGGCAGTGTCTTCACGGCAGCCAGGGCTTCCAGCACGCCCTCCGTATCCCGGAGGAAACTGATAAGACCCATGGCGTGGGACTTGAGGTCCTTCTGGTCCGGCGGAAAACCTCCGTTCTTGTCCAGCCTCTTGCGCCAGTCACCCTCTGTGGTAAGGAACGTGGTGGCCGCGAATCGCCACCACGCCCCCCAGTCGGCGAGGGTCCGACTGCCGCCGTGGCCAGTAGCGAGGTCCCGCCCCAGATTGATTGCAGCAGCGTGGACGATCTCGGCCATCTCCGCCTGTTGCGCGGCCGGAACGCTCGCCTCCACGCGCTGGAGTTCACGTTCGACCAGCCTGCCCAGGCCACTCTCGAGGCTGGCCCGCGCCCTCTGGGGATCCAGACCCGCCCCGACCAGCGGCAGCCACTGGTCCCGGCGGGCGAGCAACCGGGCAAGCAGTTCCTCGGCCCGGCCGGGATCGTTGTCGAGATGACGAAGAAGGGCAGCGACCTGGACCGCAGGGCCGTCCGGCTCCGCCAGAAGGCGCAACGTGGCCCGGGCAGCCAGCCGATAGAGCCGTTCCGGCTGCTGACCTACAGGCCGCAGGGCGCTGGCCCCGGCGCTCACCGGGGCGCTGCGCGCCAGGGCGGCATTGAGTGCGTCGATGGTGCTGATGCGCAGCCGTGCCGGATGCTCCGCAAGCTGCCAGCCCCGCTCCGCATCCCGGGTGCGGACAGCGGCAACCAGTTCGTCAATCTCCGCCGGACTGGCTGCCGGGGGACTGTTGGCAGGGGATCCGCCTCCGGCGAGCGCACCGAGAACACGCCTCTGCATTTCCGCTGTAGCCTTCCGGGTGAAGGTCACGGCAAGAATCTCCTCCGGTTCCGCCGCCGTGGCGAGCAACCGCAGGTACCGCCTGACCAGAAGCTCAGTCTTGCCCGCCCCCGCTGGCGCCTGAACCAGAAAGGAGCGACCCGGATCGAGAGCACGACGGCGTTCGGCGGTATCTGGCGCTGTCAGTGAATCGGTCACTCGTCTCCTCCGTCAACTGTTCCGTCACTCTCGTCTGACGAAGGCGGGAGTTCATGAATCCGGGTCAGGCCGGCAAACTGACCGACCGCCCAGAGCCGGTCTGCCGGATCCACCCGGAAGTCCCCCACAGCGAACTCCCCAGAGAGACTGTCGAGCTGCAGCTGCCAGCGGTTAAGCGTGTCGCTCCAGTCGAGCTCAGCCTCCCGGAAGAAGGCGGCCGGGGACTTTATGCCGCTGATCCCCAGGGCCGGATCGCCGACACCCTGCAGTTTCACGCTGCGTGGCCTGAGCCCGATCACGGCGACCCCGCGGCTGCCGGCAGTAACGGCATAGAGGGGCAGCTGGCTCTCCGGGAGGCGGGGCCTTTTCCACCCGGCCGGAGAGAACCTCCCGGTCTTGTAGTCGATCACCAGTTCGCCACCGTCGTCCAGGCGATCCAGACGATCCAGACGAATCCTTAACCTCAGGGGGCCAACGCTGACCTCCCTCCCGACTTCGGTCAGAACCTGAAAGCCGGTGCGCTCCACCTCCAGATCCCTAAGCGAGAGAACGAGAGCCAGAAGCCGCTCGCTTTCCACGAGCCGCAGGCCAGCGAGATACGGATCCCGGACTGGCAGGAATTCATTGAGCACGCCACCGACTACAGGGGGAAACAGGGCGTGAAGACGCTCGGTAGTCACCTGCCCGAGTCCCCGACTGCACTCTTCTACCCGGTAGAGTCGTTCGAGCAGCCGGTGCACGATCTTGCCCCGGGTGGCGGGATCCAGGGGGCGGGCTGGGGCCTCCAGAGGCGCTCCTCTTAGCCGGAACTCCACGAATGCCCGGGCGGGGCACACTGCCTGCAGCGCCAGAACCCGGGAGCCACCGGGCACCAGCGCGCCAGCCGGCCACTGGGGCGGTGGATCCCGGGAGACCGCCTCCGCTGTTGCGGAGTTTGCAATGAGGGTCCTGTCTGGATGGCCGTTCTCTGCGGTTCCCGGTGCACTGGCCATCTCCCCTGCCGTCAGCAGCAAACTGTTCAGTAACGGACTCGGCAGGGTTTCGGTACCCTCCTGGACACTCGGCCAGCTCAATACGAGTTGGTCGGCGGCGACCAGCAATTGCGCGAAACTCAGCCTGGTGCGGGCCTCCTGAGCGGCGGCCGAGGATGCCGGAATGTTCGCGCCCTGCTGGAGCATCAGTGGAATCAGCGGGTGGGGACGAGCCGGCGGTGGCCACTGATCCGCCGTCACACCACAGACCCACAGCGCTGCGAAATCCTGCCCTGCCGCCTCGCGCAGACTCAGGATCTGCACCGCGCTCCCAGCGCTCTCCGGTTCAAAGGACCGGTCCCGCGCCTGGCGGGCCAGTATGCCGAGCGCTGCCTGCAGCGACAGCTGGCCAGCCACGTCGTCCGCACCGGCGAAGCCCTCCAGCAAGCGCTGCCAGGCCTCGGCAGCCTGATACTCCTCGCTGTCGAGACCGCGGTCACCGGGCCAGCCTGCAGCACCGAGCCACGCGCTGAAATGAGCGACCCACTCGCTCGGGTGGAGTCGCCGCTGGCGACCAGGAGCCACAAGGGCCTCGGCTGCGCGCCACTGCCCGGCGCATCGCGGGGCCTCTTCGCCAAGCACACTAAGCATTGCGCCCAGTGGTACCCGCTCGAGCGGCTCTCGCCGGAGCCTGAGCTCGGCCCGGGCCCGGCCCGCGCGTTCCGGTTCTGCGCCTGCCAGATAGCAGGAGCGGAGAAGAAAGCTGGCCTGCTCGAAGGTCACCTCGGTGGCTAACACCCGCAGCACGGCGAGCGCGCAGCAGACGATCGGGTAATCAGACAGTTGCCGTCCGGCGGCGAGTGCTGCCGGACGGGTCGCCGGCTCCCGCAACTGCCAGCCCGGTGCGAGGATATCGAGAGCGATGCGCCGTGCACGGTCGCCCTCCCGTTCCAGGTTGGCGAGGACGATGCCTACGCTGGTGCCCGACTCTGTGCTGGCATGCCGGGCCGCCCAGTGACAGGCACGGGTCAGCTCGTCGGTTTCATCCTGGGCGGCGACGATCTGTCGGACTCCGGACCGAGCGGGTGGGACTACCGTCACCACGGTCACCCCGGCTTCCCGAAGGCTGCCGGCCAGATTGCTTAACGCCGGGGTCCAGGGCTCGAACCCCGCCAAGCCCAGCAGACTGTCACGCTCCTGGCGGCCCGCGGGTCCGGGCTGGCCCAGCCTGGTCAGGAAGCCATCATTGTCAATCCAGTCCCGCCGGTCGAGTTCTGCTTCGTAGGCAGCGACCCAGCGGGCAAACGCCCGGCTGTCCTCTGAGTCCGCCTCGCCGCGCAAGGCCGCGGCAGGGATTCCCCAGGCCTGACAGAGGTGCCAGCCGGAGGCCACGAGCGGGATGATGACTCCGGCATCCTGGTCGTCTCCTGCCCCAGCCGTTTGGTCCTGGGCAAGCACCCGGCGCCACACCAACCGCGTCTCGTCTTCAGACAGGAGCCGACGCCGGGCCAGGGGCTCGTCGCCGAGGGTCAGGGATTCCCAGGTTCGCCGCAGCCAGGCGTCCAGGGCGAGGACCTCAGGGGAAGGCCAGGCGTGCCGGCCGGCGATCTCCTGGGCCCGGTCATACCGCCAGCGAAGGTGCCGGGCAAGGCGGTGGGTGGCCGTGATGACAGTGCCACCGGCGGCAAGCACGGCCTCACTGTGGACAGTGTCGTTCACTGCCATCCCTGTTGGTGGCCGGGAGCCACCAGTAAGCGGCACGACTCAGGCCGCCCGCTCGCCCGCCTGGGTTTCCAGAAGGTCATGGATACGGGTGAAGACCTCCCGCAGGGTGTCTGCATCGGGCAGGTTCGTAATGCGAAAGTAGTTGCTGTCCCGGGTGTTGAAGCTCGTGCCTGGGGCCACCAGAACGTGCTTCTTCTCCAGCAGGTCCAGCGCAAAGCCCTGATCACTGAAGTGGGGGAAGCGGGACTTGTCCACACCGATAAACGCGTACATGGCCCCTTCCGGCGCAGTCACCTGGAGGTACGGGCTGGCGGCCACCGAATCAAGAATCACCTGGCGGGACTCATAGAGCCGGCCACCGGGGCGAACCAGTTCCTGAATGCTCTGGTAGCCACCCAGAGCGGTCTGCACCGCCCATTGCCCAGGCACATTGCTGCACAAACGGAGGGACGCCAGCAGGTCGAGACCCTGCAGGTACTCGCGAGCCTGCTCCCGGGCTCCGCTGTAGGACACCCAGCCCACCCGGTAGCCACAGGCCCGGTAGACCTTGGAGAGGCCGCTGAACGTCGCGCACAGCGTGTCGTTCACGAGGGTGGCGAGGGGAATGAACCGGGCACCGTCGTAGGTCATCTGGTCGTAGATCTCGTCGCTGAAAATCACGAGCTGGTGCTTCTCGGCAATGCGCACGATTGCCCGGAGCGTCTCTTCTGAATAAACCGCGCCCGTCGGGTTGTTGGGATTAATGACCACGATGCCCCGGGTGCGCGGCGTAACCAGCCGGGCAATCGCCTCCGGGTCCGGCTGAAACCCTGAGTCTGGCCGGCAGGGATAGTGAACCGCTTTGCCCTGATTCAGGGTCACGCTGGCAGTCCAGAGGGGATAGTCGGGACTCGGAATCAGGATTTCGTCACCGGGATTCAGCAGGGCGCGCAACGTCAGGTCGATCAGCTCACTGACCCCGTTACCAATAAAGACATCCTCCGCAGTCAGCGTATTGACGCCCCGGGACTGCTGCTGCATGACCACCGCTTCCCGGGCCGGAAAGATGCCTTTCTGGTGGCAGTAGCCCTCAGCGCTGGCCAGGTTCTCGATCATGGCGAGACGCATCGTCTCCGGCGCACGAAAACCAAAACGCCCGGGATTGCCAATGTTGAGCGAGATAATCTCGTAGCCCCGGCGTTCCATGTCGTGGGCCTGGTTGGCAAGCTTGCCGCGAATTTCGTAGCGGACGTTACGCAGCGCATCGCTGGGCTTGAAGGAATTCTGCATGGTTGATTCTCAGGCGGTTGCTGTCGGCAGTGCCGGCTTGCCAGATCTGAACTGGGTGGCTATCAGTAAGGCCAGGATCACCAACCCGGCCACCAGGAGGAACGCGTTGTCGTAGGAACCGGCCTGGTCCCGAATGGCACCGATTAGCGGAGGCCCGAGACCGCCCCCGAACGTATCGAGCACCGTTATGACGCCAAGAATTTTGCCGAGATGGAGGGGCCCGAAGTAGTCGGCAGCCAGCAGCTGCAGCAGGGTGTACAGCCCACCCCACCCAAGACCGAAAAACACCAGGCCAGCCCAGAGCACGTCATCGCTGGGCAGAGTCAGCAACGCAGCTCCGGCCGCCATGATGGCGATAGTGGAGACAAACACGGGCTTCCGACCCAGACGATCCGCGAGAAACCCGCTCGCAATCTTGCCGACCAGCCCCAGGTAGAACAGCACCGTATAGCTGATGCCCGCGTCCATCTGCGAGAACCCCCGGCCCAGCATGTAGAGATTGAGGTGGGACTGGGTCCCGATGATGGAAAAGAAGGTCAGCATGGCAATCAGTGCCAGCACCCAGAAATTGCCTGTCCCCAGAGCCGCCCGCAGGGTCAGGCTGACGGGGCTCGCTGTGACACCACCTTCCAGGCCGGTGACGGGCTGCTGGGCCCTCAGGTCCGCCGGACGCTCCCGCACGACGAACAGGATCAGGGGAATCAGGAGCAGCGGGAGAAGGCTCGTCCAGGCAAAGGCCGAGCGAAAGCCCACCTCGCCCATCAGTGCCGCATTCAGCGGCGGCAGGGTGCCATTGCCAAGACTGGTTCCGGCCAGGGCGATGCCCATGGCCAGGCCGCGATCTTTGACGAACCAGCGCGAAACCAGAATGACATTGACCACCAGGCCGCAGCTGGCCAGTGCGGAGGCGAACAGCACGTGAATGGCATAGATGTGGCTCAGGCTGTCTGCAGTGGAGTACAGGAAGTAACCCGCCGACAGCAGGACGGCGCCCATCAGCATCAGGGGCCGCACACCGAAGCGATCGGCCGCCGCTCCGGCCAGCGGCGCGAGCAGCCCACTAACCCCGAGCGTAATCGCATCCCGGATCTTGAAGTCAGCAAGGCTGACCGCTTCGCCGCCGGCCTGGCTCAAGGCATCGAGCAAGGGCTTGTCGAAGACATTGAGGCCACCAAGGGTCATGCCGTTCGTGACGAGGAGAATCAGGCCCGAGGCAATGGCGATGACCCAGCCGTAGTACAAGCCGCTGCCGTCCTTTGCCGCCATGGAATGCCCCCTGTCAGATGCGGCGGTCACGATACCGGAATCGGCGGGCTTCCCCAAGCTGGCGCCAGATGACGGATACTTTGACCATGCCTGCAGCGGCAGCACTGGGTGGCCCTGCAGGCGTGGTCATTGTGGTCAGAGATGGAGGGGCTACCGTGTTGAAATACATAGCGACCGTCACCTTGCTCGTGAATCAACTTGCCAGTGTGGAGGCCCCCTATCGGGATGAACTGGGGTACCAGACCGTTCACCGCGGCGTGATCAGCGGCGAACAGGCGGCCCTCTGGTCAGCGCCGGACATGCAAGGACGCCCCTTCGTGATCATGCAGCCTGCTGGCGGCCGTCCGGTCTACCTGCGGTTCATTGAAGACCCGTCCGCGACTCTCCCGGTCGCCGGGACAACCTACGGCTGGAACGCCACCGAGATCCTGGTGCAGGACACCGACGCCCTCGCCCGGCAATTCGAGGGGACGGCCTTCAGGGTGGTAGGACCGCCGAAGGATCTGTGGCAGGCCCCCGGGGCGCCCCGAGCCATGCAGGCTACAGGACCCGCCCAGGAGTTCCTGTACTTCACCCGCGTTATTCCCTCGGGCTTTCCCATTCCGATGATGCCCGCCGCTGCGCCTGTGGACCGTGTGTTCATCATGGTGGTCGGGGGACCCTCGATGAGTGCCCTGCAGGACTTCTATGGCAAGACTCTGGGCCTGCCGGTGGGCGAGGCAAGTCCCTGGGAGATTTCAGTGCTGTCCAAAGCTCTGGGCCTGCCGCCGGAGACCACCTACCCGCTCGCTGTAGCCCCCATGCCGAAGGACTTCCTGGTGGAGCTCGACGAGTATCCCGCTCCGGCAGTGCCCCGCGGCTTGAGGGCGGGGTCTTTGCCCGCGGGCCCGGCGATGGTTTCCTTCGGGGTCGAGGACCTCGCCGACTTCAAGTTGACGTGGCGCGCCCCGCCCGCACGGATTGCGGAGTTTCCCTACAGCGGTCAGGAAGCTGCGGTGGTGGTGGGCCCGGCCGGCGAATGGGTGGAGCTGGTCGAGATGGCGGGGCTGCCCCGCACCGGCGAATGAAGCCTCAGGTCAGGCCTTCTCGTACTCCAGGCGCACCAGCTCGTACTCCGTGAGCATGTAACCGCCAATGACACCCTTGAGAAATATGTAGTCGCCGTCCGCCGTGCACCAGATGTCATAGGGGGGGTGGGTCTGGGGCAGTCCGGGTGCTGAAACGAAGCGAAAGTGCAGGGCATCAAACTTGCCAGCCTTAACCGTCAGGCTCTCCTCCCCCACGTATTCCACCCCGAAGCCAATCCGGAACAACATGGGACCGGTGGCACCCCGGTGGTCTGGCGAGGAGAGCAGCATTTCGTCGATGCTTTGCAGGCCAGGCCCTTTGTGGCGATCAAACAGCTGCATGTGCCAGGCATCACAGATGATGGCGTGATTCTGAAAGGCCTGGAGCCGGCCTTTGGTCTCCATCCGCTGGGTTACGCGGCCGTCGAGGGCTGTGTACGTTTCGCACTCGGCGAAGTCGGGACCAAAGCGAAACCAGCCACTACCCGTGAAGCGGTCATTGACGGTCAGGCGGACGAAGCAGTCCGTCGGCAGCCACTGCTCGTCGAGGCTGTAGACGATGTCACGCATGACGCTCGGACGATCGTCGATCTCGGAATGCGCACTGCAGGTCCGCCGCCCGTCGCTGTGGACCGTGATGTGAAAATGCTCGCGGCCGCGTTCCTGCCCAAGCCGATCCGGCTTGTTGCTGGTATAGGCGATGGTGCCGCGGATGACCCGCTGGTCGCGCTGAAGAATGCTGGTGTTCATGCCGGACGGGATCCCAGACGGTGTTTAGGGGCCGAGACTGTACGGGGAAAGGTTCCGGTAGCCAACTAGTTGCCTGGTTTTCCGGGGGCGTCCGCACCAGTTGCCCCCTCAATGGCCGGGCCCGGGCCCGGCTGGGGCCGGGCCGCCGGCACGGCCTCCCCCTCGCTGCCCGACTGGAGTGCCGCCAGGCTACCTGGGGTCAGCCGCGCTACATCAACGACCGAGACACGGTCCGCGCCCGTCCCGCGGCCGATGACCAGCCGCTCGCCGGCATAGCCGCAGATGCGCCCGTTGGCGGGCTCGAACGCCACACGGTCCGCAAACCTCAGATCCCTGGAAGGGGATGCCGGAGAGATGCGGACGTGATATGCCCTGCGCTCATCGGGGGCGTAGACGATGAGGTTTCTTGCGTCCAGCAGCCGAAAACTCTGGGCTTGGTCCGCGTAGAAACATGCGGAAGTGCCCGTCGTCGACGGCGGCGGTATCGGTACCTTCAAACTTGCCGCCTGGTCGGTCGTCGCAGCGCACCCGGCCAGCAGACAGCCCGCCAGAGCGATGATCCGCACCCGCATCATCCCGTGGCCACCGGCCGTTCCGTCGACCGAATCCATTCGCTCCAGGAACCCGGATAAAGAGCGACGCCGGGGACCCCGGCCAGCGCCAGGGCAAAGATGCCCTGACAGGCCGTGACCCCGGAACCGCACATGCAGACGATGTCCCGAGGGTCCCACCCGGCAACGTAGGGCGCGTAGCGCAGGGCAAGCTCCGCCTGGCTGAGAAACGTCTGCCCGGTGGTCAGGTTGCCCGTGAAAGGCACGTTGCTAGCGCCGGGTACGTGGCCGGCAACGGGATCGATGGGCTCGGTGCGCCCCAGAAAGCGCTCCTCCGCCCGCACATCCAGCAACCGGATCGATCCCGCGCGCAGCGCAGCCCAGACCTCGCTGGCACCCCGGACCGGCATGGAACCCGCTGCGCCCTCAAAGACGTCTTGCCGCGGCACGGGACTAACCGGGGAGACCGGCAAGCCAGCGCCTTGCCAGGCGGCGAGCCCGCCGTCCAGCAGCAGGACGTCCTTGTGGCCCATCCAGCGGAGCAACCACCAGAGCCTCGCCGCCAGGCCGCCACCCCCCTCGTCGTAGGCCACGACCCGGGTGCCTGGCGTGATGCCAAAACTGCCAAACAGGGCTCGGAGCCGCTGCGGATCGGGCAAGGGGTGACGACCGGTGTCCGGACCCCGGGGACCGGACAGGTCCTGGTCCAGATCCGCATACCAGGCCCCCGGGATGTGTCCGGCCAGGTAGGCCGCCCGGCCCGCCTCCGGCTTGAGAAGGTTGAAACGGCAGTCCACCAGGACCCAGGAAGCGCGGCTCGCGGCCGCCAGTTCCTGAACGGACACCAGCAGTGAATTGCGCGGCACAGCGTTGTTCAGGCTCGACACGACTTGTTCATCTTTACCTGGTCGTTGAAAATAGCGGGCTGCCTATTACTCCCGCCTGGATGCAAGGATCCTGACATGCAGAAAATCATCGTATGCCTGAAGCGGGTCGTTGACTACAACGTCCGCATTCGGGTCAAGCCGGATGGCTCCGGGGTCGTCACCGAGGGCCTGAAGATGAGCATTAATCCCTTCGATGAGATCGCTCTCGAAGAAGCCCTGCGGCTGCGGGAGAAGGGGCAGGCCCAGGAGGTCGTGGCGGTCTCCATTGGCCCGGAGGATGCCCAGCAGCAACTCCGCACGGCGCTGGCCATGGGGGCGGACCGGGCCATTCTGGTGCAGACCAGCGCGGAGCTTGAGCCGCTCGCCGCGGCCCGTATCCTCCATCAGATTGTCCTGCGGGAGCAGCCTGGCCTTGTGCTGCTGGGCAAACAGGCCATCGACGATGACTGCAATCAGACCGGTCAGATGCTGGCAGCGCTGTGGGACAGGCCCCAGGCCACCTTCGCCTCGAAGCTGGAGCTGAATGGCACCGTGGCCACGGTGACCCGGGAGGTCGATGCCGGCCTCGAAGTCATCGAGGTCGATCTGCCCGCGGTGGTGACCAGCGACCTGCGTCTCAATGAACCCCGCTACGTGAAGCTGCCGGATATCATGAAGGCCAAGAAAAAGACCATTGATGTGGTGGCCATCGACTCACTCGGCGTCGACGTTGCCCCTGTGCTGCGGGTAACGCGCTACGACACACCGCCCGTCCGCTCAAAGGGTGGAATGGTCAAGACTGTCGATGAACTCGTTACGGCACTACGGGACAGGGGTTTGCTGGCATGAGCCGTATTCTGATCATTGGCGAGCATGACGGCCGCCAGCTCAACCAGAGCACTGCCCGCTGTGTCGCCTGCGCCGCAGCCATCAACGCCGCGAGCATCGAGATCGTTGTTCTCGGCACCAGTACTAACGACGTGGCCAGTGCGGCCGCTGCGCTGGCTGGTGTGACCGGAGTACTGACGGTTGGGTCAGGTGCTGACAGCACGGCCCTGGCGGCTGTGCTCGCGCCGCAGATCGCAGCGCTGGCAGCCGATTATGACTACGTTCTGGCGCCCTCGACGACCTTCGGTAAGGACCTTCTGCCCCGCGTCGCTGCGCTGCTCGGGGTACCTCAGCTGAGTGACGTGATGAGCGTGCTGGGTCCACGGACCTTTCAGCGCCCCATCTACGCTGGTAACGCACTGGTAACCATCGAGGTCCCCACCGGCATCAAAGTGGTGGCCACTGTCCGCGGTGCTTCCTTCAAGCCAGTTGGCACGGGTGCCGGCGCCCCCATCCGCCCGGTGGAAGTCTCTGCTCCGCTGCCCACCCACACGCGCTTCGTCGAACTGCGCTCGGGAAAGTCCGACCGTCCGGACCTGCAAACCGCCCGGCTCGTGGTTTCCGGTGGTCGGGGCGTGGGCAGCGCGGAGAACTTCGCGCTGCTCTACAAGTTTGCGGAGCGGATCGGCGCCGCGGTGGGCGCTTCCCGGGCTGCCGTGGACGCGGGCTTCGTCCCCAACGACATGCAGGTCGGCCAGACGGGCAAGATCATCGCCCCGGAACTCTACATGGCCTTTGGTATCTCCGGCGCCATCCAGCACCTCACCGGCATCAAGGATGCCGGAACGATCGTTGCGGTGAACAAGGACGGGGACGCGCCGATTTTTGAGCTTGCAGATATCGGCCTCGTTGGTGATCTTTTCGAGATCATCCCGGAGATCGAGAAGCGCTTGCGGTGACGCTGCGGCCAGCGCCGTCGTTATGGCTGCTGAGCCTGGCCAGCTCCCTGTCACCTTTCGGCATGATCGTGGTCGTGCCCACTCTGGCAGCAGTGGCGGACCGCTACGGCGTCGGCCAGGGCCGGGCGCAGTTTCTCATTGCTGCCTATCTGTTCGGTCTCGGGGTTGGTCAGCCCGTGGTCGGCGCACTGAGTGACCGCTATGGCCGGCGTCCGGTAATCCTTGCTGGCTTTGGCCTGTTCACCGCTGCCAGCATCGCTTGTGCCCTGGCAACGGGCTTTACCGCGCTCCTGCTGTGTCGCCTGCTCCAGGCACTCGGCGTCAGTGTGGGCACCGTTGGCTCCCGCGCCATCGTCAGGGACACCCACGATGCCCTGGGGACAGTCCGCGCTCTTGGCTTTATCGGCGCGGCTATGGGTATCGCACCGGTGCTTGGCCCCCTCATCGGCGGCGCCCTCAGCACCTGGGCGGGACCCCAGTCGGTATTCTTCGTGAGTGCAGGCCTGGGTCTCCTCGTCACGGTTGCGATGGCATTGCGTCTGGCTGAG
This sequence comes from Gammaproteobacteria bacterium, assembly GCA_031409515.1. Taxonomy (GTDB): domain Bacteria; phylum Pseudomonadota; class Gammaproteobacteria; order Steroidobacterales; genus SHZI01. The sequence continues at coordinate 70,764 of JANNXJ010000050.1, read as the reverse complement.
ACACGCCCGGTCACCGGCCTGCTGGAAGAGCGGCAGCACTGGCTCACCAGCTACCGGGATCTGCTCGGCTCCCGGGTGTTCGTCGGCTACACGCTGATGTACTCGTTCCTGCAGGGCTGCTTCTTCGCTTTCCTGGCCGTGGCGGCCGTCGTGTTCGCCGATCACCTTGACGTCAACGAGGCAACTTTCGGGGCGATCTGGGGCGCGATGGGCCTGACGTATGTGGCGGGCGCCTGGCTTGGTACCCGCCTGACGACCCGGCTGGGTAGCCGCCGGTTGTTACTCCTGAGCACCAGCATGATTCTTGGGGCCGGCGCCGGTTTGCTGACGGGGACCCTGATAGGGGGCGTCACGATGAGTGGCTTGCTGGTACCACTTACCCTGCTGATGTTCGCTGCGGGTGTCCAGACGCCGCTATCGGTGGCAGGCGCCGTCAACTACCGGCAGGACATTGCAGGAACCGCTGCGGGGTTATCGAGTTCCCTCGCCCTGGTACTCAGCGGCAGCTTCAGCATCGCCGCTGGCTATCTGTACGCCGGGGATTTCCTGCCCGTAGCGGCCCTGATCGCGGCCTCTGCAGCCATGGTCGGCGTGACGTACCGGATGACTCGCCAGGCTACATGACTGAGTGAACTGGCTTCGGCTCAGGCTCCCGGCTTCCAGACCCCGAGGAACGCCGACAGCGCCACGCCGGCCCAGATGGCCCAGACGTAAGGGCGACAGGCCATGAGGCCGTTGTACATCTTGCTGTCGCTTTCCGGAGTCACGCCCTGCCCCGCCATCATCCGGAATCCCTCAATGAAGGGTGGCAACTTCCGGCGCAGCACGAAACCGCAGAAGATCAGGAAGGAGAAAATGAGCAGCTTGGCCGCAAGCCAGGGAAACGGCTTGAGGGGGCCCGTAATCCAGTGGTACACGACCGATGTCGGCAGGGCAAAAATCATGAAGAAGCGAAACCAGTAGTCCCCTTTGGCCAGCATCCGGCCGAAGTCTGTGCCCTCCTTGGCATGCACCATGTGCACGACCCAGACCCAGATCGGGCCCAGCGCCACGATCCCGAGCATTTGCCAGGTGGGGTGCGTGTACCCGATGAACTCCGCCAGTATCCCGCCCACCGTCAGCATCAGGGCAAGACAGTAGCGCGGCAGCATGTCAAGGTTGAGGAAGATCTTGAAGGCCGTCAGGCGCGCGTCCTTCGACAGCTTGTTGTTGATCACGAACGTACTGGAGTAGTAAACGCCGGCGTCGCCACCCAGCCAGTAAACGAACAACAGTATGTGGAGGTACTTGAATACTGCGTAGATGAACGGCAGCGTGGTGGCGACCTGCGTCTCTTCCATTGGACTTTCCTGCGTGGACTTTAAGGCTGGTGGGTGGACTGGTGCTTCAGAGCTGATTCAACACACACTCGGCGGTGCTGACCTTGAACTCCTTGGGGGCCTCCACGTTGAGTTCCTTGACCACCCCATTGTGGACGACCATGGAGAAGCGCTGACTGCGGTGCCCCATGCCGAAGCCGCTGGCGTCCAGTTCCAGTCCCAGTGCCTTCGTGAAGTCACCGTTGCCATCAGCCAGCATCAGCACTTTGTCGCCAACAGCCCGGTCCTTGCCCCAGGCATCCATCACGAATACGTCGTTAACGGACATGCAGGCAATCGTATCCACACCTTTGGCCTTGATCTCCGCGGCGTGCTTGACGTAACCGGGGAGGTGGCTGTTGGAGCAGGTGGGCGTGAATGCGCCAGGCACGGAAAAGAATACGACCTTCTTGCCCCCAAAGAGGTCCTCAGTGGTGAGGGCTCCGGGGCCATCCTTGGTCATGATGCTGAACTTGCCTGCAGGGAGCCGGTCGCCAACCTTGATAGCCATAGAAGTTTCCTCTGCTTGATGGGTTACTGAGTGGTAATCGAGTTGATGGCGCGCATTGTACAGGCCATGGGACTGCCGTCATCAGCAGGGTCAAATGCCTTGCTTGAGGCCGGGCCCGGCAATTATGCTGCCCGGCCTAGCACCGGGAGATGATCCATGAGCGCCGCCGCCCAGAACATTACACCAAGTCCGGACGCGCAGTCCTTTCTCGACCGGGAGCACCGCCTGTTGATCGGGGGCCAGTGGGTCACGTCAGCCTCACGGGAGTCCATCGACGTATTCAACCCTGCTACCGAAGGCCACCTGGCCACCGTGGCGGCTGGCGGCAAGGACGATATCGATCGGGCCGTGAGCGCCGCCCGCAAGGCTTTTCGTGGCGAATGGTCAAAGTTCACCGCCTACGAGCGGACGCGACTGATCTGGAAACTGGCTGACGAGCTCGAGGCCAACCTGGCACTGGCCAGCGAACTGGAGGTTCTGGATAACGGCATGCCTCGCATGCTGGCCCAGTACTCCATTGCATCGTTCGGCTGCGAGTTCCTGCGCTACTACGCCGGCTGGGCGACCAAGATCACCGGTGACACGATCCCGGTATCACCTACGGGCGTACGTAACGGGGAATCCCTGACCTACACGCGCCGTGAGCCGATCGGGGTGGTCGGTGCCATCATTCCGTGGAATGCCCCACTGATCATGGCCACGCTGAAGCTGGGCCCCGCCCTGGCTGCCGGCTGTACCGTGGTGCTGAAGCCGGCAGAGCAGACGCCCCTTACGGCCCTTTTTCTTGGTGAACTCATCAAGCGTGTCGGCTTTCCGGACGGCGTTATCAATATTGTTCCTGGCTACGGTGAGACGGCAGGGGCGGCCCTCGCTGCTCATCCGGATGTCGACAAAATCGCCTTCACGGGCTCAACGGAAGTCGGGAAGAAAATCGTCGCCGCAGCGATGGGCAACCTCAAGCGGGTCACCCTGGAGCTCGGGGGCAAGTCGCCAATGGTGGTTTTTCCGGACGCCGACCTCAGCCGCGTCATTCCAGGTGTTACCCGGGGGGCATTTTTCCTGCAGGGCCAGAATTGCATGGCGGGCACGCGCCTCTTCGTGCACCAGGACATCTTTGACAAGGTCGTGGCCCAGGTCGGCGACCTGGCAGGCAAGTTTCGCATCGGCCCGGGAATGAGTCCCGACAGCGACCTAGGACCGCTGATCTCTGCTGAGCAGCGTGACCGGGTCATGGGGTATGTCGCGTCAGGCAAGAAATCAGGCGCTGAACTGGTGTGTGGCGGTGAGGTGCTTCCAGGCCGGGGCTTCTTCGTGAAGCCAACCCTCTTCAGCAAGACCAATATGGACATGCAGATTGCGCGGGAGGAGATCTTTGGCCCGGTCCTCTGTGCCCAGTCCTTCGGGGATGGCGAGCTCCAGGCCGTGGCCGACGAGGCCAACAAGGGTATCTACGGCCTGTCCGGCAGCGTGTGGACCCGGGACATCTCGGTGGCACACAGGATGGCGGCCATGATCGACGCCGGGCAGGTCAGCATCAACTGCCACGCCGCTGTCGATCCTGCCATTCCGTTTGGTGGCAACAAGCAGTCTGGCTGGGGACGGGAGTTCGGGCGTGAGGGTCTGGATCCCTACCTCAAGACCAAGGCGACGACGGTCATCTACTGATTCCCGCCTTACCAGGCGACGGTTGCGCCAAACCGGTCGATGAACTGACCGTTGTGGCCGGGGTTTAGCGCGGCAAACGTCTGCACCTGAGCACGGACGCTGTCCTCCGGGTCTATCTGCGCGCCCTCCCCGCCGAGTTCGGTCTTGCACCAGCCGGGAGCCATGGCGACGGTAATCAGATCGGGCCACTCGTTGGCAATGCTCCGGGTCAGCATGTTCAGCCCTGCCTTGCTCGTGCGATAGGCGTGGGACTGACCCATTCGGTTGTTACCTATTGAGCCGAGATCACTGGACAACATGACCACCACGGGACGGGACGCCAGTCGCAGACTGGGGGCGAGCGCGACTGTCAGTCGAAACGGCGCCAGCAGGTTGACCTCGAGAATATTCCTCCAGATGCCATAGTCCATGTAGGCGAGACTCTGATAGCGCATGCCGCCCGGCGAGCCCTCCGGACCAAACGTACCGGCATTGTTGATCAGCATGTCGAGAGGCACCCCGCGCAGTTCTTCCGTCAGAGCCTGCACATCGCCATCGTTCACCACATCCAGCCTGACCAGGCGAACGCGCTGCGGATGCTCCCTGGCCAGGGCCTGAATAGCGGTGGCTCGCTCCGGATCCCGGGTGGCTGCGAGAACCCGCCATCCCTGGGCTGCCAGTTGGCGGCAGTACTCAAGGCCCAGGCCCCGATTGGCGCCGGTAACGAGCACTGTAGGTGAAGGGGTTGGACGGTCTTTCATTGCCGAGTTCCCAGGCAGACTTGTCTATCGCGGCGCGGCGTACCAGTAGCGACGCTGAGTAACGTTAGTAACAAATCAGAGATGGTATTGGCTTTCCTGGCGGGACTCACTAAGATCGACCGCCTGTTGGTCACCCTGGAACCCTGAAACGCGATGACTTCCACCCGCCCCATCCGAGCCCTGCTCCGCGGCCTTGAAGTACTGCATGTGCTGAACCAGCACAACGGAGCAACCGTTTCCGAGGTCGCCACTGCAATTGATCTGCCCCGGACGACAACCTACCGGATCCTGGAGACCCTGTGCCACGCAGGCTACGCATATCGTGCTGCCAGCGACGAACGGTACCGCATGACCATTCTGGTGCGTGGCCTGTCGGATGGTTTCGACGACGAAGCGTGGGTCACCCAGATTGCACGGCCCTACATGTACGAGCTATGCACCGAGCTCGTCTGGCCGGTGGCCATCGCGACACTCTCCGGCTCTACCATGCTCATCAGGCAGACGACCGATCACCGCAGTCCTCTGGCCGTGGAAAAGCGCGGTCCGGGATTCCGGGTGGCAATCCTTGGCTCTGCGTCGGGCATCGCCTACCTGACCTGGTGTCCGCCCGAGCAAAGGGACGCATTGCTGGACCTGCTGGGCAAATCCAAGCGACCGGAGGACCAGCCCGCAGCAAACCGCAAGAAGGTCCTCGACCTGCTTCTTGAGACGCGCAAACGTGGCTATGCCGCTTGGCGCCGCCCCCGGCGGGTCTCTGACGAACTCAGCCTCTCAGTACCCATTCTTGCCGGCGAGCGCCTGCTCGCCTCACTCACCATCCGCTTTTCCAGTACTGCCGTCCCGGAAGCGGAGGCCATCGCACGGTTCGTCCCCAGGCTCCGGGCCGTAGCCCAGCGCATTGGCGAAGACTTTGTCTCCCAGAGCGAGCAGCAGGCACTGGCCATAGCGACAGACAACCCTGCGTCCTCAGCTGACGCCTGACGCACCTCTTCAGGGGACAAAAGGTTAAAGGCCCTGGCGTACGTCCAGTACGCCAGGGCCTTTGTTTCCAGCCAACCCTTGCTCAGTTAACCTCGCGATGAATCAAGCAACCTTGCGCGCGGCCTTCTTGCCGTTGCTGGCTTTTGCTGGCTGGGGTGCCTTGATCCAGGTCTGGAATACCGGGGTCTTCGGCGGTTCAAGCCCAGTCTCCTTCTTGCAGGCTTTCTTGAGTTCGGGAATCGTCCCGCCAAAGTCAAACAGCTTGGTCTTCCCGCGCTTCTTGGCCATCTTGGCCCTGAGAGCCAGGGTCGCCTTGTCGTCGATCGTGCCATTCGGCTTGATGACTACGCCATAACGCTTGGCGCCTTCCCGCGAGACAAGTCCTGCCTCCACATCGAAGGCCACTTTCTCGGCGGGCCGCTTGAGAGGATCGCCCCAGCCCCCGCCGCCCCAGGTATCGAAGTACAGCAAGTCGCCCTCAGCCACTACAACGCGGTCGCACTTGGACGGCAGCAACTCTTTCTTGCCGTTCTTGCGCATCAGGATCTTCCGGCTGCGGGCACCGGGCAGACCGCCATTGACGCCCCAGGGATAGGTCAACCAGCGGTCATCGTGGATGGAGATCTGGCCAGGCTCAAGGAACCGATACCCGACCCGCAGGGCGTTACCGCCCCGGTGAACGCCGGCTCCGCCGCTGTCTGCCAGGGTCTCGTAAGTCTCGATCCGGAGCGGGAAATAGCTCTCAAGGAACTCGTTCGGCACGTTGGTAAAGCTGGGCCACAGCGAATGACCGTCCGGTCCATCGCCAAAGGGCTTACCCGGGATGCCGCCGAAGCCGATGCTGTAGAGCTGATACCACTCGCCCGTCTTGCGATAGCCGGAGTACATGAAGTGGGGGCTGTCGGAGAAGCCCGCGGCGCACAGGAAATCCGGATTGCCCTGACCAAGCAGTCCACCAAGGATGTCAAAAATCCGTCCCAGGGCGTGCGTCCGGCAGGACAGTGCTGCTGGAAACCGGGGCTTCAGCAGCGAGCCGTCGGGGATACGTACCTCCATCAGATCGTAGAACCCGTCGTTGAACATGATCTGCGGGTCGAAAACCATGATCATGTAAACGCCGCAGAACATCTTGAACATCTCCTCATTGAGGTAGAAGTTCACGGAGCCCGACGACTGGGGATCAGTCCCTTCAAAGTCGAAGATGACTTTCTCACCCTCCCGCCACATGGCGCACTTTATTTTGTAGGGTCCCATGCCCATGCCGTCATCGCACAGGTAGTCCTCGAAGTACTGCTTCTTGGCCGGGATAGCCGCCTTGATCAGCTTGCTCATGGCCCGCTTGTTGCGGTCCAGGAGATCCTCCAGAGCGGAATACAGGGTGTCGTCGCCAAAGCGGTTGGACATCTCGATAACCCGCTTCTCAGCGGTGCGGATCGCAGCGACGATGGCGTAGAAGTCGCTGCGGTTCCACTGCGGCATGCGGCAGTTGTGCAGAATCAGTTCAAGGACATCTTCCTGCAGCACGTCTTTCTTGAAGATCTTGGTGGGGGGCACCCGAATCCCCTCCTCAAAGATCGACTGCGCGTCGGTGGGCAGACTGCCAGGAACCTTGCCGCCGATATCGGTCATGTGACCGAACATGGCCGCGTAAGAGATCAGACGGCCATCCTTGAAGATCGGGCGGAGCAGCAACCAGTCGTTGGAGTGACTCACCGCTCCATTACAGGTGTAGGGATCAGTGGTGAGGAACATATCGCCTTCTTCGATAGTCCCGTGGTAAGCGGCTTTAAAGCCGTAGATGAAGCTCCCGAACTGGCCAACCACCATCTTGCCGTCCAGATTGGCAATCATCGGGAACTCGTCGTGCTGTTCGCGAATACCCGGCGACATCGCAGTGCGGAACAGCACCGTGTCCATCTCGAAGCGGGCATTCATCATCGCGTTTTCGATGATGTCCAGCGTGATGGGGTCAATGGTGACGCGACTGAAGGGGCGCGGGCGTGTCTCAATAATCTTGGCTGGCATTTCTCTACTCCTGAATTCTGTAGCTGGCTTGACCGGGCAGCGTGCGCGTCAGACGGAAGGGTTAATGAGGATATTGCCCCAGTCGTCTACAGTGCCAACGTGCCCCGGGAGGATCAAAGTAGTTGAATCCATCTCGAGGACGATCGCCGGGCCCTTGATCGCATTGCCTGACTTGAGCTTGGCGCGGTCGTACAGAGTAGCGTCCTGATCCTTGCCATCAACGTAGACCGATAGCTTGGCAGTCGCTGCTGCCGAGGGGCTTTCGCCCCCCTTCTCCACCCGGGACGCCCGTACGTTGGTGGGCTTGCCCTGGGCCACCGCCCGAAGATTGACCAGTTCCTTCTCCAGAGGCAGCGCAAAGGTAAACAACTGGCGATGCATTTCGTCGAAGCGCTCGCCGATGCCATCGAGCCCCCGTTGCTCAAACTCCTCGATCTCGAGATCCACAGTGAGGAGCAGACCCTGCCCGTGGTAACGGATATCCACCTGGTAGCTGGCTGACTGGTCAGCCTTGGGAATGCCCTCGTTATCCAGGGTCTTGGATGCGTCATTGGCCAGCGAACGGAAGATCTTGGAGATTTCCTTGCCGGTGGTCTCACTGAAGCGCCGGATGAAGGTCCGGGAGGCCTCGTCGCGGACCCGTGTGGTGGCATCGCCGTAGGCACACAGAACGCCAGGTCCCGGCGGAATGATCACGGGCCAGGAGCCCATCAGCTTGCCCAGCGCATTGGCGTGCAAAGGACCGGCACCACCAAACGCAATCAGAGCGAAGTCCCGGGCGTCGTAACCCTTTTCCACCGAGACCAGCCGCAGGGCGCCGTACATATTCTCATTGACGATATCGATGATGCCGGCGGCCGCCTGCTTGAGGCTGATCTTCAGTGCGTCCGCCGTGGACTGCACTGCCTTCTCGGCCAGGTCACGCCGCAGCTTCATGTCGCCACCGAGGCGAACTTCGCCGCTAGGCAGGTAGCCAAGGACCACGTTGGCATCGGTAACCGTCGGTAGCGTGCCGCCGCGGTTGTAGGTTGCCGGACCGGGAACTGCACCGGCGCTTTCCGGACCTACGCGCAGTGCCTTCGTCAGTTCTGGCACCTTGGCAATAGAACCGCCACCGGCACCCACTGTCCGGACGTCAAGGGAGGAAGCGCGCACGACCACGTCGCCAACGGTCGTCTCGCGCCGCAACTGGGCCTTGCCATCCTGGACCAGGCAAACGTCAGTTGAAGTTCCGCCCATGTCAAAGGTGAGCAGATTCTTGAAACCCGCCTGTTCGGCAACCCACACCGCCCCGGACACGCCGCCCGCCGGGCCGCTCATCAGGAGGTTGACGGGGAAGGCTTCGGCAGCCTTGGCCGACGCCAGCCCGCCGTCCGAACGAAGGATGTGCAGCTGGACCTTGCTCATCGTCTTCTGTAACTGGCGATGCAGGTTGCGGACATAGGTTTCCACCTTAGGCCGCACGTAGGAGTTGGCCACCGTAGTGAGGGTCCGCTCGTACTCCTGCATCTCGGGAACAATCTCTGACGACAGGGAGATCGGGATGTTCGGCATTACTTCCTTGGCGATCCTGGCGACCTGAACCTCGTGATCGCCATTGGCAAAGGAGTTGATCAGCGAAATCGTCAGAGCCTCGATCCCCTTCTTGCCGAGGGCCTTGAGGTCCCGGCGCAGCTTCGCTTCATCCAGCTTCCTGACCACTTCGCCGCGAGCGCCAATACGCTCGTCCGCCTCGATAGTCAGGGCCAGCGGCGCCAGCGGGAGGCTTTTGTTGTAAATCACCCAGCCGCCGAGACCACCGGGGACAAAGGAGCGGGCAATCTGCAGAACCTGCCTGTAGCCCTTGGTGGTGACCAGGCCGACTTTGGCTCCGGAACCAGTCAGTACCGTGTTGGTGGCCACGGTAGTGCCGTGCATGAAGTGGGTAATGTTCTTTGGATCGATTCCGGCGTTCTTGCACACCTTCTCGATACCGCTCAACACGCCCACGGAGGAGTCATGGGGCGTGCTCGGTACCTTTGCCGTGAAGACATCGCCATTCTTCTCGTCGATGAGAAGCAGATCCGTGAACGTGCCGCCAACGTCAACCCCTAGTCGATAACTCATACGAGCCTCTCAGATGTTCCATTACTGCTTGCTGGGGACCGCGGCAGAGCGTGCCACGAAAAATATTCTGTTCTTTCCGTCCCGTCTCAACGTCGGTGCGGGCCTTGTGGTTGATTCTCGCCGTTCTGCGTCCAGCTGACCAGTGACTCTTGCGCGGCCGTCAGCTGGCCAGTCGGGCGCGATTGATTTCAGCAATCTGAGGAAAATTCCCAGCCTTTGGCAACATAGCGGGCGTGCTCCGCCCCAGCTGCTGGGCCAGCCACTGACTGGTGGCAATGACCCGCTCCAGTGAAACGCCCGTGTGTACCCCCGACCGATCGAGCATGTAGAGCAGATCGTCGGTCGGGATGTTGCCCGTTGCCGCAGGTGCAAAGGGGCAGCCGCCAATGCCGCCGATACTGGCGTCCAGGGACGCCACACCGGCTTCGAGAGCCGCCTGGGCATTGGCTATGCCAGTATTGCGCGTATTGTGGAAGTGGCAACGGATGGGGACGCCGGGGGCCTTGAGACGCACGGCACCAATCAGGTCTCGGACTTGAGAGGGCACCGCTACGCCAATGCTGTCGGCAATACCCAGATCCACCGGGTCGCCCTCCATCACCTGCTCAACCAGATCGAGGACCCGTCGGACTGGCACCTCGCCCTCGAAGGGGCAACCGAAGGCCGACGAGATCATCACATTGGCCCGAATTCCGGCTGCCTTTGCCGCTCTGGCGATCTCCAGCCAGGCCTTTACTGAATCGGCCGTCGGAACGCCCTGGTTGCGCTGGTTGTAGGTGTCGCTGGCCACGACGGCCATGCCGATCTCGTCAATGCCGGTCACCTGAGCACGATCGAAGCCCTTGCGATTCAGGACCAGGCCAATATAGATCACCCCATCCTTGCGCGGGAGACCCCGAATCACGTCCTCCGCATCCGCCATCTGGGGGACTCGCTTGGGGTGCACGAAGCTGGTGACCTCCAGTCGCTGGATGCCCGCGTCAACCGCCCGGCGAATGAACTCGATCTTGGTGGCCGTCGGCAGGATTTCAGGCTCGCCCTGCAACCCGTCGCGGGGTCCGACTTCGATTATCGAAACGCGTTGCGGTGACTGGCTCATAGCCTTACAGGGCGGCGGAAAAACGTTATTCTATACGGCGCGCTCAGCGTTACACCAGACGCTTGGCCCGGTGTCCGTCAGGGGACCTCCTTACGGCACCGCCCAGCGCAACGGGCTGAATTCTCTGACAGGACTTTGGGATGGCAAACGAACCGAAAACGGGCACTGGGCCACTAGCTGGGCTCCGCCTCATCGAAATGGGCACCCTTTTGGCTGGGCCCTTCTGTGGCCAGCTGATGGGCGACTTTGGGGCAGAAGTCCTGAAGGTTGAACCCCCTGGCCAGGGCGATCCCATGCGGGAGTGGGGCCGGGAAAAGTCCCACGGCATGTCGCTCTGGTGGCCAGTGGTGGCCCGCAACAAGAAGTCAGTGACCCTGAACCTCCGGGAGGCCGAAGGACAGGCCATTGCCCGGGACCTCATCGCCAAAGCCGACTTCCTCCTGGAGAACTTCCGGCCCGGCACCCTGGAGCGCTGGAATCTCTCTTACCCTGAGCTGCAAAAGATCAATCCACGCCTGATCATGATCCGCGTCTCCGGCTTCGGACAGACAGGTCCCTATGCCAAACGGGCCGGGTTCGGCGCTGTCGGCGAGGCCATGGGCGGGCTGCGCTATGTCTGCGGCGACCCGGCAACGCCGCCCAGTCGAATGGGGATCAGCATCGGTGATTCCCTGGCCGCAACCTTTGCCTGTGTCGGCGCCCTCTCCGCCCTGTACTACCGGGAGCGCACAGGGCAAGGCCAGGTGGTCGACTCGGCGATCTATGAGGCGGTCCTTAATATGATGGAATCGCTGATTACCGAGTACGACAAGACTGGTTATGTCCGGGAAAGAACCGGCGCCATCCTGCCGAATGTGGCCCCGTCCAACGTCTATCCGACCCGTGACGGCGGCATGATCCTCATTGCTGCCAATCAGGACACGGTTTTCGGCAGACTCGCGGAAGCCATGAGCCGCCCGGAACTGGCCAAGGACGAGCGCTATGCGACGCATACGGCGCGCGGTATGCGGCAACAGGAACTGGACGACCTGATTGCGGACTGGACCCGGACCATAGATGCCGCGCCCCTGGAGCAGTTAATGGACAAGTTCGGTATCCCCTCCGGAAAGATCTACCGGACTCCGGAGATGCTGGAGGACGCGCACTTTCGTGCCAGGGACGCCATCGTGAAAACGATGCATCCAAAGTTCGGCGAACTGCGGATGCAGAATGTCGCCCCGAAACTGTCTGCAACCCCGGGTGGTATTCATTCACCCGCACCGGAACTGGGGCAGCATTCGGAGGAAATTTACCGCAGCCTGCTCAATTTCGACTCAGCGCGCATCGCCGACCTGCGGGCCCGGGGCATTATCTGAAGGCGGACGGCAACCGGCTTGGCGAGATAGCCTGCGTGACGGTTCGTACGCCGTCCCTGGCGGCTACCGAGGCCGCTTACAGCCGCTTTCTCGGCTACCGGGTCGTTGGACGGAAGCCTGTTTCCCAAACTCAGGCCGAGCTCTGGGGAATGGCAGGCCTGGCGGGCGCCCCGGCGCTACTCATGGCGCCGGAATCGGCCACCGACTTCGTTTTTCGCTTCGTCGAACGACCAACCGAGCCGGGGTACCGCGCCTTCAGGCGCCACGGCTGGCAGGCCGCCGAGCTCATCGTCGATCGCGTTGATCCGCTGGCTGAAACACTGCGGGACTCACCTTTCGAAATTGTCGCTCCGCCCCTCGACCTGTCTTTCTGTCCGGATATCCGCGCCATGCAGATTCGCGGCCCTGGGGGGGAAATACTCTATCTGACCGAGTTCAAGAAGCCGGTGCCCGGGCTGGATTCCCCGCCGGCCCGGTGTGCCGTGGATCGCACGTTTATCGTCATCGTGGGCGGCCGATCGCTGGACGGCATGCAGAACTACTTCTACGAGAGCTTTGGCGTGCCCAGGGTGCCGGCGATGGAATCGCGGGTGCAGACCATGGCTCTCGAGTTTGGCCTGTCCCGGGAACATCGCTTCCGGATCGCAGCCCTGCCCCTGCGGGATCGGTGTTACATCGAGGCGGATGAGATGCCTCCGCAGGCACTACCGCTGCCAGCGACCCAAACGGAACTTCCCGCAGGCATTGCCATGGTCAGCTTTATTACCCGAGACGGTGCCGGTAGCGTTTCCCTGTCCGGAAAGGCAGACCGGCCCAACGATGATCCGCCTTATGCTGGTGCCCGCGGCGTGCGCTGTGTCCGAGGTGCAGCTGGCGAATTACTGGAACTCATCGAACAGCCCTGACTCTTCTAGGCGGACCGCTTCCGCAGCAGCGTGAGACCGTCCCCGATTGGAACCATGGAGAGGTCAAAGCGGGGATCACGGTGCAGTTGTTCGTTAAGGGACCGAAGGGCTGCTGTATCTGCATCAGCTACCGCCGGGTCAGCCACCAGGCCGCTCCACAAGACATTGTCGATTGCGATCAGCCCTCCGGAGCGAACCAGGTGGAACCCCTGTTCGACATAGTCCGCGTAGCCAGTCTTGTCCGCGTCAATGAACATGAAGTCGAAGGTCCCGTCGCCCCGATCCCGACGAAGCTGCCGCAACGATTCCCTGGCAGGGCCCAGTTTCAGGTGTATCCGGTCACCGACGCCCGCTTCAGCCCAGTAGCGCCTGCCGATAGCGGTCCACTCCTCACTGATATCGAGGGCCACCAGTTCGCCATCTCGCGGCAAGGCGAGCGCGCACGCCAGCGCGCTATAGCCAGTGAAGGTGCCAACTTCCAGGCAACGCCTGGCACTCAGGAGCTGAATGAGCAGCGCCATAAACTGGCCCTGCTCGGGTGAGATCTGCATGACGGCCATGGGCAGGCGCATGGTTTCTGCCCGGAGGCGCGCGAGCACCTCCGCTTCGCGGAGGGAATTTCTCTGGAGGTACTCGTAGAGGCGGGCGTCGAGATTGAGTGTACGGCTGGACACGGTGCTCAGACTCAGATTCAGCCTCAGGCCCCGGTCGCGAACCCGAGTTCCAGCGCTGCGTCGAGACTCAGGGAGACGCGGCTGCTCGCAGGCAATTCAATTTCGGAGGTGCCTCCGGGGAAGCCCACGATATCGCCGGGTCGAAAGGCGTAGCGACTGGACAGCCCTGCAACGAGGGTCGCAGCCTGCTCAAGATTCAAGGCCGACGCGCCAGTGCCCACAGCGCGGCCGTTGATCCGCACCGTTAGCGCCCAGTTTGCGCCGGGGGAAAACTCGTCAATGGTGACCAGAGCAGGACCGACCACACAGGCACCGGGAAACTGCCGGGCGTCCGTGCGGCCGCCGTTAGGGCCACTGCCCAGTCGCTCGGTACCCAGGTCTGCGACCAGTGTCAGCGCGGCGATTCCCCGGACTGCCTGGCCAGCCGTGACCCGAAACAGCGGGCGGCCAATCACCACCCCCAGCATCCCGAGGAGATACAAGTGGGGATGTTCGCCCTCCGGCATGGCCAGAACGGCGTCAGGTCCCGTCGCGGAATTCGGGTTCTTCACGTAGCAGGCCGAAGGGCCGGCAGCGCTATCGCTCACCATGAGCAGCAGACCAGGCCTGCGGATCGGCGCCATCAATCGGGTGCCCGCTGCCGGCAGTAACCGGCCGGTCGACCTCCACTGCTGGCGCTGCGCGTCTGAAGCCGCTGCGCATTCACCGATCAGCAGGGCCACTCGCGCAGCCCCTTCCGCACCTTCTGCCAGAACACTAACGACAGACTGGGGTCGCCACTGGGCGGCAGTCAGTCCCGCCGGCGAGGCCGCCAGATCAAGGATTTCGCCAGAAGGCAGACCGATACCGGGTCGCCCCCCCACTTCTCGACTATCGATGGTTACCAGTCGCACGGCCGCGCCTCAGGACTCGTTTCGCGCGATGAAGACCTCAAGCCCGTCGAGCTCCGCATTCAGCTCAATCTGGCACATCAGGCGACTGGTGGGACGACGCTCCAGGGTCGAATCGAGCATGGCGTCCTCCATGTCTTCAAGGGGCTTGAGTCGGGGCAGCCAGGCCTCTGCAACGTAAGCGTGGCAGGTGGCGCAGGCGCAGGCGCCCCCGCACTCTGCCAGGAGACCGGCAACGCCGTTGTCCAGAGCGCCCTCCATTACGGTACTGCCAGGGCTCACATCGGCCTCGATCCGTCGACCGTCCACATCGTGAAAAATAACTCGGGGCATGCGTTTCCAGTGAAGATCAGCGCAGCGCCGCAGGTGGCGCAAAGCGTGGCGAGAATAGCATGGGGACGTGGGGAAGGCGGTTGACAAGCCGGACTGGGTACCTGACTATGATTTGCCATGGAAATCGCCTCCCCAAAAGCACGCTTACAGGCCAACTTGGGGGGCACTCCGGTGGTTTTGCGCCTGTCCGTGGGAACCGATCTGGCACCGGATTATCTGGTACCGGTATCGGTACGGGATGCGGGCCTCTGACCGGCTGATTATCCAACGAGTCAACGAGACCCCGCATCGGCAAGGTGACGGGGTCTTTTTTTTGGGCTGAGAGGCAGTTGCCCCAACCAGACAGAGAACGTGTCACACAAGCATTTTTCCTCCAGGAGTATGGCCGTTAGCATTCCGCAGCAGGCCCCAGACGGCAGAATCACCCTGGGCGAAAAGCTGAGCGTCGCTGCGCGCTGTGAGCGTGCGACCGAGATCTGGAGAATCTTGAAGTCCGCAGTGTGACCATGAACGAAGACGCCCAGGGAGAGGTGGAGGTAACCGTGGACTATAATGGGCGGACTCATCGGGGCCCTGGTGTCAGCACGGACTTAGTCGAAGCCGGCGCCCTCGCCTGTCTGGACGTGATTAATCGTGTCTGCCGCAAGTCGGCCAGCCGGTCGGCTGGCCACGCCGTTGCCGGCTCTCCCGGCGATAAGGTCGTACGCCTGTAAGAGGACTACCAATGGCCATCAAAACGACAGAATGGATCTGGCATAACGGAAAACTGGTGCCCTGGCACAGCGCCACGGTGCACGTCTTGAGTCATGCCCTGCACTATGGATCCTCGGTTTTCGAGGGGGTGAGGGCCTACTCGACGCCGTCCGGCACCATGGTATTCCGGTTGCAGGCACACACGCGACGGTTGCTCGATTCAGCCAAGATCCATCGCATCGAGATCCCCTGGACGGCCGGGGAAATCAATGCAGCCTGCAAAGAGGTCGTCCTGCGTAATGGCCTGAAGAGCGCCTACATTCGCCCACTCGCGTACCGGGGCTTTGGTGAAGTCGGCGTTGTGCCAAAACCTGGCCACCCGGTGGAACTGGCCATTGCCGCCTGGGAATGGGGCGCATACCTCGGACCGGAGGCCCTCGAGAAGGGTGTCGATGTCTGCGTCTCGTCATGGCAACGGGTCGCGCCCAATACGATACCTGCCCTGGCCAAGGCGGGGGGCAACTATCTGTCGAGCACCCTCGTCGGCTGGGAGGCGAGGGACCGGGGCTTTGCTGAAGGCATCGCGCTTGGAACGGACGGTACAGTCAGCGAGGGTGCGGGAGAGAACCTGTTCCTCGTCCGGGATGGGGTGCTCATTACACCGCCGGCTGCGGCGTCAATTCTTCTCGGTATCACCCGGGACAGCGTCATCATGCTGGCTCGTGATCTGGGCATAGAAGTCCGGGAACAGGTCTTGCCACGGGAATTGATGTACATCGCTGACGAGATATTCCTCACTGGAACAGCAGCAGAAATCACGCCGGTCCGTTCCGTGGACAGGCTAACGGTCGGCGCCGGCTCCCGAGGGCCCATCACCAAGCTGCTGCAGGACGCCTTTTTCGGCCTGTTCAGCGGCAAGACAGTCGACAAATGGAACTGGCTGGAACCCCTGGGTATCCCGGCCCAAGGACAGATAGCCAGTCGCCAGTGACTGTTACCCACCCACTCTCATCAACTGCTTTGTCAGGAACTGATTAAATGACCGGCAAGTCGCTTTTCCAGAAGATCTGGGATGACCACATCGTTGTACCAGAGACCGCCGATACGCCGGCGGTGCTCTACATCGACCTGCATCTGACCCACGAAGTGACGTCTCCCCAGGCGTTCTCGGTGCTCAGATCAAGGGGACTGAAGCTGAGGCGCCCCGACCTCACGCTGGCAACGCTCGATCACTCGACACCAACAGTCCCGGTTGCATCACTGAAGGACCTGGACATTGTCGCCGAGCCGGCGGCCGCCGCACAGATTCGCATGATGATCGAAAACTGCCGGGAGTACGGGGTTGAACTGTTTGGCTTTGATAGCGACGCGCGGGGCATCGTGCATGTGATCGGCCCGGAACTAGGAATAACCCAGCCTGGAAAAACCATTGTCTGCGGCGACAGTCATACGAGCACACACGGTGCATTCGGGACTCTCGCGTTTGGCATCGGTACCACCGAAGTCGGCCACGTAATGGCTTCCCAGTGCCTGCTGCAGCGCCGGCCGAAAACCCTGGCCATCACTGTCGATGGAAAGATCGGTGCAGGCGTAACCGCCAAGGACATCATCCTCGCCATCATCGGCAGAATCGGCGTTGGCGGCGGCACGGGCCACGTCATCGAGTATCGCGGCAGTGCCATTCAGAACCTGAATATGGAACAGCGGATGACCGTCTGCAATATGTCCATAGAAGGTGGCGCAAGGGCGGGCATGATTGCTCCCGACGACACGACTATCGAGTACCTGAGAAATCGTCCCATGGCTCCCAAGGGTTCCGCGTGGGATGCCGCCGTGGCCCGCTGGCGGCGACTACCGTCAGACCCGGATGCTACTTTTGATCGGGAGGTCACCCTTGACGCCAATCTGCTGACTCCCATGGTCACTTTCGGGACCAACCCGGGAATGGTCATACCCATCGGGGATCCGGTCCCTACCGCAACGGACGCCAGCTTCCGTAAGGCGCTGGAGTACATGCGCGTTGCAGAAAACAAGCCGATGCTCGGGATGCCGGTGGATGTAGTTTTCATCGGCAGTTGCACCAACTCACGCCTGTCCGATCTGCGTGAAGCTGCCAGCGTCATGCGGGGCCGCAAGGTAGCCAAGTCGGTGCGTATGCTTGTGGTCCCCGGCTCTGAACAGGTCAAGCGCGCAGCCGAAGCCGAGGGACTTCACGAAGTCTTTACCGCCGCTGGCGCTGAGTGGCGCGAAGCCGGTTGCTCCATGTGCATCGGCATGAACGGCGACCTGACCGCAAGCGGTCAGCTGTGTGTCAGCACAAGTAACCGAAACTTCGAGGGTCGCCAGGGCATCGGTGCCCGGACAGTGCTGGCCAGTCCACTGACCGCCGCTGCGTCCGCCGTCGCAGGCCGGATCGCTGATCCCCGGCCCCTCATTGCCCATTAAGAAAGAGTTCCATGGACAAAGTAAATCTTGTGCAGTCGCGGACGCTGGTCATTCCCCAGTCGGACATCGATACCGACCAGATCATTCCAGCCCGGTTTCTGACGACCACCACCCGCAAGGGCTTGGGTAAAGCCCTTTTTGCGGACTGGCGCTACGACTCCGCCGGGAAACCAAAACCAGACTTCCTGTTGAATCGCCCGGAAGCAGACGGCTGCGGAATCCTGGTGGCGGGCAACAACTTTGGCTGCGGTTCGTCCCGGGAGCACGCCCCCTGGGCACTGCTCGATTTCGGCATCCGCGCCGTGATCAGCACCGAGATCGCAGATATCTTCCGCGGTAACTCCCTGAAGAACGGCCTTGTGCCGGTCATCGTCGATAAGGCGACCCACGGCTGGCTGATCGAGAATCCAGGTGCCGATGTCACAGTGGACGTCGCCGCCTGCGAACTGCGACTCCCAGAGGGGAGGACCGTTACCTTTCCCATCGATGGCTTCTCCCGTTACTGCCTGATAAATGGTGTGGACCAGTTGGGCTACCTGCTCAACCACGCAGATGCCATCACGCGTTTCGAGGGTGCGCGCTCGTGGCAGCCCTGATCGGGGTACTGGCTGGCGATGGCATCGGACCTGAAGTCACGGCGGAAGCGGTTCGGGTCCTGCAAGCAATCGGGACCAGGCACTCACACAAGTTTGAGTTTCGCGAGGGACTGATCGGCGGCGCTGCCATCGATGCAACAGGCTCTGCGTTTCCGACGGACACCCGCCAACTTTGCGCGGCAGCAGATGCCGTCTTGCTCGGGGCGGTGGGTGGTCCGAAGTGGAGCAGTCCGGACGCGCCTGTGCGGCCGGAGCAGGGATTGCTGGACATGCGGGCCGCCATGGCCGTTTATGCGAATCTCCGGCCCGTGGTTACTCACCCCTCTCTGTACGCCTCATCACCGCTAAAGCCCGAGCGCCTGGCCGGCGTAGATATCCTTGTAATTCGGGAGCTTACCGGTGGTATCTATTTTGGTCGCAAGGAACGAACCGACACTTCAGCCACTGACGTGTGCACGTACTCCCGGCCAGAGATCGAGCGGGTACTGCGGATGGCCGGGCGACTGGCAATGCAGCGTCGGCGAAAGGTGACTTCTGTGGACAAGGCCAATGTTCTGGAGACCTCCAGACTGTGGCGCTCTGTTGCTGCGGAACTGTATGCCCGGGAGTTTCCCGGACTGCAGGTCGAGCATCTCCTGGTCGACGCCGCTGCCATGCACCTCCTGTCCCGTGCATCCGACTTTGACGTGATAGTCACCGAGAACATGTTCGGGGACATTCTGACGGACGAGGCTTCCATGCTTACCGGATCCCTGGGAATGCTGCCCTCGGCAGCGCTGGGCGACGGCAAGCGGGGCCTGTATGAGCCTATCCATGGCTCCGCGCCTGATATTGCCGGTCAGGGCAAGGCGAATCCCTGTGGGACCATTCTCAGCGCCGCCATGCTCCTCCGCCATTCCCTGGGCCTGGAGGCGGAAGCGCAGCGGATTGAGACTGCCGTGCTGGGCGCCATTGAAGGTGGCCAGCGGACGGGTGATATCGCCGTTCCAGGGCATGCGCCCGTAAGTACGCGGACGATGGGTGACGCAATCCTCAGTCGCATTGCAACCGGATAGCAGCGGCCACCTGATCACCGCTGCTCGCCCGACCTGAGCGGCCTCGCCACGGGCTTGCCTTATCGGCGCCCTTGTATTAATGTAATAGCACATTAGTACACCAGAGCAGCGATGAAAGAGCACCGGGTCCTTGACCAGCACGATGAGGAAGCCGCGGAACAATCCCTGTACCAGGCGATCCTCAGCCTGCGCGATCTGGGCGAAGTCAGGGCTTTCCTGGTTGATCTCTGCACCCCTGCGGAACTGCAGGCACTAAAAGACCGATGGCTGGTTGCCGAACTCCTCGACCGGGACCTGCCCTATCGACAAATCCACGACCGGACTGGTGTCAGCGTGACCACCATCGGACGCGTGGCCCGTTACCTGAACAGTGGATCCGGTGGCTACAGCAAAGCGCTGCAACGCCGGCGAAAGTAGACCGACATGAGCGATAAGACCGCCCGAATCAAGGTTGCCATCCAGAAGTCCGGGAGACTGACCGAGCAATCGCTGGATCTCTTGCAGCGCTGTGGCCTGAAGTACACGAAGGGACCCGACCAACTCATCGCCTTTGGTGAGAACATGCCTGTGGATGTCCTTCTCGTTCGAGATGACGACATTCCTGGTCTGGTTCGTGACGACGTCTGCGATCTTGGGATTGCGGGCCTTAACATTGTTGAGGAGAAGCGCTTGCATTTCCTCGAGCAGGAGCCGGCTGAACCCTTTCGCATCATCCGCGCCCTCGACTATGGCCAGTGTCGTCTGGCCTTTGCGTACCCGGATGGCAGTCCACTTCGTACGGTAGCCGACCTCTCTGGACGCCGGATTGCCACGAGCTATCCCTCGATAGTTCGGGACTATCTCCGCCGTCAGAACCTCAGCGCCACTGTCGTCGAGTTCTCTGGGGCCGTCGAGATTGCGCCCAGCCTCGGCCGGGCCGACGCTATCTGCGATCTGGTGTCCACTGGTGCCACGCTGGTCGCCAACAAGCTCCGCGAGGGTGAAACCATCCTGGAAAGCCGGGCCGTAATTCTGCAGACCCCCGTGGAAGTTCCACCAGAGAAAGCCGACTGGATCAACAGGCTTCTGCAGCGAGTAGAAGGTGTGATGCAGGTTCGGGAAAGCAAGTACATCATGATGCATGCGCCAAAGGCCGCTCTGGCGAAGATCGCGGCCCTGCTGCCGGGCTCCGAAGCTCCCACCGTACTGCCCCTTGATGGACGGGATGACCTGGTCGCCGTGCACGTTGTCTGCCGCGAGAACGTATTCTGGGAAACGCTTGAGAGCCTCAAAGCAGCTGGCGCCACGTCCCTGCTGGTCTTGCCGGTGGAAAAGATGCTTGCCTGATGCGCATGCGACTCTGCATTTCGTCCAGCCTTGACGCTTCCACCCGTCAAGCTGCGCTGCTGCGCCCGGCCCTCAGCCTGAATCTGGATATGGACCAGAAAGTCCGCGACATCATTGCCGCCGTGAGGCGCGATGGTGACGCGGCACTCATCCGCCTCGCCAGGGAACTTGATGGGGCGGAACTTACGGCCCTGCGCGTCTCTGAGGATGAGGCCGAATTGGCTGAGAAAGCCATGCCGGCTGGGGCTCGCACAGCCATTGAGGTCGCGATCACCAACATCCGCCGATTTCATGAGGCCCAGTCCACGCCCCCACTGCGGGTTGAGACCGCGCCGGGAGTCGTCTGCGAGCGCATCAGCAAGCCGCTGGATGCGGTGGGTCTGTATGTACCGGCGGGAACGGCGCCACTACCGTCGACGGCCATCATGCTGGGCGTGCCGTCCGCGATTGCGGGCTGTCCTGTGCGTGTCCTCTGCACTCCGCCGCGCCCGGATGGGCGGGCAGATCCAGCAGTCGTCGTTGCGGCCCGGGCCTGTGGCGTGCGGGACATCTTCAAGGTTGGTGGCGCCCAGGCGATTGCAGCCATGGCTTATGGCACGGCATCCATCCCCAGGGTTGCCAAGATCTTCGGACCGGGAAATGCCTGGGTCACGAGAGCCAAGACCATGGTCGCAGGCGATCCGGCCGGCGCTGCGCTGGACATGCCGGCAGGACCCTCGGAAGTCATGGTAGTCGCGGATCGCCTGGCTGATGCCCGGTTCGTGGCTCTCGACCTCCTCTCGCAAGCCGAACACGGGCCTGACTCCCACGTTGTTCTCGTGACGCCGGACGAGGCGCTGGTGGCCAGGGTCGAAGCGGAGATGGAGGCGGCACTCCAAACCCTCCCCCGGCGGGCGATCATGGAGGCAGCACTGCGCCACAGTGTCGCAGTCGTTGTCTCCGACCTCAGCGAAGCGATCGCCATCGCTAACGAATATGCTCCGGAGCACCTCATCCTTCAGGTGGCGGAACCCCGCAACCTGGCGGCCAGAGTGAGCACTGCTGGTTCAGTCTTTCTTGGCCGGTGGACGCCGGAGTCGGTTGGAGACTATTGCAGCGGTACGAACCATGTGCTCCCAACCTACGGGTATGCCAGGGCTTACAGCGGGTTGTCGGTCGCTGACTTTCAACGCCGCATGACCCTGCAGGAGGTGACCCTGACAGGGCTTCGTGGCCTTGCGCCGACAGTACTGACGCTGGCCGGTCTCGAAGGGCTCGAGGCGCATGCGCGGGCGGTAACCATCCGCCTTGAGGCGGCGGACACCAAGCCATGAGTGGCGCTGTGAACCTTCTCCGTCGCGAGATCCGTGAACTCAAGCCCTACAAGGCTGCGGACTACGTGGGTGGCCTGATCCGGTTGAACGCCAATGAAACGCCCTGGCGGCCGCCAGGCGACGACAGCCGTGACGGCCTGAATCGCTACCCGGAACCCCGGCCTGCAGAACTCACGCAGCACCTGACTGGCTTCTATGGTTTAGACGAGGGACAACTGCTGGTGACGCGTGGCTCCAGCGAGGCGATTGATGTGCTGATCCGGAGTTTCTGCCACGCAGGACGGGACAGCATAGTTATCTGCCCACCAACCTTCGGCATGTACGAGGTCTACGCGCGTATTCAGGGAGCAGACGTTCAGCAAGTGCCACTGGAACGGGCGGCCGGTTACAGCCTTCCTGTCGATACCATCCTGCGGGAGTGGCTGCCAACCACCAAGCTCGTGTTTGTCTGCTCACCAAACAATCCCACAGGCAATCTGATTCCGGATTCGGAAGTAGATCGGCTGTGTGCCGGCCTTGTGGGTCGCGGTGTGGTCGTACTCGATGCTGCCTACCAGGAGTTTGCAGAGACTGATCCCCTGCGCGAACTCCTGGCGAGGCATGACAATCTCGTTGTCTTGCGCACGCTGTCGAAGGCACTCAGCCTGGCTGGAGTCCGTTGTGGGGTGCTCATCGGACGGCACGAACTTGTTGAGCTGCTGGGACGAGTTCTGCCTCCCTACTGCTTCCCGACCACCAGCCAGGACGCTGTCCTGCGCTCGCTCGTCCCGGCAGCGCGGCAGGAACTGGCCAACCGTCGTGCCCGGATCATTACCGAGCGTCAGCGACTGATGGCCGAGCTCCCGGGAATTCCGGACATAAAGCGCGTGTGGCCCAGCGCCGCAAACTTCATCCTGATCGAGTCGGCAGACGCCCCGGCACTTGTGGCCCGGGCGCGCTCAGCCCGCATACTCCTTAGGGATTTCAGCTGGGACCCGCTACTCCCGGGTTGCGTACGGATCACCGTTGGCTCCCCCGACGAAAATGACCAGCTTCTTGAAGTGCTGAGGACCTGATGACCATCACCCGCAAGATCGCCTTTCTCGACCGGGACGGAACCCTGATTCTCGAGCCGGATGACGAGCAGGTCGACCGCCTCGACAAGGTGGCCCTGGTTCCAGGCGTTATCCCCGCCCTTCTGCGGCTGCGCGACTCGGGCTATGAGTTCGTCATGGTGACCAATCAGGACGGGCTTGGTACAGCCTCGTTCCCCACCGAGGCGTTTCAGCGGGTCCAAGACTTCGTCACGACCCTGTTTAAGTCCCAGGGCATCGTGTTTTCCAAGGTCTTTATCTGTCCCCACCGGCCAGCAGACGGCTGCTCCTGCCGCAAGCCAAGTCCCGGTCATCTGGGAGATTTCCTCCGCACCGCAGCCATGGACCGGGAGACCAGCTTTGTCGCAGGTGATCGTGCTACCGATCTCGAGTTCGCCCGGAACATTGGTGTCCAGGGATTCCTGGTAGAGCCTGCCAAGCCCGGCTCCTGGGACAGAATTGCCCATGAGCTCATCGACAGGCCGCGCACGGCTGTCGTGCAGCGCCGGACCCGGGAGACAGATATTACCGTGGCAGTTGACCTGGATGCTGAACTTCCCGTCCGCATCCGGACCGGAATTGGCTTCTTTGATCACATGCTTGAGCAGATCGCAAAGCATGGCGGGTTCTCGCTGGCGATAGACTGCGCGGGGGATCTGCAGGTGGACGAGCACCACACGGTTGAGGACGTCGCTCTGGCTCTGGGTGAAGCTCTTCGCACGGCGCTGGGCGACAAACGCGGCATCAACCGATTCGGCTTCCTCCTGCCCATGGACGAAACCGAGGCACAGATAAGCCTGGACTTGTCCGGCCGAGCCTACCTGGTCTTCAACGGGACGTTTCCACGTACCGAAGTTGGCCAGTTGCCGACCGAACTCGTGCCCCACTTCTTCCGCTCGGTGGCCGACAGCCTCGGTGCCAACCTGCACATCACCGTGCGGGGGGAAAACACCCACCACATGGTTGAGGCGTGCTTCAAGGGCTTCGGGCGTACCCTTCGGCAGGCCATCGCGAAGGCCGGGAGTTCCATGCCCAGCACCAAGGGCACCCTGTGACCCAAAGGCAGGCAAGAGTAGCCATCATCGATGGCGGTGGCGCCAATATCGCGTCCCTGCAGTTTGCTCTGGCTCGCCTCGGGGTCGCTGGTGAACTCACGGTCGACCCTGTGGTGATTAGCTCGGCAACCCACGTCATCCTGCCGGGAGTAGGCGCAGCGAGGTCTGCAATGGCGCGCTTGCGCCAGAAGGGACTTGCAAGCCTCATTCCACAGCTGACGCAGCCGGTGCTCGGCATCTGCCTGGGTCTGCAGCTGCTCTATGAAACATCCGAAGAAGATGACGTCGATTGCCTGGGGGTTCTGGCAGGTGGGGTCCGGCGCTTTGCGCCTGCTCCAGGACGCCCTGTCCCCCACATGGGCTGGAACCAGGTGATGCCAGTGAGGAGCAGTCCGTTGCTCGCCGGCGTACCTGACAACAGTTACTTCTACTTTGTGCACAGCTATGCGGCCGGGATTTCTCCGGTGACGACAGGCACCACGGACTACGGCTGGCAGTTTTCTGCGGTGGTGGAATCCCGCAATTTTCTTGCCACCCAGTTTCACCCGGAGCGCTCAGGTCCGCTCGGCGCCAGGGTTCTGGGCAACTTCCTGGCGTGCAACTGACGATGGAAGTCATACCGGCAATCGATCTGTTGAACCGGCAGTGTGTTCGCCTGTATCAGGGGGACTTTTCCCGGGTGACTGTGTACTCGACAGACCCGCTCGAACTTGCCCGCCGTTACAGGGATGCGGGGCTTCATCGCCTGCATGTTGTAGACCTGGACGGGGCCCGGACGGGCAGTCCTCAGAATATGGAACTCATCACGGCCATGGCCAGCCAGGTCGGAGTCGCGGTTCAGGCTGGTGGTGGCCTCAGAGATATCGACCGGGCCCTGGCTCTGCGCGCTGCCGGCGCGGAGCGGGTGGTGGTGGGCTCCGTAGCCGCCGAGGCACCTGACACGGCTCTGGAATGGCTCGACCGGCTGGGTCCGGAGCACCTGGTGCTGGCCTTCGATGTTCGGGTCATCGAGAACGAGGATCCCGCCGTGCTGACGCGGGGCTGGGTCAAGGACAGCGGGAGCAGCCTCTGGTCGCTTCTGGAAAAGTTCTGTGCGCGGGGCGCCCGACACTTCCTCTGCACGGACATCGCCCAGGATGGCACTCTCGCGGGGCCCAACCTCGACTTGTACCGCGAGTGCAGCCGACGTTTCCCCACCGCGGCTGTCATCGCTTCTGGCGGCGTTGGCTCGCTGGCAGACCTCCAGCAGTTAGCCGTCACCGGGGCGGCGGCGGTGGTCACGGGTAAGGCCCTGCTGGACGGCCGACTGACACTCGAGGAGATCAGGTCATTCTCGCGCGCCGCATAATTCCGTGTCTCGATGTCCGGGATGGCCAGGTCGTCAAGGGCATCCAGTTTCGTAATCATGAGGTCGTTGGCGGCATCGTCGAGCTGGCGACCCGCTACCGTGACGAGGGTGCGGACGAGCTGGTCTTCTACGATATAACTGCCAGTCCGGAGCAGAGATCGGTAGATCGGCGCTGGATAAACCGCGTGGCAGAGGTGCTTGATATTCCCTTCTGCGTGGCTGGCGGAATTCGCAGTGTTGCCGATGCCGAGGAGGTCCTGCGCAATGGCGCTGACAAGATCTCCATAAACAGCCCCGCACTGGCGAATCCCGGTCTGATCACGGACCTGGCTCGACGCTTCGGGTCCCAGTGCGTGGTAGTTGGGGTCGACAGCCGGGAGGAAGATGGCACCTACAGGGTCTATCGCAACACCGGTGACCCGGCCAAAACAGCCTATGCGGGCCTGGCGACAGACGCGTGGGTCGCGGAAGTCCAGGAGCGCGGTGCGGGTGAGATCGTCCTGAACTGCATGAATCAGGATGGCGTTCGCGGCGGCTACGACCTGCACCAACTCCGGAAGATCCGGGCCGTCACGTCGGTGCCCCTGATTGCCTCCGGGGGTGCCGGGAAAATGGAGGACTTTGCAGCGGTGTTCTCGGACGCAGGCGTAGACGGTGCGCTGGCTGCCAGCGTGTTTCATCGGGGGCTGATCAACATCAGCTCACTAAAGGACTTCCTGCGGGTAGCAGGCGTTGAGGTACGGTCATGACTGTTGATTTCTCGTTTCTTGGACAGCTGGAGCAGGTGATTGCCCAGCGACGGAATGCGCCAGCTGACGCCAGCTACACCGCGTCGCTGCTCGCGTCCGGGCCACAAAGAATCGCTCAGAAAGTGGGAGAGGAAGGCGTCGAACTGGCTCTGGCTGGCGTAGGCAACGACCGGTCACGAGTTGTGGCCGAAACTGCGGATCTGTTCTACCACGTGCTGGTGCTACTGGCGGCCCACAAAATTGGCCTTCAGGAAGTGGTAGATGAGCTCAAGCAGCGACACCAGGTCTAGATGGCAATCTCTACAGCAGGCTCTCGCAGGTTGTACCGCGAGCTCATCACGTAGCCGTAGGCACCCGCATTGGCAATCGCCAGCACGTCGCCCTCCTCGCACTGGGGCAGCAAGCGGTCCGTTCCCAGACGGTCGCCGCTCTCGCAGATGGGTCCGACGATCGTCACGATCTGTGTGGCGGGTTCGCCCCAGCGGGTCAGATTGGCAATTTCGTGATACGCGCCATATAGCGCCGGACGGATCAGGCTGTTCATCCCCGTGCTCACGCCCACGTACTGGACCTGACCCTTACCTTTTGTCTGGGTGACAGTTGCCACCAGTACGCCCGCTTCGGCTACCAGGTAACGGCCAGGCTCAAGCCAGATCTCAAGACCGGGCCGGGCCGCCCGGATCTCGGCAATTCCCGCATCCACCGCTACCATGTCCAGCGGGGCCTGGCCGACCTTCTCGGGAACCCCAAGGCCACCACCCAGATCCAGGTAACGCAACTGGGGAAAATCTTCGGCCACAGTCACCAGCTCCCGACCGACCTCCTGCCAGTTCTCGGGGGTCAGAATGCCGCTGCCGACATGGGCATGGAGACCAACAACGGTAGCACCGCACTCAGCGAGCAACTCCCTGGCCTCCTCCAGCTCAAACAGGGGAATGCCAAACTTGGAGTGGGAACCCGCTGTTTTGACGTGCTGGTGGTGGCCACGCCCATGACCGGTGTCGATCCTCAGGAAAAGCTCCCGGCCCCGGAACAGGTCGCCCCAGTTACGCAGCGGGTGCAGGTTATCCAGCGTTAGCCACACGCCTCGTTCCAGCCCATATGCATAATCACTGCGGGGGGCGAAATTCGGCGTGTACAGGATGCGCTGGCGGTCTATTTCAGGAAAGAGTTCCAGAACACGCCCAATCTCGCTCGGTGACACGCATTCGAAGCTGAGCTTCTCGTCATGGAGAACCCGGAGGATGGCGCTGGAGTTGTTCGCCTTCATCGCAAAGAAGACCCGGTTCACCGACTTCAGGCCCTTGAGGCGGCCGGCTGCGCCTCTGACGGTCTCCAGATCGTAGACATAGGCTGAACCCTTCTCCCTGCCTATGGCCATCAGTTCGGTTCGGCGCCGCACCCACCAGGGGTCGTGATGCTCAGCCGCCTGGTCGCTGCCGCGCTGGAGCTCCTCCCAGGTACTGCCAAAGACCTCGTCGTCCGGTCCCGGGTGGACGAGTGTGCCGTGGAGCTTCTGGATAAGGCGGACTGCCTGCCCCTCCTCCACCACAAAGGACAGATTAAGGTCGGTCGCCGACTGGCTGACCAGATGGATCCTGTGTTCTTCAAAGGCTTCCAGGGCGGGTCCAATCTCGTGGAGCGCCGCGCGGATCTTCTGCCCCACAAGGCTCACGACCTCCACGCCCTGAATGACCGTTACCTTGCACAACCGCTCAAGGCGTCCCTGGAGCTCGGCGAGGATAGTTGCATCGATGGGGTTCACGCCCGGGTCCAGCGTGACCGTCACATTGCTCTCCGAGGTTGAAACCAGATCAATGGAAAGACCGAGATCGGAAAAGGTGCGGAAGGCGTCAGCCAGAAAGCCAACCTCATGCCACATACCGAGTGTTTCCATGGACACGAGGGTGATTCTGCTGCGGCCAGAGATCGCCTTGACCCGGGGGGCATCGCTTCCGGCTCGGACGGTCACGAGGGTTCCAGGCAACTCGGGCTGCGTTGTGCACAGGACCTTCAGGGGGATGCCGTGACGCCGACACGGGCTGATGCTCCGGGGGTGCAGAACAGACCCACCGGTGGACGCAATCTCCTGGGCCTCCGCGTAACTGAGGGTCCGCAACAGCCGTGCACCGGGCACGATCTTGGGATTGGCGCTGAACATACCTGGAACGTCGGTCCAGATCTCGAGCGCCTGTGCCTGCAGTTTGGCGGCGAAGTAAGCGGCTGACGTGTCGGAGCCGCCGCGACCGAGCAGCACGCCTTCACGCCGGGAGTTACTGGCGATGAAGCCCTGGGTCAGCACCACACCATCGATGGCAGAGAAGCGCTTCTGCAAGGCTGGATCCGCATCGAAATCACAACTTGCAGCAAGATAGGCGCTGCGCTCGTTAGTCCCCGTGACTGGCAGGCTCTGCAGCAGATCGCGGGCGTCCAGCCAGGTGACCCTGACTCCCTGGCTCCTGAGGTAGGCGGCGCCCAGGCGGGTTGCCAGCAGCTCTCCCATGCCCATAACCCTGGCCTGGACGCGGGGGCTGACCTCACGAATGAGGTGGATGCCAGCCACCAGCTGCTCCAGTTCGGCGAAGTACTCAGCAAGCTCCAGAGGGCCATCGACACCCAGTTCGGCTGCGAGCTTGAAGTGCAGAGATCTTAGGTCCTCAATCGAGGGGCGAACAGTCGAGCCTGCGGCTGTCCGGAGGAGTTCATCGAGCCGGTTGGAGACGGTGGCAAGCGCCGAGTGCACAACCACGGGTCGCAGGCCCTCAGATTCGCGCTGCTTGACGAGACGGAGAATTGTTGCCCACCGGGCAGCCGTGGACACGCTCGTGCCACCAAACTTGAGGACTACCCAGTTCGTCGGCGGGTCGGAGGGCTTCTGGCGCTTGGCACCTGTGCGCTGGGTTCCCACGATAAATGTCCTACCGACGGGTCGTGACGGCGCCAAGCGAGGCTGAGCCGACCAGCTGCGCGTATTTGCTCAGCACGCCCATCGGTGCCGTGCTGGCTGGCGGGCGCCAGCCGTTCCGGCGATGGTCGAGTTCGGCGGGGGGCAGGTCAACATCGATAGTACAGCGTTCGGCATCTATCGTGATCCGGTCGCCATCCCGGAGTAGCGCTATCGGACCACCAACCGCAGCCTCCGGAGACACATGACCCACGACAAAACCGTGACTGCCACCTGAAAAACGTCCGTCAGTGATCAGGGCAACCTTGTCACCCAGACCTTTGCCGACGATCGCGCTGGTGGGACTGAGCATCTCCCGCATACCCGGGCCTCCCCGGGGGCCCTCGTAACGAATGACCACCACATCGCCGGCTACGACGGTGCCGTCGAGTATGGCCGCCTGGGCCTGTTCCTCCGAGCCGAAGACGCGTGCTGACCCCTGAAAGCGCAGGCCCTCCTTGCCGCTGATCTTGGCGACGGCACCTTCAGGCGCAAGATTGCCATATAGAACAACGAGATGACTGTCCTTCTTAAGAGGATTTTCCAGAGGACGAATGATGGTCTGACCGGCCGGATAAGGAGCCACGCTCGCCAGGTTCTCGGCCAGTGTCCGGCCGCTAACCGTCAGGCACTGACCGTGCAGGAGCCCGGCATCCAGCAACAGCTTCATGAGTGGTTGAATACCACCGATCGCGACCAGTTCCGACATGGAGTACTTGCCGCTCGGTCTGAGATCGGCCAGCACTGGCACACGCTGACCGATGCGGGTGAAGTCGTCCAGCGTCAGCGCAATGCCTGCTTCGTGAGCCATGGCAGGCAGGTGCAGTACCGCATTGGTGGAGCCTCCCACGGCGATTACCACCGTAATGGCGTTCTCGAAGGCCTCCTTCGTCAGTATCTCGGAAGGCCGTATTCCGCGTTTCACCAGTTCGACCACTGCAGCCCCTGCCCTCAGGGCGTCCTCGTGCTTCTGACTGGAGACTGCCTCCTGCCCCGAGCTGTTGGGCAAGCTGAGGCCCATGGCCTCAATGGCCGAGGCCATGGTGTTGGCGGTGTACATGCCACCGCAGGAGCCCGGGCCCGGGATTGCAGTCCGCTCCACTTCCAGGAGTTGAAGCGCCGACATTTTGCCGCCGGCGACCGCGCCCACAGCCTCAAAAACCGAGACGATATCCCGGCGCTCTGCACCGGGCTGGATCGTGCCGCCGTAGACGAAGACCGACGGTCGATTGAGCCGGGCCATGGCCATGACACAACCGGGCATGTTCTTGTCGCAGCCACCGATGGCCACGAAGCCATCAAAGCCCTCGGCCGCGACCACCGTTTCGATGGAGTCCGCGATCACTTCCCGGGATACCAGCGAGTAACGCATGCCCGGTGTACCCATGGAGATGCCATCGGAAACCGTAATGGTATTGAAGAGGACGGCCTTGCCACCCGCGCCGTCGGCGCCGGCAGCGGCGGCCCGAGCCAGGCCGTCGATGTGCATATTGCACGGGGTGACCATGCTCCAGGTCGAGGCGATCCCGATCTGGCTCTTGCGAAAATCCGCGTCGGTAAAACCGACAGCTCGCAGCATCGCGCGGCTGGGCGCCTGCTGCGGACCGTCAACTACCACGCTGGAATAACGACGTTCGCCGCTGCCGGCGTTGTCGCCGGTGCCCTTCTTTGGGGTGCTCATGTCACTCACACTCTCGGGGCACAGTGCCTCGTCAGAACAACGCAGAAGTTTAGCATCAGGGAACCAGACCGGGGGCGTAACCAGGCGCCCCGCCCGGGTCACTCAGCCGGGAACAACTTACCGGGGTTCATGATGCCAAGCGGATCGAGAGCGCGTTTGATCGCCCGCATCAGGTCCAGGGGCAACCCGCCGCGCCAATGGGCCAGCTCGGCAACCTTCAGCGCTCCGATGCCGTGCTCGGCACTGAAGCTGCCGCCCAAGCTGACGGCAATCTCGTGGACGCGGTGGCTGATCTCGTCCCAGCGGGCCAGAAAGGCGGGCCCATCGGAGCGCTCGGGCTGACTCAGATTGAAGTGCACATTGCCATCACCCAGATGACCGAAAGCCACCACCCGAACCCCAGGGACCATCGATCCCACGGCAGCGGTGGCCTCAGCCAGGAAGTCTGCCATCCGGGCCACCGGCACGGACACGTCATGCTTGATGCTGGCGCCCTCGAGCTTCTGCGCCTCGGACATACTGTGCCGCAGGCGCCAGAGCGCGTCGCGTTGCGCGCGGTTAACGGCCACGACACCGTCAATGATCCTGTTCCCGTCCTGCATGGCCACCAGGAAGTCCTGAACACGGGCCTCGAGACCGGAGTCAGTCCGTGGCGTACTCACTTCCATCAGGAGATTCCAGGGCCCCGGGTTGTCCATCGGCGCCCGTGTGCCTGGAATATTCTTCAGTACCAATTCAACGGTGAACTGACTGGCAAACTCAAACGCTGTCAGATCGTCACCCAGGTAGTCCCGGGCGGCACCGTACAGGCTGATGGCCGCTGCGACGCTGGGCAGGGTCACCCAGGCGGTAACGACACTCCTTGGCTGTGGAAACAGCTTGCAGGTCGCGGCGGTAACAAAACCGAGGGTGCCCTCGGCGCCAATGAACAACTGCTTGAGGTCGTAGCCGGTGTTGTCTTTGCGCAGACTACGCAGGCCGTCGAGGATACGGCCATCGGGGAGCACGACCTCAAGACCAAGAACAAGGTCCCGCATCGTTCCAAACCGCAACACGGCAGTTCCTCCCGCATTGGTCGAGATATTCCCACCCAGCTGGCAACTACCCTCCGCTGCCAGGCTAAGGGGAAAGAGCCGGCCCGCTTCACTGGCAGCTGCCTGCAAGGTGGCTAGCAAGCAGCCGGCTTCTGCGGTAATACTGAAGTCCTCAGCATCGATCGACCGGATACGATCCAGTCGCCGGGCAGACACCAGCACCTGCGGCCGCCCGTCAGTTGAGTGGGGGATCGCCCCGCCAACGAGTCCCGTATTGCCCCCCTGGGGTACGACACCGATGCGGTGCCGGGCGCACAGTCGAAGGACGTCCGCTACCTGGCCAGTGGTCGAAGGCAGCAACACGCAGGGTGTCGTCCCGGAGTAGAGGCCACGCCACTCTGTCAAATAGCCCCTGAGGTCCTCCTGGCTCGTCAGATAGCCCCCGGGCCCCACAATCGACTGCAGGTCGGCGGCAAGCTCAGGGGATAATAGGGTCAATTCCGGGGGCCTGTGGTCGAGCCATTGCAATGTCGCGGACAGCTCATGCATCCTAAGTGACTAAGCGCCTGCTGGCAAAATCCGCCGGCGCCCTCAGCCCACCCTCTGGCCACGGAAGGAACCTGAGGCCTGCAGCCCGCACAGATGCTCACGGACCCATTGCAACCCGCTTCCCTCCCTCTCGATCTCCGGCAGCGCGGCAACCTGCTGGATCTCGATCGGCAGTTCTACGAACACTGGAGCCTGGGGCAGAACCTCGTTCTTGCCTGGTCGCCGACGCGGGACGGAGTCCTGTTGCTGGTTGTCCCGCACTATGCTGTAGCTGCCTACGGCGGAGAGATCCCGGAACCTGCCGGGCCTCTCAGGAGCGAGACGCCAGCTCATCAGTTCATCATGCACCTGCTGTCGGGGGCTCGACAGTTTTCGGAACGGCAGATGCACAACGCCACACGTCTTCTGTCAGTTGAACCGACCCGAGTCGTCCTGCGCCAGCCACTCACGGGCACCCCGGAGGAATCGGCAGCAATTGAGCGACTCGTCAAGCGCTACAGCGTGAGCTATGTCCGCAATCGTGCCGTAGCACTCTTCGACATCGTTGGCTTCGGTCTGCTCACTCCGTTTGAGCAGATGACTCAGCTGAACAGTCTTTCCTGCTCACTTAACGCAGCCCACAGCCGACTCCTGGCCCGACGTATGCTGGTGAACTTCGCACGCTCGAGCACCGGGGATGGCTTCTACATCTGGAATCGGGATGTGGGCCTTGAAGCAAACACCAACCTGTACCATTTCATGCATCTGGTACTGGCAGACAATGCCATTGCCCGGCAAAAGGGCCACGGGCGGGGCGTACCTCTCCTGCGCACGAGCTTCCATGTGGGCAGTTGCTATGAGTTCAACCATGCAGAGGGTCTGAACCCAACCGTCTACTGTGATGTCGTGGGCGAAGTAACCATCGGTCTTGCTCGCATGATCGAGCACGCACTACCCGGCCAGATTCTCGTTGGCGAGTTCTGTGTACCTATGCTCCAGTCGGGCCATCAGCCGAACACGGACGACGGTACTGATTTCGACGCGATACGCTTCATGGAACAGGCTCAGGGAAGTCTGTCTCAGCTCAACGGCCTGGAACTTTCCGGAGAAGAAGTTGAGTCCATAAAGTGCTACCTCACGGGCGAGGCCTGCGCGGATGGAACATTCTCAATCCGCAAGCTGGCCATTCAGGATAAGCACGGTCTGCGGCGCACTGCGTTCAATGCCAAGGTCAACATTCACCGCCGCGGAGCAGAACCTATCCTGCTGGGGATCGAGGACCGCATGCTTCGCGAGGCCCAGGGCAGCACGACGCTAGCCACTGCCCAGCTTATTCAGGCGTCCCAGTTCCCCGTCGACGCACCAATGTGACCGGCTCGGCACTAGCATTACCCCACATAACCTTGCCGGCCTCGTCGATAAAACGTCCAAGAAACCAGTACTCATCAGCCCGAATCGTAACTGCATCCTGAGCAGTGAGTTCCTTGTTAAGCCCCTTGCTGAAGAACCGGCAGGCTCCGGCTCGCATCGGACCCCCGATCTGCTTTCCCGGGGACTCAAGGGTGAGCAGAAAGTCGCAGCCTGAGTCGACGTTAAACAGATCAAGCGTCAGCTGCCGCAGGCGCCGCTGGTCCCGATAAGCGTTCTTGAAGGGACCTGGCTCCTTGAAGTTGAGCTCCCGCTGGCGCAACTGGCCCGCTTCGTCCACAAAAAACTGGAGAAGTCCGACCCGGAAAATCGCCTCGGGATCATCTGATCCATCTACTGAGGACTGCTGAAAGACCAGGTAGCCAGCTATCGCCGGAACGTCCACCGTGACAGGAACGAAGAGCTGATGCATCAGCCGATGCTTCTCGTCGTCCGGAACTGAGGGATCAGCCAGATCCCGCTCCGTCTGGGCCGCGTTATCGTAGCGCCCGTTTACCCAGCTCCGGATCAGGGTCAGGGCCCGGTCGGCGCTGGCGCGGGACGTCATGGCCGAAGCGTCGTCCGGGCTTTGGGCAAATGCGGCTACCGTGGCCAGCAGCAGGCAGGCGGCCGTTATGGCGAACTTCAGACGCGCCATGCTGATTGATACCACCATTTGGTCGGGGCGACAGGATTTGAACCTGCGACCCCCTGCACCCCATGCAGGTGCGCTACCAGGCTGCGCCACGCCCCGTCCTTGAATGGTCATCGATCAGTCCAAGACCGCTCGGACTGCGCCGGGGATGATACCCGAAATCGCTGCGCCAACGAGACCTAAGGTTGCCTCGCCGGGGCCTCAACGCCGTAACAGGCGCAGTACTTCTTCAAGTTCCAGACGCAGCTGCCTGATGATCTGCTGGCTCTGGCTAAGATCTGAGCGTGCTTCCTGCCCGGTCAGCTTCTGGCGGGCGCCACCGATGGTAAAGCCCTCGCTGTACAGCAGGCTGCGGATCTGGCGAATGATCAGAACATCCTGTCGCTGATAATAGCGGCGATTACCCCGCCGCTTCACCGGCTTCAGTTGCGGAAACTCCTGCTCCCAGTAGCGCAGAACGTGCGGCTTTACAGCGCACAGTTCACTCACTTCACCGATCGTAAAGTAGCGTTTCCCCGGGATTGGGGGCAGGTCGTCGTTATTTCCCGGCTCCAGCATAAGCTTCTACTCGGGCTTTCAGTTTTTGTCCGGGACGAAACGTGACTACACGCCTCGCGGTGATTGGGATTTCCTTGCCCGTTTTTGGATTTCGGCCCGGCCGCTGGTTCTTGTCCCGCAGGTCGAAGTTACCGAATCCGGAGAGCTTGATCTGCTCCCCACTGGCAAGCGCTGCACGAAGATCCTCGAAGAACAACTCCACGAGTTCCCTCGCCTCGCGCTTGTTGAGCCCCAGTTCATTAAACAGGGACTCTGCCATATCCGCTTTGGTGAGAGCCATGCTCATTTATTCACTCTCTTTTTCTTATTCTCTTATCTTCGCACCGAAATCCAGACCCAGTCGGCGGACAACGGCACCGACGATACTGTCCCCGTCGGCATCAGTAAGGGTGCGGGATGTTTCCTGCAAAATCAAGCCCAAAGCGACGCTCTTTTGTGCGACGTCGATGTGGTCGCCGGCGAAAATGTCAAATACAGTGACGTCCCGCAGAGCAGGTCCCGCTGCGGCCCGGACGGCTGCCACAAGGCTGGCTACCGGCGTCTCCCGGGCGACCAGCACAGCCAGGTCGCGCCGAATCGCCGGGAAGCGGGATACGCCCGCGTAGGGAGCGAGTGAGGCCATGCTTAGTCCAGCAATGGCAAGTTCGAACATTATTGGCGCTTCGTCCAGGCCACAGCGCTTGGCAAGCACCGGGTGCATGGCTCCCAGCCAGCCAAGATGCTGTCCGCTCCGCCTCAGGCGGGCTGACCGCCCCGGATGCAGCGCGGGATGCAGGTCCGCGACCCACTCGAACTGCTGAGGTTCGCCGAGCAGCGCCAGGACCGCCTCCATGTCTGACTTGGCATCGAAGAAATCCACCGGTCTCGCGGCAGAGTCCCACTGCTCCGGCATTACGGCTCCGGCAGCCAGGCCGGCAAGGACCTCCTCCTCCATGAGCCCGTCAGGCCCAGGCAGGAAGCGGATACCGGCCTCAAACAGCCTTACACGACGCTGCTGACGGGCCAGGTTGTGCTTGAGGGCCTGGACCAGGCCGGGCCATAGGCCCTGGCGCATTACGGCGAGCTCAGCGGAGAGCGGATTGACCAGGGGTACGCCGTCCTGGCCACCCGCGAAGAGGCGATCCTGCTCCCGCTCAATGAAGCTGTAGGTCATGACCTCCTGATAGCCCCTCTGTACCAGGGCCGCGCGGAGCAAGTCGGTGGTGACTTGGGCGGCTGGAGCCTCTCCCAGCCGGGTGGCCTGCATTCCCGGCTGCGTGGCGATCCGGTCATAACCGTGGACCCGGGCGATCTCCTCGATCAGGTCGACTTCGACGCCGATATCGAACCGAAAGGCGGGGGGCTTAACCTGCCAGCCCTCGACCGAGGCGACCACCGCCATGCCAAGGCCACGGAGAATCTTCTCCACGGCGGTGTCCGGCACCTCGTCGCCCAGCACCCGGGCCAGCCTGGCCCGGCGCAGGCTGACCGGCGCGCGGGGCAAGACCCCGGTCCCTGAGGACTGACAAGCACTGGCCACCCCGCCCGTGATGGCGAGCAAGAGTTCGGCTGCGCGCTCAAGAGCACGCTCCTGACCCGTGGGATCAACACCGCGCTCGAAACGGGTTGCTGCGTCTGTCTGCAGCCCTAGCCGGCGGGCTCGACCTGCCATCACTGCGGGACTGAAGAATGCCGACTCAAGCAGAACACTGGTGGTGGTGGCGGACACCGCCGTACGGGCGCCACCCATGATCCCCGCGATACCTGCGGGTCCGGCCCGGTCAGCAATCACGAGGACATCGGCATCGAGACTGACGTCAGCACCCGTCAGCAACTTGAGCGGTTCCTGATCCCGGGCGCGACGTACCGTGAGACCACCGTCGACCTTAGCCAGGTCATAGGCATGCAGAGGCTGTCCCAGCTCCAGCATGACGAGGCTGGTGATATCCACCACGGGATGGATGGACCGGATCCCGCTTCGACGGAGACGCTCCTGGAGCCAGACCGGTGATCTGGCGTCTGGGCGAATGCCATGGATGGTCCGCACCACGAACACGGGACAAGCGACGGAATCCTGAATGCTCACCACGAAGGAGGGGGCGGCCTGGGTAGCTACGGGGACTGGCGTCGGCTCTGCGAAGTGCAGCCCGCTGGTGGCGGCCAGATCCCGGGCAATACCAAGCAGCGAAAAGCAGTCGGCCCGGTTTGGCGTAATCTTGAGGTCGAGGACCTGATCATCGAGTCCGAGGGCCGCGACTGCCGGCATACCGGGGAACGCAGAGTCATCGAGCTCGAGAAGGCCCTCGCCGCCTCCAGCCGAACCCATATCGCCCAGCAGTCCCAGTTCAGCCCTTGAACACAGCATGCCCCCAGAATCGACTCCCCGCAGGGCTGCACTGCGGATGACGAGGCCTCCCGGCAGTGTGGCCCCAGGCAGCGCCACCGGATAAGTACCACCGACGCGAACGTTGGCGGCCCCGCAGACAATCTGCAGGGCACTGGCACCAACGTCGACCTGGCAGACCCGCAGGCGATCCGCATTGGGGTGGGGCGAGATCCCGGTAACGCGCCCCACAACCACCTTGTCCAGTGACGGCCCGGCCCGTTCTACGCTTTCAACCTCAAGACCCTGCATGGTCAGCTGGTGCACGAGGGCGCCGGTGTCTCCGGGCGGGTCGACGAATTCGCGCAACCAGCGTTCACTGAACTTCATGACTACAACCGATCAGCAGGTTCAGTGAAACTGGCGAAGGAAACGGAGGTCGTTCTCGAAGAGGAGGCGGATGTCGTCGATGCCATAGCGAAGCATCGCCAGACGCTCAACCCCCATGCCGAAGGCATAGCCCGTGTACTTCTCCGGATCAATTCCGGCGTTCTGCAGAACCTGTGGGTGCACCATGCCGCAGCCCAGAACCTCAAGCCAGCGGCCGGACTCGGACAATACATCCACCTCCGCAGAGGGCTCTGTGAACGGAAAGTACGACGGCCTGAAGCGCACGGTTGCGGGGCGCTCAAAGAAGCGCTCAACAAACTCCGCCAGCATGGCTTTGAGATTGGCAAAGCTGACGTTGGTATCAACAACGAGCCCCTCGACCTGATGGAACATTGGCGTGTGGGTCGTATCAGAGTCGCAGCGATACACTCGGCCGGGGGCGATCAGTCGAATCGGGGCGCCCAGCCGCAGGAGGGCCCGTATCTGCACGGGCGACGTGTGGGTACGCAGGAGGCGGCCGTCCGGCAGGTAGAAGGTGTCGTGCATAGCCCGGGCGGGATGGTCAGCCGGGATGTTCAGGGCCGTGAAATTGTGAAAGTCGTCCTCAACCTCAGGTCCCTGATGAACTGAAAAGCCCGCTCCGCAGAATATTTTCTGGATGCGCTGAAGCGTCAGAGTAACTGGATGGAGGCCGCAGGGACTCTGACCTCGCCCCCCGAGGGTGACATCGATCGAGCCACTGCGCAGCTCCACGTCAAGCGCCTCGCGCTCGAGCTGCTCCCGTCGGCTGTCGAGGGCCTGCGTAAGCGACAGCTTGGCACGATTGATGGCTTGGCCATCGGTACGTCGCTGCTCATCAGACATGCTGCCCAGCTGCTTGAGGAGGGCAGTAAGCTCACCCTTCTTGCCCAGATAGCGGACACGCACAGCATCCAGTGCAACCAGGTCATGGGCTGCCGTCAGCGCCTCCCGGGCCTGCGCCAACAGCGACTCGACGTTATCCATCACCGCTAATCATTGGAATAAGGAAGGACGTAAGGGATCATCGGTCGCTGGGCGGCCGATGATCCCTCCAGTTCAGCACGGCGCCAAATCTCAGGCAGCAGCGACACTGTTCTTGAGACTGGCCTTGGCCTTCTCGGCGAGCGCGCCAAACGCAGCGGCATCGTGCACTGCGAGGTCGGCGAGCATCTTGCGGTCGACTTCAATTCCAGCCTTCAGGAGGCCATTCATGAAGCGGCTGTAGGACAAGCCGTGCAGGTGTGCTGCCGCATTGATCCGCGTGATCCACAGGGCACGGAATTCGCGCTTGCGCACCCGACGATCGCGAAAAGCATACTGGCCAGCCTTGATGACAGCCTGTTTGGCCGTCTTGTACAACTTGCTCCGGGCCTGGGACATTCCCTTGGCCTTCTTGAGCATCTTCTTGTGACGGGCTTTGACCGTCACACCACGTTTAACTCGTGCCATGAATCGGTCCTCCTATGAATACGGCAACATCTTCTTGACGCCAGGCACGTCGCACTCGGCCACCTGGTTCATTGCTCCCAGTTGGCGCTTTCGCTTCGAACTCTTCTTCGTCAGGATGTGATTGAGATGCGACTGCGCGGCCTTGAAGCCATTGGCAGTCCTCCGGAAGCGCTTTGCGGCGCCCCGTTTGGTCTTCATCTTGGGCACTGATATCTCCTTGAGCCTGGTCCGAACCGGGCTGGACTCCATTGGGGTCCAGTCTTGAGCCATCGCAGGCGGGTTCTGGTAACCCCCGGGGCGGTATTGCCCAGGCGATCAACCGTCACTCACTTTCTTTTAGGCACTCACTTCTTCTTCGGCGCGATGACCATGACCATCTGCCGGCCTTCGAGCCGGGGAAACTGCTCGACGATCCCCACAGCCTCCAGGTCCTGCCGGACCCTCTGCAGCAGCCGTACGCCGATTTCCTGGTGGGCCATCTCCCGGCCCCGGAATCGCAGCGTGACCTTGGCCTTATCGCCTGTTTCAATAAACCTGAGCAGATTACGCAATTTGATCTGGTAGTCGCCTTCTTCAGTACCAGGGCGGAACTTAACTTCCTTGACCTGGATCTGCTTCTGTTTGCGTTTCGCCGAGTGGGCTTTCTTGTTCGTCTCGAACAGGAACTTCCCGAAATCCATTATTCGGCAGACTGGGGGTACTGCTGTTGGAGAAATCTCCACCAGGTCCATGCCGACATCTTTGGCCAACTGAAGGGCGGCCTCCCGACCCAGGATCCCGACCTGCTCGCCGCCGGCCCCAATCACACGGATCTCCCGCGCATCGATCTCGTCGTTCCGGCGGACTCGTTTATTCGCAGCGATACGTTATCCCTCCATAACAGTGCGGCCGCGGCTCGCGATCTCAGCGGCCAGGCCCTGCACGAGCCGCTCGAGCGGCATCGCGCCAAGATCCTTGCCACCGCGCGTGCGCACGGCCACCACTTGATTTTGTGCTTCCCGGTCCCCCACTACGACGAGATAGGGGACCCGCTGAAGAGTGTGCTCGCGAATCTTAAAGCCTATCGTCTCGTTGCGCAAATCCACCTCGGCCCGAAAGCCCTGATTTTTCAGGCTTTCCTGTACCTGTTTAGCCAGCTCGGCCTGTCGGTCCGTAATATTCAGGATGGTTACCTGGACGGGGGCCAGCCACGTGGGCAGCCGACCGGCGTGGTGTTCCAGCAGAATCCCGCAGAATCGCTCCAGGGAGCCAAACATGGCCCGGTGAAGCATGACTGGCACCCGGCGCTGGCTGTCGTCCCCGATGAAGGAGGCGCCCAGGCGCTCCGGGAGGTTGAAATCCACCTGAAGGGTCCCGCACTGCCAGTCCCGGCCGATGGCGTCCCGCAGGACGAACTCGAGCTTGGGGCCGTAGAAAGCGCCCTCCCCCGGGTTGTACTCCAGGTCAAGGCCACCCTCCTCGGCGGCTGACCGCAGCGCGGCCTCCGCCTTGTCCCAGATTGCGTCGGTACCCACCCGTTTGGCGGGCCGATCGGAGAACTTCACCCGGATATCGTCGAACCCGAAGTCCCGGTAGATGCCCAGAATGAGATCGGTCACTGCAACGGACTCGGCCGTGATCTGGTCTTCGGTACAAAAGATATGGGCGTCATCCTGGGTGAAAGCCCGGACCCGCATCAGACCGTGCAGGGCGCCGGACGGCTCGTAGCGATGCACCTTGCCGAACTCGCACAGACGCAGGGGCAGTTCCCGATAGCTCTTGAGACCCTGGTTGAAGACCTGCACGTGTCCTGGACAGTTCATTGGCTTGATGGCAAAGACCCGCTCATCGGGGGTCTTCGTCATAAACATATTGTCGCCGAACTTTTCCATGTGGCCGGACTGCACCCAGAGGTCGCGGTCCATGACCTCCGGCGTATTCACTTCCTGGTATCCCGCAGCCAGCTGCTGGTCCCGCATATAGCTGATCAGCTGCAGAAAAAGGGTCCAGCCCCTGGGATGCCAGAAGACGGCCCCAGGCGCCTCCTCCTGGAAGTGAAACAGGTCAAGTTCTCGCCCAAGCTTACGATGGTCCCGCTTCTCCGCTTCTTCCAGCCGGTTCAGGTAAGCCTTCAGTGCGGCTTCGTCGTGCCAGGCCGTGCCGTAGATGCGCTGGAGCATCTCGTTGCGGGAATCACCACGCCAGTAGGCGCCCGCCAGCTTGGTGAGCTTGAAGGCCTTCAGCTTGCCGGTTGAGGGCACGTGGGGACCCCGGCAGAGATCCACCCAGCCCCCTTGGCCATACAGGCTGATGTCCTGGTCTGCAGGAATCGCCGCAATGATTTCGGCCTTATAGCGTTCGCCAAGATCGGTGAAGAAGGTCACGGCAGCATCACGGGACATTACCCGGCGTTCTACGGGCAGATCGGCCGCGACGAGCTCCCTCATCCGGGCCTCGATGGCCACCAGGTCTTCCGGGGTGAAGGGCCTCTTGAAGGCGAAGTCATAGTAGAAGCCATTCTCAATCCCGGGCCCGATGGTCACCTGGGCCTCAGGAAACAGAGACTGGACAGCCTGGGCCAGCAGGTGGGCGGTGGAATGCCGGAGCACCTCCAGACCAGCGGGATCCTTCGAGGTAATGATGGAGAGCCGCGCGTCCTGCTCGATCAGATGGCTCGTATCCACCAGCTGATCGTTGACCCGTCCGGCCAGCGCCGCACGGGCCAGACCGGCGCCAATAGCAGCGGCTACCTCGGCGACTGTGACCGGGCGATCAAATACTCTCTGGCTGCCATCTGGCAGAGTGATGATGGGCATGGGTGCTGTACGTTAATGGTAGGCGCGAGTGGAGTCGAACCACCGACCCCTTCCATGTCAAGGAAGTGCTCTAACCACTGAGCTACGCGCCTGCTGGGGGCCGGGCCGAACGATACAGAACTGGGGACGCCCTTAGCAAGATCAGCGGCAAGAGAGTGGCCCGGGCCAGACTACCGGGCAAGGCTGGCTGGCAGGCCCAGTTCGACGCGACGGAGGCTCTGCAACTGGTCCCGGAGCCTCGCCGCCTCCTCAAACTCCAGATTCCGGGCATGCTCAAACATCTCCCGCTCCAGTTTGGCAATGCGTCGGGCAGCCTGTTCCGGGGTCAACTGCCGGTAGTCCTGGGGAGGCTCAGCCACCCGGCGCCCCCTGCCGGGCGCGGAGTCCCGGGCACCCTCCATGATGTCACGCACGCCTTTGACGATGCTGCGCGGCTCGATGCCATGCTGGAGGTTGAATTCCAGCTGCTTGTTCCGTCGCCGGTCAGTCTCCGCAATCGCCCGTTGCATGGATCCGGTGACCTTATCGGCGTACATGATTGCCGTGCCGTTCAGATTGCGTGCGGCCCGCCCGACTGTCTGGATCAAAGAGCCCTCCGACCGGAGAAAGCCCTCCCGGTCGGCATCCAGGATGGCGACCAGGGAAACCTCTGGAAGGTCGAGACCTTCGCGCAAAAGGTTGATCCCTACCAGCACATCGAAGCCACCAAGGCGCAGGTCCCTGATGATCTCCATACGCTCGACAGTCTCGATGTCCGAGTGCAGATACCGGACCCGGATATCGTGGTCCTGCAAGTACTCCGTCAGGTCTTCGGCCATCCGCTTGGTCAGCGTCGTGACCAGAACTCTTTCGTGCCGTCCGACCCGTATCCGGATCTCGGACAGTACGTCATCCACCTGCGTCGAAGCCGGCCGGATCTCGATCGGCGGGTCGACAAGTCCGGTCGGGCGCACGACCTGTTCAACTACCGCATCGGAATGCGCACGCTCATAAGGGCCTGGCGTGGCTGATACGTAGATCGTCTGGGGCGAAAGCCCCTCGAACTCATCAAAACGCAGTGGGCGGTTATCGAGTGCGGACGGCAGGCGGAAACCATATTCCACCAGCGTTTCCTTCCGGGAACGATCGCCCCGATACATGCCCCCGAGCTGGGGAATAGTGACGTGACTCTCGTCGACAACCAGTAGCGCGTCGTCAGGGAGATAGTCGAAAAGACAGGGTGGCGGTTCTCCGGGCAGATTCCCCGACAGGTAACGGCTGTAATTCTCGATGCCGTTGCAATAGCCAAGTTCGGCCATCATTTCGAGGTCATACCGCGTCCGTTGCTCGAGCCTCTGGGCTTCGACAAGCTTGTTGGCTTGGCGCAGGTCCGCAAGCCGCTCGACGAGGTCAGTCTTTATCTGCTCTAAGGCGCGCAGCACGACTTCCCGAGGAGTGACGTAGTGGCTCTTGGGAAAAATGGTCAGCCGGGGCACGCTGCGCAGGACTTCCCCGGTCAGAGGATCGAACCAGGCGAGGTTCTCGATCTCATCGTCGAACAACGTGACACGCACTGCCTCGCGCTCTGAGTCTGCCGGAAAGATATCAATCGTCTCTCCGCGTGCCCGGTAGTTGCCATTCCCGAGCTGCACATCGTTACGCGTGTACTGCATCTCGGCCAGTCGTCGGAGCAGGTCGCGTTCAGGCAAGCGATGT
This sequence comes from Gammaproteobacteria bacterium, assembly GCA_031409515.1. Lineage (GTDB taxonomy): Bacteria > Pseudomonadota > Gammaproteobacteria > Steroidobacterales > SHZI01. The sequence goes on along the minus strand of JANNXJ010000050.1, from coordinate 27,010 downwards.
CCACGGGAAAGATGGAGCACCATACTCAGATAGGACTGGGGGTTGCCGAGTCCATAAATTGCCGAGACCGTAGCCACAATGATGCAGTCGCGCCGCTCGAGCAGAGCCTTGGTTGCAGACAGGCGCATCTGCTCGATGTGTGCGTTGATGGCAGCATCTTTCTCTATGTACGTGTCGGACGACGGAACATAGGCCTCGGGCTGATAGTAGTCGTAGTACGAAACGAAGTACTCCACCCGATTGTGCGGAAAGAAATCGCGCATTTCCCCGTAAAGCTGACCGGCCAGGGTCTTGTTGGGGGCAAGGATCAGGGCGGGACGCTGCTGCGCCTCGATGACGCTGGCAATCGTAAAGGTCTTCCCCGAACCCGTAACCCCAAGCAGTGTCTGCCGGGCGAGGCCACTGGTCAGACCGTCATTCAGGGCCTGAATGGCTGCAGGTTGATCGCCAGCCGGTCTGAAACTGGAACTAAGCTCAATTCGGTCCATCGGGCTGGAATCGACTGGTCTTGCTGGGCAGTTGGATGCGGGACCCGAATCCCTTAGAATTTGCGGCCCTCTTGAGCCACGAGTCCAGCGAGGAAGTCACGTGAGTCTAGCAGTTTCGCAGCGTTGTCAACGAGTCAAGCCCTCTCCAACGATGGCCGTCACGGCCATGGCGGCGGAACTCCGGGCCAAGGGGCGCGATGTCATCGATCTTGGGGCTGGCGAGCCGGATTTCGACACCCCTGAGCACATCAAGGCGGCGGGCATCGAGGCCATACGGAGTGGCCAGACCAAGTACACCCCCGTTGAGGGCACTGCAGCACTGAAGCGGGCCGTCATCGAAAAGTTCAGTCGTGAGAACCATCTGACCTACGGTATGGACCAGATCGTTGTGTCCTGCGGCGCCAAACAGACCTGTTACAACGTCTGCGGTGCCGTTCTGAATCCCGGCGACGAGGCCATCGTCCCGGCGCCCTACTGGGTCTCCTATCCCGACATGATCAAGCTGTGTGATGCGGAGCCTGTCATTGTCGGGGCCATGATGCAGGACGGCTTCAAGATCACTCCTCGCCTTCTTGAGGCGGCGATCACGCCGAAGACCCGCCTGATCTTCCTGAACAGTCCATCGAACCCCACCGGCGCCGCCTATACGCGCGCAGAACTTCAGGCGCTCGGCACGGTGCTGGAGAAACACCCCGACATAGTCATCGCAGCCGATGATATGTACGAGCATATCTACTGGGCGGCGGAACCCTTCGTCAGCTTCGCCGAGGTGTGCCCGGGACTTTACGACAGGACCGTTACTATCAATGGTGTCTCGAAGGCCTACGCGATGACAGGGTGGCGCATAGGCTACGCCGGTGGCCCACAGGCAATCATCGGGGCCATGAAGAAGATTCAGAGCCAGAGCACGTCGAACCCGTCCAGCATTTCCCAGGCAGCAAGCATTGCGGCCCTCTCCGGCGATCAGGCCTGCGTTCGCGAAATGACCAGGGCCTTCAGGCAGCGGCACGACTACGTCGTAGCAGCTCTCAATGGCATTCCAGGGTTCAAGTGCCTCCAGTCCGCAGGTACCTTTTATGCCTTTCCGGACGCCAGCGACGCCATCCGGGCGAAGGGGCTGAGGGACGACCTGGCGCTCTCCGAGCTGTTGCTGAACAGTGGCGATGTGGCGGTCGTGCCAGGTTCAGCCTTTGGAGCCCCAGGCTATCTGCGGCTCTCCTTTGCCTGCAGTCTGGACACCCTTAAGGAAGCGATTCGGAGAATCACCCGCGTTATCGGCTAACGTGTGCCGGGCGTTCTTGACTTGCCACGCCGCGATCGCTGAGAATTCGCGGCCTTCACGGCTATCTCTCGCTTCCCCGGTAGCTCAGTGGTAGAGCAACCGGCTGTTAACCGGTTGGTCGCTGGTTCGAATCCGGCCCGGGGAGCCAATTCAACGCAAGTGGACTTATGAGCTAAGAGTCCTCAGGTGGGCCCGTAGCGGGCCTGCAAGCGCTGCATCGGCGAGGGCGTAGTCCACGGTCGCCTCGATGTACCCAAGCTTGCTGCCACAATCGTAGCGCCGCCCAGTGAACGGCAGTGCGTAGACGGGCTCAACCTGCAGCAAGCGGGCAATGCCGTCCGTGAGCTGAATCTCCCCGCCCGCACCCCGCCCCGTCGACTCGAGTATGCCGAAAATCGCGGGTGTGAGCAGATAGCGCCCCACAACCGCCAGCCGCGAGGGTGCCACCTCCGGTGCGGGCTTTTCGACGATCTGGCGCAACTGGTGAGCTTCGTCGACGGCAACAATACCGTAGTCCCGCGTCCGGGCCTGAGGCACCTCCTGAACGGCTAGGACGCTGGACCGGTGCTGCTCGTGGTGCCGGCGAAGCTGGGTCAGGCAACCAGTATCGGCCTTGATCAGATCGTCGGGCAGATGCACATAGAAAGGCTCGTCACCGACGGCGGGCTGCGCACAAAGAACCGCATGACCCAGGCCCAGAGGCTCGCCCTGCCGGATGTAAACACAGGAAACACCTGCCGGGAGAATCGCCCTGACGACATCCAGGAGGTCCTGCTTGCCCGCGACACTCAAGGCGCGCTCCAGTTCGGGATCGCGATCAAAGTGGTCCTCGATCGCCCGCTTACTGCTCCCGGTAACAAAAACCAGACGCGTCACCCCTGCCTCGAGTGCCTCCTCAACCGCGTACTGCACGAGCGGCTTGTCGACAATCGGGAGCATTTCCTTGGGCATGGCCTTGGTGGCCGGCAGAAAGCGAGTGCCGCGCCCGGCGACAGGAAACACGGCGGTGCGTACGGGACTCGGCATGCGGAACGCTCCGGAGGACTGGCTTCGAGAGGGTTTCATCATAGCGAATCCCAAGGGAGCATGCTGTGCCCGGATGAGCTGGACGACGCAGTGGGCGCCACGTCGTCCAGCTGCTGTTACGGCTTGCTTGCAGGCTTGGCAGGCTGCCCCGTGCGGATGTTGTCGCGATTCAACTTAAGCACCTGAGGGCCGATCCCGCTGACTTTGAGAACGTCCTCCGGTGTAGCAAACCGCCCGTTCTTCTCCCGATACTCGACGATAGCCTTGGCGCGACTCGCTCCCACGCCATTGAGTTCCTGGGCGATGGTAGCGGCATCGGCCGTGTTGATGTCCACCGGCCCTGCGTTGACGAGCGCGGGAAGTATTCCCAGTATGCTTAGGCACATGATTCTGCGCACGAGACTCTCCTTTACTTTCGTTGCGGATGACACATCTGTCAGTAGCTGACAGCGTGCTCATCCTAAGAAAAGAGGCCATTCCGATTGAAGCGGAGTTTCCGCTGACTTGATGCAGTAATGACCTAAGAGAGGATTCCCGCAAGCACTATCGAGTTAACTGGCTGAACTGTGTCCCATGACCGACAGCCCGGGCACTGCCAGTGCATAACCGCACTGCCATAGCCACAGTTCTTGCATTGGAACCGGGCACCGGCGCTCAGTATCTTGTGCAACAGTGGGCGGAGCGCCTGCACCCTGGCCAGAGACTGGCCGGACTGGCCGTCACCGGGCGCCAGGAGCTCACCTAAGGCAGGCTGTCCCGCCAGAAACTGAACCAGGTACCGTACGGCCTGAGGATCGGTAATCCGGGCGTCCCTGATCACTCCCAGCGCAATCCCACGCAGGCCCTCTGGTGTCGCAGCCAGCTGATCAATGACCTGACCAACGCCAGGGCTGCCCTTAAAGGCCGGCGACAGGACCAGAAGGCGGGGCAAGATCTCACCGAGTAGTGCCGGGTGGGCCTGGCCAAGCCGCGCCAGAGTAGCGATCGCCTCGGCGGGTCGTCCCGATTCAGTGTCCAGGTCTGCCCGGATCAGTGCCGTTCTTACCTTGCCGGGCTCACTGGCCTCTGCCTGACTGACCATCTCGCCGGCTATGTCGGGCAATTGGTCCCGGCGCGCCACCTCTGCGAGTTCACAGTAGTAGTGGGCCAACTGGGGGGGGCTGACCCGCCCGGGCGCGGCCCGGTTCAGTTCAGCGCAAAGGTCGACAGCCCGGTCCCAGTCGCTCGTGACCTCGCAGATCCGCAACAGTCGGCCCAGGGCCTCCATACCGTGCGCCCTTGAACTGCGCAACTGCACAAGAAGTGCTTCAGCGCGATCAAACAGACCGGCACTAAGATAGTCCTCAGCCAGAGCAAAGGACGCTGCCTCCCGCTGAGCGACGGTACTGGAGGCCCTGCCCACCAGGTCCTCGTGGAGGCGGATGGCCCTGTCGACCTCTCCTCGACGGCGGAACAAGGTGCCCAGAGCTAGCTGGGTTTCCATAGCGTCGTCGCTCAGGTCACCAGCGCCCGTGAACACGTCTACGGCCCGATCGGACTCCTCATTGAGCAGGTAGCGGAATCCACGCAGGAAATTCGTCCGGGCCGACTGCTCTGCTTCCTCCTCCTCGTCGGAATCCCCGAACCGGGCAAAGACATAGCCAAGCGCGGCGGCCAGGAAAAGCAGGCCAGCAAAGAGAAAGGTGGACTCAGTCGGCATCCTGCACCGGGAGGCTACGGAGCGCCTGAACCTCCTGCTCGGCGAGTCGCAGAGCGCGCCGAAGGGTCCGCCGCTGGGCCATCAGCCGGAGGATGCCAAAGAAGGCGCAGATGATCCCGAACACCCAGCCGAAAGCGACCGCGGCGATGATGGCAAGTGACTTCTCAACGTCAGTTGCCAGAAAAGCAAAATCGAGCGTCACTCGACCTGGATTCAAGGCTGCAAAAACTGCGGCGAGTCCAATGAAGAACAGCACAAGAATGGAAACCAGCAAACTGCGGATCATCTGGCGGGCTCCACGGGGCCGAAGGAGAGTTGCGGGATTCTCCCGTAAGCCAGAGTTATCAGTCCTTGATCGGAAGCTGGCGGTTCTCGTTGACCCGATCCCGGAGATCCTTACCGGGCTTGAAGTGCGGGACATGCTTCCCGGCAAGCGCTACGGCATCCCCGGTCTTGGGATTGCGCCCCATGCGGGGCGGCCTGAAGTGCAGTGAGAAACTGCCAAAACCACGAATCTCGATGCGCTGGCCACCGGCCAGCGCATCGCTCATGAGATCCAGCAGATGCTTAACTGCCAACTCAACGTCCTTGGTTGGAAGGTGCTTCTGCTTACGGGCCAGAACCTCGATCAATTCCGACTTCGTCATCGCTGCGTCCCCATCAAACGTCCCCGGTCAACCCCTTACTGCGGCGACCGAAGTCAGGAGTCGCTAGCCTTGGAGATCTGCTCTTTCAGGAGTTCGCCCAGAGTAGTGGCGGTACTGCCCGATGAGCTGTCACTGCGATAGCTCTCCATCGCCTGGGCTTCTTCATGGGCGTCCTTGGCTTTGATCGAGAGGGACACCACGCGGGTCTTGCGATCAAGACCGGTAAACCGGGCCTCCACTTCGTCGCCGACCTTGAGGAGGGTGCGTGCATCCTCGACCCGATCCCGGGAGAGTTCACTGGCCCTGAGCTGGCCCTTGATTCCGCCTTCCAGATCCACGACAGCGCCACGCGCATCCACTTCCGAGATGATGCCCTTCATGATGGAGCCCTTGGGGTTGTCCGCCAGGAACTTGGAGAAGGGATCCTGATCGAGCTGCTTGACCCCGAGTGAAATTCGCTCCCGCTCCGGATCGATCGCCAGAACTACGGTATCGACGTCTTCACCCTTCTTGTAGTTTCGGACTGCCTCCTCGCCAGGCACATCCCAGGAGATGTCGGAGAGGTGCACAAGGCCATCGATACCACCGGGCAAGCCGATGAATATGCCGAAGTCAGTAATGGACTTGATCTTTCCGGAGACCTTGTCACCCTTGTTGTAACCGGTCGCAAAATCCGACCAGGGATTGGTCTTGCACTGCTTTATGCCAAGCGAAATACGGCGGCGCTCTTCGTCGATATCGAGCACCATTACTTCCACTTCATCACCAATCTGCACGACCTTTGCGGGACTGACGTTCTTGTTGGTCCAGTCCATCTCAGAAACGTGCACAAGGCCCTCGACGCCCTCCTCGATCTCCACAAAACAGCCATAGTCGGCAATATTGGTGACCTTGCCGAACAGACGCGTCGTGGGGGGATACCGCCTGGAGATGGCCTCCCAGGGATCAGAACCCAACTGCTTCATGCCGAGGGAAACGCGATTCTTCTCCCGGTCAAAACGCAGAATCTTGACCTCAATCTCATCACCCACGGTGACAACTTCTGATGGGTGCTTGACGCGCTTCCACGCCATGTCAGTGATATGCAGGAGACCGTCAATGCCACCGAGATCGACGAATGCGCCGTAGTCCGTAAGGTTCTTGACGACGCCCTTGACGGTAGAGCCTTCCTGCAGATTGGCCAGCAACGCTTCCCGTTCCTGACTGTACTCGGCCTCAACGACCGCCCTGCGGGAGACGACGACGTTGTTTCGTCGACGATCCAGCTTGATGACTTTGAACTCGAGCTCTTTACCTTCCAGGTAAGAGGGGTCACGCACTGGCCGCACATCGACGAGTGAGCCGGGAAGAAAGGCCCGGACGAACTCGATGTCAACGGTAAACCCGCCCTTGACCCGTCCATTAATGATGCCCTTGACGATCTTGCTGTGCTCGAAGGCATCTTCAAGTGCCTCCCAGGTGCGGACGCGCTTGGCGCGTTCCCGGGACAGTTTGGTTTCTCCAAAGCCATCTTCCACGGAGTCGAGAGCGACTTCGACGTGGTCACCAACCTTGACCTCGAGTTCGCCACGTTCATTCTTGAACTGGCTGGCCGGGATGACGGCTTCAGACTTCAGGCCGGCGCTGACAACTACGGCCTCGGAGGAAACTTCGATCACCAGCCCCATCAGGATGGTGCCGGGCTTGATCCGTGTATTGGCGAGACTTTGCTCGAAGAGTTCGGCGAAATTATCCGTCATTTGTGTTGATTACCGCCCTGGGGCGGACCTATGGTTTAAGTGTGCTAACCCAGTTCGTAGGGGCAGCGGTTTCAGAAAAAAACCCGATAAACGCCATGTGCGTCACCGGACCCAGTCGCTCATTCTTTCGGCTATAGACGATCAAAAGGCACTCAAGGCACGACTCGTTCCGCTACCCACGCCAGGACGATGGCTACCACTGCAGGCACATCCATGCCCGTCGTATCCAGAATCCGTGCGTCGTCGCAGGCCTTTAGCGGCGCAATGGCCCGGGCCGAATCTCTTCGGTCACGTTCCACCATGTCCCTGGAAAGGGCGGAGAGGCTAACATCAATACCCTTGTCCTTCAACTGCTTATGACGCCTCAGGGCCCGTTCCTCCAGGCTGGCCGTGAGGAACACCTTGAGAGCAGCATCGGGAAAGATGACCCCGCCCATATCGCGGCCATCCGCCACCAGGCCTGGGGGCTGGCGGAACTGCCGCTGGCGCTCAACCAGGCTTCGGCGGACTCCCGGCACCGCCGCCACGCGGGAGGCGCCATCGCCCGCCGCCTCGGAACGGATGGCTTCCGTGACATCCAGGCCGTTTAACAGGATGCGCGTCTGGTCGCCCTGGCTCTGAAACTGGGCGTCCAGGTGGGCAGCCAACTCGGCCAGAGCCTGCTCCGCCTCGAAACCCAGGCCCCGCTGCCGGGCATCCAGAGCCACCAGGCGATACAGGGCCCCGCTATCGAGCAAATGCCAGCCGAGTCGGCCTGCAACCAGACGGCTGACCGTACCCTTCCCTGCCCCGCCCGGTCCGTCAATGGCCAGTACCGGTGGTGGCCGGGTCAGCCCGGCCTCACTCATCGGGACCAGCCTCGATGTCGAGGCCAATCCCGCGGGCCTGAGTAACGAAACCCGGATAGGAGGTCGCCACGTTGGCGGTATTGAGGATCTTTACGGGACCCAGGGCCCGGGAAGCACCAACGGCAAAGGCCATCGCTACGCGATGATCACCGCCGCTGTCGATGACACCCCCCCGAAGCTGGCCGCCGCGGATTCGGGCGCCGTCGGGTAACTCCGCGACATCGACTCCGAGTGCACGGAGGCCGTCAGCCATAACGCGAATCCGGTCGCTCTCCTTGTGCCGCAACTCCTCGGCGCCATGAATGACCGTTTCACCCTCGGCCAACGCCGCCGCCACGAAAATCACTGGAAACTCATCGATCGCCAGAGGCACAAGTTCGGTCGGAATCTCGACGCCCCGAAGACGGCTGGGAGCAATGACTACTCGACCTACCGGCTCGCCGCCATCATCGATGGCCATCTCGACCCGGAGCCTGGCACCCATCATCTGGAGGATGCGGAGTACGCCGGTGCGGGATGGGTTCAGCCCCACACCCTCAATAACCAGTTCCCCGCTGGTTGCGAGACAACCGGCCAGCACCATAAACGCCGCCGAGGATAGATCCCCCGGCACGTCGATCCGGGCTGCAGAAAGCTTGCCTCCGCCCGCCACCGTGACGAACGGACCTGCCCGGCGCACCGGATAACCAAGGCGCGTCAGCATCCGCTCCGTATGATCACGCGTCACCGCCGGCTCGGTCACTGTGGTCTCGCCTGCGGCGTAGAGTCCAGCCAGGAGCACTGCGGATTTCACTTGCGCACTGGCCACCGGCATCTCAAACCGGATACCGCGCAGATCGGCGCCGCCTCGGATCCGGACCGGGGGTAGACCATTCAGCGTCTGGACGTCTGCCCCCATCTGGCGCAGTGGCTTGGCGACTCGCTCCATGGGCCGTTTGCTGAGCGACTCGTCGCCTGTTAACTCCGATGCAAACGGCTGGGCTGCCAGCAGACCCATGAAAAGCCGCATGGCCGTGCCCGAGTTACCCATGTCCAGCCCGTGACTGGCTTGGACAATCCCGTGCATGCCCTGCCCCACCACATCAATGGTCGTCGCGTCCCTCTGATGAATTTCGATACCCAGACTCCGCAGGGCCGCCAGCGTCGCCAGGCAGTCCTCACCCGGCAAGAACCCGGTAACGTGGCTGGTACCCGCGGCAATTGCACCGAGCATCAGGGCCCGGTGCGAGATCGACTTGTCGCCCGGGACGCGCAGGGAACCCTCAACGCGGGTCGAGGGCTGCACCAGAAATCGCTGGGAGTTCGTCGGCATCAGGCTCCCACCCCCCTCTCGCGGAGCATTCTCAATACCTGGAGCAGCCGCTCGTTCTGCTCGGGCAAGCCCACCGTGATGCGCAGATGCCGCGGCAGGCCATAGCTGGCGACGGGTCGAACGATGATCCCCGCCTGCAGCAGGCCCTCGTTCCAGGGTGCAGCCGGTCCGCCCGTATCGGCCAGTACAAAATTGCCCGCTGACGCCGGCACCGACCAGCCCAACCCGCCCAGGCCGGCTTGCAGCTGAGCCACGCCAGCCCGGTTCAGGTCCTGGGACCTGCGCACATGGTCCGTGGCGTCGAGAGCCGCTATCGCGGCCACCTGCGCCAATGCGTTCACGTTGAAGGGCTGCCGGACCCGGTTCAGAAGCTCAGCCACATCCGGATGACTGATGGCATAACCAACGCGCAGGCCAGCGAGACCGTACAGTTTGGAAAAGGTGCGACAGATAATGAGGTTAGGAAACTCGGCTAGCCAGTCCAGCGTGTCCGGGCAGCTGTCTGGGTGCATGTACTCCCGGTACGCCTCATCGACCACGACCAGCACATGGTCCGGGAGACTACCGATGAAGCCCCGAAGAACTGCGGGTTCAAGCCAGGTCCCGGTAGGGTTATTGGGGTTGGCTATGAACACCAGCCTGGTTCGGGCGTTAATCAGTGAACTGAACGCCTGCAGAGAATGGCCAAGGGGCTGGTTATCCTGCTCGCCGTTGGCGGGTGCGACACGTGGTGTGGCCCCCGTGGCCTGGACCGCCAGGGCATAGACGACAAAACCGAACTCCGAGTAAACCGCCTCGTCACCGGGAGCGAGGAACGTCTCCGCTATGACCGACAAGACCTCGTTGGACCCATTGCCCAGAGTGATGCACTCAGGGGAGGTGGAAAGCTTGGCCGCCAACGCTCGCTTGATCTCATAGCACGCCCCATCGGGGTACAGAGCCACCCCACCAAGGGCAGCCCGAATCGCCTCAAGACTTTCTTCCGGGGGCCCAAGGGGATTCTCGTTGGACGCCAGCTTCAGTACGTCACTAACGCCGTACTCGCGTTCCAGTTCCGCAATGGGCTTGCCCGGTACGTAGGGCTGCAGACCTCGAACTCCGGTGGCAGCAAGTCTGGAGAAATCCAGCGGTCCCCGCCTGGACTGAGATAGGAGAGTCAGAGAACGGCCTTCGGGTAAGAACCCAGGACGCGAAACAGCTGAGCTCGCTTCTTGAGCTTGGCAAGTGCCGGAGCTACTCCAGGCTCCTCCGCATGGCCATCGATATCGATAAAGAACACGTAGTGCCACTTCCGGCGCCGCGAAGGGCGGGATTCGATCCGGCTCATGTTGATCTCGTGCTCGGCAAGGGGGGCCAGGAGCTTCTGCAGAGCCCCGGCATCACCGGTGTCCTTGGTGGACAACAGGAGGCTGGTCTTGTCCTTGCCACTGGCCTGCAGCATCTTGCGGCCAATGACCAGAAAGCGCGTCGTGTTATCCGGGCGGTCTTCGATATCAGTGACCAGCTTGCTGAGGCCGTAGACCTCGGCAGCAGCATCGCCGGCAATCGCCGCGGTACCAGCCTCATCACGAGCCCGACGGGCGCCCTCTGCGTTACTGCTGGCAGGATGCAACTCAGCGTGAGGCAGGTACTCCTTGAGCCAACCCCGGCACTGCGCCAGGGCCTGCGGATGAGCGCTCACCCGCAGCACCTCCTCGAGACCAGACAACTTGCCCAGCAAGTGGTGGCGAATCCGCATCTCAACCTCGCCACAGATCCGGAGCGGCGATGTCAGAAACATATCCAGTGTGTGGTTCACCGTGCCTTCTGTCGAATTTTCGATGGGCACGACGCCAAAATCGGCTGCGCCGCATTCAACCTCGTGGAACACCTCGTCGATCATGCCCAGGGGCAGCGCCCGCACGGAATGACCGAAGTGCTTGTACACGGCAGACTGGCTGAAGGTACCTTCCGGGCCCAGATAGCCCACCTTCATCGGTTCCTCCTGGGCAAGGCACGCGGACATGATCTCCCGGAAGAGCCTGACCATCTCCTCGTCCGTCAGCGGCCCTTTATTGCGGGCCACCACAGCCCGAAGCACCGCAACCTCCCGCTCCGGGCGGTAAAAGTCCACGGCAGAACCCGTGCCGCCCTTGACCAGCGCCACCTGCTGGGCGAGCCCGGCACGCTCAGCGATCAGTGCCTGTATGCGCTCGTCGACGCTATCGATCTGCTGGCGAAGGGCCTCCAGGCCACCGACGGCCTTACGAGGGCCTCGCACGATGGTCTTCGTACGCTTCTTCATCGGTGTAGCTTTCTCAGGCCGTGGCCACAGGCCGACTACCGAGGTCGCGGACGCTCAGAACGCCGGGTATCGACCGGATCCGGGCGAGCGTTGCCTCAGTAATGGCACCGTCAAGATCGATGATCGTGTAGGCAAGCTCACCGCGCGACTTGTTCAGGAGGTCGGCGATGTTGAGCCCGGCGTCGCCGAGACAGGTGGATATCTGTCCCACCATATTGGGCACATTGGAATTGGCAATCGTGATGCGATGAGCACCGGTGCGCACCACCTCAGCATCCGGGAAATTCACCGAGTAACGAATGGTACCGTCCTCCAGATAGGCACGCAGGTTGTCGGCGACCATCACTGCACAGTTGGCTTCGGCCTCGTGCGTGGAAGCACCGAGGTGCGGGAGCATTATGACCCCGGGAGCGCCGATCAACGCCCGACTCGGAAAGTCACAAACATAGGCCGTGAGCTTGCCAGCGCCGAGTGCAGCGACCACAGCCGCTTCGTCAACGATCTCGCCGCGGGCAAAATTAAGCACGACAGCCTTGTTGGGCATCAGCCGGATCCGTGCTTCATTCACCATGCCCCGGGTGGCATCGAGCAGCGGCACGTGAACCGTAACAAAATCCGAGCGACTGAACAGTTCATCAAGGTTTCGCGCCTGCTCCACCGCAGACGACATCTGCCAGGCCCGCTCCACCGTAATCAGAGGATCAAAGCCCACAACCCGCATGCCGAGTGCAAGCGCCGCGTTGGCCACCTGAACTCCGATGGCACCGAGCCCAATGACGCCCAGGGTCCTGCCAGGAAGCTCGAAGCCGACGAACTGCTTCTTCCCCGCCTCAACTGCCTTGTCGAGTGCCGCCCCCTCTTCCTTGAGGTGCTCGACGAAGTTCCACGCCTGGCAGAGGTTACGGGCACTAAGCAGCATACCGGCGAGAACGAGTTCCTTTACCGCATTGGCATTCGCGCCTGGTGCATTGAAGACCGGGATTCCCTTTTTCGACAGGGCAGCAACGGGTACGTTATTCACGCCTGCACCTGCCCGGGCAACTGCGAGGAGGGAATCTGACAGCACCATGTCGTGCATCTTCGCCGACCGGACCAGAATGGCATCCGGCTGCGGCACAGCTGCCGAGACCTGGTAGTGCTCGCGGGGCAGGCGCTGCAGTCCTTCGATCGAGATGCTGTTCAGGGCAAGGATCTTGTAGTCGGTCTTTACGCTCAAGGGGGGCAACCTCTTGTGAATGTCATTTAAAGCGTACTGTGGCCTTGAGTGGCGCTCAGCCGTGGCTCTTGGCAAAATCCGCCATGAAGTCGACAAGGGCGATAACCCCGTCTTCCGTCATGGCGTTATAGATACTCGCTCGCATGCCACCCACCGACCGATGACCCTTAAGGTTGGTAAGCCCGGCACGTTCAGCCTGCTTCAGGAACTCGGCATCCAGGTCCTCCCGGGGAAGGGTAAAGGGCACGTTCATCCAGGACCGGTAGGGCTTGGCTACCGGATTCTTGTAGTAGCCTGACTCATCGATAGCGCGATACAGACGCTCGGCCTTCCGCTGGTTCAACTCAGCCATTCTGGCCAAGCCGCCCTGGCGCTTTAACCAGGCAAACACCAGTCCGGCGAAGTACCAGGCAAAGGTTGGCGGGGTATTCAGCATTGAACCCTCGGCCGCGTGCGCCGAGTACTTCAGTATCGGTGGCAGCCCCGCAGGCGAACGCTCGAGAAGATCCTTGCGGACAATGAGTATGACGATCCCGGACGGCCCGATATTCTTCTGCGCTCCCGCATAAATCATGCCGAACTTCCGGATGTCTACGGGACGGGAAAGAATCGTCGAAGACATGTCAGCAACGAGCGGGACCGCGCCCACATCCGGTGGCGTGTGCATCTCGAGCCCGCTGATCGTCTCGTTGGCACAATAATGGAAGTAGGCGGCGTCGGAATTCAGCTTCCAGTTCTTTCGCTCAGGAACATCCATGTAGTTGGATGAAGCGCCATCGGCGACGACGCCGACCTTGCGGATAACACCCGCCTCCTTGCTGGCCTTCTTGGACCAGCTACCCGTAACCAGGTAGTCGCTGGGCTGGTCCGGGGAAGACAGGTTCATTGGAATGAGGGCGAAGTGGGTGGTGGCACCGCCCTGCAGGAACAGCACCGAGTAGTCGTCGGGGATCTGCATGAGCTCGCGCAGATCTGCTTCAGCCTGCTCTGCAGCCTTGATGAAGGCCTTGCTGCGATGACTGATCTCCATGACCGACATACCCAGGCCCTGCCAGTCGACTAGCTCCGACTGCGCCTGCTGGAGCACATCAAGCGGAAGTACAGCCGGACCGGCACTGAAATTGATAACCCTTGCCATCTGAATCTCTCGGTCTGTCTAAAGGTAAAGGATGGCCACTGCCATCCCGAATCAGGAAACCGGTTCTGCGCCCTCGCCGGCGTCGTCGCTCTCGGGGAGGATCCGGTCAAGGCCTACGAGACGGTCCTCATCGTCAATCCGAATGAGGCGGACGCCCTGCGTATTACGACCCTGCTGGGATACTTCAGAGACCGGAGTCCTTACCAGCGTGCCACCTGAACTGATGAGCACGATCTCATCCTCATCACGCACCTGGATCGCACCAACCATGCGGCCGTTTCTGTCCGACGTCTGAATCGCAATCACGCCCTGACCGCCCCGGCACTGAACCGGGAAGTCACTGACTGCAGTCCGTTTACCGTAGCCCTTCTCGGTGGCGGTGAGGACTTCGCCCTCGCCGATAATGAGCAGGGCAATCACCTCATGGCCCTCGGCTACCCGGATGCCCCGAACCCCGGCGGCAGTCCGACCCATGGGCCGCACGTCGGATTCCTGAAAGCGTATGGCCTTGCCGGAGCTGGCGCACAGCATGATGTCGCACTCCCCGTCAGTGATCGCGACATCGACAAGGCGGTCTCCTTCATGAAGCTCAATGGCACGGATGCCAGCGGTGCGCGGCCGCGAGAAGGAATCCAGCGACGTCTTCTTGACCGTGCCGTCGCTCGTCGCCATGAATATGAAGTTGTGGTCGGTGAACTGCCTGACCGGAAGCACCGCATTGATCCGCTCCTCCGGCTCCAGGGGGAGAAGATTAACCATTGGGCGGCCGCGCGCTCCGGGGCCCGCCCGCGGCACTTCATAGACTTTCAGCCAGTAGACCTTGCCCGTGCTCGTGAAGCACAGCAGGGTGTCGTGGGTATTGGCCACAAACAGCTTGTCGATGAAGTCCTCATCCTTCACCTTCGCTGCGGCGCGCCCCTTGCCGCCCCGACGCTGGACCTGATAGTCGCTGACGCTCTGGGCCTTGGCATAGCCGCCGTGCGACAAGGTCACGACGACGTCTTCCTCGGGAATCAGATCTTCCATCTCCAGGCTGGAGTGAACCTGGACGATCTCCGTGCGCCGCGCGTCTCCGTAGTTGTCCCGGATCTCGGTCAACTCAGCCCGGATAACGGCAATGAGGCGGTCCGGATCAGCCAGGATTTCACAAAGCTCGCGGATCCTCCCCAGCAACTCCTGGTACTCGGCAATAATCTTGTCCTGCTCAAGGCCAGTAAGCCGCTGCAGGCGCAGATCGAGGATGGCCTGGGCCTGGACGACGGAGAGCTTGTAGCCCTTTGGTCCCGGACCGAAGTCCGCTGCTGCATCTTGCGGTCGAGTCGAGACATTGCCGGCGCGGGCCAGCATCTCCGTGACCGCACCCGGGGACCAGTATCGCCCGGTGAGCGCCTCGCGAGCTTCTGGCGGGGTCGGGGATGCCTTGATGACAGCAATCACCTCGTCAATATTCGCCAGCGCGACGGCCTGCCCCTCCAGTATGTGGGCCCGATCGCGGGTCTTGCGGAGGTCGAATATGGTGCGCCGGGTAACCACCTCCCGACGGTGACGAACAAAACACTCAAGGAGCCCCTTGAGATCGAACAACCTGGGCTGACCGTCTCGCAGGGCAACCATGTTGATGCCAAAAACGGTCTCCAGAGGCGTCTGCTTATAGAGATTGTTCAGAACTACGTCGCTGGACTCCCCCCGCCGCAACTCGATGACGACGCGCATGCCGTCCTTGTCAGACTCATCCCGGAGTTCGCTGATACCTTCCAGCTTCTTCTCACGGACCAGCTCTGCGATCTTCTCGATGAGCCGTGCCTTGTTTACCTGGTACGGAAGCTCAGTAATGATGAGTGCTTCCCGGCCCCGGGAGTCAATCTCCTCAACGTGGGTGCGCGCCCGGATATGAACCCGCCCGCGACCCGTCGTGTAAGCCGCATAGATCCCCTGAGACCCGTTGATGATGCCCGAGGTGGGAAAATCCGGACCGGGCATGATCGCCATCAGCTCAGCAACGGTGATCTCCGGGTCATCGATCAGCGCAAGCGTCGCCGTAATGGTCTCGCCAAGGTTGTGCGGCGGAATATTGGTGGCCATGCCGACGGCGATACCTGAAGAACCGTTTATCAGCAGGTTCGGAATCCTGGCAGGCATGACTGAGGGCTCGGTTTCAGAGCCGTCATAGTTGGGTACGAAGTCGACCGTGTCCTTGTCCAGGTCTGCCAGCAACTCACTGGCAATGCGCGTCATCCGGACTTCGGTATACCGCATGGCGGCTGGCGCATCGCCATCTACGGAGCCGAAATTGCCCTGCCCGTCAACCAGCAGGTACCGCAGCGAGAAGGGCTGCGCCATGCGGACGATCGCGTCGTATACCGCCGTGTCCCCGTGGGGATGATACTTACCAATGACGTCACCGACCACGCGGGCCGACTTCTTGTACGCCTTGGTGTGGTCGTTCCCCAGCTCGCGCATGGCGTGCAGGACGCGGCGATGGACGGGCTTAAGCCCATCCCGGACGTCTGGCAGAGCCCGACCGACAATGACGCTCATGGCGTAGTCCAGATAGGACTGACGCATCTCGTCTTCGAGGTTTACCGGGAGAATTTCCTTGGCGACTTCAGCCATCGATCTCGAAGTATCCGCGTGAATGCGCACCCCTAACCGGCAAGGTCCGCACTGGAGACTTCAGCGCGGCCATCGGCTGTAACAGGCGCGGCAGTGTTAATTACCGGGTAGTCAGAATGGTTCTGAATTCAGGCGTTTATATTAGCACGGTTCAGCCCGCAACCGGACCAGCGGGGCGAACCGAGATCAGGCATTATCGCCGGGCCGGAAGCCCTGAATGCACCCTGTCGACTCCATCATTAGCGCCCGCTGGACTGTCCCCATCGAACCCTTCGGGCTCGTACTGGAGGACCATGCCGTCGTGGTCCGGAACGGACGGATTCTGGCTATCCTGCCCAAGGCCGACGCACTGGCCACCTACCCCGCCGCCGTGCATATCCACCGGCCAAACCATGTGTTGCTGCCAGGCCTCGTGAACGCCCATACACACGCGGCGATGACCCTCTTCCGGGGCATGGCAGATGACCTTCCCCTGGACACCTGGCTGAATCAGCACATCTGGCCCGCCGAAGCTCGCTGGGTGACTGCAGACTTCGTTCGCGACGGAACCGAGCTGGCACTTCTGGAGATGCTTCAGGGAGGAACCACTACCTGCGGCGACATGTACTTCTTCCCGGACACCGTTGCCCGGGTCGTCGCGGATAGCGGCATGCGCGCGTCAGTCGGCATGATCGTGCTTGAGCACCCGACGGTGTGGGCTGCATCCGCAGATGAGTACCTCAGCAAAGGCCTGGCAGTGCTTGATCAGTTCAGGGGCCATCCCCGTGTATCGATGATGTTTGCGCCCCATGCCCCCTACACCGTGGCCGATGGCACCTTCGAGAAGATTCGCGTGCTGGCGGATGAACTTGATGTGCCGGTTCAGATGCATGTACACGAAACGGCTGGCGAGATTACCAACAGTGAACTGGAGTTCCAGTGCCGGCCGCTGCAACGGCTTGGTGCGCTCGGCATGCTCACCCCGCTTCTGGCAGCCGTGCACATGACGCAGCTGGAGGCAGAGGAGATCGACACGCTGGCTGCCCGCGGCGTCAGCGTAGTGCACTGCCCCGAGTCGAATCTGAAGCTCGCGAGCGGTCTGTGCCCGCTGTCGAAGCTCCTTGCGTCCGGGGTCAACGTTGCCCTGGGCACCGATGGTGCCGCCAGCAACAACGATCTGGACATGTTTGGCGAGATGCGCACAGCGGCCTTGCTGGCCAAGGGGGTTGCGCAACGGGCGGACGTTGTGACGGCCGCCGAAGTGCTGCGCATGGCCACTCTGAATGGAGCCCGGGCGTTGGGTCTGGGCGACCGGGTGGGTTCACTCGAGCCGGGGAAGGAGGCTGACCTGATCTGCGTCGACCTCTCCCGCCCGGCCAGCCAGCCGGTTTTTTCACCCATCTCCCAGTTGGTCTACACGACGTCACGGGACCAGGTCACTGACGTGTGGATCGCGGGCCAGCAGCTGCTTGAAGACGGCAGACCTCTGGTCGCGGACAGTGAAGCGATCCTGGCACGGGCCTCAGCGTGGGCAGACAAGCTGCGGACACGTCATGGCTAGGGAACCAAACAGCAACGCAGCCGAGGTCGCGCACTTCAGCCGGCTGGCCAGTCGCTGGTGGGACCCGGATGGCGAGTTCAGGACATTGCACGATCTGAACCCGGTCCGCCTTGCCTGGGTCGAGGAAGTTGCAGGCCTGGCCGGCAAGCGCGTACTCGATGTGGGTTGCGGGGGCGGTTTACTCTCCGAGGGTATGGCACGCCAGGGGGCCCACGTTACGGGCCTGGATATGTCGGCAGAGTCACTGGCGATTGCGCGGCTGCACCTGCTCGAGTCTCCGTCCCTCAGCATTGAGTATCGCGAATCAACGGCGGAGGAGCTGGTACTCCAGTCGCCAGCGGCCTACGACCTTGTGACCTGCATGGAGTTGCTGGAGCATGTCCCGGATCCCGGTCAGCTGGTCAAAGCCTGCGCGCAGCTGGTGAAGCCGGGCGGCAGCGTCCTGTTCTCGACGATTAACCGGACGCCGCAGGCATTTGCCCTGGCTATAGTCGGTGCTGAGTACCTGACTCGCCTGGTGCCCCGCGGGACCCACCGCTACTCCCAGCTGATCAGACCGTCTGAGCTTGATGCCTGGGGACGCCAGTGTGGCCTGCAGCTCGCCGCGTTACGAGGCGGCTCGTACAACCCGGCAAGTCGCGTTTTCGCGTTCACCGCTGGAGCGGCGGTGAACTACTTTGCTCACTTCACACTGGGCACAGCTGTATGACCCGCTGGACAGCGCACTCCCCGCCGGATGCAGTCCTCTTCGATCTCGACGGCACCTTGCTGGACACAGCGCCAGACATGATCGGTGCCCTTAACGCGATCTGCGCCGAGGAAGGCAGGAAGCCTGTCGCTTACGAGCAGGCCCGAAGCTATGTCTCCAACGGTGCCGTGGGACTCCTTCGCCTCGCATTCCCGGACTTTGACCCCGCCGTTAACGGGGATCTGCATCGCCGCTATCTGGAACTCTACGCTGCAAGGCTCGCTGTCGAAACACAGTTGTTCCCTGATCTCGGCACGCTTCTTGATCGCCTTGAGGCCGGGGCGGTTCCCTGGGGCGTAGTGACGAACAAGCCTGCGCACCTTACTGACCCCCTGATGACCGCCATGGGACTTCACCTCCGCTCTGCGTGCACGGTCAGCGGCGACACTCTTCCGGAACGAAAACCGCACCCACGACCCGTGCTCTTTGCCCTGGACCGCCTGGGCGCTAATCCCGCCCGATCGCTTTATGTGGGGGACGCGCGGCGCGACATCGAGTCGGGCAGGTCTGCAGGTGCCACGACCATCGCGGTGCGCTACGGCTACGTAGAGCCGGGACAGGATCCGGGAGCATGGGGTGCTGACTATGTCCTGGACACAACCATGGACCTCCTGTCCCTGCTGAATTGGGATCACTAACAGATGCTATCCGCTACCGCAAAGGCCCACAGGGCAGAGCCGGACGAGCTAAAGAAGCGTGTCATTCTGATCACGGGGGCCGGCGACGGAATCGGGCGGGCTGCCGCCCTGGCCTGCGCCAGCCATGGAGCGACCGTGGTATTGCTCGGCCGAACACAGTCAAAACTGGAAGTTGTTTACGACGCGATAACCGCTGCTGGCGGTCCAGAACCGGCCATCTGCGTTCTGGACCTGGCGCGCTCGGACGGGCCAGGTTACTTCAAGCTGGCTGAGCAGATCGCAGACACCTGGGGCCGGCTTGACGGACTGCTGCACAATGCGGGCATGCTGGGACAGCGGGCACCGATTGAACACTATGACATCGGCATCTGGCACCAGGTCATGCACCTGAATCTCAACGTTCCATTTATCCTCACCCAGGTCCTGATGCCAGTCCTGCGCAAGTCACTCGACGCTTCTATCTTGTTCACCAGCAGCGGGGTCGGCAGGCAAGGCCGGGCGTACTGGGGTGCTTACGCCGCATCGAAGTTTGGCGTGGAGGGCCTGGCGCAGACCCTCGCTGATGAACTGAAGACCGAGGGCACGATCCGGGTCAATTGCATCAACCCCGGCGGCGCCCGGACCCGCATGCGGGCGGCTGCCTATCCAGGGGAAGATCCGGCTTCAAGACCGGAGCCTGCGACGCTGATGGGGCCTTACCTGTGGCTGCTTGGACCCGCAAGCAAAGGCACAACCGGTAAGTCTCTGGACTGTCAGTAGCGCGGGGCGCTGTCGGGCTCTGTTTCGCGCAACCCTGCCGCCACGTAGAGCGCGTCCAACTCCTTGTCCTTGAGAAGCCGATGATGGCCCGGACGGAGAGACCGGGGCAATCCCACGGGACCGTACCGAACCCTGATAAGCCGGCTGACCCGGCACTCCACTGCTTCCCATACCCGTCTGACCAGCCGGTTGCGCCCCTCACTCACGACCACATGCAACCACTGGTTTGAACCATCCCCGCCAGTCGGCTCGACACTGTCGAACTTTGCAACACCATCCTCAAGAGGTATGCCCTCGCGGACGCGTTGGAGAGTCAAGTCGCTGACGGTGCCCTGCACCCGGACCGCGTACTCGCGCTCGATCTCCCGGGACGGGTGCATGAGAGCGTTGGCAAGCTCCCCATCGGTGGTAAGCAGCAGGAGACCGGACGTTGCCAGATCCAGGCGCCCCACGTTTATCCAGCGGCTACCCTGCAGGGGTGGCAGTCGGTCAAACACAGTAGGGCGACCTTCGGGATCATTTCGAGTACAGACCTCGCCGGATGGCTTGTGGTACAGCAGCACCCGGGGCGACGGGCGGGTCTTCCGCAGTGCCGGGATCTGCCGTCCATCAATGAGGATCTTCTCGCGCCCTGAGACCTTCTGACCGAGAGTAGCTACGTTGCCGTTGATGGTGATCCGGCCCAGGCGAATCCACTGCTCGATCTCGCGTCGAGAGCCAACGCCAGCACCAGCAAGTACCTTTTGCAGCCGGTCCGTGCCAGTCGAAGGACTCACTATGAAGGTTTCAGCGAATCTTCAGCGGCACGACGTTGGAGCCCGATTCCGGGCTGGGCACTTCGCCACTGGCATCGACGTAGTTACGGGCATCCGAGATCCGCGTCACCGTTGCCAGCTCACCGTCAGACTCGTCGCCATCGGAGTCATCAGCATCGGGATCCAGCCGGACCAGTAGCGGGGCGCCTGCCCCAGGGGGCAGGGATTCTGCGTCCGTGAGCTCGAGTTGCGCCGTAAAGGCCTCAAGATCCTTTAGATCCGCCAATGGCGGCAGGTCGTCGAGCTTCTTCAATCCAAAGTAATCGAGGAACTCCCGCGTAGTGCCATAGATGGCGGGTTTACCTGGTACATCCCGAAAGCCGACGACGCGGATCCAGGATCGCTCGAGGAGAGAACGCATGATATTGGTTGTCACCCCAACGCCGCGGATGTCCTCGACGTCACCCCGGGTCACTGGCTGGCGGTAGGCAATGATGGCCAGGGTTTCCATCAGCGCCCGGGAGTACCGCGGCGCTCGTTCTTCCCACAAACGCGCGAGCCAGCCCGACATGCTGCTGCGGATCTGTACCCTGAAACCGCTGGCCACCTCATCAATGGCGATCCCGCGACTGGCATAGTCCTCCTGCAGGCTGACGATGGCGGCCCGCAACTCATCCTTGCCTGGCGGATGATCATCGCCAAACAGTGACTGCAAGCCGTTCAGATCCAGTGGCCGGCCGGCGGCTAGCAGAGCGGCCTCGACGATATACTTGAGTTGTTGGTTATCCATGTCTGCCTGTTCGCGGAACTTGGGTTAGGCCGGAAGCGTGGAACCACCGGCGGCAAATGTCTCCAGGCCCGTCTCACGAGGCAACTGGAGCGCAGCAGCCCGAACGTGAATGGGCGCGTAGGGCTCGGTCTGAACTACCTCGATAAGCGACTCCTTGAGGAGTTCAAGGAGCGCCAGGAATGTCACAGTTACCCCCATGCGCCCCTCCTGCGGATCGAAGAGGTCCCTAAACTCCGCGAAGGACTCTTTCTGCACCTTCAGCAGGACCTCTGACATGCGCTGGCGCACCGAGAGCGGTTCCCGCCGAATATGGTGATGGGCAAGCATCTCGGCCCGCGTCACTACATCCCTGAACGCCAGCAAAAGCTCCTTCAGTGTGAGATCCGGAAGGCGGGTCACGACGGTCCGATCCACAACTTCAGCGCTAGCCTGGAAAAAGTCCCGCTCCAGCCGCGGCACTCCGTCCAGCGCGGTCGCTGCCTGCTTGTACCTCTCGTACTCCTGCAGGCGCCGGACCAGCTCTGCGCGAGGATCAGCTTCCTCGTCTTCCGCTGCACCGATGCGTGGCAGAAGCATGCGTGACTTGATCTCAGCCAGCATGGCGGCCATCAGCAGATACTCACCGGCCAGCTCGAGGTGGAGATTTTTCATCAGATCGATGTACTGAACGTACTGAGTGGTGATCTCAGCGACGGGAATATTCAGGATGTCGAGGTTTTGCCGCCGGATCAGGTACAGGAGCAGATCAAGCGGCCCCTCAAAGGCTTCGAGGAACACCTCCAGTGCAAATGGAGGGATGTAGAGATCCTGGGGCAACTGGGTGACTGGCTCACCGGCAACCAGGGCAAACGGCATTTCAGCCTGAGCCGGGTTACCACCAGCCTCCTCAGGCGTCAGAACAGGGCTGCGCGGCGCCTCAGCGTCGTGCACCACCTGGAGCCGGGGTGGGGACGAAGCGTCATGTTCTGCTGTGGTCATGAGTGAGGAACGTCCTGGATCAGAGGCCAGCGAAGGAGAAGAACAGAGCCGTTACCGACTGCACCAACGGCGAGACAATCTTGCCAAGTATTCCCAGCGACAGAAGAGCGACGACGATTATAAGACCATAGGGTTCCAGAGCATCCAGCCGACGGCCGAGGGCTTCCGGCACGAGTCCACGAAGCACCCGGCCACCGTCCAGAGGTGGAATAGGTAGTAGATTAAATATAGCCAGTAAGACATTGAAACTAATTCCAATCTGCGCCATTGAGAGCAGAAAGCGCCGGGCACCTGACAGAGGGAACGGCGCGCTCCATCCCAGCACGCCAACCAGCACCAGAACCCAGAAAAGAGCCATCAGCAGGTTACTGACCGGACCTGCCGCCGCGACCAGGACCATGTCGGACTTCGGGTTCCGCAGGTTCCGGGCATTCACAGGGACAGGCTTGGCCCAGCCAAAGGGGGGCAGGTTCAGAAATGTCAGCACCAGCGGTACGGCCACAGAGCCAACCGGATCGATGTGCTTGATGGGATTCAGCGTCAGGCGCCCCAGCAGCTCTGCCGTTCGATCACCGAACTGCCGGGCCGCCCAGCCATGGGAAACCTCGTGCAGTGTGATAGCGAACAACACTGGAATGATTGCTGCTGAGAGCAATTGAATAGACGCAGCAACATCCATGTCGGGCATGGGCGCGAGTATACGGGTGCGCAGGCAAGCGCGCCCCTACTCAAACCCTCTCGTATCTCCCCTCCCCTGGCGAATGACTACGGGGTAGTCCCCCGTGACGTCAACGACAGTCGTTGGCTCAACGCCGCAGCTACCGCTATCGATCAGCAGATCGATCTGGCCAGCCAGGGTAGCTCTGATCTCTTCAGGATCGGACAAGGGCAGGTCATACCCGGGCAGCAGAAGCGTGGAACTCATGAGTGGCTCGCCAAGCAGTTCGAGAAATGCAAGGGGCACCGGATGATCGGGGACGCGGATACCGATGGTCAGCCGCTTCGGATTCTGCAGGCGCCGGGGCACCTCCCGCGTTGCCTTGAGGATGAAGGTATAGGGCCCGGGTGTGTGCGCCTTGAGCAGGCGATAGCACCAGTTCTCCACATGGGCATAGGTGGCGATCTCGGAAAGGTCCCGGCATATGAGGGTGAAATTATGGTCTTTGCCCGTCTGGCGAATCCGCTGCAGTCGTCCCGCAGCTTCCCTATCACCAAGGTGCCAGCCAAATGCGTAGCAGGAATCAGTGGGATAGACCATCAGCCCATCGCGCCGGAGAATCTCAACCGACTGCTGGATTAGCCGGCGCTGGGGATTGACGGGATGGATGTGAAAGCATTGAGTCATGGTCGTATTCTAGCGGCACAGCGCGGACTCCCCCGGGGCCTCTTCGATGCGTATCATGCATGGCCTTAACCTGGCGATGTTCCGTTAATGCAGGCTGTAGTCGACTTCTTGCCTCTGCTGGCCTTTGCTGTGGCCTACTGGCTCGGGGATATGCACACCGCGATCGCTACGATCATGGTCGCCATTTCCCTGCAGGTGCTGATCACGTGGCTCGTGAAGCGCACCGTAAGCCGCATGCTGCTGGCCTCTGCCGTACTGGTGGTGGTCCTCGGTGGAATCAGCTTGTTCCTGAACAATGACCTCGTCTTCAAGTGGAAGCCAACGGTCCTGAACTGGGTTTTCGCTGCGGTTTTTCTTGGTAGCCGGTACGTTGGGGATCGGACCATCGCTCAACGCATCCTTGAGTCGGTCTCCAAGGACGAATTCAAACTCTCCCAGACGGACTGGCGGCGGCTCAACCTCATGTGGGTCGCCTTTTTTCTGGTTTCCGGCGCGGCCAACATCTTCGTGGCCTATCGGTTCAGCGAACCCGTGTGGGTCAACTTCAAGCTGTTCGGACTCACGGGCATGACACTGGTCTTCGCCGTGATTCAGGGGCTATGGCTGAGCAAGCGCACGGCGGGTGAGACTTAGTTGCTCTACGCAATTACAGGCACGGATGCTCCCGACAGTCTGGCTGGAAGACTGGCCGCACGGGCTGCCCATCTGGCGAGGGTCGTCCTGCTCAGGGATCAGGGCCGCCTGGTGCTCGCCGGCCCCCACCCCCGTCTCGATACGAGCGACCCCGGCACGGCCGGCTTCAGCGGTAGCCTGATCGTCGCGGAGTTTCCGACGAGGGCGGAGGCGGAGGCCTGGGCTGCCGCCGACCCCTATATGAAAGCTGGCGTCTGGACCGAGGCCAGCGTCAGACCCTTTATCCAGGTCATGCCGTGACTAATAAGCTTTCCTCTGCTCGGCTGGCTGCCATCCGAGATCGCCTTACTCTCGCCATTGCCCCTCGACTCCTGGAGATTGAAGACGAGAGCCATCTGCATGCAGGGCACACTGGGGCCCAAGATGGACGCGGGCATTTTCGGGTGACTATTGCCTCGGAAAGCTTTCGGGGACTGAGCCGCCTTGCGCAGCATCGCCTCGTGTATGACGCGCTCGGCGACCTGATGGTCACGGATATACACGCGGTCAGCATCTCCTCCCAAGTCTGACGCCCCCCACCTAACCGGCCTCGGGCCAATCCCTTCGGCAAAGGGGTCCCCTTGACTGCCGGATCACTTTACAAAACACTGGGCCCAGTCGACTACATTCGGCCCCAAGTAACCACTTTAAGGGCTTGATTCCTGTTGACTAGACATAACTTTCGCCCTAACCTCTTTCACATAACGAATTAGAAGGAATATGGAAGCCGACCTTAAGGCAGCGCTGCTGACGGCGTATGCACGGCTTCTGAGGCCACTAGTCCAGATCCTGTTACGCAACGGCGTCTCTTACTCCGAGTTTGCTGATACGGCCAAGCGGGTTTTTGTGAACACAGCTGCGACACACATTGGCAAGGGCAAGGCTGAAGTTTCAGCCGCGCAGATCGCCATTCAGACGGGGCTCTCTCAGCGCGAAACGCAAGAGATCCTCGACGGGCGAAGCCAGCCGGCAGTGAACACAAACCTGGCTTGGATTACTGCCCTGCTAACCGCTTGGCACAGCGACGATCGAGTTGTCGGCCCATACGGATTGCCGTTGGAGCTTCAGCCAAGGGAGCCGGGTCGAATGGATTTTGAGACTTTGGTCCAGGAGTACTGCTCAGGCGCAGATGCCGGTCAGCTCCTACAACAACTTCTGTCTATAGGAGCGGTTCGACAAACAGACGACGGCTGGTTGCGTGTCCTGACCAGAACCTACCTCCCGGATGTGGACGCTCCCGACAGCGTGGAACGAATCGGCTACGCGGTAGAGCGTCTCGTTGAAACCGTGGACTTCAACCGCCAACAGCAGGACCCGGAACAGCGGCTTTTTGAACGCACCGTCACCGCTGACTTTGGACTTAAAGAAGAGGACTTGCCGGCCTTGGAAGGCTTTGTCCGGCAGCGCGGCCAGCAGTTACTGGAAGAAATCGACAACTGGGTAACGCTCCGCGACAAGCCGGACCTGGAACGCGGAGACCGGGTAGTCCAGACAGGCTTGGGTATTTATCACTTTGTAGACGGCTCGAAAAACTAGAACAAGACAAACGTCATCCGGATATCTGAGGAAAGCAGCACATGAAAATCGTCAGCAGCATCACAACCGCCCTAGCCCTCTCACTGAGTTGGTCTTTCGCAGCTGCCGAAGCATCGGCCGACATGGCCGGTATCCGAGTCGTTGGTCAGGAAGTCGACGGTACGTTGGTTCTTGATGACACGGTAAGCGGTCTCTCGACCTGGGCAACGCCAGGTTTGGCCATGCCCGCCGGTGAATCCGTGGAATCCGCGCCGACCCTGCTGGTGATCGGCCACCTTGAAGGTTGGGATCCCAAGACCGGCGTCCTGACGGTCTCGGGGCAGACCATGACTCTGGCCGAGGGGGCCACGATCATCGACGCCCCGCGAGATGTGCAGGCGACACTCACGGCGGACAACGTCATCTGGTATCTGCAGCAAGGCCGCTACATTGCCGTGGCCGGCGATACCTTCGGCGGCGGCGAGAGCCTCGCAACTCACATCGTTCGGCTGGACAACGAAACCAAGCCGGGCACCGCACCCATCTATGTTCGGGGCTCGTTGGACCTCGTTGATGACCTTCAGGGCATCGCCTATATGGGCGGAATGGCGCTGAGTCTCAACGGCATGACATCTGGCAAGTTTCCTGAGACTGGAAATCTAGTTGAAGTTATGGCCTATCAGGCAGACGCCGGAAACGCGATCGTCGCGGAGTACTCCAGCTTGGAGTCAGCAGGCTCAAGAGGGACCAAGTCTGGGCTCGCTGGTATTAGCGGCAGCGGTGCTCGGGCTCAGGGCATTAGCGGCAGTGGCATCAGAGCCAGGTCACTGGGCATCAGCGGCAGCGGCGCTCGGACTCAGGGCATCAGCGGCAGCGGCGCTCGTGCCCAGGGCATCAGCGGCAGTGGTGCTCGGACTCAGGGCATTAGCGGCAGTGGCATCAGAGCCAGGTCACTGGGCATCAGCGGCAGCGGCGCTC
>JANNXJ010000049.1:0-48701 GCA_031409515.1 Gammaproteobacteria bacterium | reverse complement strand
CGGCTGCGGGTGCAACTGATATGAAGGTCCTCTGGCTTGTAGGAGCGGCTTCAGCCGCGATCCGGTCCCGGTCCCGGTCCCGGTCCCGATCGCGCCTAAAGGCGCTCCTACTCGTGATGGTATCCCCAACGCTTTTCGGGGCGGTGCTCCCCGAGGAGCGGGCCGACGGCCTGTATCACTACTATGACGGCGGTGGCATCGAGATCAGCGGGCCTTCCTTGCTGGTGCGGAAGTCTGTCAGCGAGAAGGTGTCGGTCTCGGCCAGCTACTACGTGGACACCATCAGCAGCGCGTCCATCGATGTGGTCACCACTGGCGCGAGTCCCAATGGCTACAGCGAGGAGCGCACCCAGTACGGGGTAGGGGTGGACTATCTCCGGGGTGACACGACCATGAGCATGGGGCTCAGCACCAGCAAGGAGAACGACTACGAGGCCGATACGCTCAACTTCGCCATCAGCCAGGACGTGTTTGGCGGGCTGACGACGATCACCATGGGCTACGGCAGCGGCTCGGACACGGTCGGCAAGATCAAGACGCCGGAGTTCTCCGAGGACGTCAAGCGGCATGCCTATCGTCTCGGGGTTACCCAGGTCCTGACGCGGAACCTGATCGCCAACCTGGCCTACGAGTCCATCGCGGATGAAGGCTACCTGAACAATCCCTACCGCCAGGTGCGTTACGTGGACCCGGCCGATCCCGACAACTGGCTGACGCAGGGTGAGGTCTATCCGGAAACCCGGGCCAGCAACGCCGTTGCGCTCCGGGGCAAGTACTACCTGCCCTACCGCGCGGCGGTCTCCGGGGAGTACCGCTTTTACTCGGACGACTGGGGCATCGTGGCTAGCACGGCCGAGATTGGCTACGCCCAGCCGTTCCAGTCCCGCTGGCTGTTTGATTTCAAGTACCGCTTCTACACCCAGTCGGCGGCCGACTTCTACAGTGACCTGTTCCCGTTTGCGAATGCCCAGAACTTTCTGGCCCGGGACAAGGAGCTGAGCTCCTACACCAGCCAGGGGCCGCATGTCGGTGTTACCTACACGTTCATGGACCGCCAGGGTGACCGCCCGCTCAAGAGCACGGTGAACCTGTTCTTTGATCACTACTGGTTCAACTACGACGATTTCCGGGATCTGCGGGGTGACGCCCTCGTGGGCGAAGAGCCGCTGTATGACTTCAGCACCAACGTGATCCAGGTGTTCCTGTCCCTCTGGTTCTGAGTCAGGAACCGGGCTGAACTGCCATGCGTGTCTCCCCGCTGCTGCTGCCACTCCTGGCACTGGTGATGCTGCCGGCCCGGGCGGAGTGGTACAGCGACGCCCAGGAGAAGATGGGCACCCGCGTCGAGATTCAGCTCTGGGCTGAAAACGAGGCCACGGCCCGACCGCTGCTCGCCGCTGGCATGGCCGAGTTTGACCGCATCGAGTCCTGGATGAGCACCTATCGTCCGGACTCCGAGATCTCCCGGGTCAATCGGCTGGCCGCCACGGAAGCGGTGGTGGTGTCTGCCGAGCTGTTCGGCATCGTCCAGCGCTCCCTGGAAGTGTCGGCCCTGTCCGGGGGCGCCTTCGATATAACCTTCGACAGCGTGGGCCAGCTCTACGATTTCCGCGCCGGCGTCCGGCCGGACGCCGCGGCCATCAGCAGGAACCTGCCGGCCATCGACTACCGGCATGTCGTTCTTGACCCGCAGGACTCCACGATCCGCTTCACCCGGGAGGGCACCCGGATCAATCTTGGCGGCATCGGCAAGGGCTACTCCTGCGAAGTCGTGGCGGCCCTGCTGCGCCAGGCCGGCGTCCGGTCGGGGCGCGTCAATGCGGGCGGGGACACGCGGCTGATCGGCGATCGCCAGGGCCAGCCCTGGGTCGTGGGTATCCGGGACCCGGACGTCGACGACCGCTGGGTCACCCGGCTGGCATTGAACGATGAGGCGATCTCCACGGCAGGGGACTACGAGCGCTTCTTCGATGACCAGGGTGTCCGCTATCACCACATCATCAACCCGAAGACCGGTGACTCGGCGCGGGGCGTCCGGAGCGTCACGGTGATTGGTCCCGACGCCACGCTGACCGATGGTCTGGACAACGCGGTCTTTATTCTCGGCCCCGAGCGCGGTCTCGCCCTCATCGACGCGACGCCGGGCTACGGTGCCATCGTGATCGATGCGCAGCACAACGTGCGGCTGTCAAAAGTACTGCAGGCACGTTAAGAGGTACCGGGTTTGGCATCTGGCAATGTCCTAAGCTGATGCAGCAAATCTCTACGGAATGTCGAGTTTGGGGACGGGCAGTCCCGGAACCCGGTGGCACAGAATCGAGTTTTCTCTGGGCCAATCATGGCGCGACGTCCACGACTGCACATACCCGGCGGTTACTACCACGTCACTCTGCGGGGCAACCATCGGCAGGATATCTTCCGCGATCCGGCTGACCGCTCGACGCTGGACGCTATTGTTCGAGTTGCGAGTGAGCGAGCAGGCGCCAAGGTGCTTGCCTACTGCTGGATGACCAATCACGTGCATCTGGTGGTTCAGGTGGATAGCCAGCCCCTGGACAGGCTCATGCAGCCGGTCGGGTCAAGGTATGCCCGGTACCTGCAGCGGGCCCAGGGCACCACCGGGCATCTCTTTGAGCGGCGTTACCACGCCGTACTGGTGACCAGTGAACAGCAGTTGTTGCACGTGGTTCGGTATGTGCACTTCAATCCCGTTCGCGCCGGGCTGGTAGCGACGCCGGGCGACTATCCCTGGTCCAGTCACGGGCAATACCTGGGCCAAAAGGACAGAAGCTGGGTTTACCCGGAGCGTGTGCTTGGAACCCTGGCAAGGGACGTGGTCCAGGCCAGGCTGGCTTTTGCCGAGTTCTGCGGGGAAGCACTCAAGTCGCCGACCTGTATGGCTGCGGCCCGCGATGCACTCTACAGCCGTTCAGCGTCTGGCCAGCCAGTTGACGCGCGGGAGTCCCGGCCCCTGCGTGCCCTGGACGACGTCATCGCCGAAGTGTGCGGCCGGTCGGGTGTCTCCGAGAATCTGTTAGCGGCTCCCGGTAAGGGCCACGCGCTGTCAGCCTTGCGCGGCGAAATTGCCGGACGCGCCGCGTCAGAAGGCATTGCCTCCATCACAGAGGTCGCTCGGCGCTTCAACCGTGATGTGTCTTCCCTGGCGCGCGCCGCATCCCGCTGGCGTCAGATGCGTGGCAGCGGAAGTTGCCAGATGCCAAACCCGGCACCTCTGGAGGTTTGACATAAGTCATCACTGACGAAAGGACGTGAGCGAGGTCGCAGGCAACCCGGCTGGAAATTGTCAACATCCCTGAGCCGACAAAGGCAAACCCGCTGAAAGGCGGGGACGCAAAGCCACCGGTCTGCCGGCGAGTCCCCTGTGCGGGTCTCGTCAATGACAGCGGAGCTGCCGGGCTTCAGCCAGATCGCAGGATCCTGGTGGTCCGCGTCCCCCCGTTTCCGCCAGGTGCCCTTGTCCGTCACAGCGCGGAACACGGGAAGAAACGGAATGCGCCTGCGAATACTGGCCATGCTCCTCGCGGCACACCTCCTGCCGGCGATCGCTGTCGCGTCCGGTACTGCGGTGGCCGGTCAGCCCGCTCCCGACTTCGCACTGAAGAACACCGCAGGCGACAACGTCCGCCTGTCCGAGTCCCGGGGCGAGGTCGTCCTCCTGAGCTTCTGGGCGGGCTGGTGCGGTCGCTGCTCCGATCAGCTGGCCGAGCTCGAAAAGCTCCAGAAGACCTACGCGGCCCGCGGCGTCCGGGTGATAGCCGTCAATATCGATCGGGACAGCCAGCCTGTCCGGGATGCCGCCAGCCGCCTGAACCTGCTGCTGCTACACGACAGCGACCAGTCCGTCGCGCGGCAGTACGCCCTGACCGATCTGCCCATGACAGTGCTGCTGGATCCCCACGGCAAGGTCCGCTACGTGCACCAGAAGTACCGCGGCAGCGACGCCGCTCTCTACGAGGAAGAGCTAGGTGCTCTTCTCCGGGAATAGATCCAGGAACAGGGACCTGCTCATGCCAAAGTACCGCTTCAAGTCTCACCTGCTGTGCGCGGCGCTGGTCGCCGCCGGTCTGCTCAGCGCGGCCTCAGTCCGAGCGGCCGACGATAGCGCTGCGGCCGAGCCAGCCGCCGCGGCAACCAGCCTTGACGGCGAGGTGCAGGTCCTCAAGGATGAGGTCCTGGATCTGAACCGGGAGCTGTTCCTTCTGGAGGAGGAGCTGCTGTTCCCCGCCAACACCCAGGTAGCGGTGTTCGTCTCCATGGATGTGGGCGACTTCTTCGACCTGGATTCGGTGCAGCTCCGGATCGACGACAAGCCGGTCAGCAACTACCTGTACACGGAGCGCGAGGTGGCGGCCCTGCTGCGCGGTGGGGTGCAGCGCATCTATCTCGGCAACCTCAAGACGGGCGAGCACGAACTGACGGCGGTCTTCACGGGGCAGGGCCCGCACACGCGGGACTACCGGCGCGGGGCCACGCTGAAGGTGGAAAAGGGCATCGGCGCCAAGTTTGTCGAGCTGCGGATCTCGGATCGCGAAAGCAAGCAGCAGCCCGAATTCCTGGTGAAGGAGTGGGAGTAGTCCGTGCGGTCATCGCCCGC
Source organism: Gammaproteobacteria bacterium (assembly GCA_031409515.1). Taxonomy (GTDB): domain Bacteria; phylum Pseudomonadota; class Gammaproteobacteria; order Steroidobacterales; genus SHZI01. The sequence continues at coordinate 44,086 of JANNXJ010000049.1, read as the reverse complement.
TAGAGGCGGCGCGGCTGCTGCGGTGGCTGTGGCGCTCGGCGTCCTTGTCACCGGGGGCGCCATTGCGCCCGCCCGGGCGGGCGACGTGGCGGCGCCGGGGGCGATCCGCGACCTGTACTACGGCGAAACCCTGTTTCAGTTCTACCAGGACAAGCACTTCGACGCGCTCACGCACCTGCTGGCGGCCCGGGCCGAAGGCCGGGTCAGCAACCACGAGGCTGAGTCGGAGTTGCTGCTGGGCGGCCTCTACCTTCACTACGGGCAGCATGTGCGGGCCGAGGAGATCTTCAACCGGCTCCTTACCCAGGACGTTGCGCCAACGGTGCGGGACCGCGCCTGGTTCTACCTGGGCAAGGTTCGCTACCAGCGGGGCTTGCACGAGCAGGCGCTGACCTCCTTCGCGCGGATCTCCGGCGCGCTCCCGGAGAGTCTCGAGGCAGAACTGCCCATGCTTAAGGCCCAGGCGCTGATGGCGCTGGAACGTTTCGATGCGGCGGCGGCCCTTCTCGATGGCTGGGACGGTCCGGACGGTTGGCTGCCCTACGCCCGGTACAACCTGGGCGTCGCGCTGGTGCGCCTGAACCGGCTCGATGAGGGCGCGCGGCAGCTGGACCGGGTGGGCCGGAGTTCGCCCGCCTCGGCGGAGCTGCTGGACCTGCGGGACAAGGCCAACCTCGCGCTCGGCTACGCCTACCTGCAGCAGGGCCAGGATGGTCTGGCGCGGCCCGTTCTTGAACGGGTCCGCCTGCAGGGGCCCTTTGCGAACAAGGCGCTGCTGGGTGTCGGCTGGGCGGATGCCGCAAACGCGGATTTCAAGGGCGCGCTGACCCCCTGGCTCGAACTCAAGGAGCGGGATCTGCTGGACAGCGCCGTGCAGGAGTCGCTGCTTGCCGTTCCCTACGCCTATGCCCAGCTGGACGCCCACGGTTCAGCCGCCGAAGGCTACCAGTCCGCCCTGGCATCCTTTGACACCGAGATCAGCAAGCTCGACAGCGCCATCGCCCGCGCGCAGACCAGCAGCCAAAACGGCAACGAAGGCGGTGGCCTGATCAACGCGCTGCTCAACACGGACGATCCGGCCATCGGCCGCTGGTACTGGGAGCTCGACCAGCTGCCGGATTCCGACGAAGCGCGCTACCTCTACCTGCTGGTCGCGGATCACCGCTTCCAGGAGGGTCTGCGCAATATGCGTGACCTGACCGCGCTTGCCGTACACCTGCAGGAATGGCAGGACAAGCTGTCCGCTTTCGACGATAGCGTGGCGACCCAGCGCGAAGCCTACGCGCAGCGCGAACCGCGCTTCAGCAGTGGACTTGACCAGGCCGACCTGCCGGCACTCCAGGCGCGGCGTGACGCGCTGGCTGCGCGCCTGGATGCGATCGAGAGCGCCCGGGACCCGGCGGGCCTCGGGTCTGCCGAGGAAGTGGACCGCTGGCAGCGGCTCGCGGCACTCGGTGCGGATCCCGGGCTGGCCGCCCCCGGGGCCGGGGAGCTGCGGGACCGCCACCGCCTGCTGCGGGGCGTGCTGCTCTGGGACCTGGATCGGGACTACCGCTACCGCCTCTGGGTTGAGCGGCGGAACCTGCGGGAGATCGACAACCTGCTCGCGCGCGCCAGCCGTGGGCAGGCAGGTGCCACGGCCGCCCGCCGCGACACGCCCGCCGAACTGGATGCTTTCGCCACCCGGATTGCTGACGTAGTCCCGCGCATCGCCCGCCTGCAACAGCTGATCGCCCGGGAGAGCGGTCAGCAGGAGCAAGTCTTGCAGGCTGTGGCCATCGACACCCTGCGCGACCAGCGGGACCGGCTGGCCACCTACCGTGTTCAGGCCCAGTTCGCCCTGGCGACGATCTACGACCGGGCGGCTACTGCTGCCCGGGTCACGCCCGAGCGCCGGCAGCCGGGAGACAGCCGATGATGCCCGGGGCAGCCCTGTGCCTCAGCGTGGCCCTGGCCGGCGGACTGTGGCCCTTTGGTGGTGGCGACCAGACCGGGAAGGAGCAGAGCGCGTCGCGGGAGACCATCCGTACCCTCAAGTCCCGGCAGATCGCCGTGAACGCCGAGGCGCCTGCCGTGGACAGCGCTGCTCAGGCGATGGACCAGTACCGCCGGTTCCTGGCGCTGGAAACAGGTTCCTCGGAGATGCGTGCTGAGGCCTTGCGGCGCCTTGCCGACCTGAATCTGGATGCCGGTGTGAACGCCGAGAGCCTGGGGGAGGAGGCCGGCGCCGGCGCTGCCTACTTTGCCGAAGCCGTGCAGCTCTACACCGAACTCCTGGCGCAGCGGCGCAGCGCAGGGGCGAGCTCTGCCAGCGACGACGCCGAGGTTCTCTACCAGCTGTCCCGGGCACTGGAAGGTGCCGGCAAGAATGACGCGGCGCTGAGCACCCTCGACACGCTGGTGGCCAGCTATCCTGCCGAGAAACACCGGGACGAGAGCGAGTTCCGGCGCGGCGAAACCTACTTTGTCCGCCAGAACTTCCCGGCGGCCGAGGTCGCTTATGCCGCCGTACTGGCGCAGGGCGAGTCTTCCGCGTTCTACGAGCAGGCCCTCTACAAGCACGGCTGGGCACTGTTCAAGCAGGGCCGCAATGCAGACGCACTGGCATCGTTTCTGCCGCTGCTGGGGCGGAAGATCGGTCCGGGCCCGGCCCAGCCGACGCAGGTGCTCGAGGGCATGAGCCGGCCCGACCGGGAACTGCTGGATGACACCCTGCGCGTTTCCAGCATCTCGTATTCCTACCTGGACGGAGCGTCGTCCATTCCCGTCTCGCTGGCCAGTGCGCCCGAGCCTGCCTGGACCTACCTGCTCTACAGCTCCCTGGGCGACCTGTACCTGGACAAGGAGCGCTACCGGGACGCCGCGGAGGCCTACGAGGCCTTCGTGGCCCACGATCCGGTGAACGATGCAGCGCCCCGCCTGCAGCAGGCAGCCATCGAGGCTTACACCCGGGGCAAATTCCCGTCCCTCGTGCTGGATGCCAAGCGTCAGTATGTGGAGACCTACGGACTGGACGCGCCCTTCTGGGCGGCGCGCCAGCCTGCCGACTACTCAACTGTGGTCGGCGCGCTGAAGACGCACCTGAGCGACCTTGCTGCCTACGATCACTCGGAAGCGCAAAAGAGCAAGCTGCCCGCGGACTACGAGCGCGCCGCGGGCTGGTACCGCCGTTTCCTCGTCTACTTCCCGGCGGACCCCGAATCCGCGGAACGCAGCTTCCTCCTGGGTGAGCTGCTCTTCGAGTCGAAGAACTACGGTGAGGCCCGGGATGCCTACCTGCGCTCGGCCTACGACTACGGGAGCCACGAGCACGCCGCCGAGGCGGGCTATGCGGCGCTGCTGGCCTCCCGTGAGCACGAGAAGCAGTTGTCGGACGAGGCCCGGACGGTCTGGCACAACCAGCACATCGACTACGCGCTGAAGTTCGCGGCCACCTACCCGGCACACCCCCAGGCCGGCGCCGTCCTGGCCAACGTCGCCGAGGAACTGTTCGCCGCTGGCCAGCTGGAGCGCGCCGCCCAGGTCGCGGGACTCGTCGTCACCCTGCAGCCACCTGCCACGCCGGAACTCGAGCGCGTTGCCTGGACAGTGCTGGCCCACTCCCAGTTTGACCTCGGGCAGTTTGCGGCTGCCGAGAACTCCTACGTGCGCCTCCAGGCCTACAGCCTGGCACCGGAACAGCGGAAGGAGGTTGAGGGCAGGGTGGCCGCCTCCATCTACCGGCAGGCGGAGTCCGCCCAGGCCACCGGCAACATCGATGCCGCTGTGGCCAACTACCTGCGCATCGCCGACGCGGCGCCCAATGCCGACATCCGGCCCACGGCGCTGTTCGATGCCGCGACGCTCCTGTTGACCAATCAGCGCTGGAACCAGTCCGTGGACCTCTTGCAGCGCTTTCGCGTGGAGTTTCCGGCGCACAAGTTCAATACCGACGTGACAGCCAAGATGGCCGTGGCGCTGAAGCAGGGCGGCCGGTCGGCGGAGGCTGCCAGCGAGTTCGAGCGGATTGCTGCGTCGGAGGCCACGGCCGTCGGCGGCGTGGACGTGCAGCGCGCGGCGCTCTGGCAGGCGGCGGAACTGTACGCTGCTGCCGGTCAGTCCGGGAACGAGGCTCGTCTGTACGAAGTGCTGGTGGCCCGCTTTCCCAACCCGCCGGCAGAAGCCCTGGAAGCCCGGCACAAGCTTGCCGATCTGGCCAGCCTCGATGGCGACTGGCTCGCCCGCCAGCGCTGGCTGGAGGCCATCGTTGCGGCGGACGCTGCCGCCGGCAGCGGGCGTACTGACCGCAGCCGCTTCCTGGCGGCCAGCGCTGCCATTGAACTGGCCCGGCCGAAACGCGATGCGTTCCTGGCTGTGAGCCTCACGGCCCCGCTGGATCGCAGCCTCAAGCTCAAGAAGACCCGCATGGAGGAAGCGCTGCGCGCCTACAGCGCTGCGGCCAACTATGGCGTTGCTTCGGTGACGACGGCGGCCACGTTCGAAACCGCGGAACTCTACTACCAGCTCAGCCGCGACCTCCTGGCCTCCGAACGACCCCGGGACCTGGATGCGGAGGAGCAGGAGCAGTACGGCCTGCTGCTGGAGGAGCAGGCCTTCCCCTTCGAGGAGCAGGCCATCGACCTGTTCCGCGTCAACGCCGAGCGCGTCGCGGATGGCGTGTATGACGAATGGGTGCGCGCCAGTTTCGCCCGGTTGAGTGTGATGGCTCCGGCCCGCTATGCCCGGACCGAAAGGAGTGAAGATGTTGCCGCCTGGATCGACTGACACGCTGCTGCGCTGGGTGTGCCTGCGTGGGGCGCTACTGCTGCTCGCCGCAAGTGCGCTGAACGCCTGCGGCTCTCTCGCTGCGGTCGCACCCGTAGGAGCGCCTTTAGGCGCGATCCCAGATGCCCCATCTCCCGAACTCCAGGCCCGCTATACGGCCGTGGTTGACCGCCTGCAGGCAGGCGATGCCACCGCCACGAGCGAGCTTGCCCAGTTCAGTGCAGAGCATCCCGGCCTGGCGGGCCCGCTGCTGAACCTTGCCCTGGCCGAGGCGCGGAACGGCGACGAACAGGCCGCCCGCGCTCTGCTCGAGCAGGCCACCACGGTGTGCACGTCCTGTGGTCCCGTGTGGAACGAACTGGGAATCCTGGACCGGCGGCAGGGCCAGTTCGCCGCCGCCGAGCAGGCCTACCTCCGTGCCATCGGGCTGGAGCCCGACTACGCGCCGGCCTACTACAACCTGGCCGTGCTCTACGAACTCTATATTCCCCGGCCAGACCTCGCGCTGGAAAACTACGATCGCTTCCTGCAACTGGGCGGTACCTCGGCAGAGGACCAGGACGTCCAGAAGTGGGCAGCGGATCTGCGCCGCCGCGTGGGCGCCACACCCAAGTCTGCCCGGGCCGAGGGGGCTACATGATTCCGTCCATTCGTGCGCGGGCGCGGCTCGCCCTGCTCAGCCTTGCCCTGGCTTGCGGCGTGCGCGCCCAGGAACCGGTGAACCCGGAGCAGCCCCCCAGCGAACGGCGGGCCGCGACCACGGCCGTTGAGCCCCGGCCGGTCCCGGCGCCGGGCAAGCTGGCACCTGCCAGTTCCGGGCCGCTGACCCTGGACGCCGCAGCGATCCGTGGCAACCAGGAGTTGCCGAAGGTGCTCTACATCGTGCCCTGGAAGGACCCCGCCATGGCGGAACTGGCCGGTCGGCCAGTGAACAGCCTGGTGGAGGAGATTCTGGCACCCGTAGACCGTGAAGTGTTTCGGCGACAGACGCGCTATTTCAGTGAATTGTATGGGGCGAAGAAGCCGGGGGGTGGGGATCCGCCGGCAACCAGCTTGGGCAACAGCACGACGGACTGACTATCGGGCCAACGGGCAAAGCCGTTGACGGCACAGTTGCGAGCGCTAATTTTTGGGCTAGAGGTATTGTCGATCATGAACACTTACACACTCATCGTGAATTTCTTTCAGGAGGGCGGGGTCTTCCTGTACTTCATGGCGGCCTTGTTCGTCGTGGGTATCGCCATCGCCGTTGAGCGCTTTATCGTGCTGACCAAGGCCAGCATCTCGAACCGCGCACTCTGGGAAAAGATCACGCCCTGCCTGAAGGCCGGCAATCTCACCGAGGCGGCCAATATGGCGGCCAAATCGGGTACGGCGCTCGGCACCGTCCTGAGCTACGGCCTGGCCCGTACCAAGATTACCCATCGTCGGGACGACCTGGAAAAAGCGATGGAGGAGGGCTTGCTGGAGATCATCCCGAAGCTTGAGAAGCGCACCCACTTCCTGTCCTCCCTGGCCAACGTCGGCATGCTGATCGGTCTGCTCGGTACAGTCGCCGGCCTGATCGCGGCCTTCGGTGCCATTGCCACCGCCAATCCGGCGGAGAAGGCGAGCCTGCTTGCTGCCAGCATCTCCGTGGCGATGAACAACACCGCAGGCGGCCTGATAGTGGCCATCACCCTGCTGATGGCCCACATGTATCTGGAATCGAAGACCACCAACCTCATCGACAGCCTGGAGATCGCAGCCCTCAAGTTCCTGAACGCAGTGACGGAGCGGGCACCGCAGGCGCCGGCCCAGTCTGTCCCCCACAACCCGCCGCAGCCCAGCCCGGCCAGGGCCCCGTCAGCGCAGGCAGCAGCAGCTCGGGGTCTGGCCTAGTCCGGGATTCCGGGGAAGGTTGGCGGCATGAAAGCCTCAAAGAGTGTCCTGCGGGTCCGACGGCACCATGCGCGCCTGCGCGGGCGTCATGACCTGAACATGGTGCCGATGATCGACATGATGGTCATCCTGGTGTTCTTCCTGATCTTCACGGCAGTGTTCTCGAAGACGAACGTCCTCGAGCTCAATCTGCCCAGCAGTAGCGCGGGGCTCCCCGATCTTCCCGAGGGTTTACAGCTTGAGGTAATCGTGCGGGCGGCTTCGATCGACGTCGCCGACCGGGCTACCGGACTCCTGCAGAGCCTGCCAAACACGCCCGCGGGCTACGACCTGGCCCAACTGGGCAGTTACCTGGAGCGGGTCAAGGCCAGGTATCCGGAGAATCAGACGGCCACGATCCTTCTGGGGCCAGACATCTCCTACGATGTGCTGGTGCAGGTCATGGACACGGTCCGCGTGCGCGTCCTGCCTGCTACTGGTCCGACCAATGGTAGTCCGGCCGGTACCGGTCTGGTCAGGGCTGAGCTGTTTCCGGAAATCTCCGTCGGGGATGCACCGATATGACCTCCACACGTATGAAGCGTCGCCGGGAACGGGGTCGCAAAACCGATGGTCACCTGGCGCTGGTGCCCTTCATCGACATGCTGACGATACTCGTCGTGTTCCTGCTGTTGCACACGGCTGACGTGGAGATTCTTCCCAACACGAAGAACATCTCCATTCCCCAGTCCGTTTCCGAGCTGAAGCCCCGGGAAACACTGGTGGTCATGCTCACGCGCGATACGCTGTTCGTGGACGGGAAGCCAGTGGCAACCCTGGCCGAGATCAAGTCCACCGAGGGCAATGTGATTCCTGCCCTGAAGGAAGCCCTCAACCGGCAAAGCGGGCGCGTGCTGCAGTCGGCGGCACTCCGGGGAACGGATGCGGAAGTCGCCAGCCGGGAAGTCACCATCATGGGCGACAAGAGCACCCCTTATGCGGTGCTCAAGAAGGTCATGGCGACCTGCACTGACGCGGATTTCGGCAAGGTCTCGCTGGCGGTCTTCGAGAAGGAGCGGGCAGCGCCCGCCGCCCCGGGAGCTACGGCATGACGACGGCAGCGTTGCCCTTCTATCGGCTCTACGAGCTGCCCTGGTCACCCGGTTCGGAGTCCGAAACGCGGTTCCGCAAGATTCTCCGCAACTGTTTCGCTGCCTACCTGGTATTTGCCATCCTGATCCCGTTACTGCCTGTGCCTGAGCGGAACCAGGCCATGGCGCCCGAGATCCCCGAGCGCGTGGTAAGGCTCATCGTCGAACAGCCCAAGCCGGTACCGCCAACCGTCGTGGAGCCGGTAGTGCAGCCTAAGCCGGAGCCCAAAGTAGCGACGGTCGAGCCGAAGCCGATGCCGAAGGTTGAGGTCACACCGGCGCCCGTCCCCGTGGACCGCCAGAAGCTCGCCCGGGACAAGGCGCGGAAATCCGGCTTGCTGGCCTTCACCGATGAGCTTGCCGATCTGCGTGACGACAAGGCCGTGACGGAAATCGCCGGTGCCCGGGCTGTGACCGGCGCGGTGGGGGAGGCCACGAGAACTGAGCGGTCCCTGCTGACGTCCCGGGCCGGCAAGGCCAGCGGCGGTATCAACACGGCGGCAATGAGCCGCAACACGGGCGGTGCGGGGCTGAGCGCGCGGGGGACCACGCAGGTCAGCAGCGCTGTTGCCAGCCTGGCCAGCGAGCCGGACGCCCCGGCCTCGTCAGCAGGCAAAGCCGGTCGCAGCCGCGAAGAAATCGAGATGGTCTTTGACCAGAACAAGGGCGCGATCTACTCGCTCTACAACCGGGCGCTCCGCAACAATCCGGCCCTCCAGGGCAAGCTGGTCCTGAAGCTGACCATCGAGCCGACGGGCCAGGTGTCGGACGTGCAGGTGGTCTCCAGTGAACTGGGAGACGAGGAACTGGAGCGGAAACTGGTGCAGCGGATTCGCATGTTCACCTTCGTGGCGAAGGATGTGCCCTCAGTAACGACCACGAAGCCGATCGACTTCTTCCCGGCTTGAGAGGTACCTCTTATCGCTTTCCCCGCCAGAGGATCACGCCAATAAAGCCGAAGAACGAGGCGGCCATGAACCAGAACTCGTTCACGCCGTAGTGCTCTACGCCGAAGCGCGACAGCTGTTCAAAGCCGATAAAGGCTATCGTGTAGACGATGGCGCAGAACAGCGCCCCCACCTTCCAGCCCGCTGAGCGGGGCTGGCCGCGAACGGCAACCCACCACCACACCGCGAGAAAAATGGCCGTGTAGGCATTCAGCATCGTGAACCACAAAGGGGCCTTCTGGAAATAGTGGTTGATCCAGAACGCGCCGGCACCCATGAAGTTCAGCAGCACGTACTTCCATTCGGGCAGAGGTGCGCGCAGGACCCGTTCCCACATCAGTACCAGGAAGATGTAGACGGTCCAGATGCCGAAGAGCAGTTCGTAGAACTGCACCTTGCCAGCCCAGGCAGGATCGATCACCAGCATCTGCTACCCCAGTTCGCTGCAGGAAGAGCCATACTTGAAACAACTGTAGCAGCGATGGTGCTCGAGGAGAACACGCTGACTCAGCGCCTTCTCGAGTGAGTCTCCCTGGTCGTAGCGCACGTCGTCGTCGACGAGGGTGCAGGCATAAATGCGCATCTGGCCGCCCTTCTTCACCACCATCTTGCTGAATCCGCACATGAAGGCGCGGCGCGTGACCTCGGTCTGGTAGCGGGTCATGCAGTCCTTGGTGATACGGGGCACTGTGCGTTCTTCGCCGGGTGTCCCAAAATCCGGAAAGGCAATGATGCGCAGGTCCGCCGGGAGGCCTTCGGCAGCCAGCACCTGCCTGAACTCCTGATCCACCTCCGCCTCGTCCCGACCGGGCTGCATCTGCCGGGCGATGGACACACTGAAGCCGGCCTTGTGCAGCGCCCGCAGGCCCTGCAGCGCGAGACGAAAATTGCCGGCCCCGCGGCCTGCGTCGTGCCGGGCCTCGTCGGCGAAGTCGAAGCTCACCCGGAACGCGATCGGGTGCGCCGAGCCGGCCAGCCGGCGGATCTGGGTGAGGCGTCGCACCACAGGCGCCGTGCCGTTGGTCAGGACGAGGCAGGGGCGCAGGCTGGCGGCGTACTCGAGAATCGCCACCATGTCCTTCACCACGAAGGGCTCACCGCCGGTGAAGGAGAACTGCCGGACGTTCAGCCCGACAGCCGCGTCCATCAGGGGGCGCACGTCGCCCAGGGTGATGCGTTGCAGGCGATTGTCGCCGGGGCGTGAGCCTTCGAGACAGAAGGGGCAGTCGAGGTTGCAGGCCGTGCCGGTATGAAACCAGAGCTCATCGAGGGCATGGGGCTGGATGTAGCCCACGCCGGAGGCGATCACCATGAGTCCTCATCCGTACGGAATTCCATCGGGCCCAGGGGCTGGTAGCGTCGCGCGAGCCGCTGCGGTGGAACCCCCAGCAGGTAGGCGAGAGCGAGCAGGCGGTTGCCGATGCTCCGCCACAGCCAGCCGTCACGTTCCCAGCGGCGCGGCGACACGCCGATGTCCGCAGGCAGGCAGGCAAAGCTCCCGATTTTCCGCAGGGCGCGCACGAGCGGCACCTCCTCGAACAGCGGCGTATCCGCGAAGCCACCCACCGCGTCGTAGGCACCGCGGGCAACGAAGAGGCCCTGGTCGCCGTAGGGGATCCCGAAACGGGTGCGCCAGTTGATCAGGCGGGCCAGCAACCGCTTGTACCAGGTGGGCGGCCCCGTGAAACGAAAAGAAAAAAAGCCTCCGGGCGCACCGGTGAGGTGCCGGCCGCGAATCAGCTCCACGCTCTCGGGGTTTGGCTCCGCATCCGCGTGCAGAAACCAGAGCACATCCCCCGAGGCACGCAGCGCTCCGGCATGGAGCTGATGGCCGCGACCCGCCCGGGTGCCGACATAGACGCAGCGAAAGCGCCGGGCAATGCTGCGACAGCCTGCGCTGGCACCGCCGTCGACGATGACGATCTCGTCCGGTGGCACGGGGAGGCTCCACAGGCGGTCGAGAAGCCGGCTCAAGACCTCGTTGTCTGCCACCACGGGGATAACCACGCTGACTGCAGGCTTCGCCGGATCGGTTGACGCGACTGACCACACCAGGTTGACGACATTGTCAGGAACAGCGCTCATGGCGTGCAGTATCCCAGACTGCACAGAGCCCGGTATAGCGCGCGGCGCGCTGGCCGCGCATCCGTGGCCAGATCCCCGCACAGGCGCGTGAGATCTGCGGGCACATCCACGTCATAACGTGGTGCCAGATTGCGCACTGTTAAACCGGCGCCTGCGCACAGCAACTGCAGCGCGGTGTGCAGCTCGGCGCTGCTCCAGGGCAGTCCCGCCAGGTCCGGCCAGTGCCTGCGACTGCCCATGCAGGTGACGCCGCCATCCAGCGCGGGAGTGAGCACGACGTCGTGGCTGGTCAAGGCGTCGCAGGCTGTCCCGAAGTCGGCGGCAGTCAGCACGGGTGCGTCGCTGCCTATGTATATGAGTTGCGCGTGCCCCCGATCCCGCAGCACCCGATCAACGCCTGCCAGACGGACGCCCAGATTGCCGTCGGGCTGGGGCACGACGTGGGCTGCCCGGATTGGCAGGGCCCGCGCCCAGGCCTCGTCGCCCGGTTCGGCGGTTGCGATCACCCGGCGTCCAGGCCAGGCCTGCAGGTCCTCGAGAGTGGTGGCCAGCAGCAGTTCGCTGATCCTCAGCGTGGCTGCATCGCCCAGGGCGCTGGCGAGCCGGCGTTTACCGAGGCCAAGGGCGGGACGGCGGCAGAAGACCACCAGCGTGGTCTCCCGGGGCGTGGGCAAGGGCATGGGGCCAGCATAGCGAGCAGGCACGTCGTTGTGCTCTGCAAAGTCAACCGCTAATCAGGCCCAAAAGAGACCGTTTTGCCGCCGCGCAAGAGGCTGTCGTTCCGCGCCGATGGTCTGGGTAAGATCAATTAAAACATATAGTTGCATATAATTCATTAACCATAATGCAGGCCGGTCGGGGCGCAGATTTGGCACGGGACGCGGAGGGGGGTGGCTTGTATACTGCCTCCCTGCTGGCGGCTTTCTTCCCCGAAGTTCACGGTCAAAGCCCGGCGGTCCGAGTTTCAGTCTGGCCATAGGTCCCGTGTCGGGGTGCTTCAAGCCGGATTCGCTGGGACCGCCGGGCCCTTCTTCATCGGCCCTTCCTGCACAGGGACGTCCGCTCAGCCTCCAGGCTGGCCACCTTCTGCCGGTAGAGGCGTCCCTGACTGGCCGAGTACCCCATCCGCAGTTTCAGTCGCAGCTCTGCGATCCGGTTGTCCAGGCGTACACAACGGGCATCGGCTTCGCCGGTCCCTGCCGCGAGGGTTACCGGGACGGCAAGCGCCAGCACCGTGGCCAGTGCCAAAGCCGGGACCAGGTGACGACGCTGCATCTCGGGATCTCCGCTGGAAAGGAAATCCAAGCGTGGCGTCTCCGCTACGCGGGTGCGAGCGGTGATAGTCCCGACTTCATCCAGAATCATTACGCAGGAGCGCCCGTAGGAGCGCCTTTAGGCGCGATCAGTGGTGATCGCGCCTAAAGGCGCTCCTACCGGTCGCTGGGGAGGGGGTGGTCCGCGATCACGAACTCACCGACAGGGCGCCCGCCGATGAGATGTTCCTGGATGATCCGTTCGAGTACCGCGGGCGTGCAGCCCCGGTACCAGATGCCGTCGGGGTAGACGAGTGCCACCGGCCCGGCCATGCAGACCTGCAGGCAATTGGTCTTCGTGCGATAGATGCCGCCGCCGGCTGCCAGGCCGAGCTCGCGCAGGCGACGCTTCAGGTATTCCCAGGATTCCAGGCTGGCCTCCCGGGTGGAGCACTTGGGCTTGCTCTGGTCGCAGCAGAGGAAAATGTGCCGGCGGGCTGTGTTGATGCCCAGCGCACCCACCTGCAAGGCAAGGCTTTCTGTCAGCTCGTCGGTCATCGCGACATCGTGGCTCGTCATCCCGGGCCCCTAGTGACGTTCCAGGAAACTCAGGAGTACCTTCGCGAAGGCGGCCTTCTGCTCCCGACCCGCCACGACGTGCGCAACGTCGGGCATCAAGACACCCTCGGCGTGGGGAATCCCGTGCTCGAGGGGCAGCGTGGTCCGCGGTCCGGTAACCTGATCCTGGCCCGAGTGAATGATCAGCGAGGGGGCGCTGATGTGGCGCAGCCGGTCGGCGACGTCGTGGTCCAGGCACGCGGCCACGAGCCGCTCGTGGGCCGGGTACCGGCCGTTGAGTTCGCTCCAGGGGCCTTGGGCGCCCAGCAGCCGTTCCCGGTTGGCGTTGTAGTAGTCCGGGAGAAATGACATCAGGCACACGTGCTTCTGAAAAGCGAGGAAGCCGGAGTCCCGGTGTATGTCGCGAAACATCTCGAGCTGGCCATAGAGAAACGGGTCGACGCTGGCCCACGCACCCATGTTCACCATGCTGCGGACGAGATCCGGGCGCTCGAGAGCCACCAGCTGGGCAATGCAGGCCCCCATGCCCACCAGGCCCACGAAGTGGACCCGCGACCACCGGAGGTGGTCGAGGAGGCTGATGACGTCGGCGGCATGCAGACCCATGCCCGGGGGCTGGGTCAGGTCATCGGTGGAGGCGCCGATGCCCCGGTAGTCGATGATCAGCACCTGGTAGCGGTCGGTGAGGCCCCGGGCCAGGTGGCGCTCGCCGCCGTGGCAGTAGGTGCCCCAGCCGCCCATGCAGATGGCCTGCTCACGCTGGCCGCTTGTCGTGCTGCCGGCCGGGCTGCTCTCCGGGCCATGAATTTCGTAGTACAGGTCGTGACCATTGATCCGCAGGCTGGGCATGGCTGGCTCCGCTCTCTCAGGGCCCGGATTATCGCTTAAACTCAGATCGACTCCAGAGCAATCAGAGCAAGCAGAAGATGCCGACCGCAGCCACCAGAGGTACGGAAACCAAGACCATCATGGAGTTTCTGGCCGAGAGTCCCAACGTGGATGTCTCCCGGGCCTGGGAACGCTGCTGGAACATTCATGCGAAGATCGCCGACAGGGTGCAGGCGCGTTTCGATGTGCAGCGTCATCCCCAGACGCTGGGGGAGGACTACTGGACGTCACCCGATGGTCAGCTGGAGGGCTGCTTCAAGGCCTACTCCGGCGCCGAGGTGGACTGGCTCGTGCATTCCTGGCTGGGCAACCGCAAGGCCAGCATTCTGGACATGAACGCCACGGTTTTCTTAAGCCAGCAGACCCGGGTGCCCCACCTGGGCATCATTTTCGGCACCATTCCCAAACTGTACTTCTACGCGGAGTACACACCGCGGGTTGATCTGCGGACCAACTATGACTACCTGCTGAAGTATTACGAGCCGGCCAACGCGGAGTTCCTGAAATTCCGCAGCGATCCCGCCTGGACCCGCTTCGTCAGTCACGGAACGTACCTGCGGGCCTCGATGTCGCCGATTGCCACCAGCGCCCACGCGGAGTTGAATGACGACAACATTGCCACCTGCGAGAAGTATCTGGTGAAGTTCGTGGACCGCTGGTTTCAGTGGCTCGACGAGGCGGACACCGTGCCGGAAGCGGAGCGGGCAGCCCAGCAGGCTTTCGATTTTAAGGTTCGTGAGCTGGGTTATCGCCACGACCCGATGAACGTGCTGCCCCAGAAGGTCCTGGGCATGCCGGAGTTCAATCGCCGTCTCGAGATGCGCATTGGCACCCAGCAGCTGGCCGAGACCAGGGATCGCTGGACCCGCCGTTGATCCTTAAGGCCCTGGCCAACTTCGTCGGGTTCCAGTCCGTCTGGTTCCTGAGCCTGTTCGGGGCCGGCACTCACCGTTCCTGGCTGGGGGCCGTCGCGCTGGTCCTGTTCACGGTCTGGCACTTCCGCACGGCCCATAACTGGCGGGTCGAGCTGGTTCTGGTGGTGGTCGCCTGCATGGTCGGGCTGGTCGTGGACACGGCGTTCATCCAGGCGCACCTGCTGGCGTATTCGGAGCCACTGCCCTTTGCCGCGGTAGCGCCCTACTGGATTCTGGGGATGTGGATCAACTTCGCCCTGACCCTGAACGGATCAATGCGCTGGCTGCACGGCCGGTACCTGCTGGCAGCCGGGCTTGGAGCCATCGGTGGCCCCTTGGCCTACGTTGCGGGGGTCAAGCTGGGCGCAGCGGCTCTGCTGGCCAGTAGTACGGTGGTTTACGGTGCGCTGGCCGTGGTCTGGGCCGGGGCTGTGCCCTTGCTGGTCTGGGTAACGGATCGGGTTAACAGACGCTGGCCGCCACTTGAGCCAGAAAGGCACCAGTTGCGAGCCGGAGCTGGTGGATAACCGCCCCAGCCCGCACTGGTTAGTTGGTGAGGAACAAGACGAAGGTCAGGACGGGGACCAGCAGGGCTACTGCGGCCAGCATGACTTCCCCAAGTATGTCGATATCGTTGAACGTGAAATTTCGAAACATCAGGCACTCTCCTTGTGTTAGCTCGGCCCAAGTCCTTTGGGTGCGCGTACTATAGGTAGTGAAAGTTGCACTTTCCTTTCACTCAGGTAACTCCCTGTAACACTTTGTAACGACAGATCTGCCTTTTTGTCCAAGGACTTAGAATCTGTTCGTGAAAAGAGCCTCAGCACCCACCCAAGCGCCGCGCATTAGAGCGGACCGTGCACGGTAAAACTGTGACCCATGACACGCATTCTGCTTATTGACGACGACGAGAAGCTCGGCGAGCTGCTGAAGGCCTATTTTCAGCGCTTCGATCTCCAACTGGACGCCGCCACGCTGCCCTCGGTCGGGCTCGCTAAACTTCAGCGCGACAAACCGGACCTCGTGATTCTCGATGTCATGTTGCCAGAGCAGGACGGTTTTGAAGTCTGCCGGACCATCCGCAAGACCAGTTCGGTGCCCGTCGTCATGCTGACGGCCCGGGGCGAGGTGACTGATCGCATCGTTGGCCTCGAGATCGGTGCGGATGATTACCTGCCCAAGCCCTTTGAGCCCCGGGAGCTCGTGGCCCGGATCCAGAACGTGCTCCGCCGCGGGCGGTCGCGCAGCGACGACAAAGCACTCCGGTTCGGCGATCTCGGCATCAACCTGGAGCGGCGGTCCGCGGAGCTCGAGGGTGAGGCCCTTGACCTGACGACAATGGAGTACCAGCTGCTGGTGCTCTTCGCGACCAATCCCGGCAAGACTTTCAACCGGGACGAAATCCTGAACGAACTCCGGGGTATCGATGCCCAGCTGTTCTCCCGCTCCGTGGATATTCTCGTGAGCCGCCTCCGCCAGAAGCTGAAAGACACCAGTCGTCAGCCCCGTTTCATCAAGACCGTGTGGGGCACCGGCTATGCCTTTATCGGTGAAGAGGTGCAGCCCTCGTGATCAAGGAGATCAGCCGGTCTTTGTCGGCCCGTCTGCTGGGTATCTTCATACTCACCGGGATCGTGTACGCCCTGGCGGGCCGCTACGTATACGCCCTGGTGCTCGACCAGGACTACCTGCGCGAGATTGTCGGGGCCCATATTTCCCTGCATGCCGACTACGTGCTGGACGACATCGGCTTCCCGCCGAACATTGAACGGGCCAAGGCGATTACGGAACGGGTACCGGTGGACATTCGCATCAGCGGCCCCGGCATGGAGTGGAGTTCGGTGCCCGCCTTCCCGAAGATCGAGCAGATTCCCTTTGGCCCGATTCCCATTGGCTTTCTGGGTCTCGACAAGAAGGGCCAGGAAAATCTGGAGAGCTGGGCAACCAACCTGAAGCTGGTCCGGTATGGCCAGTATGACCGGCATTCCTTCGTGGAGCTGGCCCGGAATGGCTACCGGATTGTCATCGCCTCACCGCGCATCGCCGAGGTGCCCCGGGCAGACTTTACCCAGCTCGCTATCGCGCTGATGTCCATCATTGTGCTCTCGGGCTGCTACTTTGCCGTGCGCTGGCTGGTAAGGCCGATCAAGTGGATCCAGAAAGGCACCGCCCGCATCGGGCAGGGCGATCTGGATTACCGTATCCGGGAAACCCGACGGGATGATCTTGGGGATCTGGCTGCCGATATCAATCACATGGCCGATGATGTCCGGGACATGCTGGAGGCCAAGCGTCAGTTGCTCCTGGCCATCAGTCACGAGCTGCGCTCGCCCCTGACCCGGGCGAAAGTCGCGCTCGAGTTTCTCGAGGATGGCCAGGTCAAGCACAACCTTCTGGGTGACGTGCGGGAGATGGAGCGGCTGATCGCCGATCTGCTGGAGAGCGAGCGCATGAACGCGGGGCACACCACGCTCCGGCGCTCGACGGTGGAGTTGAGTTCCATGCTTCAGTCGCTGGTGCACGCGGAGTTTCACGAGCGCTTCGACCAGATCAACCTCCACCTGCCAGCGCAGCCGGTAGTCCGGGAGGTCGACGAAGTGCGTGTGCGGCTGGTCGCCAAGAACCTGATCGAGAACGCGCTGCGCTACACGCCGCCCGGCGCGGCCCCGGTCGAAGTCGATCTCACCGCCAAGCCCGGCATGGTGGTTCTCCGGGTCCGGGATCACGGTCCCGGGATTCCCAAGGAGCACCTTCCTCGTGTGACAGAGCCCTTCTACCGGGCCGACCCCGCCCGCAGCCGGAGTACCGGCGGGCTGGGTCTCGGGCTATACCTTGCCCGGCGCATCGCCGAGGCCCACCGCGGGTCGCTGGTGATCGAAAGCGAGCTGGGGCAGGGCACCCTCTGCACCGTCACGATTCCGGATTTCATTGCTACGGAGACTGCCTGATGCCTGCCTGCAGGAGCGGCCGTAGGAGCGCCTTTAGGCGCGATCCCCATTCGCGATCGCGCCTGAAGGCGCTCCTACTGCTTTTGGCGGTGGCAACGCCCGCTTTGGCCGATGGCCAGCTGCGCGGCATCGAGATCACCCCGTTTGCCGGCTATGTGCTCGGCGGGTCGTTTAGCAACGACGATGACACGGACACCAATGACCAGGATGTCGATCTGGACGACGCCGCCAGTTACGGGCTGATCGTGAACTGGCCAGCCGAGGCGAACACGGAGTGGGAAATCTACCTGAGCCGCCAGTCCACATCCCTGGAACTGGACAGTCTGTTTGCTCCCGACGACGATGCCCTGGCTGACCTGGACATCACCTTTCTCCAGGCGGGTGGCACCTACCTCTTCGAGGGCGACAAGGCCCGGCCCTACATCGTGGCGACGGTAGGCGCGTCCCGTTTCGAACCGGACGACAGCGCGTTCGACTCCGAGACCTTCTTCGCCTTTGGCCTTGGCGGGGGCGTCAAGGTGGCGCCAACCTCCCGGCTCGGCCTGCGGCTGGAAGGCCGCGTGCTCGGCTCTGTGGTCAATAGCGACTCTGCCGTCTTTTGCCGCTCCGGACCCGCCGCTAACGGCTGTCTGGTGGCGGTCAGCGGCAGTGTCGTCTGGCAATGGGAAGTGCTGGCGGGACTCGTGTTCCGCCTCTGATAGCATGGCAACCCACGAGCAGTGCAACGCACCCGAGTCGCCGGAGGTATCTATATATGGATCACGCCATGGATGACGACAAGACCGTGCTGGATGATGCTGCAGAGCAGGTTATCGAGCTCGGCAACCGGCTGCTGGACTCGGAAGAAGATGCAGACTCCTGGGACGTGGCAGATGGCCTGCTGGCCGGCGCTATCCAGTTCTGGCTGTATTCCCGCCAGCCCTGCGACGATCCGCGCTGCGAAAACTGCGCCGAGGTGGGTACGGCGGAACTTCGGATGCGCAAGATGCTGGAGGAGGCCAAGCGCTGGGCGGAAGACAGCACCTACTACCAGACGCCCTTCGACATGAACGTGGGTCGGGCCTAGACGGCCGTGCTATATTGCCGCGCCTTTTTTTGCAGACTGTAGAGCACCGATATGCCCACCCTTCACATCACTGACCGGACCGGCAAAGCCCACACGGTTCAGGTCGATAACGGACTGACCCTGATGGAGCCGCTGCGGGAACTCGATGACGGCATCGAGGCCCTGTGTGGCGGCATGTGCTCCTGCGCGACGTGTCATGTCTTCGTCACTCCCGAATGGTTCCCGAAGCTTGGCACCCTGCACAGCGACGAACAGGAACTCCTTGAGAGCACAGAAAACTTCCGGGCGGGTGAATCCCGCCTCGCCTGCCAGGTGAAAGTGACCGACGCCCTCAACGGGATTCGCCTCACCGTCGCTCCCGAAGAGTAAGGCCGAAGACCCGCTAAACAGACCCGGCGATGCCCATCGACTACGAGCACCTGATGTCGCTCCGCTCCCGGGGCGAGCGGGTGCACTACACCGATCGCGACGTACTCCTCTACGCGCTCGGGGTCGGGCTCGGCAGGGATCCCACCCAGCAGGCCGAACGGCCCTATCTCGCTGAGGCCGCGGGACTGAAGACCCTGCCGAGCTTCGCCAGTGCCCTGGTGAGCAAGGGTGCGAGCACCAGACTCCTCGACGATTGCGGCTGGGACGTTTCCCGGGTCGAGGCGCGGGAGGAGACCTTCAGTCTGGACCGGCCGCTCGACGACTCCGGCACGCTGCTCGTGGATAGCGAGGTTGCCGCCGTCTTCGACAAGGGGGCGGAGGAGGGTGCCCTGATTACGGTGGAGAGCCGCGCGCGCCGGGAGAGCGACGGCCAGCCGCTGTTCACCGTCCGTCGCACCTGGCTGGCCGGGGGCGACGGGGGCTTTGGCGGTCCCCGGGGTACCCGCGGAACGCCTCCCGGGGTGCCGCAGCGCCGTCCGGACATGACGGCAACGGTGGCGACGCGCCCGGACCAGACCCTGTTGTTTCGCCTGTCCACTGACCAGAAGTTGCTGCACCCGGTCCCGAGCCTGCCGGGGCTGTGCCTGCAGGGCATCGCCTGCCACGCCATCCTGCAGGTGATCTGCGAGTACGACCACACCCTGATCCGCTCCCTGGCCGTCAGTTACGGGGGCCCCGCATACCCGGGGGAAACCCTCGTGGCCGAGCTCTGGCAGGACGCCAATATCGTCTCCTGCCGCCTCCGGGCCCTGGAGCGGGACACGGTGGTCCTCGACCAGGGGCGCTGCGTCCTTGCGGCCTGATCTGGCCACGGATCCAGCCAGCGTGATTTCTAGACCCGCGTCTTTCCGTTAGACTGTAGCCTGCGGTGGGGTCGTAGCTCAGCTGGGAGAGCGCCGCGTTCGCAATGCGGAGGTCGGGAGTTCGATCCTCCTCGACTCCACCATCTAATCAGGTACTTACCGGTCGTTCTTCGGGTTCTTCCTGCCAGTCCGAAGTTTGCTACGGATCAACCACCCGGCTTGGTCAAGAGCAGATTGAAGCTCGGCATGACCGGCGTTAAAAGCCGCAGGAGAGCCGCTGGCACCCAGCGGCCCAGCCGTCCCCCGACGCCGCCCAGCGCCGCGATTTGCAGCCGGGCCACTTCGGGCGTGAGGTCCTGAATCCGGTAGCGGCGTAGCTGCCGGCGCAGGCTCCAGATCGTCCGCAGCCGCTCGTAGTAGTGGGGTGGGCCGCCGAGGCTGCGGAGTCGTGCATCGGCCAGTCGTTGCGGCAGCCAGTGGAGGAACGCCACGAAGTAGTGCGGCTCGATGGGGAAGAGCCAGTTCGGCGCACTGAGAAACACGAGGCCACCGGGTTCAAGAACGCGCCAGATTTCGGCGAATAGTTCTCGGTCGTCGGGGACGTGCTCGTGAGTGTGGGTGCACAGCACGAGCTGGAATGCGTGATCTGCAAAGGGCAGGCGCATGGCATCGCCCTGCACAAACGTGAGATTGCGGGTGGGATCCGGCTGGGCCTGCTCAAGGGCCAGCCCGTCGTAGTCGATACCGCAGGTGGACGCGAAGCGCGGAGCCAGTTCAGCGGTAATCAGCCCGCTGTAACAGCCGATGTCGAGGCAATGCAGAGTCTCCAGGGGACGCCCCGCAAACCGGGTCAGCAGACTGATGATTTTTTGTGCCTGGGCCCGGCGGCTGTCAGGCGTGGGCGGCGGGCCCCGTTCGGGATTCAGTTCGTTCTGGGTGGGTCGCACTGCAAGCTGCCTTTTACTCAGGCCCGGCGAGCGGGGCCAGCACCGCGAACATCTGGGACGTGCCCCGCATCGAGCGGCCCATCAGCGGCCGGCGCAGGAAATCAAAGGCCGCGAACAGGGCCATGAGCACCGGCGCCAGCGGGTGCTGCACCATCGGGCGCTGGGCGCTGACTAAGATCCAGCCGCGCCGCGCCAGCCCCGCCAGCACCGACCAGCACCAGAAGGGCGCCCCCTGGGTCTCCTCCAGTGTCTGCACCGCGAGGCCGGCGCGCCGGGCTGCCGACTCGAGGCTCGCGGGCGTGAAGATCACCCAGTGCCGCGGGCAGTGCAGGCCGCCCCAGTAAGACTGCCGGAACAGCTGCGCGTCGAGGCTGGCGTGATTCGGGGTCTTGAGGAGGATGCGCCCCTGGGGCGTCAGCAGCCGGCCCACCGCGGCGAGCACGGCCACCGGGTCTGCGACGTGCTCGATCAGGTTGAGCATGAGCACGAGATCGAAGCGCTGGTCGGTCCTGAACTCTTCGATGCGGCTGGCGACAAACTGGTGGCCCGAGCCAGTTGCCAGGTCCTGCGCCTGCGCGTCGATATCGACGATCACAGTGGTCCGCAGCCGCGGCTCGACCCGCCGCGCCTCATTCAGCATCCAGCCTGTGCCGCCCCCGATGTCCAGGGCTGCGAGGGTCTCGCCGGGAAGCTCCGGGAGGATGGACCGCAGCAGCCGCCGGTCGAAAGCCAGCTTGAAGCGTTCCAGCAGCGACGGCGCACGGCCCGTAAAGCTGTAGTAGTTTTGCGGGTAGATCTCGGCGAGGCGCTGCACCGGACAGGGATCGATGGACAGGCAGTCGCAGGCCAGGCACTGCCAGTAGGTGTAGCGCTCCGCCACGGACTGGTACTCCAGATCGGTGGCGTCGCACCAGTGGCTCAGCTGACCTGAGCCGCAGGCAAGGCAGAGGGCAGTGGGCCGCGCGTCAGCGGTTGTCATGGCGCCAGATCGCCGCGAGCGCGGCGCCGTAGGTGGTGGTGCGGGCTGCCAGCAGGGGCGCCACGCTGGTCGTCCCCAGATAGCGTTCGAGTTCCGCCAGCCGGGTGCAGGACACCTGGGGTTCCCAGTGGTGGAGCAGGTGGCGATTGAAGCCGGCCCCGCCGACGATGGTGGCCAGCCAGCCGGCGCCGAACAGGCGCGTGACAGCGCCCTGGTCCTCCCGACTGTAGTCGCAGGCGGGATCCGCGCGGACAGAACGGTGCTCGGCTACCTGGCGCAAGGTGGCGAACACGGGGTAGACCACGGCGACCCCCAGCACCCAGGCCAGCGCGGCCTCCCACCCGGCAGACCGGAACAGCAGTGCGACGACGACAAGGTGCATGGCCAGTCCCCGGAGGACGGGGCCCAGACTCCCACCCGGTTTCGCCAGCGGCGCAGCAACCGGCCCGGCCTGGTCCCGGGCCAGCAGCACACGCACGGCGTGGAGCCCCGTGAGCATGGCGAGAAGAAAGCCCGGCGTCAGTGCGGTGAAGTAGGAGCGCTCCGTGTCCCGCGTGGTGCCGAGATACCGGTGGTGGGCGAAATGCACGGCCCGGTAGCCGTCGATGGAGGAGGCCACCTGCCAGCTGATCAGCGCATCGCACAGCCAGTCGTTCCACCGGCGGTCAGCCGCAAAGTTGTAGTGGGCGGCCTCGTGCAGAAACAGCTGGAGAAAGGCCAGGGCCGCGCCAATCGCCACAGCGCCCGGCAGGATGGCCGCAACGCGGAGCGCTGGCGCCTCTGGTAGTTGCATGAGCCAGGCAACAGCCAGGAGCGCGCCGTAGGCCAGAGCTATATCCCGCCATACGTGGCTGTAGCGCGCGTCGAGGCTGGCGACGAAGCGGGGGTACTCACCACCGGTCTCCGTCAGTAGCAGTTGGCGCAGTGCCGCCGGTCGGCCGGAGTAGTCGTCCAGGGGCAGGTCCACGGCAACGGTCATCGGAGCACCGTTGCCAGCCGGTCCGCGTAATGGCGGTTGGCTCGGGCATTGGGGTGGGGATCGTGGGGCAGGTGGGTGACCCCGGGATCCTCGTGCTGCCACGGACGCCAGCCGTTCTGCCGCACGATCCACTCGGCGCACAGGCCGGAGAACAGCAGCAGGCCCGCAGCGTAAACGATGGCGAAGGAGATGCGGGCACGTCGCGAGAGCATGGGCACTGGTCCGGACGCCGGCGAGGTGGGCGCCGGGGAATCATACAGACGGTCCTCCGGTTACAATAATCTGATGATGAAAAACTGCCTCATCGGGTGTGCCCTGCTGCTCGGCTTGCTCAGTGGCGCTGGTGCCCAGGACGCCGCGGCGCCGGCGGAAACGGCAACCCCGGCGCCCGCGGTAGCCCCAGCAGTCGCGGCCGCGGCGCCCGCCGACACCAGCACCACCGCGCTGGTCCAGCGCCTGGATGACGTCAATCGCCGCCTGATCGAGATCAATGACTACCTGCGCAAGCCCGCGCCGGAGCTGGCGGGTATCGCCGTGGCGCTGCCGAGCAAGACCCAGGAGGCTGAGCGCGTCCTGGGCGGCGTCCGGGCGGCAGACCCGACCTGGGCCGACCTTGTCGAACTCTCCGCCGTCCTGCAGAAGCTCAGCAACCTGGACCGCATCTTCGGGAAGTGGCGCACCCGGCTCCAGGATGAGATTGCACTCCTCGACCCCTGGCGGGCGCAATTACGGTCCGACGCCGGGTTCCTCCGGGAAGCGGCGGACCCCACGCCACCGGCGGCCTCTGGTGATTCTCAGGACCCGCCGCCGGACGAGGTCCCCGACGCACTGCGCGGCCGGCTGCTGACCATGGCGGACAGCATCGAGACCACCCGGGAGCCGCTCCGCAAGCGCCTCGACGTGGTGGTGGCCGCCGACGTGCGGGTGGGCGACCTGCAGAACGCGTTGCGGGAGCTGCAGGTCCAGCTGAACGCCACGCGGCTCGACCGCCAGGAGCAGCCGCTGGCCATTACCGCACCGCCGCTCTGGAAAATTCCGGACAACCTCCGTCAGCCCCTGGAGCTGACCCGCCAGAACGTCACGACGCTGCGCGCGGGCATTGGGGACTACGTGGACGCCCGGCCTGCCCAGACCAGCGTCTTCGCTTTCGTCCTGCTGGTGCTGCTGGTCGCAGTGGCCCGGCTGCGGCGGGCGCTGCTGGTCCAGGAAGAGAGGGCCGGGACCAGCGCCGTCGGCACGGACGAACTGCTGACGCGCTATCCCTTCGCCGTAACCCTCCTCGTGTGGATACTCCTGGGGCCGTTCCTCCTGTTGCCCGAGTTGCCCCTCGGGCTGACGATACTCCGGGGCATCCTGGCCACCGGGCTGCTCTGGCGGATCCTGCCTGCTCTCGTGACGCCAGCCGAGATCCGCCCGCTGCAGGGGCTCCTGCTGCTGGCCCTCGCGTTCCTGCTGCAGCTCATCGTTCTCGGGGATGACTGGTACGGGCGGCTGGTCATCGTCCTGCTCGGTGGTGTCGCGCTGCTGGTGTTTCGCCAGCTGGCCCGCGGGTCCATGCCCACCGCTGGCGGCGAGCCGCTGTTCCGTCGCGCGATTCACGGCATTGCGGTGCTTGCCCCGTTCATCGTGGCCATCGGCCTCGTTGCCGAGGTTGCCGGCGCCCGGTCCCTGGGGCAGCAGGCGATCGGCGGCGTCGTCTTCGTTTCCCTCGCCCTGTGCACGCTCCTGGCCACCGACGTCATCCTGCGTTCGGCCCTGGATGCCTGGGTGGGTGGTCCCGGCAGCCGCTGGCTGCGGAGCGTGCGGCACTGGCCTGGCGCGGTGCGTGCCTGGGGCCGGCGCCTGATCCGCCTGGTGCTCTTCATCACCTTCTTAAGCCTGCTGCCCAACATCCTGCCGGTGCTGGAACCGGTGTGGAGTTTCGCCGGCAGTTTGCTCACCACACCCGTCGCCTTTGGCAACGTTCAGCTGTCGCTGGGGGACCTCCTGTGGTTCTTCGTCGGCATCGCCCTCGCCCTCGGGGTGGCGCGCTTCGTGCGCTTCATTCTCGATGAGGACCTGCTGCCCCGGATGCCCCTGGCCACCGGGGCCGCCTCAGCTGCCTCGCGACTCATCTATTACGCCCTGGTGGTGGTCGGCCTCCTGTTTGCACTGGCCGCTTCCGGCGTCGAGCTGTCGAAGCTCACGCTGCTGATCAGCGCCCTGGGCGTCGGTATCGGCTTTGGCCTGCAGAACATCGTGAACAACTTTGTCTCGGGCCTCATCCTGGCCTTCGAGCGGCCGGTGCGGGAGGGCGACCAGATCACCGTGGGCCAGACCTCGGGCCGGGTGGACCTGATCGGCCTGCGGGCCACCCGGATCCGGACCCCGGAGGGCGCCGAGGTGACCGTTCCCAATGCCAATCTCATTTCCGGTGAGCTCACCAACTGGACCCTGAGTGACCGGGCGCGGCGCATCGACGTCACCGTGGGCGTGGACTACGCCAGCGATCCCGTCCGCGTGGAGGAGGTGTTGCTGGAGGCCATCCGGGACCTGCCGGGCCTGGCGGAAACCCCTGCCGCGATGACGGTGTTCCGGGGCTTCGGCGCCAGCTCCCTCGATTTCAGCCTGCTGCTCTGGACCAGTGACATGGACGACCGCCTATCCGTGGAGAGTGCCGCCCGGGTGCGGGTGCTGACGGCCCTCCGGGCCGCCGATATCGGCATTCCCTTCCCGCGCCTGGAGGTCCGCTTCCAGGACGGCCTGCCCCCGCTGCCCCCGCTGCCGCCTGCCGCCAGCCGCTGACCGCCCGTCGCCCGGCCTGCCCGGCGGGCCGCTGCCGTCCCGGGAAGTGCGGCCTGCGTCACGCTGGGATTCCCCCCGCCGGGGTTACGGTGCTCACTCGTCAATCATCAGGCCGGAGCGCACCGTGAGCTGGCTGCGATTTTTCAAGAAGGACGCCGGGGATGAACCCGCCCGGGCGGCCCCCGTAATACGGGAAACGGCCCCCCCGCGGCCGAAGGCGGAGCCCGGCACGGGCTACGGCGCGAACCCCTACGACACCTACACCTGGGAACTGCAAACCGAGCCGGACGGCGAGCGGCAGCTGAAGCGTGCCCACCTCATCGACAGCCGGCCCCAGCAGGACGGCGAGACCTTCAATCCCTACGACACGGGCAAGTTCAGCGGCGGCTGGTGATTACGCGGTCCGCCGATCGCGCCTAAAGGCGCTCCTACGGGAGCGCGTCCTTCGCCACGCGCGCATTGGGGCGTGCATCGGCACCCCGTTCGCCGTACTCAATGACCTTCAGCCGCTCCAGCACCATCTCCAGAAGCTGACGGTTGAACTGGATCAGGTCCGCCACCAGGCCGACCAGGTAGGCGAAGAACCCCATCATCAGCAGGGCGCCACCCAGGATCAGCGACTGCACGTGACCGGCACCCTCGTTGATGGCGTAGTAGTAGAGAAAGCGCACCACGGGGATCGCGCCGGCGACCGACAGTATCGTGCCAATCCAGAAGAACACCCGCAGCGGCTGGTACATGGAGTACATGCGGACGATGGTCGTCACCTGATCCCGGATGAAGGCGGGAATACTCTTGAACAGCCGGGACGAGCGCTTCGTCACGTTGGTTGCAATGGGCACCGAGGCGATGGCCAGGTGCTTCTTGCCGGCCTGGATGACCATCTCGATGGTGTAGCTGAAGGGCGAGAGGATGTTCAGCTGCAGGGCCGCCTCCCGGGACAGGGCACGAAAGCCGCTGACCACGTCGGGTACGTCCGTTTCCGACAGGGCGCGCACCACTGCGCTGCCCGTGCGCTGCAGCTGTTTCTTGAGCGGGGAGAAGTGGGCCACCTTATCGGTCTGCCGGTCGCCGATCACGATGTCGGCCTCGCCCCGTAAAATAGGCCCGCAGAGTGCGGCGATGCCCGCACCGTCGTACTGGTTGTCGCCGTCGGTGTTGACGATGAGGTCCGCACCCAGACGCAGGCAGGCATCGATGCCGGTGCGGAAAGAGCGCGCCAGACCCCGGTTGGTTTTGTGCCGGATGACCCAGTGGGCACCGTGCTCGGCCGCCACCTCCGCCGTGCGATCGGTGCTGCCGTCGTCGATCACGAGGATCTCGATGGTGTCGATCCCGGGAATCTCTTTGGGGATACCGGCGAGCACCTCGGGAAGGTGGGCCTCTTCGTTGAGGCAGGGAATCTGGACGATCAGTTTCATGGTGCCGCCTAGCTTATAGGGGGGCCATAGCCGCGTGCACGTCGAACCACTCACTGCGCCAGCCGGCCGCCAGTTCCTGATCCGCGTCACGCAACTGGGCCCAGAGGCCGAGCACCGTTGCCACGTCCAGCCAGGGCCCCGGCAGGTCGGTGCCGAAGGCGCCGCTGGAACCGGACGGGAAGCGCCAGACGCGGTCGCGCCGGGGCTGCAGCCGGTGATCAAGGTCGCGCAGGAGGCGGTGCAGGGTGCCCGCGAGGCCCGGCGCGGCGGCCCGCCGGCGCAGTGCGAGTTGCCGGGGCAGGTTGTCTGCCGTGATCTCCCGCAGGTCGTTCTGCCGGATGATCTTGAAGCGCGTGTAGCCGAGTGCCTGGAGCGCGCCCACGTCCACGTCGCCACGGCGCGGGTCCAGTTCGATGGAGATCCAGGCCGGCGTGTGCCCCACGTCGAGGCCCGCCACGCAGACGCTGTCGTTGCCCTCGATGTCCACCTTCAGGTACCAGGGGATGCCGTGCTCGGCCAGCACGTCGCGAATCGGCAGGCAGGGCACGCGCACCCGTTCAATCGGCGTGTCCGCCCGCCGGACCAGATCGAGATTGAAGGAACTGAGCACGTCCAGACCGGACGCGATGTAGAACTCGGCCTCACCCCGCTCGGCGGCGATGCCGATGGGGAGAATCTGGAGGCGGCCTGCGCGGATGGCGTCCGCGAAGCGCTGCTCGCCCTGGACAGCCAGCCGGGGGTTGGCCTCGATGGCCACCACCCGGTAACCCTTGTGCAGGTAGTAGGCGGTGTCGTCGCCGTTGTGCATGCCCACGTCGATCACCAGGTTCTTGTTGGGCGGCATCGACCGATCTTGCGCACTGCGACGGGCTTAGACCTTAGCACAGGCGCCCTCCGGTAGACTGTGCGGGAGGGGGCAGATTCCGGCCGATGAAGATTCTGATTACTGCGTCCACATTCCCGCGCCGGGCTGACGACACGCTGCCCACCTTTGTGCTGGACCAGGCCGTCGCGCTCAAGGCCAGCGCCATGGGGGCCGCGGACCCGGCCCTCGAGATCCACGTGCTCGCGCCCCACGACGCCGGGGCCGCCCGCCAGGAAGTCCTGCAGGGTATTCAGGTGCACCGCTTTCGCTACGGCTGGCCCGAGAGTGCCCAGCGGCTGGTGTATCCCGCGATCCTGCCGAACCTGCGCGCGTCGCCCGGGCTGCTCCTGCAGGTGCCCCTGCTCTTCATTGCGGAGTTCGTCGCGCTCTTCCGGCTGTGCCGCCAGGTGCGGCCCGACGTGCTGTATTCCCACTGGTTCACACCCCAGGCCGTCACCGGCGCGCTGG
Organism: Gammaproteobacteria bacterium; assembly: GCA_031409515.1. GTDB lineage: Bacteria > Pseudomonadota > Gammaproteobacteria > Steroidobacterales > SHZI01. Next base: position 15,956 of record JANNXJ010000049.1, on the reverse strand, counting down.
TGGCCCGGCTGCTCCGCATCCGCCACGTCTTCACCACCCATTCCTCCGACGTGGCGGTGTGGCACCGGGTGCCCTGGCTCGGGCCGCGCATCGTGCGGGCCGTGGTGGCCGGCGCGGCGGCGGGCACGGCGGTCAGCCGGCGCACGCTGGCGAAGCTGCGGAGTTTCTACCCGGACGACCAGTGGGTAACCGTTGCCCACAAGCTGCACGTGGTGCCGATGGGCGTGGCCACTGAATTCAGTGCCACTGTCGACACCGACTTCCGCACGCGGGCGAGGGTGGCGCTCGACCTGAGCGACCGAACCGCGCTGGTCTTCCTCGGCCGGCTCACCCCGAAAAAAGGTCTCAGCGTCCTGCTCGCGGCGCTGCGCCCGCTCGTGACCACCCACCCCGAACTGCTCCTGCTGATTGCGGGTGAGGGCGAACTGCGGAGTGAGCTGGAAGCAGACATCAGCCACGGTCTTGCCGGCCACGTGCGTCTGCTGGGTCACGTGACGGGTGAACGCAAGCAGCAGTTGCTGCGGGCTGCAGATATCTTTGTCGTGCCCTCGGTGGTGACCGCCGACGGCGACGCGGAAGGCCTGCCCGTCTCCCTGCTCGAAGGGCTGGCGGCGGGCCGGGTCTGCGTCGCCACAGACGCCAGCGGTGCGGACGACATCCTGACCACCGGCGTCGACGGGTTCATCGTGCGGGCCGGGGATGCGGCCGGGCTTCGGGCCTGCCTCAGCGGAGTGCTGGAGCTGGATCCCGCGGCCCGGGAGCGGCTCGAGGCCCGGGCCGGGACGCGCGCCGCGGCCTTCGCCTGGCCGGTACTGGCCGGGCGCTACCGGCAGTTGTTACTGCCATGAGCACGCCCCTCATCACCGTCGTCATTCCCGTGTGGAACGGCGAGCAGACGATCGAACGCACGCTGGCGAGCGCTCTCGCCCAGACTGTCGCCGACTTCGAAGTGCTGGTGATCAACGACGGCTCCACGGACAGCACGGTGGAACGGGTGCAGCGCTGCAGCGATCCCCGCCTGCACCTGCACCACTTCAGCAACGCGGGCCTGGCCGCCAGCCGCAATCGAGGCATCGCCCTCGCGCGGGGGGAGTTCATCGCCTTCCTCGACGCGGACGACCTGTGGCTGCCCCACAAACTGGAACGCCAGCTGGCGGCCTTGCGCTCCCGCCCGGCGGCGGCGCTGGCCTACGGCTTTTCCGATCTCGTCAATGGGGATGACGGTTTTCTCGGGCACGGCAGTCATCTGGAGTTTTCAGGCCGCGTGTACGAGCAGTTGCTGGCTGCCAATGCCCTCGATAACGGGTCCACGGCGCTGATCCGTACGTCGGCGCTCCCTGTTTCGGGCCTGTTCGACGAGACTCTGCCAGCGGCGGAAGACTGGGATCTCTGGCTGCGTCTCGCCTGGCACTACGATGTGATCTGTGTGCCAGAAGTGCTCACGCTGTACCGGGTCCACGGGCAGTCCATGTCGCAGAACCTGCCCCGGCAGGAGGCTGCCTGCCTGCGGGTGCTGGGCACCGGCCTTGCGCGCGTGCCCGAGGGCCCGCACCGGGATGTGTTGCAGGCCCGCTGTCTGATGATGGTGCACCGCTATCTGGCCGGTCGGGCTCTGGCGAGCGCGCCGGATCGGACCGCCGCGCTGACGGCCCTGCGTTACCTTGGCTTCTACTGGCGCTGGGCAACATTCAGCCTGGAGCGGGAGGGCATCGAGCGTCTCCAGTGGACCGGGATCCAGTTCGGCCGCGCCGCCATTGTGCTGTTGTTGCCGGCTGCCCTGGCGCACCGCGTGCTGGCGCGGCTGGCCGCACTCCGGGCCCGCCACCGGTCGACATAAGCCGAGCCAGCCTGCGCCTGCGATTGTTATCATTCGCCGCCATGCAGTCCTCCGCCCTTGTCGCCACGGCCACTCCCGAGCCGGCCACCCTGGCCCGGGCGGGGCTCTTCACTTCTGCTGCAGGAACACCTCAGGCTCGATCCCCGCCTGCTTGAGAATGGCACGCAGGGTTCCTTCGGGCATATCGCCGGGATGATTGGGGATGGTGGTGTAGCGGTTGGTCGTTGGGTTGTGCCAGATCTCGTGGCTGCCGGCGGCCTGCCGGTGGAATTGAAGTCCCAGGGCTTTCAGCCGGCGGGTGATCTCGCGGTAACGGAAACCGGCCAGCCGTCCCATCAAGTGGCCACGATCACCGGGTAATCGAAAGACTCGGCCACGGCGGGCAGCGTCGAGCCGGTTTGTGCCTCGAGCAACTTTTTCGCCACGTCCCGCGCAATCTCGATCGTCTCTTGAATCGTGCGTCCCTGGGCGATCAGCCCCTGCACGTCATCGCTGGTGGCGAGGTAGACCCCCTCCGGCAGCTTCTCGATGTGCAACTGAATCATGTGTTCCATGGATCGGGCTCGTTGGCGGAAGTGGGGCGATTATAGGGCTGCCACCTGCGGGGCGGGCAATGCCCGGGCCCCGTTTGGCGAACCCTGTCTGACCGGGGTTTGACGTCGCGCCGCGCGCCAATTGTTATCATTCGCCGCCATGCAGTCCTCCGCCCTTGTCGCCACGGCCCCGCCGGAGCCGGCCACCCTGGCCCGGCTGCTCCAGCAGGACCGGGCGCAGGTGCAGGCGGCTCTGGCCCGGGCGGGGCTCAAGCTGCGGGATTTCCAGGCGCTCAACGGGTTTGCCGCCGCGCGCTACCTGCTGACCTGCTGGACCGGCGTCGCGGTCAGCGCGGTGCTCTGGCTCACCCTGCCCGGCTACTGGTGCCTGCTGCTGATCCCCGCGCTGGGCGTCCTGCAGCACGCCCTGCTGAACATCGTCCACGAGGCGTCCCACTACTCACTGCTGCCGGACCGGCGCTGGAACGACCGGGTGGCCGACCTGCTGGCAGCCCTGCCCATCGGGCACACGGTGGCGAGCTACCGGCTCACCCATAACGATCATCATCTCTACCTGCGCACGGCCCAGGACCCGTCGAGCTACGTCACCCGCCCGGATCTGACCCGCGGCGAGATCCGGCGCACGCTGCTGTTTCTCCTGGGCGGCCGGCTGGTCTGGGAGCTGATGGCCCGGAGCCTGCTCGGCCGGCGCCTGGAGGCGGAGGCGGCTGCGGAGCCGGAACTGATGAAGGCGACGGACCGGCAGCGCCTGATCGCCGTCGCGGGCTGGCAGTTGCCGGCGCTGGGGCTCAGCTTTCTCCTGGGATTGCAGTGGTTCTGGCTCACCTGGCTGATCGTCGTCATGACCGTCACGCCTGTGCTGGACGGCCTGCGGACCCTCGTCGAGCACCGCGCTGCCGATGGCGCGGGCCGTGGCGAGTCCGCCGGCCCCGCCTGGCACACCCGCAGTCACCACCGGCATCTGCTCGTGTCCGCGCTGATGGCACCCTTCTTCCAGTACCACTGGGAGCACCACCTGTTTCCTGGCATTCCCCACCACCAGCTGGCGGCTCTGCATCGCACGCTGCGGGCGCTGGACGTGGCGGGGAGCCGGCCGGCGACCGGCGGATTCTTTGGCACCCTCGTGAGTCTCCTGTGAACCTCTTATGAACTTGGGCGAGCAATGCGCCGCCTGCGGCGGTGTCCTGTCGGTGCCGGTGCGGGATGACCTGCGGGACTACGAGTACGGCAGCACCTGGACCGGTGCGATCCGCTCCTGCGCCGCCTGCGGGCTCACCCATCACTGGCCCCGTCCCACCCGGGAGGAGGCGCTGGCCTTCTACCCGGACGGCTACATGCACTACAACCCGGAGCCCTCCCGCCTGCGGGCGTTCCTGATGAACCTCTACATGGGGCGCATCTTCAAGACTCTCCGCGCGCTGGGCGCGCGTCCGGGCGACAGGCTGGTGGACGTGGGCTGCGCCGCTGGCGAGAAGCTGGCACTCCTCCGGGACAAGCTCGGGCTAGCCGTGCTGGGCATCGAGCCCAATGCCACCGCGGCGGCCAAAGCCCGCAGCCTCTACGGCCTCGACGTGCTGGCCAGCACCTTCCCCCACGAGCAGGTGGTCCCGGCCTCGGTGAAATTTGTCCAGATCAATCACGTCATCGAGCACGACCCGGACCCGGTGGGCCTGCTCAACAGCATCTACGCGGCGCTCGAACCCGGCGGCTATGTGCTGGGGGAGACGGAGAACATCGACTGCCTGAGCTACCGGCTCTTTGGCCGCTACTGGTCCCTGTTGCACCTGCCTTATCACCTGCTGTTCTTCACGCCAGCCACCCTCAGGGACGTGTTTGCCCGTAGCCGGTTTGGCGCCGTGACGGTGGAGCCCCAGACGGACGCGCCCGCCTGGTCCCTGTCGATCCAGAATTACCTGCGCCGGGGGCAGCCCCCGGGGGCGGGGATGACGAAGCGCATTCCGGGGTTTCTGCTGTTGTCGGTTCTGTGCGTGCCGTTGTCCTGGCTCGAGACAGGGAATGGACCCATCCTGCGTTTTTACGCGCGTAAACCTGTAAGTTAGCCAGCCATCATGCACAACGCCCCGGACATCCAGCCGCACCAGAGCCACGCACCGGCCCAGACCCCGCGGGTCTGCGTGGTGATTCCCTGTTACAACGAAGAAGTCACCGTGGCCAGCGTGGTCCGGGACTTCCGCAAGGCACTGCCCGGCACCCGCGTCGTGGTCTTCGACAACGCCTCCAGCGACCGCACGGCCGAGGAGGCCCGGGCTGCCGGCGCCGAGGTGATCCCGTCCGGCCGCCGGGGCAAGGGCAACGTGCTCCGCCACATGAGCCACGTCATCGACGCCGACCTCTACGTCATCGTGGACGGCGACGGCACCTACGACGCCAGCGCGGCCCCCGACCTGATCGGCAAACTGCAGGCGGCGGATGCGGACATGCTGGTGGCCACGCGGCTGGACACCCACGCGGAGGGTTCCTTCCGCTTCTTCCACCAGTTCGGCAACCGGCTGGTGAGCCGGCTGGTGTCCACCCTGTTTCGCACCCAGGTCACGGACATCCTCTCCGGCTACCGGATCCTCACCCGGGACCTGGTCAAGCTCGTGCGCCTGCGGGCGGGCGGCTTCGAGGTGGAAACGGAACTGACTCTCCAGGCGCTGACCAAGCGCTTTCACATCATCGAGGTGCCGGTGCCCTACGGCCGCCGGCCCGCGGGCAGCTTTTCCAAGCTCAGCACCTTCGGCGACGGCTTCATGATCCTCCGGCTGCTGTTCATGCTCTTCAAGGATTACCGACCGCTGGTGTTCTTTGGGGCCATCGCCGCCGTCTTCGCCGTGGCCTCGCTGCTGGCAGGCAGTGGTCCTATTCTGCAGTTCTACCAGACCGGGCTCGTGTTCCAGATTCCCCGGGCGATTCTCGCGGCGGGGCTCGGCATCCTGGCGACCATCGTCCTGGCAGTCGGCCTGATCCTGGACACCGTGTCCAAGTACCACGCGGAGAACATCGAGCACTGGCGCCAGCAGATCCGGGATCTGGGCGCGCTGACGCGGAAACGCTAGCCGCGCTTCCGGAGGATGGCGTTGAGGAACAGTCCGTTCCCGCTTAGGTTTTCCAGCGCGAGCAGCGCCGCGGTGGGGTACGTCACCAGGGGCGACCCGTCCATCCGGTTCAGCGCCAGCCGGTCGTACCAGAGGGTCTCCACCTCGAGGCCGGCGCCCAGTGCCATGAGTTCCAGCGCCGGCCGGGTGAAGAAGGTCAGGTGGTGGGCGTCGTGGGTGCGGCGGGCGATGGCCTTGAGCAGTCCGCCAGTCAGCCGGTAGCTGAGCCTTCCCAGCCGGGGCACGATGCTGTCCTCGTGAATGGTCTGGAGAAACAGGCGGCCCTCCGGGGCCAGCCGCGCCGCCAGGGACTGGAGCAGCGCCGCCGGATCCGGCACGTGCTCGAAGACGTCCCACAGCGTGATGAGGTCAAACGGGTCAGTGCCGGCTTCGACCGCTGCCAGCGCATCGCTCTCGCTGATCTCTGCGGTGGGATTCCGCTGCCGGGCTTCCTGCGCTCTCCCCGGGTCGAGTTCGATCCCCGCGAGCCGCGCAACCGGTGCGGCCTGCTTGAGGAACTGCAGGAAGGCCCCGTTGCCACAGCCCACGTCCAGCACGGAGCGCGGCAGGCCGGGCAAGCGGCGGAGCAGGTCCTGCCAGCGGGGCCGGTCCCCGTCGGGCTGGCTGAAATATTTTTCCGGCGTGAAGCTGGTCGTTGCCTGCCGGCGCAGGGCGTCGCTCCACCAGCAGCCGCACTCCCCGCAGCCGTAGAGGGTGAAGTTACCCAGGTCCATGGTGGAGGCAACGGTGGCCGCGCAGGCCGGGCAGGTCTCGGGCACGGGCGAGGCCTCCAGCACGACGCACCGGAGCGGGTACCACTTGCCGGGCATGCGCAGTTTCGGGAACAGCACCGGGGCGGGGGCCACCCACGTGCCCACGTCCACCGTCTGCCAGCTGAGCTGGCCGAAGCCGGTCCGCTGGAGGAGGTTCGTCAGGGAGTCCTGGGAGAAGAAGCGGATATCGGGCTTGCCGAGCAGGTACAGGCCGAGCCTGATCAGCGGCCGCAACAGCCACTGCACGGCCGGCGCGATGCCCGTGAGCAGCATCTCGACGATCACCAGCTTGCCGCCCGGGGGCAGCTGCCGGGCCAGGCGCCGGAGCGCGGCTTCGAGCGACTCATCCTCCGGCAGGTGGTGGAGCAGGAACTGGACCAGCACCTGGTCCGGCCCGGCGGAAAAATCGTAGGAATAGAAGTCGCCCTGTTCCCAGGAGTTGGCGCCGCTGGCCGGTGCGGGCGGGGGCATCAGGTCGACGCAGGTGAGGTGCTCGAGGTGGGCCGTCTGGTAATTGATGACGCCGCCGTTGCCGAAGTCGAGCACCCGGCCCTTCAGGCGCTCGTCCAGCAGCCGGCCGATGTTGGCGTAGGCCTCGCTGGAGTCCGCAATTGCTGCCTGGTACTCGGCCCGGATCTTGTCGAAGTAGCGCTCGTTATCCATCCCGGGCAATGGCGCTCAGTTGAAGTAGCCGATGGCGCGCAACTGCTGCTTGGACCGCTCGTCCAGTTCCTTGATCTCGATGGCGCCGGCGGCGGAGGCCCGGCACTGCTCCAGCCAGCTGATGGCCTCGTCCCGCAGTTCCTGGGCCTTCTCCGGATCGCGGCCGGCCAGGTTGGCCCGCTCGCCGGGGTCTTTTGCCAGGTCGTAGAGCTCCACGCTCTCGGGCCCCTCGTTCCAGATGCCCTTGAGGGAGCCCGTGCGGAGCGCCACGTTCACATCCCCCCGGGCTTCCTTCTCGAGCTTGTAGTAGCCGGTGTCGTTGAGCCGCACCCCCGGCGCGTCGGTGGCAATGGTGCGGGAGAGCGTCTGGCCCTCCAGCAGGGGGAGCAGGCTGGAACCGCGGCACTGCTTACAGCCGTCCGGATCACCGAGGACGTCGAGAATCGTGGGCCGCAGGTCCGTCAGGGACACCCGGTCCGGGATGCGGGTGCCGGCTTTGGCCCCGCCGGGAAACTTGATCAGCAGCGGGACGTGGAGCAGCTCGTCATAGACGGACTGGTCGTGGAACCAGCTGTTGTGGTCCTCGAGTTCCTCCCCGTGGTCGGCGAGCACGATGAACAGGGATTTTTCCCAGAGGCCGCGGCGTTTAAGGTCGGCCACCACCCGGCCCAGGTTGGCATCGGCGTAGTGCACGCTGGCGTCGTACAGCGTGCTGATCATGGGTTTCAGTCTGCTGAGTCCCTCCCGCAGCCTGGCCATCTGCGGGCTGTTGTCGGTGGTCCCGGGCACCCGGCCGGCGGAGGAGTCCAAAAACTTCTGGGTGCGGTAGAGAAAGTAGAGGCTCAGGTAGGTTTCCTTCTGGTCCACGTCGAAGTGGCCGAAGGGCTTGGTGTATTCGTAGGGCGTGTAGAAGGGGTGGTGGGGCTCCATGGTGTGGATATAAAGAAAGAACTTGTCGGTGCCCACCGTGTCGAGCCAGGGAAAGACCTCGGGGGTGGGATCGTCCACCGTATCCGCGCGCATCTGGGAAAGGTCGTAGCCCCGGTCCAGGCCAGCCACAGCACCCGCGAAGTAATTGTTGTAGAAGGCCGCGGTCTTGTAGCCCCGTGCTTTCAGCCGCTCCGGCAGCGTGTCCAGTTTGGGGCCGAGCTTGCGCTTGCTCTGCACCACGCCGTGCTCGCAGGCGTAGGTGGAGGTGAGGATCGAGGTGAGGGCGGGCAGCGTCCAGGGGGCGGCCGAGTAGGCCTTCTCAAACACCACGCTTTCCCTGGCCAGGGCGTCGAAGGCGGGAGTCTTGGCCCCCGCGTAGCCGTAAAGGCTGAGGCGGTCGGCGCGCAGGGTGTCTATCAGGTAGATGATGACGGGCGTCGGCTCGCTGGCGGCGCGCAGCGCGGCGGGAGTGGCGGCTGTTTCGGGAGCCGGCCTGCAGCCGGGCAGCAGGGCAGAGCCCAGCATCAGGACAACCACGGTCGTGAACCTGCGGATAAGCGGTGAAGGGCGTGACTGGAGCATCGTGTAGTGGCCTGTTTCTGCGTGCTAGCCTAACCCAATGTCCAAATTACGTGATTACAACTCCGCCACGTTTTTGCGCCTGGCTGTCTTTCTGCTGCTTGCTATGGGTCTGACCGCCGGCCTGGCGTGGTGGCTATTCAGACCCGGCACGGGCCCTCCGACTGCCTTCCGGGAAGCCGCCCGCACTCCATCGTCCGCTGGCGTCCCCATCGTGATCTACCTGATCGATACCCTCCGGTATGACCGCCTGGGAACCTACGGCTACAGCCGCCGGACCTCGCCAAACATTGACGCCCTGGCGGCGACCAGCGTGGTCTTTGACCGGGCCTACGCACCAGCGCCCTGGACGCTGCCGTCTGTCGCGTCGCTGGTGACCTCCACGTTTCAGTGTGAGCACGGTGTCCTGCGGGGTGACAGAAAACTCAGCCCCCGCATTCCGACGCTGGCTGAACATCTGCAGTCCCTGGGTTACAGAACGGGCGCGTTCTATAACAACGATTTTGCGGGCCCGCTCTCGGCCGTGGATCGCGGGTATGACGTCTCCGTCCTGCGCCCCGAAGTGACGGGTTTCGAGGCGGATGCAGCGGAGTTCATCCGGACAGCAGGGGACCAGCCGTTCTTTCTCTACCTCCACGGCATGGAGGTGCACGAACCCCATCTGGTGCCGTCCAGCTACACCCGGCAGCTGGCCCACGTGGCCATCGACGACAAGGTCAGGCAGAGCGACGACTGGATTCTTTACCGGAGTCTGCGCGAGGTGGACTCGGTGGCCGGGAATACCCGGGGTGCGTCGGACAACTCCCGGGAACAGGCTGCCGTCATGGCGCGTTTTGCTGCGTCGAGAGAGACCATCACCGACCTCTACGATGCCTCCGTGCTCTGGGCCGACGACAACGTGGGCAAGGTCATCCGCCTGCTGAAGGAGCAAGGCCTTTGGGAGCGGTCCATCTTCATCGTCCTGGCAGATCACGGCGAGGAATTCGGTGAGCATGGCGCCTGGTGGCACGGGGAGACCGTCTACGAGCCGGCGATGCATGTTCCCCTGATCATGCACCTGCCGGGAGGTGAGCTGGGTGGCCGTCGGGTTGCAGGGCTCGTGTCCCTCACCGACGTCATGCCAACCCTGCTGGATCTGCTGGGTCATGGCGCGCTCTGCAACGGCTGCCGCGGTACCTCCCTGGTGCCCCTGTTGTCCGGGCCGGGTGCTGGCGAGGTGGACCGAACGGTCTTCGGCCTGCGGCACAACGAGCTTGGTTTCTACAAACCCCTGAAGCAGAGGTCCGGTGACGTGAACGTGCTGGTCCGTCGCGACCAGTGGAAAGCGATCTGGAACGCGGAGCCCCAGACCCTTGAACTCTACGACCTGCAGGCAGACCCGGGGGAGGTTCAGGACCTGAGCCAGGCCCAGCCCGAACTCGCTGCCGAGTTGCGGGATGCGGCCGTGAGCTGGCTGGATCAGTGCCGCGGGCAGGCTGTTGCGCCGGAAAACACCACGCTGGACGAGCGCACCCGGGAACGCCTGAAGGGCCTCGGTTACCTGCACTGAGGCCCGCCTGTCGGCGTGCCGCTAGAAGTAGCCCATGGAGCGCAGCTGCTGCTTGGCCCGGTCATCCAGTTCCTTGATCTCCACGCCCGGGGCGCTGGCGCGGCAGGTTTCCAGCCAGCTTACTGCCTCGTCCCGCAGTTCCCGGCTCAGCTCCGGCTCCGACGCGCTGCGATTCTGCAGCTCCCCGGGGTCCGTCGCCAGATCGTAAAGTTCCACCGTCTCCGGCTCTTCGTTCCAGATCACCTTCCAGTTATCCCGGCGCATGGCGAGGTTGGTGTCCCCCTTCGCCTGCTTCAACGGTTTGTAGTAGGTCGTGAAGTTGGCCCGCAGGGACACGGCATCGTTGCCCGGGGTTCGCGGCACGGCGGTGCCCTTCAGCAGTGGCAGCAGGTCCAGCCCCCGGCACTGGTCGCAGAGACCGGCCTGGCCGAGCGCAGCGTAAAGCGTGGGCTTGACGTCGAGGAGGGACACCCGGTCAGCGACCCGCCTGCCGGCGAACTCGCCTTTGGGGAACTTGATCATGAGCGGCACATGCACCAACTCCTCGTACACCGACTGGTCGTGAAACCACCCGCCGTGCTCGCCCAGCTCCTCGCCGTGGTCGGCGAGGAAGATGAACAGGGTATCGTCCCAGAGCTTTCTGGCCTTGAGTTCGCCAATCACTTTCCCCAGGTTGTCGTCGGCGTAGTAAACGCTGGCGTCATACATCCGGCTCATGAGGGGCTGAATGGTTTCGAGCTTGGCCATCAACCGGGTCTGCAGCGCGCTATTGTCCGTGGTGCCCAGGGGCCGATCATTGGAGGAATCGGCAAACTTCAGCATTCGGTAGCTGAGGTGGGTCTGCAGGTAGCCTTCCTTCTCCTCGGGCGGAATGTGACCGAAAGGCAGGGTGAACTCGTAGGGCGTGGCGAAGGGGTGGTGGACCTCCATGGTGTGCACATACATCAGGAAGGGATCGCTGCCGACTGTATCCAGGTAGGCCTTGACGTCCGGTAGCCCGTTGTCGTCCTGCTCCGGGCGATACTTCGACACGTCGTAGCTGCGGTCCAGGCCGGAGATCGCGCCCACGTGAAAGTTGTTATACAGAGCACCGGTGCGATAACCCTTCGCCTTGAGTTGTTCGGCAATGGTGTTGAGCTTTGGGCTGAGGGTGTTCTTGGCGTCGGCAACGCCATGTTCGCAGAGCGGCGTTGACGTGATCACCGACGTCATGGAGGGCAGGGTCCAGGGGGCGGCCGCGTAGGCCCGCTCGAAGACCACGCTTTCCTTTGCGAGTGCGTCGAGGGTCGGCGATTTTCCGCCCGGGTAGCCGAGGATCCCCAGCCGGTCCGCCCGCAGCGTATCGATGACATAGATCACCACGGGGACTTTCCGGACTACTGTCGCCGGGGCGGCGGTCTTCGGCGCGTCCGTACAACTGGTCAGCAAGCCACTGACCGACAAAACGCAGCCGGCCGCGATAGCCGTCGTGAGTGCACGCATGGCAGGGGCAATCCTCAGAGGGGAACCGGCGCGGGGGTCGGGCCGGCTTGCTGATCGGTCATGGTCTTGCTGTTGCTCGTGCCCCGGAGCTTCCAGATGTAGCGATCCACGATGAAGTGGTGCACGTTGATGGCGGCGACCACCATCATCATGCTCTCGGCCAGCCCGGCGCCTGCCGCCTGGAAGGCGTAGGGCCAGCAATAGAAGAGTCCGTAGCCCAGCAGCAGGCAGTAGCCGTAGAACTGCAGCCCGTGGGACCAGGCGGGCCGGGTATTGCCCGGCTCCCGGACTTTTTCCCGGGAGTGGAAGATCACCGTGATCGCCAGGTACTGCAGGCCGTGGGCGATGGTGGCCAGCGTGAAGGCCTGCATGAAATCCAGGGTGATCCACCAGAGGCCGTTGGACGCCATGATCACGAGGGGCATCAACGGCAGCGGCCGCTGCTGCGCGCGGGTGTGCCAGGCGTACCAGGCCACCGGCAACACAAACGTCGCGATGCCCAGCATCGTCTTGAGGGTCCGCAGGCCCTCGGCCACCAGGGGCTGCTGAAGGATCGCGTCCGGCACCACCCAGCCCAGCCCGGCATCGGTGGGCACCAGCCCACTCTTCGCCAGCGTATAGAAGAAGGGCAGCAGGCAGATCCAGAACAGCAGCCGCTGCTCCGGCTTGCCAAAGCGGAAGCCGCTCCGGGCGGCGTACATGACCGATAGCCCGTAGGCCTGGGCCGCGTAGTGATAAGGGGACCAGGTGAGGAACAGGGACCAGAGGTGCTTGCCCAGGATTTCCGGCAGGGCGATGCAGGCGGCGAGGATGGCGAGGGTCAGCAGCGGAAAGACGAAGTAGAGAAAGGGGTAGTCGTCCCGGAAACTAGGCTTGGTGTAGAGCCGCACGGTGGAGGCGGCAAAGTGCGCTGAGTTGCCCACCACCAGCAGGACCAGCAGCGCGCTGGAGTCGAGGAGAGCGCGGATCGGCGGCACCAGCAGCAACAGCACCACGCCGATACTCCAGACACTGCCGATCAGCAGGTACTCCAGCGCCGGGCTGCCGAAGCAGTTGCCAATCAGTTGCTGCTGCAGGCTGGGTGCGGTTGCGGGGCCTGCGGTGGTCACGAGCCGCTCTCCAGCCGGGCGAGATTTTCCTGGGCAGTGCGCAGGTTGGGCTGGAGGGTGAGCGCCCGGATAAACGCGTCCCGAGCCCCGGTCCGATCCCCGGACTTCACCCGGGCCACGCCCAGGTCGGACCAGATGGCCGGATTGCCGGGGGCGAGGGCGGCGGCGGTATCAAGTTCTGCCACCGGGTCGCCGCGCCACCACTCCGTCATATAAATGATGCCCTTGCGATGGCGGCAGTCGCCGCAGGCCGGGTTGATGGCCAGCGCGTGGTCGAAGGCGGCCAGAGCCTCGTCCGTCCGGCCCGCAGCGGCGGCGGCCATCCCCAGGCGCACGCTGGCCTGGAAGTCGCCGGGATCCAGCACGGTGATTTTCCGGTACTGGGCCATGGCGGTGGGGTAGTCGCCCCGCTCGTAGGCCGCGTCCGCTTCCGTGAGGTAAAGGTTGTAGTGGATCCAGGGCAGCTGGCGATGCTGCTGCAGGTAAGAAACAAAGCCGGCGGCGAAGCCGAGCCCGAGCAACCCCGTCGCCAGCAGGAACAGCGGGCGGTAGAGGCGGGTGCGGGTGTGAGCGGGGAGGGCAGTGTCCACGGCGACATCTTGAGCGCAGCACCGGAGGGGGTCAACGGACCGCATAGACTATAGCAATGAACTTTCATGACATAAAACGAGGAGTTGCGGTCGCAACGTGTCTGCTGGTCGCGTTGTTGGCCGGGTGGGCCGGCAGGCGGCGCCCCCACCCTTCGTGCCGATCGCCTCGGCACCTACGGCTACAAACTTCCGACCTCACCCCAGTTTGATGCGCTGGCCGCGCAGCAGTCAGCCTACGACGAGCCCATCAAAAAAGCCCTGCGGTCCCTGGGTTACCTGAACTGAGCCCTGGGCCCCGGTCCCGCTTTGCTGCAAGTGCAGCAGCGTTATGTAAGAAAAAGGGTTGTGCTGACATTACCGGCGTGTAATATCGCGTCACCGAAAAGGATAAAGCCGACCCCGGTGCGAACCGGGCGAGGAATGCCACGGATCTCGCTCTGCCTCGAATTGAATCCGGAACCATACCGGGACAGCTCAAGGATGAGTGCCAAGGGGAAGATCGCCGGGCTGCCCTTCAACGGTATAACGTTATAAAAGCCTTTAGAAATTTTTTTCAAACGTTTGGAGGATTCCTTAAATGCGTAAATTAGCAGCGATCGCCGGGATCGTGGCTGTCGGCCTGGGTGCCCAGTCCACGGCTTTCGGTTACGGCGGCTCCGCCACCCTGAACTTTTCCTGGGGTGGTAACACCAGCACGGATATCGGCTGGACGGCGCAGGGCGGGACGGCCGTCCTGAATCCCTTCACCAACGCCTCCTACCTGTCCACCTACGGTGGGAACAACTCCACCAACTACTACAACGCCGACTTCGCGACGGCCTCGCAGTGCGCCGGCATTGTCGCCGGTCTTGGCGGCACGGCTCCGCTGACCCGCAAGTACGGCTGCCGTTACACGAGCTACTACGCTGCCGCTTCCTTCGTTGGGACTCCCGTCGCCGATGTGGGTCCGGGCGCTTCCGCCTCCGGCACCCTGACGGTCACCGACACCACCCTGACGGGCACGCTGACGATTCTCAGCACCACCAACGAGCCCACCGGTGGCACCTCGACCAGCATTGGCGACGGCGCCAATGGCTACAACCTGCGGCAGGCTGACGGCTCGCCCTTCGGTAACGCCTGGAATGGCGTCACCACCCTGGGCACCTACACCGTGAACCTGACGGGTGTCTTCACGGCTACCTCCTGGCAGATCACGGGCGGCGCCGCGAAGTTCAGCGATGCCGGCTTCCTCTGCCAGCAGGGCGGTAACAGCACGCCGGCCAACATCCTCTGCAACGCCAGCGGTGCTCCGGGTGGCTTCACGTCCACGGGCGGTTCGCTGTCCTGGGGTTGGGAGCTGGACGGTGCAGCCACGGGTAGCGGCAATGTGGTTGCGGGCATCGACGTCCGTGACACCAGCAATGCGCTGATCACCACGCTGTCTGGTGTGCTGGCCAACCTGTCTGTCGACGGGCTGGGCAACGTCACCACCAACTCGGGTGAGATTCGTCGCGGTCTGGGTTCTTCGGCCGGTTGCGGCCTTGGTCCCACCACGAAGAACGTGACCTACAGTGCGGCGCTCAACACCATCACCTGCGGCACGATCACGACCTCTGGCCTCACCATCACGGGTACGGCCCCGATCGAAGTGGTGCCGATCCCCGCTGCGGTCTGGCTCTTCGGTTCGGCCCTGGGTCTCCTGGGTGTCGCCCGTCGCCGGATGGCTGCCTAAGACTTAAGCGCCTAAAAGATTCGCCCCGGGGCAAACCGGGATGAAACGGAAAGACCCCGCCTCGGCGGGGTCTTTTTTTTGCGCCCGTAGGAGCGCCGACCGGCGCGATCCCTTCGCGACGCAATATCCACTCTGCGAACAACCTGTCCGGCCCGTAACTTTCTGACGCTTATGTCAAGAACGCGCTTGCGGCGTGGGTTTGGGTGGGTATAGTCCCGATACGGACTAAAAGGATAAAGCCGACCCCGGTGTGAACCGGGCGAGGAAAGCCACGGGTCTTGCTCCCGGGCGGTTGCAGAGCTGGCAAAGCACAAGCCGGCACGCGGCCCTCGGGGGAGAAAGTAAGGGGAAGATCACCGGGCTGCCCTTTAAACGGATGACTACAGAATTTTTTAATTAAAAAGCCTTCCCGATCCCGTTTACAAGTTTTGGAGGACTACTCAATGAGGAAGCTAGCATCACTCGCTGTAATCGCAGCGGCCGGTCTGGGGTTGCAGACCACCGCCTTCGGTTACGCCGCTACCGCCAACCTGACCTTTTCCTGGGGTGGCGCCAACAGTACTGACATCGGCTGGACATCGTCTGGCGGGACGGCCGTCCTGGCGGCCTTTACCAACGCGTCGTACCTGACTACGTATACCGGCAATAACTCTACCAACTACTACAATACTGACTTCGCTACGACAGCGGGGTGCGTGGCGATTCTGGATGCGTTTGTCCCGGGATACACGGCTGCGGTCACCAAGAAGTACGGCTGCGCTTACACTGACCCAGTCAGCGGTCCTTCATTCTTTGGGCTCCCGGACCCGCCCACGGGTACGGGTCCTGGCGCGTCTGCCAGCGGCACCCTCTCGGTGACCGACACCACCCTGACGGGTACGCTGCAGATTCTCGGCACCACGGACCTGGCCACGGGTGGCACGGCAACCAGTATCGGAACCGGCGCCAATGGCTATAACCTGCGGCAGGCTGATGGCTCGCCCTTCGGCAATTCCTGGGGTGGCGTCACCACGCTGGGTACCTATACCGTCAACCTGACGGGGGTCTTCACGGAAACCTCCTGGCAGATCACGGGCGGCGG
>JANNXJ010000048.1:0-40626 GCA_031409515.1 Gammaproteobacteria bacterium | reverse complement strand
TAGTTGTTTAGTTATTGGGCCCAATAACTAAACAACTAACAAAACTAAGGTCCGGTACCTTTTGGGCGCAGGTATCATCTGGGGCATGGAGTTTCGTAGTCTCGGCAACACCGGCGAAGCCGTCTCCGCTCTGGGCCTCGGCTGCATGGGCATGGTCGGCTGGTATGGCGCGCGGGATGACAAGGAGGCAGCCGCCACCCTGAACCGCGCGCTGGATCTGGGCATCAACCATCTCGACACTGCCGCTGTCTACCAGGACGGGGCCAGCGAACGCTTTGTCGGTGAGTGCATCCGGAAACGCCGGCGGGAAGTGTTCCTGGCCACGAAGTGCGGGCTGGCGCGCACGCCGAGCGGCGCCGTCGGTGCGGACAACCACCCCCGGACTATTCGCGCCTCCTGCGACGCCAGCCTCCAGCGCCTTGGCGTGGACCACATCGATCTCTTTTATCTGCATCGCATCGACCCTGGGGTGCCGATCACCGAGTCCATGGGCGCCATGGCTGATCTGGTTGCCGCGGGCAAGATCCGTTACATCGGCTTGTCCGAGGCTGCACCGGCCACTCTGCGCCGCGCCCATGCGCTCCACCCGGTAGCTGCCCTCCAGAGCGAGCTGTCGCCCTGGACGCGCACCGCGTGCCGCCCTGCTCTCGACGTGTGCCGGGAGCTCGGCATCGGCTTCGTCGCCTACAGCCCGCTCGGCCGTGGTTTCCTGACCGGCACCATCGGGAGTGCGTCCGAGCTGGCAGCGAACGACACGCGGCGGATGTTTCCCCGTTTCCAGGCCGACAACCTCGACCGCAACCTGCAGCTCGCGCAGCGCCTCACAGCCCTCGCCAGGACGGTGGGTTGCACGCCGGCCCAGCTGTCCCTGGCCTGGGTGCTTGCCCAGTGGGAGGCCGTGCTGCCCATACCCGGGACCAAGAAGCGCCGTTACCTGGACGAGAACGCCGCAGCGGTGGACGTCCGTCTGTCCCCGGAACAACTCGCTGCCATCGAACGGGAACTTCCCGAAGACCTGGTAAAGGGCGAGCGGTATCCGGACAGCATGCTGGGGACCCTGAATGTCTAGGGCCTCACGGTCTTCCCGCCTGCTGCTCGCCGGCCTGGCTGGGGTTGCGCTCGTGATGGGCGGCTGCGCCCTGACCAAGCGCAATCTGGAGCCACCCACTGCAACCCTCAAGGGGGTGACGCCCGAGGCCGTCGGCCGGGACGGGCAGGTGTTCCGCTGCAGGCTGCTGCTGGAGAACCCCAACACCGAGGATCTGAAGGTCGTTGGCGGCCGGGTCACGCTGGAACTGGCCGGCATCAAGGCAGCATCCGCCACGCCGATGGAGAATTTCGTGCTGCCGGGCCTCGCAGCCAAAGAGGTGGATATGCGGGTCACGATGGATCTGCTGTCCGGCCTGTCCGGCGCCCTCCGCCTGTTGTCCTCCGGCACGACAGAACTGGATTACACCCTGAAGGGCTACGTCGATCTGGATGTGAAGGCGCTGGGCCGCCTGCCCTTCAAGTCGACGGGCAAGGTGACCCTCGATAATCTGCTGCGGCAGGTGCCCGGACTGGTGAGTCCGGCGCCGCCTTCCCCGGCAGACGGCTGAGCTGAACTTAAGGAGGCAGAGATACCCATGAATACGCTGCGTGAAAAGGTTGCCGGTGAGCGGCGCCGTCTCAGATCCGTTCGGGAAACACTCACCGTTGCTGTGGCCCGTAAGTCCGGGGGCGACAGCACCTTCGCCCCGTTCTACGTCGCAATCGGTGACTACATTGAGACCGCCATGGGCCGGTTGCATGCCCAGGACGTGAAGATGGGCAACATGATTCGCGAGAAGCTCGGCGCCCTCGATGCCAATTCCGAGCAGGCACTGCGGGAGCTGGACGAGCGGCTCGCCGGCAATCAGGACCACCTCCGGGCCCTGACGGCGGCCAGGAAGGCCCTGGTGGCTGCCCCCGACGCCGCTGCCCTCGCGCGCTTCGAGACCGTGGGCGGGGCCTACAGCCAGTACATCGTGACCAACATGGGCCATCACGGCGGCACCACGGATCTCGCGGGCCGGCTCTTCAGCCAGGAAGACTGGGAGCACATGGCCGGGATCAGTGAGGAGGACACCCGCACGGAGCAGCGACTGTACGCCCAGGTCTTCGCTGCCCTGCCGGCCGCTCTCAGTGACCTGCGGCCAGCGAGCTGAGGCGATCCTCATGAGATCGAAGCCGAGCCTGCTGCGGGGCTACGGGCTTGCTTTGCTGGTGGCCGCCGGACTGGCGGCCAGTGGTCCGTGCCTGGCGAAGACCCTGTTCTCCGACTCCGTCCTGGTGACCGAGGCCATCGATGACGACCTTTACGCCGCAGCGGGCGAAGTGCGGCTCGACGCCGCGATTGCCGGGGCTGCCATGGTGGCGGCCGGCAGCGCCGCAATCTCGGGCGATGTCGCGGGCGATGTCCTGCTGCTGGGTGGCCGGATCGACCTGGGTGGTGGCGTGGGGGACGACCTCCGTGCCGCAGGTGGCAATGTGCAGGTCACGGGTTTCGTCACCGACCAGGCAGCCATTACCGGCGGCATGGTCAGCCTCGGACCGGAAAGTGCCATTGGTGGTCAAACCTGGATAGCGGCGGGTACTGCAGAGCTGGCAGGGCAGATCGGCTCTGACCTGCGGGTGCTCGCGGGCACCGTCATCATTTCCGGCCAGGTGGCCGGCAACGTGGAGATCACGGCGCGGGAGATCCGCCTTGAGCCGGGCGCGGTCATTGGTGGCGATCTCATCTGGCGCAGCAGTCAGCCACCGACGATTGCCGAGGACGCGCAGATTCTGG
This sequence comes from Gammaproteobacteria bacterium, assembly GCA_031409515.1. Lineage (GTDB taxonomy): Bacteria > Pseudomonadota > Gammaproteobacteria > Steroidobacterales > SHZI01. The sequence continues at coordinate 37,817 of JANNXJ010000048.1, read as the reverse complement.
GCGAGGTCCGGCCGGCCGGTGGCCCGGGAGTGGAGAACCTCGTTGATGAGTCGGCCGATCGCGTGGCCGGCGGCTGGGCTCTGGGCATTGCCGTCGTCGCTGCGGCGCTGGCCCTGCTCTGGTTTGCGCCACAACTGGTAACCCGCTCCGCCGGGGTCTTCAGGGCGGCGCCAGCCCGTACCCTGGTACTGGGTGCGGCGTCCCTTGTCCTGACCCCGATCATTGCGTTCGTCCTGTTCGTGACCGTACTCGGCTGGCTGCTGGGACTGATTGTGTTTGCCGGCTATGTGTTTGGCGTCCTGCTTGCCGGGCTGCTTGGCCTCCTGATCGTCGTGCAGTCGCTGCGGGGACGGTTTGCAGCAGGGGCCGGCGGGTGGCTCAGTCTCGTTCTGCTGCTGCTCGTCGTGGGCGCTCTGCTGCTGGCCCAACAGGTGCCGGTGCTGGGCACTCTCCTCCCCGCGCTGCTGGTGCTGGCCGGTTTCGGCGCGCTGACCGCGCTGGTGACAGGCCGGTCGTCGCCTAGCCTGCCTGCAGCACCCGGTCCCCGACAAAAGGATTAGTCGCCCGTTCCTGCCCGAAGGTGGAGGTGGGGCCGTGGCCTGGCACGAAGGTGACGTCGTTTCCCAGCGGCCAGAGGTTGCTCGTGATCGAGTGGACGAGCGTGGCGTGATCGCCCCGGGGAAAATCGGTCCGCCCGATGGACCCGGCAAACAGGACATCGCCAACGAAGGCGAGCCGGTCTGGCCGCGAATGGAACACCACGTGGCCCGGCGTGTGCCCCGGGCAGTGGTAGACCTCCAGAGTCTCCGGCCCCACCTGCACTGTGTCGCCCTGGTGCAGCCAGCGCGTCGGCGTAAATTTGGCTACCGGCTGGAAGCCGAACATCCGTGCCTGCTCCGGCAGGAGGTCGATCCAGAACTGGTCATCCGGATGGGGGCCCTCGATGGGCAGGCCCAGCCGCTCGGCCAGGGCCTGGGTCGCGCCGGCATGATCGATGTGGGCGTGGGTCAGGAGGATCTTGGTGAGACGTACGCCCGCATCGGCCACCGTCGCCAGAATGTGCTCGAGGTCACCCCCCGGGTCGATGACGGCGCCCTCAAGTGTTTCTGCCGACCAGATGATGGAGCAGTTCTGCTGGAAGGCGGTGACGGGGACGACGGTGGCGCGCAGAGTCATGGTGTGATGATGCTGGGGTACACTCAGGCACGTCAACGAGCGAACCGCGTCTCACTCCTGACTCAAGCGGTTGCCACTGCGGGTCGACAAGATGGGGGTCGACCAGATAGGGGTCGATAACGTGCCGCGGGCCAGTAACGGGGCCCGGTGTGAATTTGCGCGGGGCCAGCCGGTCGCCGCCAACCTGGGGAGTCGCAATGCAACTCGGAATGATCGGCCTCGGCCGGATGGGCGCCAATATGGTGCGCCGCCTCATGCAGCACGGCCACGAGTGTGTGGTTTTTGACGCCAATGCCGAGGCGGTGGCGGAACTCAACGCCGCCGGCGCGAAGGGCACGTCCTCCATTGAGGAATTCATCAAGCAGCTGAAACCCCCCAGGGCCGTGTGGATCATGCTCCCCGTGCCGGTGGTGGAGGGCGTGGTAAAGACGGTCTCTGCGCACCTGCAGAAGGGCGACACGCTGATCGACGGGGGCAATTCACCGTTTGAAAATGCGATCCGCCGGTCGGGGGAACTCAAGCCGCAGGGCATCCACTACATCGACGTCGGGACCAGTGGCGGCGTCTGGGGGCTGGAACGCGGGTACTGCCTGATGATCGGCGGCGCGCCCGAGGCGGTGCAACGTCTGGAGCCGATTTTTCGCGACCTGGCACCCGGCATGGGCGACATCGAACCTGTGGCCGGTCGGGATGGGAACGATCCGGCGTCGAAGGGCTACCTGCACTGCGGCCCCCCGGGCGCGGGACACTTCGTCAAGATGGTCCACAACGGCATCGAGTACGGAATGATGGCCGCCTACGCCGAGGGCTTCAATCTCCTGCGCCACGCGGGTGCCGGACTCCGGGAAGGGCCTGGCGCTCCCGACTCGCCGGAGCGCTACCAGTATGACTTCGACCTGGGAGCTGTCGCCGAGCTGTGGCGGCGGGGCAGCGTCGTGACCTCCTGGCTGCTCGACCTGACGGCCATCTCGCTGGCCGAGGATCCGCAGCTGAAGGGCTTCCAGGGGCGCGTGTCGGATTCCGGCGAGGGGCGCTGGACCCTGAAAGCAGCCATCGACACGGCAGTGCCGGTGCCGGTGCTCTCCGCTGCGCTCTACTCCCGGTTCGAGTCCCGGGGTGAAGCGGAGTTTGCCAATCGCCTGCTGGGTGCGATGCGCTTCCAGTTCGGCGGTCACCGGGAAACGGGCAAGTCATGACGGAACGCTCCGATGCCGTAGTTCTGCTTGGTGCCACCGGCGATCTGGCCCACCGCAAGATTTATCCCGCGCTCAAGGCCATGGTTAAGCGGGGCACTCTGGATGCACCCGTCATCGGCGTCGCCCGTTCCGGGTGGAAGCTGGAGCAGTTCCGGGACCGCGTGCGGGACAGTCTCGAGAAGCGCACGAAGGACGCGACGTCGGCGCCGGCCGAGAAGCTGATTTCCCTGCTGAGTTACGTGGACGGCGACTACCAGGCGCCGGAGACTTTTGCGCGCCTCAAGGAGGCCCTCAAGGACGCGAAGGCCCCGCTGTTCTACCTGGCGATACCGCCAAGCCTGTTCGGCCCCGTCGTCAAGCTGCTGGGCGAGTCCGGCTGTGCGAAGAATGCCCGGGTGGTAGTGGAGAAGCCCTTTGGCCGGGACCTGGCGTCTGCGAAGGCCCTGAACCACACCCTGCACAGCGTGTTTCCCGAGACAGCAATCTTCCGCATCGATCATTTTCTCGGCAAGGAGCCCGTGCAGAACCTGCTGTACTTCCGCTTTGCCAATTCCTTCCTCGAGCCCATCTGGAACCGCAATTATGTGGAGAGCGTCCAGATCACGATGGCGGAGCAGATAGGCGTCGAAGGCCGGGGCAAGTTCTACGAGGAGGTCGGCGCAATTCGTGACGTCGTGCAGAACCACCTCCTGGAGGTGGTCGCGAGCCTCGGGATGGATCCGCCGGTCGGGTACTGGGGCGAAGCCCAGCGGGACGAGCGCATCAAGGTGTTGCGGGCCATCAGTCCCTTTACCACCCAGAGCATGGTGCGCGGCCAGTACAAGGGCTACCGGGGTGACGTTGGTGTCGCGCCGGATTCCGACGTGGAGACCTACGCCGCCATGGAGCTGCGCGTGAACTCCTGGCGCTGGCAGGGCGTCCCGTTCTTTATCCGCGCAGGCAAGTCGCTGCCCGTCACCGCAACCGAAGTGATGGTGATCCTGAAGGCTCCGCCCCAGCAGGTCTTCGATGAGCCAGTGCCGCCCCAGTCCAACTATTTCCGCTTTCGCCTGGGACCCAACCAGGTGGCCATCGCCGTCGGCGCCCGCACCAAGACCCCCGGTGAGCGCATGGCGGGCGAGGAGGTAGAGCTCTACGTCTGCAACGCCACCAGCGAGGCGAAAGAAGCTTACGAGCGGCTCATTGGCGACGCGATGAACGGCGATGCCACGCTGTTTGCCCGGGAAGACAGCGTGGAGGCAGCCTGGGCGATCTGCGATCCGATCCTCGACAAGAGTGGTCCGGCCTATCGCTATGAGCAGGGCAGCTGGGGGCCCCGCGAGGCAGATCGCATGGTGGCGGCCTTCGGTGGCTGGTACAACCCGACCCAGGATGGCGTCGGGCGCGGCACTTAAGGTCAGCTCAGGCGAGGCAGTATGCGGCTGGAAGTTGCCAGGACGGCAGAGGGTGCAGCCGGCGTCGCTGCGCGTCTCATCGCCACGGTCCTTGGGATTGCCATCGGGCGGAGAACCCGCGCCTCGCTGGCGCTGAGTGGCGGCTCGTCGCCCCTGCCGATGCTTCGGGCCCTGGTGCGGGAGCCCCTGGACTGGTCGGCAGTCCACGTTTACCAGGTTGACGAGCGGGTGGTCGCCCGGGGCGACTCGGCGCGCAACCTGGCGGCACTCCACGAGATCCTGGTCTGGCGCGGCCCCTTGCCCCGCCGGAATCTGCACCCCATGTGGGTCGATCGCGCAGATCTGGCCGGCGCTGCCGACTCCTACGCCGCGGAGCTGGCCCAGGTCGCGGGAGACCCGCCGATCCTGGATCTCATCCATCTGGGCCTTGGCGGTGATGGCCACACGGCCTCGCTGTTCCCCGGAGATCCGGTGCTCGCGGTCAAAGATCAGAATGTCGCGTTGTCCGCCGAGCACAACGGCCACCGGCGGATGACGCTGACCTACCCGGTGCTGAATCGGGCCCGGAGCGTCGTGTGGTTCGTCACGGGCGCTGACAAGTCGGGCGTCGTGGCGGATCTCTACGCGGGGGGGGCACCGTTTCCCGCCGGCCGGGTGGCCCGGCGCCGCGCGGTGCTGGTGGCAGACGAGGCAGCAGCCCGAGAAGCGTCGGTGCCAAAACGGCGACGCCCGCCCGCCCGCTCCGTCGTCGTGCCCCTCCGCAAGCCAACCGGTACCGGACCTTAGTTTTGTTAGTAGTTGCGATCGCAACAACTAACAAAACTAAGGTCCGGTACCTTTTCGGAGGTCGAGGGCGCGGGGCTGGCCGTCGCCCGTCGCCTGGTAGGCGACGGTGTGATCGCCGGCGATCGTGCGCCAGGCCTTCTCCGGATCCGGCCCCGCCACGTCGAAAGTGTCGAAGCCGCAGCGGTGCATGAAGTGCAACTGTTCCTGCAGTACGTCGCCCACGGCGCGGATCTCGCCGGCGAACTTGAAGCGCTCGCGCAGCATCCGGGCGTGAGTGTAGGCTCGGCCATCGCGATACTTCGGGAACTCGAGGACAATGACGCTGAAGTGCCCGAGGTCTGCCGCGATCAGCCGGGGAGGCTGATCGCTCTTCAGGCGCAGGCCCAGCCGCTGCCCGGAGGCGAGCAACGTGGTCCGCTGCGTCTGCCACTGCTCCAGGCTCACGATCAGCGGCACGCCGGCGGGCAGGCTCTCCAGTCCTGACGTGTCCGTGAACGGATCGGGCACAAGCCGGCCTGCACGAATCAGACCCATCAGGCTACTGCCTGGCGGCGCGGGGGATTCTGGCCGTAAACGGCTTCCTTGAAAGGCTCCAGGCCCACGCGCCGGTACGTATCCAGGAAGCGCTCCTCACCCTCCCGCAGGGCTTTGTACCGGGTGACTATGGCTTCGATCGCCACGGGCACTTCGGCAGCTGAGATGCTGCGGCCCAGGCGATCGCCCAGTGACGCGTCCTCGCCGGACGAACCACCCAGGGTCAGCTGGTAAAACTCCAGGCCATTCTTCTCGACCCCAAGAATGCCGATGTGACCCACGTGATGGTGGCCGCAGGCGTTCATGCAGCCCGAGATATTGATGGTTAACTCACCGATGTCCTGCAGCGCCGCCACGTCGGTGAAGTGCCGGCCAATATCCTGAGCAACCGGAATCGCCCGGGCATTGGCGAGGGCGCAGAAGTCGAGTCCGGGGCAGGCGATGATGTCCGTCAGACTGCCGATGTTTGGCGTGGCCAGCGACAGGCCTTGCAGTTCCTGCCACAGCGCCTGCAGGTCGACCTGCCGGACATCCGGAAACACCAAGTTCTGCCGATGGGACACCCGCAACTCACCCAGACTGAAACGGTCGGCGAGTTCGGCTACCTTGTCCATCTGGTCGGCAGTGAGGTCGCCCGGGGCAATACCGGGGGCCTTCAGGGACAGGTTGACGATGGCGTAACCCGGCGTCCGGTGGGCCACGACGTTGGCCCGGTTCCAGACGTCGAAAGCGGGGTCCGCGCTGCGCTGTCGGGCGACCGTTGTCGAGGCATCGGTCAGCTGCTCCCACGCCGGGTCGGCGAAGTAGGCCGTGATGCGCTCGATCTCCGCGCGGGGAACCGTGAGCTGCGGAGTGAAACGGATCTGCTCCCACTCCTCATCCACCAACCGGCGAAACTCCTCAGCGCCCAGCGCATTGACCTGCACCTTGATGCGGGCCTTCTGGGGATTGTCCCGGCGACCGCCCAGGTTATAGATGCGCAGAATGGCTTCCAGGTAGGACAGCAGGTCTTCCTTGGCCAGCCACTCCCGGATGGTATGGCCGACGTAAGGCAAGCGCCCCTGACCGCCACCCACGATCACCTCGAAGCCGATGACCCCAGCCGCATTGGGCCGCAGGTACAGGCCCACATCATGCAGTTTCACCGCGGCCCGGTCCTGGGGTGCGCCCGACACCGCGATTTTGAATTTGCGGGGCAGGTAGGAAAACTCCGGGTGCAGGATGGACCACTGCCGGATCAGTTCGCACCAGGGCCGCGGGTCTTCAATTTCGTCCTGGGCCCGGCCGGCGAACTGATCCGCGGTGATGTTGCGCACGCAGTTTCCCGAGGACTGCATCGCGTTCATCTCGACGGCCGCCAGGGCCGCCAGCACATCCGGGGTCTCGTCGAGCTTGATCCAGTTGTACTGGATGTTCTGGCGCGTGGTGAAGTGGCCGAAGTTCCGGTCGTAGCGCCGGGCGATGAAGGCCAGCTGGTGCAGTTGCCGGGAGGAGAGGCAGCCGTAGGGGATATTGACCCGGAGCATATAGGCGTGCAGCTGGAGGTAAAGACCATTCATCAGGCGCAGGGGCTTGAACTGGTCCTCCGTAAGGTCGCCTGAGAGGCGCCGGGCAACCTGCCGCCGGAAGGTGGCGACGCGCTCGGCAACCAGCGTGTGGTCGAATTCGTCGTAGCGGTACATGGCGTTACAGCTAATCCTCGAGGTCGGTTCGGACGGTGGGTCCGGCGGCCCGGATGGCCTCCCGGAAGGATACCGGCTGCCGGTGGCCCGCATCATCCCGAATGTCGATCAGGTAGGGCTCGACCACGACGTTCCGGGCCTCCGCCAGCTGGGCGTCAGCGAGGAGCCGCTGCGCTGCAGCCGGGTCGCTGGCTACGGTGCCCCCGGCAATGTCCTCGACCCAGTCGCCCTCAGCCCCGAGGAAGACGACCTGGCCATCAGCCAGGCGGTTGGCAATAACCATTTGTCCCGTTGAGGGCATAGGGATAGATTCGCAGTGGATAGCGGCAGGGTCCGCCAGCTTAGCCACGCGCCGGGGGGCTGGATAGTCAGTTTGGTTGCATGCATATGCCGAGGTCATGACGTGGAAGACAAAACCTGCTCCGGTTCCGCACTGGTCTTCGCGACCGGGGCCCTCCTCTGGGGTTCCCTGACGATGGCCGCCACCGGCACCACCGATGTTCGCCTGGAACGCCTGGCCCCGGAGCACAGGGCCCTGGCGCTGCGCATGGTGGGTTTCATGGACCGGGCGGACCAGAAGTACTTCGCCCGGGCCCAGGCGCTGAACGGGGGGGTGGCCCTGACCGGCCCCCAGGACACCTTGAGTCGCGAGACGGACGACTCGATTTACTCCGTCCGGGTCGCCCGCGGCCCGACCGTCGAGAAGCTGGGCCGCATGCTTGCGGAAGGCAAGAAAACCCAGCCCGGGCGCCGGGAAGGCGTCCTGGTCTGGAGCCGCTTCTACTCCATCGACGTGCACCCGCAGACGCCGCTGGTAGGCATGCTCCATGCCACGCTGGTGCTCCAGTTTTACGAGGACGGCACCGGCTTTGCCGGGGGCTGGCTGGGCGTGATGAACGGCACCCGCGTGGATGAAGACATGCAACTGCTGACCAGCGTTGTCGATCAGCAGTTTGCGAGTTACGGCAAGAGCCCCGCCGTCTATCGGGGCCTGATGGTCAAGGGCACGGAGGACACCATTGCTGCCTTTCGGCGAAAACCCGATCCCGGCGGCGTGTCGTTCTACGGGCCGCCGGTGTTCCCCGGGGACGTGGCCCGGTCCTATGAACTGATTGAGGGCCTCTTCGAGAAATTCACGGATGCCTACCTGGACCTGATTCCCCGGCGAGCAGCGGCCAGCGTCACGGCGACGGACCTGGCGAGCCAGGAGGCCATGCGCAAGCGCTGGCTGGTGGACCAGCTCTACAGTGATCCTTTCGCGAGCAAGCTCGTACCCTTTGAAGTCTGGTCCCTGGCCAACGTGCCGCCCACTGTCAATTTCTAGGGTCCGCTGTCAGGCGGATCTGGTGGGGCGCTTCTCGCCCGCCGCCGCCGGAGGAGTTCCGCCACGACGGGGACGAAGGGCAGCAGGGCGCCCAGGAGAATGACGCTCCAGTGGATGTAGAGCCCGATCAGGACCAGAAAGAGCCCGAGTGCAATCAGCCAGAACCAGCCGCCCATTTGGACAGCATACGGCAGACAGCATAAGGGCCGGAGCGGCCAAGGCGGGCCAGGGTAGATAAAAATCAACCCCCGACCCGCGTGGGGCGGGGCCGGGGGTTGAGCTGAGTCGCCTCTATGGAGGATCGAGGACCCGCCCAGCCGGATATTGTTATATCGAGAGAATTTCTGAAAAGAATCACCCAAACGGGTGATATTCATTCAGCTGGGTGCATTAGTGCTTTAGTCTCGGACCTCGTCCACCGTCGCCTGGCCCGACAAGCGACGGCGCATGTGGGCCCAGGACATCCCTACCGTGAGGATGACGGCAACGCCGATCAGGATGATCCAGGTGAGGGTGCTGCTGGAGGTGGAGTTCACCACGTCATAGAAGAACAGCATCCAGACGAGCACCGCAAACAGGCTCCCCACCAGCAGGATGCCGAACAGGCCCAGTGCCTGACGCGTGGCCTGGACGAACAGGACCCAGCCGATCAGCAGAGCGATACCGGCCAGCACATGCAGGGGCCCGAGGCTGCTGCTAAAGAAGGCATCCCGGGCCCAGTGAAAAAAGGAAAAGCCGCTGGGATTGAAGGTCAGCAGCACGACCGTCAGGGCGAACAACAGGCGCAGGAAGAAACTGCCGACGGTAAACCCCGGCTCACCCTCTGGCTTCGTACTGATCTGGTCTCCGGCCATGGCCTAGGCTCCCGCGTTAAACTGGCTGCCATTCTAAACGCTCGGGTCCCCTAGCCAATGCCTCCGCCGATCCCTGAAGAGTCCAACCGGCCTAAGGGTCGGTCCCTCCGGCCGCTCCGGGAGCTCGTGCCGTTCATCCGCCCCCACTGGCGGATGCTGGCACTGGCGCTGGTGGCCCTCCTCGTGGGCGCCGGCGCCCTGCTGGCCTTGCCGGTGGCGCTGCGCTACGTGGTCGACTTCGGCATCGCGGGCAAGGATCCGGCCCAGATCAATCGCTACTTTCTCTACCTCTTTGGCGTCGCCTTCCTGTTCGGCACCTTCGCGGCCGCGCGCATCTACCTGCTGAACTGGCTGGGAGAGCGGGTGGTGGCCGACATGCGCCAGGCGGTCTACCTCCGCATCCTGCGCCTGGACCCGACCTTCTTCGAGGTGACCCAGACCGGCGAGGTGTTGTCGCGCATCACTACCGACACCACGCTGATCCAGTCGATTGCGGGTACCAGCATTGCCATTGCCCTGCGCAACATCATCCAGCTCACGGGGTCGGTGGTGATGCTGGCGATCACCAGTCCCCGGCTCATGGGCATGATTCTGCTGATGGTGCCGGCCGTGGTCGCACCGCTGGTCATCATGGGCCGCCGGGTGCGGGGCTTGTCCCGCACGGCTCAGGACCGGGTCGCGGAATCCAGCGGCATGGCCGGGGAAACGCTGAATGCCATCCAGACGGTGCAGTCCTTCACGATGGAGGAGTTTCAGGGCCGCCGGTTCGGCGCGGCGGTCCAGGCCAGCTTTGCGGCGGCGATCCTCCGGGCGCGGGCGGGGGCGCTGCTGACGGCCGTGTCAGTGCTGGCCCTGTTCGGCGCGATCACCTTCGTGCTCTGGATCGGTGCCCACGCTGTGCTGAATGGCGAGATCACGGGTGGGCAGCTGGGCCAGTTTCTGCTCTACGCGATGTTCGTGGCGGCCTCCGCCGCCTCGCTGACAGAGGTCTGGGGCGAGGTGCAGCGGGCCGCGGGCGCGATGGAACGGCTGATGGAGTTGCTGAAGGCCGAGCCGAAAATCACCGTGCCGAAAAACCCGGTGCCGCTGCCGGTCCGGCGCGAAGGCAGCATCCGCTTTGAGAAGGTCTGCTTCAGCTATCCCTCCCGCCCCGGCACCCCGGCACTCCAGGACTTCTCGCTGACCATCACTCCCGGTGAGCGCGTGGCCTTCGTCGGCCCCTCGGGCGCCGGCAAGACCACCACCTTCCAGCTGCTCCTGCGCTTCTACGACCTGGCGGCAGGCCGCATCCTGGTGGATGGCGTGGATATCGCCCTCGCCAGCCCCGTGGACGTGCGGGCCCGGATCGGCATCGTGCCCCAGGAGTCGGTGATCTTCGGCGCCACGGCCCGGGAGAACATCCGCTTCGGGCGGCCCGAGGCGACGGACGCGGAGCTCGAGGCCGCTGCCAGGGCTGCGGCAGCAGACGACTTCATCCGCGCACTGCCCGAGGGCTACGACACCTTCCTGGGCGAGCGGGGCGCGCGCCTGTCCGGCGGTCAGCGCCAGCGCATCGCCATCGCCCGGGCCATCCTCAAGGATCCGCCGATCCTGCTGCTCGACGAGGCGACCAGCTCGCTGGACGCCGAGAACGAGCGGCTGGTGCAGAAGGCCCTGGAGTTTCTCGAGAAGGACCGCACCACGATCGTGATCGCCCATCGTCTCGCGACGGTATTGCAGGCTGATCGCATCGTCGTCATCAACGAGGGCCGCATCGTCGATGTCGGCAGCCACGAAGAGCTGGTGCGGCGCGACCCGCTCTATGCCCGCCTGGCAGAACTGCAGTTTGGTGAGCCTCAGCCGGCCGCTGCCTGATGAGTAATGACCTCCAGTGCTGGCGCTGCGGAGCGTCCCTGGCCGCCCTGCGTTTGCCCATCGGGCGCTCGGAAGAGTGCAGCGCCTGCCGCAGCCAGCTCCACGTGTGTCGCCTCTGCAAGTCCTACGACCGGGCGCGCCCGAAGCAGTGCCGGGAGGAGGACGCCGAGGAGGTGCGGGACAAGGAGCGCGCCAATTTCTGCGACTGGTTCAAGCCCCGCCCGGGGGCATTCGACGCGGCGGGCGCGGCGGCCGAATCGGCCGCCAAATCGGCCATCGATGCGCTGTTCGGCCCGAAGAAGCCGTAGGAGCGTCTTCAGGCGCGAACGCCGGGGTCCGTCGGAAACGGATACTCGCAGCGGAGCAGGAGCAGCGTCCCGGTCTTTGAGGTGATCATGGGGTGCCAGGAACCGGCCGGTGCGATGTGCACATCGCCCACCCGCAGGGGGTGGTCACCAATCTGGCACTCGCCCTCGATGATGATCATCTGCTCTTCCTTGAGGTGCGAGTGTGCCGGCACCTGGACTCCGGGCAGGAAGCGGACCAGCAGCTCCTGCGTGCCGGCTGCTTCATCCACCCGCAGCATCTTCATCCGAATGAATGCGGAGGAGGTCAGCCAGCCGTCGCCCTGGGAACTGAAGGTCTCGGTGCCACTGGGCGGCGAGGCGACAGCGATACGGTCGATGATCCGCCGCCGCAGCCGGTCCCGCTGGTCCTGGCCCAGCTCGACCGGGACGATGGCCTCCGCGAGCGCGGTAAACACCGCCTCGGTAGCGTCGTCATCAGAGACTGGATTGCGCGTTGCCATAATTGCTAGCTCCGGGCCGGTTCAGGCCAGGGCCGTCCGCATTTCCGCCAGTGCCCGCCGCACATGGCTCTTGACCGTGCCCAGGGGCAGTCCCGTTCTGTCCGCAATTTCCTGATGGGACAAGCCCTTCAGGAACGCCATGCCTACGAGCTGCTGACGTTCCGGCGAGAGCGCCGCCAGCGCCACATGCACCCGGGTCCCTTCCTGCAGCATCGACAGCAGTTCCTCCGGTTGTGGCCCCTCGTCGGCCAGTTCGGCGATGGTCTCCATGTCCATGCGGCCGGCGTCGCTACGCAGTTGCCGCAGTCGGTCCAGAGCGCGACTCCGGCAGATCATCAGCAGCCAGCCGAGGGCATTGGCCCTTAAGGGATCGAAGGCGCCAGCCTTCGCCCAGGCCTGCGCATAGGTGTCGCACACGATCTCTTCGGCATCGGCAGGATTGCGCATAAGCCGCAGCGCGAACCCGTAGACCTTCCCGACCGTAGCGTCGTACAACGTCTCGAGAGCTTGCTGCCGACCAGCTCCCATTTCCCCTACCAGCCGGTCAAGGTCGGAAGCCGCCGGCATGGCCCCGAAGGGCGCTGGCTTGGCTACTTCAGTCAGTGTGGTCGATCCGTAAATGCTCGGGCCGCTGGCCGGACCAGCCCGAAAAGCACCCGGCAACTGCCGGAATGCTAGCACGGCGCCCAAGGTACCCGGCAGCAGCTGGCAGGCCGGAAGCTTCCAACAAAGGTCGCCTGCGTCACCAGGGTGGTGACGCAGGCGACGAGCATGGCGGCCAGCCTGGCGCGCATGACTACTGCAGCAGTCCCGTGAAGGCGTCGGGATCGTCGTCCACATCCGCCGTGACTGTGACGCCCCGGACGGGCCTCGGCTCGTCGGTCTCGGCCAGACCGAAGGCGCCACCGGCAAGCCCGCTGAAGGCCACCAGCACCGGGTTGACGCTGACCCGGGCGCTGCGGACTGATTCCCGGCCCGCCGTGTCCCGGACCCGGACGGTCACCGTTGCCGTGCCCGTGGCGTCGGGTTCCGGTGTGATCACCAGGCTGCGATTGCGGCCGCTGCCGCTGACGACCAGCCCTGCAGGTGGCAGCAGTGCAGGATCCGAGGACTCGACGCTGACCGTCAGCGCATCCGTTGGTGTTTCTGCGTCCTGCACCGTAAACCGGATGGGGGCTGACGTTGTGTCCTGATCCAGACTGGTATCGCCGAACCCACTGATGGCCGGGGCCGCGTTGCCGCTCTGGCCGCCGCCCCCGCCGCAGGCCGTGAGGCCTGCGGCGAGGGCGACGGCCAGAGCCGGGAGGAAGTATTGGTTACGCATGGCTGGTTCTCCTCTGAGTGGCGGTGCGTGTTAGTTGGTTGCGCCGGGGCTCGGCGTGCGCAGGTACGGGAAGGCACTGTCGAACTCCGCTGCAGATACGGGCGCGCCATCCGTGAAGGGCACATTGCCGACTGCCGCATCGGCAGGGCTGCAGAGCCCGAGATTGGTCGGTGTGCCGTTGACGGGGATGGGATAGCACAGGGCGCCCATTGCCACCCGCAGCTCGATATCAACCACGTCGTCGCCCGGGCGCCGCCCGTTCGGGAAGCCGGCCAGGTCGTTGCCCGCCACGCCAAAGTTGCTCTGCTCTGCAGCGGGCCGGGCGGGAATACTCGTGTTCAGCCGCTGCATTTCAGAAGCCGTGACGGTTTTCAGCTGATTGACGCCCGGGAAGCCTGTGAGAAAGGCAGCGATCAGGTCGTTGCGGGGGAAGTTCTGGGGCGCCAGATTCGGGATCTGCGTACCCAGCGTGCTGTTGACGGCATCCCGGAAGAGCACGTCCAGGAGTGCCGGGAAGGACGGATTCGTCACGTACCTGGCGAACTGCCCATCGCGCTTCGGTGGGCTCGTATTGAAGCGGTCCTTGTCGGGCAGGCCGATCACGATCTCATTCACGAGCGGCATGCCAAGTCGGGAGATCTGGGTCCACGAACCGCCATTGACGTCGGGCTTGGCGAAGGTTGCTTCCGGATTCAGGACGCGCACCTGCCGGAGGCTCGCCGTTGTCCAGCCACCGATTACACCGTTGCCGGCCCCCGTCAGGCACTGCTTGGGCACCTCCAGGGCAATCGTGGTGATGTTGGCGTCGCCAATGATGTTGTTGTCCCTGGACTGGCGGATGCCACCGGGGAATCCGCCACCGTCATTGGCACCGGGGGTGCTGTCACCCTCGATGGGGACCAGGTTCACGAGGTCGAACACCCGGCCCAGATTCACCGCAAAGCCTTCGGCCCGCTGGCCGACGAAGACGCGGCCAGGCTGACCGCACCCGGGGATCGAGATCGGCTGATTGAAGCTCTCGGCATAGGTGCGGTAGTCCTGCACGCTGCCGAAGGTCTTCGTGCCAACGAAGTCGAAGGGCTTGCCAAAGGTCGTCGCTCCGGACGTTGCGTTGCTGACGGCCACGGGCTGGCCCCGGCGCCGGTCGCCACGCACGAGGGTGAGCGTGTAGCTCTCATTGAAGTTCAGGGCAGCGCTGTTCTGCGCTGACACGCCGCCGATGTTCTTCAGTGGCACTGCGATCGTCTGCTGCTGGCCGGCGGGTCCGATGTCGAGGCTGAGTCCACGGTTGCCGTTGCCGAGGGTATTGCGGAACCGGAACTGGAAGGTCATATCCTCGACGGCATCCCCATCGTTCTCGATGTGGATTTCGTAGAGCGCCGCTGGATCCATGGCGAAGTAGTTGGGGCCACCATAGGCGGCCTGCAGGGGGATGTAGTTCGCGAGGATTGTGACGTAGTCCTGGCGCCCGGCCTCGTAGGAGTTGAACAGATAGAAGTCCGTCGAGTCGACGGTGGGAAAGCGGGTGATATTCGGGGCCTCGCGATGGCTGGACGCTTGCGCGACCAGCGGTACAGCTGCGGCCAGTGCCGTCAGCGCTATTTTCCTGAACATGGTGGTTGCTCCTTGGTTGGCACAGTGGGCCGGACAGCCCGTTCATCCCCCTCTACGGAGCGGAGGGGCGGGTGGATGCAGCCAGCGTGTCAACCGATCCCAGGCCCGGCCGTTACTGGAGTCCAAGTGAGCAGAACAAGAACGCAGACCGCTTTCCGGGCAGCCACTAACCTGGCGGCCTTCCTCGTCGTTGCCCTCTCCCTCATGGCATCCGCCCGCGCTGACGAGACCCCGGCAGCCCCGGACTGGAGCCTGGGGCTGTACGCCGAGGCCGATGGGGAGGGCGGCGTGGGCCTGGCGGGCAACGTCAGCTGGTACGCCGGCGAACGCACCGAGTGGTTTCTTGCCGCCAACTACGCCGATGCCAGCGACACCCTCTCGGGCCTCTCCACCCGGGGCCTCGAGGTCGGGGGCCGGCATGACTTCGGGCCGGTGGGGTTCGAGTTGTCCTATACCCGCTGGCAGGACCCGGACGTGGTCACGGCCAACGCGCTGAACGCCGCCTTCGACGTGTATGCCGGTGCCTGGACCGTCTCGGTTCTGGGCCAGACCCGGCAGAGCGACTTCGAGACCTTCACGGCCCGCGGTCTGGTGACGCTGCGGAACGGCCAGCAGATCCCGATTGCGGCCACAGCCAACTGCTCGCTGGACAACACCGGCCTGGGTCTCGGCCTGACTTTCAATGGGGCTGCGTGGGGCGGTTACCTCCGCGGCATGGACTACCAGTATTCAGACACCAGTTGCGCCTTTGATTCGCCCGCGCTGGAGCGCCTGGAGCAGACCCGCCCGGCGATCTTCCGGCGGTTTGCTCCCCGGGTCACCAGCCAGCTCTCCCTCAGTGCGGTCTCCCGCATCGGTGCGGAGAACTCCCTCCTCGACAACTACTGGGGAACCGGGGTGCGGTACGGGGCCGTCGACAGTCGCTATTCCTGGGCCGTCGACTACCTTTACCAGAAGGAATACTTCGCCGGCCTCGTCGGCAACACCCTGTCGGGAACCGCCAGCCGCGAAATGAACCCGGGCCTCACGGGCTACCTGACCCTCGGGGTCACCGACAGCGACAGCCTGGACACGGTCTGGTTTGGCGGGCTCGGCGTGCAGGCCAGCTTCTAGGCGGACCGGGGCCCGCGGGTGGCCTGTCAACCGGGTGCCGCCGGCTGCGTTAGTCCCCGAGGGAGGCCACGGTTGTATGCTTATGTTGAATGCGGAGTTGACGCTCTGCTGCCCGCCCAAGGAGGGAGCCCTGGACGAGACTCGTGCCATGGACCGGTTTCTCGCCGAGGTGGAGCGCCGGGCCTTCCGCATTGCCCTGGTGTCCGTGCGCGACCGGGACGAAGCGCTCGATGTCGTCCAGGACGCGATGATCCGTCTCGTCCGGACCTACGGTTCCCGGCCCAGCGAGGAGTGGCGACCCCTGTTCTTCCGTATCCTCACCAACCGGATCACCGATCATCAGCGGCGTCAGGCCGTGCGCCGCCGGGTGCTGGCCTGGTTCGAGCCTGCTGCCGACGGGGAGGAAGACCAGGACCCGGTCGCCAACCTGCCGGATACCCGGGGCCTCACGCCGGACACCGAGCTGGCCCGCAGGGCGGCCATGCTGGCCCTCGAAGCGGCCCTGAGGGGTCTCCCTGCCCGGCAACGGGAGGCCTTCCTCCTGCGGAGTGTGGAAGGCCTTGATGTCGCAGACACGGCATCAGCCATGGGGTGCACCGCAGGCAGCGTCAAGACACACTACTCCCGGGCGGTACACACCCTGAGGAACCTGCTTGGAGACCACTGGCCATGAGTGAGCAACCGGACCTGACCACCGACGAGCAGCGTCTGGCTGCTACTGCCGGCGAACTGTTGCGCCAGAGCGCGGATGAGCTCGACGCCACCACGCGCTCCCGGCTGAATCGCGCGCGGCAGGCAGCGTTGGCGGGCTTGCAGCCTGCCGGCGTTCGCCGCGGCTGGCTGATGCCAGCCTTCAGCAGCGCCGCCGTCGCCCTGCTCATCGTCAGCGTCTGGGTGGGCCGTGGAGTTGACCCCGTGCTCGTGCCCGTCCCTGCGCCGGAGCAGACCGCTGCCAATCCGCTCGTCGCGCAGGACCTGGATGTTCTACTCGGCGATGAGAACCTGGAGATGATGGAGGACCTGGAGTTTTACGCCTGGCTCGATCCCGCGCTGAGCCCTGCCGAGCTGCAGGCTGAGCTCGAGGCAGCGAGCTGACCGATGGCCGTCATGGCGCAGTACCCTCAGAAGCGGTGCGCATGGGTGCAAGTCCTTGCGGTCCTGGCGCTGCTGCTCACGACGACGCTGGCGGGCGCCGCCGACAGCCCGGCCACGCCGCCGACCTGGGCGCAGCTCGATCCGGAGCAGCGTCAGTTGCTGGAGCGTTTCGCCGGCAGCTGGGATGAATTCCCTGCCGAACGGCGCAGTCGTCTCGCCGCGGGCGCCGCGCGCTGGACCCAGATGGATCCGGAGCAACGCGAGGCCGCCCGTCAGCGCTTCGGCCGCTGGCAAAAGATCACGCCAGAGCAGCGCGAACTGATTCGCGAACAGTTCCAGCGCTATGAGGCGATGAGCCCCGAGGAGCAGGCCCGGGTCCGGGAGAACTTCGGCCGCTTCCGCGAGATGAGCCCCGAGCAGCGCCGCGCCCTGCGGGAGCGGTGGCAGGGCCTCACGCCCCAGCAGCGCCAGCGGTTGCTGGAGCGCCGGATGAATCGCCGCCCACCCCGGTCGCCGGCGCCCTAGAGCAGCTGACCTGTGACGCTGGTCACACTGCCACTTCTGAAGCCGTCAACCAACCGCAGCCTGCCGCGTTCTTGCTCCTGAGACCCAATCAACTGCGAAGGAGCTTCCGATGAAGATTTCGATGAGTGCGCAACGTGCCTCTGCCTGCGCCCTGGCGACCGTCCTCGCTGGCCTTGCGCTGCAGTCGACGGCGCTAGCCGGCAACCAGTCCGGCAACCACTCTGGCAAGCGCGAAGGAACGAAGACCATCCAGACCCAGCGCACGGCCACAGGCTATGAGCGGCACACCACCTGGGCTGGCCAGAATGGCAAGACGGCCACCCGGGATGCTGTCGTCACCCGGGACCGGGAAGCGGGAACCCGCACCCGGAACATCACCTCCACCGGGCCCAACGGCAATACCCGGACCGTCAACGACGTGACCACCCGCACTGATACGGGCTACAACCGGGAGACTCTGGTGACCAACCCGAACGGCAGTACCCTGACACGGGATGTCACCAGCAGCTACGACCCGGCGACCCAGACCCGCACGAAGGAAGTCACCGTTGACCGGACGCCGCCGCCGGCGGAATGATGCCGGAGGAGCGCTCCTACTTCATGTGCAGTTCGATGATGTCCTTGTCCGCGAGCGCGTGCTCCGGCCCGACCTGCTGGCCAGCGTAGGCCTCGGTCCCCCAGATCTTGCCGTACCGGAGGCCGGAGGCTATGTCTTTGTGCACCTGGGTGGCCACGTCGAAAACCGTCTGCCCGCGGCGCAGGGTAAACGGCCGGCTCGTGTCTGCTGGCTTGCCCGGCTGCTTGGTGTAAACGCGGACGATCTGCAGTGCCTTGAAGAGGAGCGCACTGATGGTCTCGCAGCCGGCGCCGGTGAGTGCCGACACGTGGGCGGTCGGGAAGTCGAGCTCGAGGAGCTCCGTGAGCACCTGCAGCTCCGCTGCCGGATCTTCAACGAGGTCGCTTTTGTTCCCCACCAGGATGGCGGGCAGGGAAATGCGGAACGGGTCGCCAATGATTTCCTCCCCGTCCTCGTCGAAGGCGGGTTCGGGCAGAGGCTTAGGGCCGCGGAGCCCCGGCCAGTAGCCGTGCAGGTCGATCTTGCGCTCCGTGAGTTGCTGAAGAATGGCCTGAATGTGTTCAGCACAGGCCGGATCAGCGAGGTCGACCACCACCAGGACCCCATCCGCGGGCTGCAGGGAATTCACGATCCAGCCTTCGATGTAATCGCTGGAGATCGGGGGCATATCGACGAGCTGGAAGTAGATGTCCTCGAAGGGCAGCATCCCCGGCTGGGGCAATTTGGTGGTGAAGGGGTAGGGGCCGATGTCGGCTTTGGACCCCGTCAGCTGGGAGTGGAGCTGGGACTTGCCCGCGTTCGGCGCCCCGAGGAGCGCGATCTGCGCCGCACCCTCCCGCCGGATGGAGTGCACCGGACCCTTCTTCTTGCCGCTCTGTTTCGCCGCACCGATTTCTTCGGTGATCTCCTTGATCCAGCGCTTGATATCGCCCTGGAGGTGATCGGTGCCCTTGTGCTTCGGAATGGTGCGGAGCATCTCCTTGAGATGCTCGAGCTTTTCCGCAGGCTCCCGGGCGTTGCGGTAGGCCTCTTCGGCCTTGCGGTAGACAGGGGTGAGATTGGCGGGCATTAGCCGGCCATTGTAACCGGGCCGAAGCCCGGGGAGCGGCGAGGCCGCTCCCCGGAGTAACTAGAGGGCGGCGACCTTTTCCGGGACCTTCATGGTCATGGTGACCCAGCCGTCTGCCTGCCAGGGCGAGATCTCGATATCCATGCCCATGACCTCGGCCTGCTGCTTCATCAGGGGCACCGTGTAGATCTCATGGACCTCCTGCTCCGTCAGATTGTGCTGGCCAATCGGCACGCTTACCGCCAGAACGGTGCCGTAAGGGGACTTCCAGCGCATGGTGGTGCCTGTGCGCTGGTAGTTCTGGACCAGCTGGTAGAAGCAGGCGGTGCGCTCCGTAAGGGCAATGGTCCCCAGCTCGGGGCTGCCGCCGCTGCGGATCATGTTACCTACGCGGGTAATCATGAAGCTCTGGGTCTTCACCTCGTGATCAACCATCTCCTTCACCATCCCGTTGTCCTTGGCGAACTGGATGTTGGTGAGGTGGGCCTTGACCAGGGCATCGTTCATTTCGTGCTGGTAGGGCGTGTCGTTGCTGATGGTCTTGATGGCCTTGGCTACGGCCAGGCCCAGCATCTGCTGCTGGGCGGGGGTAAAGTTCAGCGTTTCGCCGTCCTTGGGCTTGGCCTCCCGGATGGCCCTGGTGATGGCCTCGGTGAGGACCTGCTCCCGGCCTTCAAACCCGGTGTGCTCGTAGAACGCATCCGGAGCCGGTGGTGCCTTCGGCTTGCCGCCAGCACCGGTGTGTGCGCCAGCAAAGGCGGGCCCGGTGGCCGCAAGGACGAGACCAACGCTGCACAGCAGGCCAGCGGAAATCAGGGACGCCGTCGAACGCATAGCTAACTCTCCAGGATCAGTTGCCACAGATCCTAGACCTTCGGCCCAGCCTACCGGCCGGATTCTCTCCCGGAAACCAAAGGGCGGCCGGCGGCCCTAGGTTTCCAGAGCCGCCCCCAGGGCATCGTCCACCGTTTCCAGCCAGATGAACCGCAGTTGGTTACGGGCGCTTTCCGGGATTTCCTCCAGGTCCTTCCGGTTCCGGGCCGGCAGCAGGACGGTGTGGATGCCTGCGCGCAGTGCAGCGAGGGTCTTCTCCTTGATCCCGCCCACCGGCAGCACGAGGCCCCGCAGGCTGATCTCGCCGGTCATGGCCACGTCGCTTCTTACCTTGCGGTTGGTCAGCAGCGAGCAGAGGGCCAGGAACAGGGCGACCCCGGCGCTCGGTCCGTCCTTGGGGATTGCGCCTGCGGGCAGGTGGACGTGCAGGTCCCGGGTGGCAAAGTCAAAGCCGCCCAGGCCCAGGGACTCTGCCCGGGTTTTCACCAGGCTGAAGGCCGCCTGGGCGCTTTCCTTCATGACCTCGCCCAGCTGGCCGGTGAGGATGAGCTGACCCTTGCCGGGCATGCTGGTGGCCTCGACAAAGAGTATGTCGCCGCCCACGGGCGTCCAGGCAAGGCCAGTTGCCACGCCGGCACTACTGGTCCGCAGCGCCACTTCGGATTCGTAGCGTCGTGATCCGAGGATCTCCTGCACGGCCTCTTCGTCGAGCGCCACGCGGGTCGCCGTCCCCTCCGAGATCCGGACGGCAACGTTGCGGAGCACCGCGCCGATCTTGCGCTCGAGACTGCGCACCCCTGCTTCCCGGGTGTAGTAGGCGACGATTTCCGCGAGGGCCCCATCGCTGACACTGACCTGCTCCGCCGTCAGCCCGTTGGCTGACCGCTGCCGGTCGACGAGGTAGCGCCGGGCGATCTGCAGTTTCTCCTCCTGGGTATAGCCAGGCAGCTCGATGATCTCCAGCCGGTCCCGCAGGGGGCCCGGGATGGTGTCGAGCTGGTTGGCGGTGGCCACGAAGAACACCTTGGACAGGTCGAAGGGCACGGCGAGGTAGTTGTCGCGGAAGGTGCTGTTCTGTTCGGGATCCAGAACCTCCAACAGCGCTGACGACGGGTCGCCGTGGAAGCCCGCCCCGAGCTTGTCCATCTCGTCCAGCATGAAGACGGGATTGCGCGTGCCAGCCTTGCGCAGCTGCTGGATGACGTTGCCGGGCAGGGCGCCGATGTAGGTGCGCCGGTGGCCGCGAATCTCTGCCTCGTCGTGCACGCCGCCCAGTGAGCCGCGCACAAACTTCAGGCCCAACGCCCTGGCAATGCTCTGGCCCAGGGACGTCTTGCCGACGCCCGGCGGGCCGACGAAGCACAGAATGGGTGACCTGCCCTCCGGGTTCAGCTTGCGCACGGCCAAGTATTCGAGGATGCGCTGTTTCACCTTGGTGAGGCCGAAATGGTCGTCCTCCAGCACTTGCCGGGCCTTCGCGATGTCGATGCTCTCCGTATCCAGCTTCGCCCAGGGCAGTGCCACCAGCCAGTCCAGGTAGGTGCGCACCATCGAGTGCTCACCGGAGGCTTCAGGCATCTGTTCGAGGCGCTTCAACTCCTTGCGGGCCTGGGTCAGCGCCTCTTCTGGCATACCGGATTTCTCAATGGCAGCGCGCAGTTCGTCGACTTCCGCCACCTCGCCCGTGTCACCCAGTTCCTGTTGAATGGTCCGCAGCTGCTCCCGCAGGTAGAACTCCCGCTGCTTGTCGCCGAGCTTCTCCTTGGTCTGCTCGTCCACCTGCCGCGAGAGCTTCATGACCTCCACCTGGTGCGAGAGCAGGTCGAGCACGCGGTCGAGGCGCCGCTGCACGTCAAAGATTTCCAGGACTTCCTGCTTTTGCTGGGGCTTGATGTCCAGGAAGCCGGCCACCAGGTCGGCGAGCTGTCCCGGGTTGTCGATCTGCTGCAGGACGCCGGCGAGCTCCGGCATGGCCTGGGGCAGCAGCGCGATGGCCTCCAGGGCCCGCTCCTTCAGGATGAGGGCGCGGGCCTCCAGGGCTGCGGTGTGCGCCGCGGGTTCAGGGACCAGGTCGAAGCGGGCCGCCATGAAGGGCAGGCCTTGCAGGTGATCGAGCACCCGAAAGCGCTGTTCACCCTGACAGACCACGTGCTGGGTGCCATCCCGGGCGGTGAAGTAGCG
The DNA here is from genome assembly GCA_031409515.1 of Gammaproteobacteria bacterium. Taxonomy (GTDB): domain Bacteria; phylum Pseudomonadota; class Gammaproteobacteria; order Steroidobacterales; genus SHZI01. The sequence goes on along the minus strand of JANNXJ010000048.1, from coordinate 15,877 downwards.
GACCACCCTGGCGATGGTGCCCACGGGATACAGGTCAGCGCCCGTCGGTTCCCCGAGGGACGGATCCCGTTGCAGTATCAGCCCGATGCGCCGGCCGCTGCGGGCCGCCTCCTCAGCAGCCGCCAGTGAGATCCGCCGGCCGATGGTCAGCGGGATCACGGCACCCGGGAACACCACGGTGTTGCGGACCGGCAGAATGATCAGCACGTCTTCGGGGACCTGCTGCACCGGGGCAGGGGAATCCGGAGCCGGATTGGGTACTGTCGCGCTCATGCTTGCTCTCATCGTCCCGGCGCGGTTGCGCCAGAGAGCGAGATGAGGCCGGGAGCGGGGATTTCAATGTGCCCCCGGGCGGCGTCAGGGTCAGCGTCAGGCGCTAGGCGCTGAGGCGGCGGAGGCTGCCGGTTATGGCGTTACGTTCCATCTCCAGTTCCTCGACCCGGCCGCGCAGCGCCTGGATCTGGGCGCTCGCTGCTGCCAGTTCGGTGCTGAGCGTATTCTTGTGGCGGATCTCCGCCTTCAGGGTGTTCTTGGCCTGGGCATACTGGTGCAGGTAGGCGGCCACCTGGTCCTCGAGAGTGTGGATGTGCGCGAGTCCGTCTTCCAGTTCCGCCTGCTGGGCGCGCAGCCGTTCTTCAGCAGCACGGCATTCCTGGCGGTGCTTCTCGGCGAGGTCCCGGAGCTCCATAAGCTGCAGTTCCTGGCGACCCTCCAGTTCGGGGTCCGGGGCCTGAATCGGACGCGCAGTAAACCAGGCCACCAGCCCGCCGCCAATCAGGGCTGCCAGGCTGGCTCCCGCCAGGACGATCATCAGTTCATTTGACATAAGTTCGGCGCCGGTCGCTGCTGACATAAGCTAGTCCCCGGCGCGGGTAGGGTCTGTGGGCTCTCTCTCATAACGAGGAGTTTCCCGCCGAAAACCTACGGAATGCCGGTGGCAAAGGTCCTGGAATGACAGCACATTCACTCTGACCGCCAGACTGGGGTTCCGCACCTTGACGACCAGCCCGGACAACCTATGATTGTTGAAGATTTCAACAACGAGGCCACCGGTATGGCTACCGTTAATTTCAGTGTCCCGGACGATGTCCGGGACGAGTTCAATAGGGCCTTCAAGGGCGAGAACAAGAGCGCGATCATCGCCCGCCTCATGCAGCGTGCGGTTGCTGAGGTTCGGCTGCAGAAGCAGCGGGAGGAAATCTTCAGGCAAGTAACGGCCGAGCGACCCAGGCGGCCAACGGCCACCAACGCCGAGATTGCCGCTGCACGCCGGCAGGGGCGGCCGTGACCCTGGTTGTCGATGCGAGCGTGGTCATGAAGTGGCTCCTGCGGGATCCAGGCCGCGAAGCGGACACGGAGCGGGCCACTGAACTGATGGAGGCCGTTGCCTCCGGTCGGCTGGAAGTCCTTCAGCCATTTCACTGGCTGGCGGAGGTTGCTGCCGTAGCCTGCCGTTTGTCGCCAGCGACTGCGGAACGTGATGTACAGCTGATCCAGGCGCTGAATCTGCCCGCTACCGATTATCCGGCGATCCTGGCCCGCGCCTGCCGGATTGCGACCGAATCCCGGGTGCATGCGTTTGCTGCGCTTTACCACGCAGTGGCGCTGGAAACCCCTGATGCGGTCCTGGTGACGGCTGACCACGCCTACTACCGGTTGGCTCGACCGCACGGCGGAATTCTCCCGTTAGAAGACTGGCGACACGCGGTTACCTGACCTGGGCCCGTGACAGAATTGGCCATGCCCAACTTCAAGACCATAACTGAGGTGCTCAGTCGCGGTGTGGCCACAGCCTCCGCCATCTCGGCCCCGGGCCGCCCCGATCTGACCTACGCGGCCCTCCGTGAACAGGTTGCTGCGACTATTGAAGCGCTCAACCTCCTCGGTGTCGGTCGCGACGACGTCGTGGCGATCGTGCTCCCCAATGGCCCCGAAATGGCCGTGGCCTTCCTGGCGATCGCTGCCGGTGCCACGACGGCGCCGCTGAATCCGGCGTACACCGCCGATGAATTCGAGTTCTACCTTCAGGACCTGTCAGCACGGCTCCTCGTGGTCGAGGCGGGCAGTACGTCGCCTGCTATCCCGATGGCGCAGCGGCTCGGGATTCCCATTGCGGAACTCGTCGTGCCGCCGGTTGCCGCCGCAGGCCACTTCGAGCTGCGGGGTGCAACCGGGAAGGCTGCCCGTCCGGGCCCCGCCGCTGCCGGTGACGTGGCCCTGGTGCTGCACACCTCGGGAACGACCGCCCGCCCGAAGATCGTGCCCCTGACGCACACCAACGTGTGCGCCTCGGCGGAGCACATAGCCAGCAGCCTGGCCCTGACCCCGGCCGACCGCAACCTGCAGGTGATGCCACTGTTTCATATTCATGGGCTCATCGCGGCCGTCCTGAGCTCCCTGTCCGCGGGGGCGAGCGTCTGCTGCACGTCCGGCTTCAACGCTCTGCAGTTCTTCGGGCAACTTCGCGACGTGCGTCCCAGCTGGTACACGGCAGTGCCGACCATGCATCAGGCGATCCTCGCCCGGGCGGAGCGTAACCGGGAGGCTATTGATGCCGTCCCGTTGCGTTTCATCCGCTCTTCATCAGCCTCATTGCCCAACAAGGTGATGCTGGAAATGGAAGCCACCTTTGGTTGTCCCCTGATCGAGGCCTACGGCATGACAGAGGCTGCTCACCAGATGACCAGCAGTCCGCTGCCGCCCCGCGCCCGCTTTGCCGGCAGCGTGGGGGTGGCGGCGGGTCCGGATGTCGCGATCATGGATGACCAGGGGGCGCTGCTGCCCGTGGGTGATGTTGGCGAGGTCGTGATCCGCGGACCGAACGTTACCGCCGGTTATCGCAACAATCCCGGCGCCAACGCTGTGGCCTTTACCGCCGGCTGGTTCCGGACTGGCGACCAGGGCGTCCTGGACCCCCAGGGCTACCTCCGCCTCACTGGCCGGCTCAAGGAGATCATCAACCGGGGCGGTGAGAAGTTTTCGCCCCGGGAGGTGGATGAGGTACTCCTGAATCACCCGGCGGTCGCCCAGGTGGTGACCTTCGCAGTGCCTCACCCGATGCTTGGAGAGGATGTTGCTGCAGCCGTCGTGCTGAAGCCCGGCGCCGAGACCAGCGAGCGGGAGTTGCGCAAGTACGCGGGCGAACACCTAGCCGATATGAAGGTGCCACGGAAGATTGTTTTCCTCGACGAAATTCCCAAGGGCGCGACCGGCAAGCTCCAGCGGATCGGTCTCGCGGCCAAGCTCGGGTTCGCATGAAGATCTGCGTCTACGGTGCCGGTGCCATCGGTGGCTACCTCGGCGCCCGGCTCGCGGGCACCCAGGCCGACGTCGCGCTGGTCGCCCGGGGGCCCCACCTGCAGGCGATGCAGTCCCGGGGACTGACCCTGCTCAGCGGCGCCGATGCGCAGACGGTGGCGGTGCGCTGCACAGACGACCCGCGCACGCTCGGTCCCCAGGACTACGTCATCCTGACCCTCAAGGCCCATTCAACGCCCGGGATCCTGGAACACCTGCAGCCACTGCTCGGCCCGGATACCGCCGTGGTGACTGCCCAAAACGGGATTCTCTGGTGGTACTTCCACGCTTTCCCTGGCCCGCTGCGGGACCGTCACCTGGAGGCTGCAGACCCGGGTGGCCAGATCTGGCGAGCCCTCGGTCCGGAGCGGGCAATCGGCTGCGTGGTGTACCCGTCCTGCGAGATCGTCGACCCCGGGGTCGTACGGCACATCGAAGGCACGCGCTTCATGGTGGGCGAGCCGGATGGCTCGAAGTCGGCGCGGGTTGTTGCCCTGGGCGAAGCCCTGACTGCGGCTGGCCTGAAGGCTCCGGTGCGGGGCAAGATCCGCGATGACATCTGGTTCAAATTGCTCGGCAATGCCACGTTCAATCCCGTCAGTGTCCTTACCCGAGCCACGTTGGAGCAGATGGGCCGGGATCCGGACGTGCGCGAGGTGATACGCCGGATGATGACCGAGGCGGTCGCTGTGGCCACCTCCCTCGGCGTGAGTTTCGCGATGGACATCGAGAAGCGCATCGACGCTGCAACCGAGGTGGGTGCCCACCGCACGTCCATGCTGCAGGACTTTGAGCAGGGCCGGCCGCTGGAACTCGATGCTCTGGTGGCGGCCGTGACGGAGATGGGTCGGCTGGTGGGCGTGCCTACCCCGACTCTGGATCAGGTGCTCGCGCTGGTCCGTCTCGCCGTTGCCGGTCGGCGCTCCTACGGGCCGTAAAACTCCCGGGCGGCGGCCACAGCGCCCGTCCGCGCCAGCAGTGCTTCCAGCGCGCCCAGGCAGAAGAGCACGTTGGTCCGGTTCGCTGCATAACCCATCAGGCCGATGCGCCACACCTTGCCCGCCAGGGGCCCAAGGCCAGCCCCGATCTCCAGCTGGTACTCCTCCAGCAGGCGCCGGCGCACCAGCGCATCGTCAACGCCGGCTGGAATACGCACGCAGTTCAGCTGGGGCAGCCGGTGCTCCGCAGCCACGACGAATTCGATCCCGATGGCCGCCAGTCCGGCTGCCAGGGCGGCGTGGTGCCGGGCGTGTCGGGCCCAGGCGTTTTCCAGGCCTTCCTCTTCCAGGATGACGAGCGCCTCGTGCAGGCCATAGAGCATGTTGATCGGGGCGGTGTGGTGGTAGGCGCGCTGGCCGCCACCCCAGTAGGCCATGACGAGGCCCATGTCGAGAAACCAGCTCTGCACCTTCTTCTCGCGCTTCTGGATGGTTTCCTGGGCGCGGCTGCTGAAGGTCACCGGCGACAGTCCCGGAATGCAGGAGAGGCACTTCTGGGTGCCGGAGTACACGGCGTCGGCGCCCCAGCCATCCACGTTCACATCAATGCCGCCGAGACCAGTCACGGTGTCGACGATCGTCAGCAGCCCAGCCTTGCGGGCCAGGCCACAGAGGGTTTCTGCATCGGAGCGGGCGCCGGTAGATGTTTCGGCGTGGACGAAGGCCAGGACCCTGGCGTCGGGGTGGGAACGGATGGCGTCTTCGATCTTGTGGGGATCCACAGCGGCGCCCCAGTCGTCCTGTACCAGGATTGCCGTCGCACCACAGCGTTCCACGTTTTCTTTCATGCGGCCGCCAAACACGCCGTTCTGCGCGACGATCACCTTGTCGCCGGGCTGGACGAGATTGACGAAGCAGCACTCCATGCCGGCGGAGCCCGGCGCCGAGATGGGCAGCGTGAGGGAATTCTGGGTGCGGAAGGCGAACTGGAGCAGTCGTTTGACATCATCCATCAGCCCGATGAAGGCGGGGTCCAGATGACCGATCGTAGGCCGGGACAGTGCCTCGAGAATCCGCGGGTTGACGTCGGACGGACCGGGCCCCATCAGGGTCCGGACGGGAGGGTGAAATGAACGGGTCATGGATAGGTGTCCTTGTTTCAGCGCAGTATAAACGGCGCTTTCGGGATTCGACGCTCGACAGGGGCGCTGCGGGGTGCGCAAGATGCACTCTGTACGCCTGTTGGCCAATAGGCGCGTACGGGACTTAATCTGGGAATCGGGCGCATGGCAGTTCTAAGGAATAACTCAACCCTGGTGTTGGCTCTGGCCAGCGCCATCGTGCTCGGCCTTGCCGGCTGTGGCGGCGGCGGCGATTCCGGGTCAGCGGGTGGGACAACGCTCAGCGTGGCGGACGCCGCCCTGACCGAAGGCGATGCCGGGAATTCCAGCCTGACCTTTACGGTGACCCTGTCAGCGCCGGAGGTTGCGGTCGTCACGGTTGACTATGCAACGAGTCCGGGGTCGGCCACGGCTGGCCAGGACTACACCACGACGAGCGGCACGCTGACCTTTCCCCCGGGCAGCACCAGCCAGACCTTTGGTGTGGCAGTGCTCGGTGACCTCACGGACGAGGCCGACGAAAACTTTACTGTCCTGCTGGCCAACGTTACGGGTAGCGCCACCCTGGCCGACGCCACGGCGACGGGCACCATCCTCGATAACGATGGAGCCGCAGGCGGACCCTTTGGCCTGGACACCCGCCCGTCGAACCCAACCTGCCTGGCACCCCCACGTCCGGTTGGCGATGCCGGGGTGACGGTCGTCGAGGCCTTTCCCGCAGCGCCCGCCTTTACCGAGCCCACGAAGATCCTCCAGGCACCTGGCGATGCTTCCCGTTGGTTCGTGCTGGAAAAGGGCGGCCGTCTCAAGGTCTTCAGCACCAGCAATCCGGCTGTCGTCACCACCTGGCTGAATCTTACGGGCCCGGTGAATCCGGCCGGGGAGGGGGGGTTACTGGGTCTGGCGTTTCACCCCAACTGGCCGGCGACCCGGGAGGTGTTCGTTTCCTACACAGCAGACGGCTCGCCCCTGACCTCCCGGGTTTCCCGTTTCATTCTCGACAGCGTGACGCAGCCGGTGAGCGTCACCGAGCAGATTCTCCTGACAGTCGATCAGCCTTTCGACAATCACAATGGCGGCGACATCGCCTTTGGTCCGGACGGGCATCTGTACTTCGGGCTCGGCGACGGCGGCAGCGGCGACGATCCGTTCAATTACTCCCAGGACAACACCCGCCTGCTGGGCAAGATGCTGCGGGTTGACGTGGTCGGTGTGGCGTTCCCCAGCCCTGGCTATCGCATTCCGGCGGACAATCCCTTTGCCGCCAATGCCAAGTGTGGGCCGGGAGCCAACGCAGCCAGCTGTCCGGAGATCTACGCGACCGGTCTGCGCAATCCCTGGCGCTGGAGCTTTGATGCGGCTACGGGTGACTTGTGGCTTGGCGACGTGGGCCAGTCGAGTCGCGAGGAGGTGAACCGCATCGAGCTTGGCGGCAACTACGGCTGGGACTGCCGGGAGGGCTTCATTGTTGGTCCATCGCCATCGCCATCGGTCTGCAGCACGGCCGGACTGCTGGACCCGGTCAGTGATTATCCCCATTTCGACAATGATGGATCCATTACCGGCGGCTACGTCTATCGTGGCAGTGCCATTCCGCTTCTGCGGGGCCGGTACGTTTTTGGTGACTTCAGTTCCGGGCGCATCTGGGCTCTTGAGGACGATGGCCAGGGTGGCTACAGCAACGACCTGTTGCTCCGTAGTTCTTTCAACATCAGTGCCTTTGGTTTGGGCGCGGACGGGGAACTCTATATCGCTGACTACAGCAGCGGTCGCATCGGGCGTCTTGCGCCCTCGGTTGGCGGTGTGCCGGACACCATTCCCGCGACACTCTCGGCCAGCGGCTGCGTCGCTGCCGGCGATCCCAAGCAGCCTGCTGAGGGCGTCATTCCCTATCGGGTCAACGCCCCGTTCTGGTCGGACGGTGCCGTCAAGGAGCGGTTCTTTGCCATACCCGACGGGACGCGGATCGCGCGGACTGCTGCCGGGGACTTCGATTTTCCGGCGGGCTCCGTGCTCCTCAAGTCATTCCGCCTGGGTGGACAGCTGATCGAGACGCGGCTGTTCATGCGCCATCCGGACGGCGTGTGGGCGGGCTATACCTACGAGTGGAACGCCGGGCAGACGGAGGCCACGCGGGTGATCGGGGGCAAGACCCGGCAGGTGGGCCTCCAGACCTGGATCTACCCCAGCGAGGCTGAGTGCATGCAGTGTCACACCTCGGCCGGCGGGTTCTCCCTCGGGCCCGAGATTGCCCAGCTCAATGGCACGCTCAATTACCCGACGACGGGCCGAACGGCGAACCAGCTGGCCACTCTGGAGCACATCAACCTGTTCACCACGCCCCTGCCGGGACCCCCGGCCACTCTGGCGGCGCTGCCGGATCCCGCCGACCCGGCTGCATCGCTGACGGATCGGGCCCGGGCTTACCTGCAGACCAACTGCGCCCAGTGTCACCGGCCCGGTGGGCCGACGCCTTCGAGCATGGACCTGCGGGCCACGACGGCTTTGGCGGCGATGAACACCTGCAACGTCACTCCCCAGTCTGGTGCTCTCGGGATCGCCGATGCCCGCCTGATTGCGCCGGGTGACGCCGCCCGCTCGGTCCTGGTCGCCCGCATGAATCGCCGGGACGTCAACGCTATGCCGCCCGTAGGGTCCAACGTGATCGATGCCAGCGGTGTGGCGCTGCTGACCGCCTGGGTCAACTCGCTGAGCAGTTGCCTGTAGGAGCGCCTTGAGGCGCGACTGCCTGCCCACTTGAGACTCGCGGACTCGATTCTCGCGGGCAGGCAGTCGCGCCTCAAGGCGCTCCTACGCGGCGCTCCTACAGCTTCTTCGGCAGGTCCAGCGTGGGCTCCGCCCCCAGGACGATTTCCCCCTTGCCCAGCCGGGAGTGCCGGTAGCCGTACAAGAAGTAGACCGCCAGACCGCCCAGGACGTAGATCAGGAAGAAGTGCCGGGTCTCCGCGTTCGCCATCAGAGCCATCAGCAGGAACAGGCACATGAGCGCACCGAGCAGCGGTGTGGCAGGGAAGAACGGTGTTTTGAAGGGGCGCTGCATGCCGGGTGCTGCGTACCGGAGGTAGAGCACCGTCAGGCAGACGATGGCGAAGGCCGCCAGTGCGCCGACGTTGGTGAGATTGGCGAGGGCACCCAGGGGCATCAGGCCGGCACTGGCCGCCGCCAGCCCGCCCACCAGCAGTGTGTTGATCCAGGGCGTGCGAAAGCGCGGGTGGACGGCCGCCAGCGGCGCGGGCAACAGGCCGTCCCGGGCCATGGTGTAGAAGATCCGGGTCTGCCCGTAGAGGAGCACCAGCATCACGGAAGAGAGGCCGGCGATGGCGCCGATCTTGACCAGAATCGCGAACCAGGGGAGGCCGATCAGGTTGACTGCCTTGGCGATGGGCGCCGGATCATCCAGCTCGGTGTAAGGCACGATGCCCACCAGGACCGCCGCGGTCAGGATGTAGAGCACCGTGCAGACCAGCAGTGACCCCAGGATGCCAATGGGCATGTCCCGGGCCGGATTCTTCGATTCCGCGCCCGCCGTCGAGACCGCTTCGAAGCCGATATAGGCAAAGAAGATGGTGGCAGCACCGGAGATCAGCCCGCCGATGCCGTACCGGGAGGTGTTCTCGCCGGTGACGACATCCACCAGCGCGCGCCAGATGTCGGGCCAGAAGCCCCGGGGCGTCCCAACCGGGGGTGGCGGGATTTCTGCCGGCACCAGTGGGGACCAGAGCTGGGGGTCTACATAAAAGCTGCCAATCACAATGAAGGCGATGACGACCGTCAGCTTGATGGCGACGACAATGTTGTTGACCGTCGTGGATTCCGAGATACCGACGACCAGCAACGCCGTCACGGCCAGAATGGCGAGCATGGCCGGCAGGTTGACAATTCCCTGGGCCACGACGACCCCAGCTTCCCTGATCTCGACACCTGGAGCCGCAGTGAGCGCCGGGGCGATATGCAGGCCAACGTCGTTCAGCAGGCTGACCAGATACCCGGACCAGCCGACCGCCACCGTGGCGGCAGCGAGTCCGTACTCCAGGACCAGTAGTAGCCCCATCACCCAGGCGGCCAGCTCACCGAGGGCAGCGTAGGAGTAGGAGTAGGCAGACCCGGACACCGGCACAGCGGCGGCCAGTTCTGCATAGCAGAGGGCCACGAGCGTGCAGAGCGCGCCGGTGATCACGAAGGAGATCATGATGCCGGGTCCGGCAAAGTTCGCCGCTGCCCGGCCTGTGAGAACGAAAATGCCGGTGCCGATGATGCAGCCGATCCCGAGCAGCACCAGATTCAGCGCTCCCAGGCTCCGCTTGAGATCGCTCTGGGCATGCTCGGCGTGCATCTGCGCCACCGACTTGCGAATGAAGAGGCGGCGCAGGCCGGTGACCCGCGTGCCGGTAGTCCCTGCTGCCTCAGACATCGATGCCCTCCGCCCTGTAACCCGGTCTGCCCGGATTCTAGGCGGCTGGCCGCCTTGAGCGTGAGTCTTTTGCACTGCCTTGTGATCCCGGTCCGCCCATCGCATCGGCAGAAAACCCGTGCTAGAGTCAAACCCACGGGTCGCAATTAGCCCGCGCACTGCATAGAAGCCTCTGGGTCCATAGAACCTCTTCCCAACGATCTTTCATTCCTCCCGTGGACCTTTCCCTTCTGACTATCGGACCATCGGCGTGAGTTCTGCTCGCGCCCTGATGGCCTCACTGCTGCTGGTTGCAGTCGCCGGACTCCCCATCGCTGCAGTCTCAGGACCCACCACGGCGGTCATCGAGAAGGGCAAGAAGGTCGACGTTGAGTTCACCCTGACTCTCGATGATGGCTCCACCGTTCAGAGCAACGTGGGCGGCCCGCCACTGGCCTTCGTGGCCGGCGAGGGGCAGATCATTCCCGGACTCGAGGCCGCCCTGCAGGGCAAGGCCGCGCGGGAGCGGGTGAAGGTCAGGATTCCGCCGGATCAGGCCTACGGGCCCGTTGATCCGAAGAAGGTACAAGAGGTCCCCCGCGACAAGATCCCGGAGGACTCGCGCAAGGTGGGCACACTGCTGAGCGCACAGGGATTCGACGGCCCGATCCGGGTCGCCGAAGTACGTCCCGACGTGGTGGTGCTGGACTTTAACCACCCGCTCGCGGGCAAGGCGCTGACGTTCGATGTTTTCGTGCTGTCCATCAACTGAGAAATTGTAAGGGTACCCGTCATGACCAGGATCTATGTGGGCAATCTGCCCTATACCGCTGATGAAGAATCGGTCCGCACGCTGTTCTCACAGCACGGCACCGTCGAAGCCGTGCGGCTGATTAACGATCGCGAAACCGGCAGGTTCCGTGGCTTTTGTTTCGTCGAGATGCCCGAGTCCGACGCGCAGACGGCGATCGCCCGTCTGAACGGCCAGGACATGGAAGGCCGGCCGCTCCGGGTGAATGAGGCCCGTGAGCGCGAAGGTGGCGGTGGCGGTGGCGGTGGCGGCGGTGGTGGCCGCGGTCGCGGCGGCGGTGGTGGCTACGGTGGCGGCGGTGGCGGCGGTGGCCGCGAAGGTGGTGGCGGTGGCTACGGTGGCGGTGGTGGCCGCGACGGTGGCGGCGGCGGCTACGGTGGCGGCGGTGGCCGTGACGGTGGTGGCGGCAATCGCGGTCCCGGCGGTGGCGGTGGTGGCCGCGACGGCGGTGGTGGCGGTCGAGGTGGCCCGCGCTACTAGACAGATTCTCTGCTGAATAGCCGGTGGCCGCTCTTCCGCTGCCGGTTCCTGAGGGGGATTATCTTTGCTAACCCGCCGGCGCAATGCCGGCGGGTCCTTCTTGTCGATAGAAGGCGCGACTGAACATTGGTGGTGGGCCCGCCAGGACTTGAACCTGGAACCAAGAGATTATGAGTCTCCTGCTCTAACCAATTGAGCTACAGGCCCCCGTGCTCAATTCTATCAGCCCGAACACGGCCAGCCCCTGATGGCCTCCGGGGCCACGCCCGGACTACACTTGCAACCCATGTCGAAACGCACCGCTGATCTTCCCCCGCTGCCTGGCCTGCCTGGCCTTATCCGCGAACTGCGCCACCAGGAAGCCATGCGCCAGGGCCTTGGCCTGGCCCTCATGCCGGTATTCGCCTTGTTCTCCCGGCCCAGCCCGATCCTGTTCATGGCCGGTGCGTTCATCGTTGTGCTGGGGTGCCTGGTGCGCATCTATGCCTCCGGCTACATCGTCAAGAACCGGCAGCTGGCCACGGACGGACCGTACTCCCTCGTTCGTCACCCGTTGTACACGGGGAACCTGCTGGTCCTCATCGGCTTCACGCTCGCCTGCGGCCAGTGGTGGGCCCTGCTGGCAGCGGGTGCCTTCTGGTGGTTTTACTACCCCACAGCCATCGAGTACGAGGATCGCAAGCTGCACCGGATCTTCGGCGCGCCCTGGGAGCACTGGAGCCAGACGGTTCCGGCGGTCATTCCCCGGCGCTTCTGGGCCACGGGTCCCGCCAGCTGGTCCCTCATGACCTCCGTCCGGCAGAACGCCGAGCCCATCGTCATCGCCTTCACGCTGATCTGCATCGGGTGGATCGGCACGCGGGTCTAGACGTGCCGGATCCGGCTCCCGGAGAGTTTCTGAGCCGTGGCTACCAGGGTGCCGTTTACCTGCGGGGCACCGGTGCAGATCGCCGGGTTATCAAGCAGGCCATGGGCGGACGAATTGCCCGGGTAGTGCGGTCGGCGATGCTTCGGCGGGAGTTCGCCGCCTATGAGCGGGTGGCAGGTCTCCCCGGCATTCCCCGCTGTTTCGGTCTGCAGCCAGACGGCAGCCTCGCCCTGGAGTTCGTCGCCGGCGAGCCCTATCGGGAACACTTGCCAGCACTCAAGGACAGGGACCGGTTCTTCCGGCAGTTCAAGGAGCAGATCCTGGCCCTGCACGCGGCGGGAGTGGCGCATGCTGACCTCAAGCGTCGGGGCAACCTGCTGATCAGTCCTGAGGGCGCACCGATCCTGCTGGATTTCGGCTCTGCCGTCATCCGGAAACCCGACGGGAGCTGGTGGAACCGCTTCCTGTTCCGCCAGGCTTGCCGGATGGATCTCAACGCGTGGGTGAAGCTCAAGTACCGGCGGCGTTACGACCTGCTGTCACCCGAGGACCAGCAGCACTACCGGCCCACCGCCCTGGAGGATGTTGCCCGCGTCGTTCGGCGCGGCTGGCGCAAGGTCACGGTTCGCCATGTCCGTAAGGCCTGGCGCCTGCGACGCCAGGCCCGCAGAGGCCAGCCCCGGTAATCAGCGAGAGGCGATGTCCGGGCAGGGTCTCAGCTCTGCCGGCAGGGCGTAGTAGCTGAAGTCCCGCTCCGCTACTCGCAGTTGTACGGCCAGGCCACAGCTGGCGGGCAGGGCATCCCGGTTGCAAACCTCGCCGCATCCGGAGAGCACAGCGCCGGGCTCAAGTCGGCGCACGCCGGTGATGGTGATGGTCTCGGGCGGCACGCCGAGGCGCAGGGCGAGATCGGCCTGGGCCGCTGCGCCCCGGTCCAGCGGCCGAGTGCTGCTATCGCCCTGGGCCTCTGGAGACGGCTTGCGCCGATAGCAGATGCGCCCCGTGCTGCCCACCACCCGTACGTCAAAACGTCGGCCATTCGCCTCCACAAGCACGCGGTACCCCGGCGTGATGACCTGGGCATAGGCGGCACCGGGCTGGGGACAGTCGAGGCTGCCATCCGCAAAGTCACGGGACTCGGTGCTGATGACGCTGGTCTCCGTCGCGGCGATACCGAGCGCGGCAGCGACGGTCTGGCGGGCCACCTTAGCGGGGCCTGGTGGTTCCGGTTCCGCACCGGACACTGCTGGCGGCAGAGCAACCAGCGCCAGGCCCGCGAGCAGGAGAGGGCGAAGCACGAGCCTGCTTAGGCATCCTGGCCAACGGAGTATGCTGCTGCGCTGACGTTCACCCACGGTACGCATGATAGTCCGGCTCTACTCGCAGCTTGTCGTTCTGGCAGTGATCTCAGCCACACTGGTAACGGTTGCCGCACTGGGTGCCCGGGGCAACTGGGTCCTTGAGCTGTTCTCCCACTTCCCGGTCCAGTACCTGGTGGTTCTCTCGCTGGCCGCTGCCCTGTGTGTCGGTCTGCAGAGGTGGCGCTGGGCAGCCCTGGCGCTGCTGGCTGCGATTCCCAACCTCCTGGTGATCTCGCCCTACCTGCCGGGACTGGTCAATCGCCCCGTCACCGCAGTGGCCGGCACAACGGCTACCCGGGCCACCGTAAAGCTCATCGCCGCCAATCTCCACTACACCCTGGAGGATCCCGCCGCGACCCGCGCCTTTCTTGCGGAGCAGTCGGCAGACCTCCTGGTGCTGTCGGAATTCACACCCCGCTGGCGACAGAAGCTCCGTGACCTGGAGCGCCTCTACCCACACTTCGCCCTGCGGCCCCGGTGGAACGCCTGGGGCATCGCGGTCTACTCGAAGTACCCCATGCAGGCTGTCGAGAACCTGGATCTCGGCGATGAGGTCAGCTCCCACCTGCGTGTGGTAGTTGAGCTGCCGGACGGGCTGGCCGAGGTTTACGCCGTGCACCTGGCGTCGCCCTCGCGTCCGGCCCAGGCGCGCCAGCGGAACACCCAGCTGCGCCGGCTGGCGGAGCGCCTGTCCGCTGCAGACCCCGCGCTGCCGAAGATCGTGGCGGGCGACTTCAATCTCACGCCTTACTCGCCCTACTTCCGGGATCTGCTGCGTGACACAGGTCTCAGGGACGGGGGCCTGCCCTTCGGTCTGTCGGCCACCTGGCCTGCCTGGCTCGTGCCAGCCTGGATTCCCATCGACCACTGTCTGTTCAGCGGTACGGTGCTGGTCCGTAACGTTGCCGTCGGGCCACGGATTGGCTCTGATCACCTGCCACTGGTGTGCGAGTTCGCGCTTTCTTCCTGAGTGTGCGCGGCTTCGCAGCGGCCTGAGCCGCAGCGACCGAGACTGGCCCATTACTTCTGCCCCGGGGCACGTATGGGTATCGTTTCCGACATTCTTGGCGTCTTTTCGGCGCTGTTCGTCATCGCCCTGGGCTTTGGGGCAGTCTCGGTGGCTGTGATGTACGTGGTCGACATCACCCAAACCACCCACGCCATTCGCCGGAACTACCCCGTGGTCGGGCGCTTCCGCTACGCCTTCGAGACGATGGGGGAGTTCTTTCGTCAGTACTTCTTCGCCATGGATCGGGAAGAACTGCCGTTCAACCGCGCCGAACGTGCCTGGGCCTACCGCGCCGCCAAGGGGGTGGACAGCACCGTCGCCTTCGGCTCTACCCGCGATCTGCGCCCCGCCGGTACTGCCATCTTCGTCAACGCACCCTTCCCCGGTCTCGATGAGGAGAACCGCCCAACCGCGGCTCTGACGATCGGGCCGTTCTGCCGGACTCCCTACACCACGGACCGATTTTTCCACATCTCTGCCATGAGCTTCGGCGCCATATCCCGGCCGGCGGTCCAGGCGCTGTCCAGCGGGGCCAAGGCGGCGGGCTGCTGGCTCAACACCGGGGAGGGCGGGCTGGCCACCTACCACCTGGACGGCGGCGCAGATGTCGTTTTCCAGATGGGGACAGCAAAGTACGGCGTGCGGGATGCCAGCGGCGAACTCGATGAGGCCAGGCTGCGGGAACTGGGCCACCACCCCCAGGTGCGCATGGTTGAGATCAAGCTGAGCCAGGGTGCCAAGCCTGGCAAGGGCGGCATTCTGCCGGGGGGCAAAGTCACTGCGGAAATCGCGGCGATTCGCGGCATTCCCGCTGGCCAGGATTCCCTCAGCCCGAACCGCCACACCGACATCCGGGATGGCCGGGAGTTGCTGGACTTCGTGGACCGTGTCCGCAGCATCACCGGCAAGCCGGTTGGCTTCAAGACAGTGATCGGCTCCACGGACTGGCTGGAAGCCCTCTTCAGGGAGATTCAGCGACGTGGCCTGCGGTCGGCCCCGGACTTCATTACGCTGGACTCCGGGGATGGCGGCACCGGCGCCGCGCCGATGGCGCTGATCGACAACGTGGGGCTCCCGATCCGGGAAAGCCTCCCGATGGTGGTCGACCTGCTGCACAAGTACGGGCTGAAGGAGCGCATTCGGCTTGTTGCCAGCGGCAAGCTGACGACGCCGGCCAATGTGGCCTGGGCGCTGTGCATGGGGGCCGACTTCGTGACCTCAGCGCGGGGTTTCATGTTCGCTCTGGGCTGTATTCAGGCGCTCCGGTGCAACCAGAACACCTGCCCGACCGGCATCACGACCCACGACCCGGCCTTGCAGCGGGGTCTGGTGCCGGCGGACAAGTCGGCCCGCGTGATGCGTTACCAGCAGAACATGGAGAAGGAGGTGAGCGTCATCGCCCATTCCTGCGGCGTGCCGGAGGTGCGGCAACTGCGGCGAGAGCACTGCCGTATCGTCCAGAGCAACGGCCGCTCCGTGCCCCTGAACGAACTCTATCCCCAACCCGCCGTAGGAGCGCCTTTAGGCGCGAAGACCAAGCATACCCCCTAAAGGCGCTCCAACAGAGCACAGTACTAGAAC
>JANNXJ010000047.1:0-6956 GCA_031409515.1 Gammaproteobacteria bacterium | reverse complement strand
GGGGGGCCGCCCCCACGGCGGGGTGGGTTGTGTTCGGCCCCCCCCCGGGCGCTAAACATTCCGACCGCGCCGGGCGGCGCTCCTACCGCGCGTTTCCGCAGGGCCCGACACCTTCCGGCAGCACGCCTTCCCGGAGCAACTGCAGGTTTACTGCGGCGCGCGTATAGCCCGGGTCCAGCGTGAGCGCACGCTGCCAGGCGGCTGCCGCGCGGGGCAGGTCGCACTGGTCAGCGAGTGCCACGCCAAGGTTATTAAAGGCCCTGGCGTTGTGGGGTGACTGGCCCACCACGTCGCGCCAGAACGTCACCTCGTCCCGATAGACGTCATTGCGCAGGTGGGTCGCCAGGCCGATGAGACCCAGCACGAGGGCAAAAGCGACCACCGCGAGGCCTGCCTGGTGCACAGCCAGTCGGCGGATGGCCGCCGCCAGGAGCAATGCGGGACCGACCAGCGCCACATAGAGCTGGCGATCGTTCACGAGATCGAGTCGTGGGAGCAGCGAGTTGGTCGGTGCCAGCCAGAGAAAGAACCACAGTACGGCAAAGGCCGGCAGGGGATAGCGGCGCAGACTGGTCATGGCCAGCCCCACCGCGACCACGATGGTGATCAGGGTTAATGCGCCCTGGGCACTGAGGTCCAGACTCACGGGCAGTGCCGGATCCGCGTTCATGCGGTCGATGTTCAGCAGCTGACCCGCCAGATAGCGAATACCCTCGGTCTGGGCCAGCAGATTCCCCACAGGGGAACGGGTGTGAAGGCTACTGGCAACGAAATCACGATAGGCCGGCAGTGAGAAAGCAAGAACGAGTGCCAGGCCCAGCAGGAGCCAGTGCACGCCGGTCCTCCTCAAGGCGCCGCGCCAGCGGAACGGGCGGGAGGCGTCAGTGGCCTCCCACAGGAGCAGTACCGCCGGGACTATGGCAGCTGGCTCCTTGGTTGCCATACCCGCGAGCATCAGCCATGGCGAAACCAGAAAAAGCCCAACGGGGCGGCCTGTCCTTTCGCGGGCGTAGACCCAGACTGCGATGCTGCCCAGGGCAAACAGCGCACTGAGCGACGTGGAGCGGCCAGAGGCGTAGGTTACGGCCTCGGTCTGCACCGGGTGCAGGACAAACAGCAGCGCGGTAGCCAGGGCCAGCCACCCCGCGGCAGCAGGCGTCTCGCCCAACTGGGTTCCAAAGCGGCGTATCAGGAACAGAATCAGCAGACCATTGCCCGCGTGGATCACCACGTTCACGGCATGGAAGCCAACGACACCCGCCCCGCTGGCATGGTTGAGGGCGTAGCTCAGCTTCAGCAGCGGGCGCATGCCCGGCAAGGCGTCCCACCAGGCCGCGAGACTCTGGACCCGCGGATCCCGGACGATCACGTCCCAGTCATCGAACTGGAATCCGGCCTGCAACGCATTCGCGTAGGCCAGGCACACCATGAGGACAACCAGAAACGCCGGCCACCAGCGCTGCAGGGGGCTAGCGGCGGCTGGCATCGAGCGCTGCGAAGGCATCGTCAACGAGAACGGCGGCAGACCACCAGCGGTTCGGCGCGTTCAGCAGAATGATCAGGACTTCATCGTCTCCGCGGCGCACGAGAGCCGCCAGGCACTTGCCGGCACGGGCTGTAAATCCGCTCTTGATGCCGACCGTTCCAGAGACCCGCCCCAGCAGCAGGTTCCCCGAAGTCAGGTCGAACCGACGGCCACTCACCGTCGTAACTACCGCGGCTGCCTGCCCGGCGATGCGCGAAAACTCAGCATTGGTCATGGCCAGCCGGGACAGCCGCAGCAGATCCGCTGCGGATGACACGTGACCCGCGGCGTCGAGTCCACAGGGGTTGCGAAAGCGGGTGGCAGTGAGCTTCAGCTGCGCGGCCTTGCGGTTCATACGGGCGACAAAGGCCGAAACACTGCCGGCGGCATGCTCGGCGAGGGCCACGCAAACGTCGTTGGCAGACGCCACCAGCAGGGCTGTCAGCGCGTCCCCGGCACGCAGCTGGTCGCCGGCCCTGAGCCCAAGCCGGGAGCCGGAGGCACTGGCGGCAAGGGGACTCACGGTGATGACCGCCTCGGGCGCCCACTCCTCCAGGAGCACCACAGCCGTCATGATTTTGGTGAGTGACGCGGGCGGCAGCGACTGATTTTCAGCGCGAGCCCAGAGCACGGCGCCGTTCACGACGACGAGATAGGCTGCGGCCGCCTTAGGATACGGGTCGGGGGCATTGGCTGCGGCTGCGGCTGCGGACAATCCAGAACTTACAAGGGCTATCGCGACCAGCAGCGCCGCGACCGGGAGCCGGCGCACGGGGACCGCCGGCCCTAGCGGCCGAATAGTCCCTTGAGGCGCTTGGCCCCTTCCTGCAGGACGCTTTCCTTGGTCGGTACTGGACTTTCGGCAGCGGCATCTCCGCCACCGTCCTGCATCACGCCGCGTGCGTAGCTGTTGCAGAAGTCCCGGTACTTCTCAGCCGGGGGAGTGCTGAAACTCCGGCCGGCGCACTCCCGCTGGGCGATGGGCTGGGCGAGAGCCGGACACTGCGCGCCGATGAAGTTCAGGTCCTCGGTCTTGCTCGCGTCTGCGCAGAGCCGCTCCCGCAGCGGCTCCGGCTGCACACCGCAGAACTTCGCCGCCTCGGGCAGCGTGCCGGAATCCATCATGGCCTCGCCCGTCGGCTGACGAGCCGCCACAGACGTGAAGCCTGCCTTCGTCCCCAGGCGATCACAGAGCTGTTTCTTGTACTTCGCGTCACAGTTCAGGCTCGTCAGCAGCGCCGGCAACATCTGTTCCGGCACGTCACCACAGGCCTGGGCCAGGGCAGCCTGCCCCTGCGCCTCGGCGGCTGCCACCTGCTTCTTCAGCTGGCTGGCATCACAGGATCCTTTGCGCTTTCCCGTGGAGGACATCTTCATCGTGTCACCGTCCATCGTCATCGTGACGACGGACGTATAGCTCTCCTTGCCCTCATAGGTCATCTCGCCCGAGCCGGAGCCTTCGGGGCACTTCACCTTGTAGCTGAACCTGCCGGGAGCACGCTGAACATCGCTGACCTGGCAGCGGTCGTCTTTGGCAGACATCGCCTCGGGACCCTCCGCGTTCACGGGGGCGCAGACCTGCTGGGTGTTGCCCGGCATCTTCATACCGGCGGCCTCCATGGAGGTCGTGACCTCCCAGAGATTGCCGGGTTCCTGGGCGAAGCTGGGTGACCCAACAAAGACCAGTGCGAAAGCGATGAGGGACAGGCGCATGGCGGATCTCCGGAGCGGCGGGAGGTGGACAGAAGTATATGCCGGGGCCGGATCGGGAAACCCCTTCTGTCAATTCAGCGCACCGCCGGCAGTCCACAGGCGCAGGTTTGTCTGCCTGGCGATCAGCCCGAAGTCCTTGTCGGTAGTCAGCAGCAGGAGCCTGTGACGCAGACACAGCTGCGCCAGCAAGGCGTCGATCGTGCCGATCTGCACCCCTGCCTGGCGGCAGGCATTGCGGAGTTCTGCAGCCGCAATATGGTCGCGCCGGTCGGGAACCACCAGTGGCAGGCTGGAGAAATGCCCGATGATCTGTAGCCGTGCCTTTGGACCCGAGAAGCCCTGCAGCAACTCCTGCAGGACGAGACCTGTCGTGAATAGCTGCTCACCGCGGTCAAGGGCCATCACCAGTGCGCCGACCTCGGCACCCTGGCCCGGGACATCGCGCCGCAGAGCGAGGGACCAGACACTGGTATCGACGAACAGACCCATTACCGGGCACGTTCTGCCTTGTAATCGAACCCCTCATCCCATTCGAGCTGCCCGAGCAGTTCGCGCAGGCGCTTCTGGCCGCGACGGGCAATGAACTCCTGCAAAGCCTTGGTCACTGCAGCCTTCTTCGTTTTTTCACCGCTGACGGCCAGAGCCCTTTCGATGAGTTCAGCGTCTATATCCAGATTGGTCGCCATGTGTGTACCTCCACACAGAACCCTACACAATAGGGGCGGGCTATGCCACCGGCGAATGCCGGTATTTCGACCTGAAATGACTGGCTGTAGGATGCGGATATGGCCGAACTGGATGACCTGAAAGACCGACTGCGGGACTTCGCTTCGGCCCGGGACTGGGAGCAGTTCCACACGCCCAAGAACCTGGCCATGGCGCTGGTAGCGGAGGCCGCCGAGGTGGTCGAGCATTTCCAGTGGCTGACCGCGGCAGAAAGCCAGGCCCTGGACCCTTCCAAGCGGGCCGAGGTGGCTCTTGAACTGGCGGATGTCCTGCTCTACCTGATCATGCTGGCAGACCAGCTCGACATCGACCTGGCCGACGTCGCCCACCGCAAGATCAGCCTCAACGAAAAGCGTTTCCCGCCCCGGCCAACCCCGTAGGAGCGCCGGTAGGAGCGCCTTTAGGCGCGACCCTCACCACCTCAGAAGCACGCCGGAATCTCCGTCACCGGCTTCGCGAAGAACGCCAGGGCATTCACGACCACCAGAAAGTAGATCAGCAGTGCACCGGGCCGGCGGTCGTGGGCGACGCCCCTGATGCTGCCAGCGATACCGTAAGCCGGCGCCAGCAGAGACAGGTTCAGGTACTTGAGGGTCGCTGCAATCCCGCCAAGCAGGGGCACCAGCCCAAGATCACTCCCCGCCGGCGCCACCGCCAGCTGATAGAGGGCCAGGTCCTCCAGGCAGTCGAAGGCGGAGGCCAGCAACGGCGCCCACATCAGTACCTTGCCGACGCGCTGCCAGGTAGCCGGTAAACGCAGGGTAAGGAGCCCGAGCAACCCCGTCAGCAGGAAGCCATAGCCCCAGGCAAAGACGACGTCTCCGGGAATCAGCAGGCCGGCGATCGCAGTGCGCTGTTCGGGGCTGAAGGAGCCCAGGACTTCTGCGGCCCGACCCCCTGTAAAGGCGAGCTGCAGGCAGGTGAGCTCGGGCAGCCGCTCCCCGATCACCGGCACATAGGGCCCCATGAGAACGCCCGTCGCGTAGCCAAAGATGGCCACGCCGAGCAGGGCCATGCCCGCAAAAATCCAGGCTTGTTTTGCTGACTGTTCCATACTGGTTGGATGATCCGCCTGAACCCGGAAAAACTCCATCTCAGCAAATGGACGGCCACGAAGCCAGTCCGCAAGGAGAAGCATTTCATTGTCACTGCCCTGATCCGGGACGAGCAGGAGACCGTCATCAGCTGCCTGATTGAGGCCGTCCAGAGCCGGAAGTTGCGGGAGATCGACTGGCGGGAATTGAAGGATCCCGAAAAATGGCTGCAGGGCTGGCGCTGAATAGACAGAGTCGCGGCTCAAGCCCCGCTCCTACGATGGTGTCAGCCACTCCACCCGCCAACCGCTGCGGTCGTCGTTCTTCAGGGTTGCCCAGAGCCAGGGCAGGAGGACATTCAGCTTCTGATCCAGCCCGAAGGGGGGATTGACGATGCAGAGCCCGGAGCCCCGCATCCCGTCGAAGCCCTCTGCTTCGACCCGGAGCTCGGCCTGCAGGATTTTCGGGAGGCCGGTGGCGCGCACCTTTGCCGTAAAGCGCTCGGCCAGCGGGTGCCGGATTACCGGATACCACAACAGGTAGGCCCCGCCCGGCCAGCGCCGGTGGCAGGTCTTCAGCAGCTCGATCACCGTGGTGAAGTCTTCTTTCACCTCGTAAGAGGAATCGACCAGCACCGCACCGCGCTTCTCCGGGGGGGGCACCAGCGCGGGGACACCCTCGAAGGCGTCCCGGTCGTGGATGTGCACGCGAGGGTCCCGGCCAAAGTTCCGGTGGAGCCGGGCGAGGGCCGCGGGGTGTAGTTCCAGCAGCTCCAGATGATCCTCCGGCCGCAGCAGGTGGCGGACCACCTGGGGCGAGCCGGGATAAAGATTCAGCTCCTGCCGGCCGGCATTCAGCGCCCGGACCGCGGCCAGATAGTCCTGCACTTCGGCCGGGGCCTGTGCAGCGGCCAGCACACGCCGGATGCCACCGGCGAACTCCTCGTTTTTCCGGGCCTCATTACTCCGCAGATCGTAGACGCCGGAGCCGGCGTGGGCATCCAGGACCCGCAGGGGCGCGTCCTTCCGCTGCAGGGCGCGGACCACGAGGGCCAGCACCGAGTGCTTCAGGACGTCGGCGTGGTTGCCGGCGTGGTAGTCGTGCTGATAGCTCAACATCTGAGACAATTAGCCTATGGGACGCATCTTTGAAACCAGAAAACACGTGATGTTTGCCCGCTGGAACCGCATGGCGAAGCAGTTCACGCGGATCGGCAAGGACATCACCATTGCGGTCAAGGCTGCAGGCCCCGACCCCGACAACAACCCGACCCTGCGCCGGGTCATCCAGAACGCCCGCTCCGTCAACATGCCCAAGGACAAGGTCGAGGCCGCCATCAAGCGCGCCTCAGGCAAGGACGTGGCGAGCTACGAAGAAGTCATTTACGAGGGGTACGCCCCCCACGGTATCGCCGTACTTGTGCAGACCGCCACCGACAACCCCACCCGGACAGTCGGCAACGTCCGCAACGCCTTCAACAAGAACGGTGGCAATTTTGGCAGCACGGGCAGCGTGAGCTTCATGTTCCGCCGGATGGGCGTTTTCCGCCTCGATCCGTCGGGTATCGACCAGGACGATCTCGAACTGTACCTGATTGATCACGGGCTCGATGAAATGGGCGAGAGCACCGGGGAAAAGGGCGAACTCCAGCTGGTGGTTCGCTGCAATTTCCCGGACTTCGGCCAGCTGCAGAAGGGCCTGGAGGACCGGGGCATTAGCCCCCTGTCAGCGGAGCAGGAATACATCTGCACCACGCCCACGGAACTGCCGGAAGACCAGGCCAAGGAAGCCCTCGAACTCATCGACAAGCTGGAGCAGGACGAGGACGTACAAAGGGTGTTTCACACCCTCGTTTGAGAGGTACCGGGTTTGCAAACTGGCAAATTCCGTGGCGGCCCCACGGAAGTTGGCAGATTTCAAACCCGGTAACACGGAAAAAAATTCCCGGTGGCACATAA
>JANNXJ010000046.1:0-47129 GCA_031409515.1 Gammaproteobacteria bacterium | reverse complement strand
TGCAATCTGGCAACTTGGCGGCCAAGTTGCCAGATTGCAAACCCGGTACCTCTGATCCTTATCTCAGCTCAGGCAGCGGCTCCCCGTCCGGAATGAACTTCAGGGCCAGGCCATTGTTGCAGTAGCGCAGCCCGGTCGGCGCGGGACCGTCCTTGAATACGTGACCCTGGTGGCCACCGCAGCGTGCGCAGTGGTATTCGGTCCGCGGGGCAAACAGGTGAAAATCCCGCTTGGTCCCAATCCCGGCTTCGCTGATGGGCTGAAAGAAGCTCGGCCATCCGGTGCCGCTGTCAAACTTCCCCGGCGTCACAAACAGTGGCGAATGACAGGCAGCGCAGACAAAGGTCCCGGCGCGCTTCTCCCCATTCAGCGGGCTGCTGAACGGCCGCTCGGTATTCTCCTCAAAGAGGACGCCGTAGCGATCGGGGTCCAGCAGTTCCCGATAGTGTTCAGGTTTGGCCTTGTGCGCGTCGCGGGTCATGGTTCGCTCCGGGGTGAGATCGGGGCCCGTAAGTATGGCCCAGCCGGCCCGAATCTGTGCCCCAGTTCGCGATCCCCCAGTCCGGGTTACGGCAAGATGCCATGGTATCTTCAGACCGGAATACCCTGATTGGAACGCAGCATGGCGGCTAACGTCACAGCCCTGGCGGGGAAAGACGAACTGCTCCGCGCCCGGCAGCTGGCGGACCAGGTCGGCACCGAGATCGGCCAGGTCATTCTCGGCAAGCAGACCGAGATCCAGCTGGCCTTCACCTGCCTGCTCGCCGGTGGGCACCTCCTGATCGAGGACGTTCCGGGCGTCGGCAAGACGCTGCTCGCCCGATCTCTGGCCGGTGTACTCGGGCTGTCCTTCCGGCGGATCCAGTTCACCAGCGATATGCTGCCGGCCGATATCGTCGGCATGTCGATTTTCGAACAGGCGACGGGAAGTTTCCGCTTCCACCCGGGACCGGTCTTTGCCCACGTCGTGCTCGCGGACGAGATCAACCGCGCGACGCCCAAGGCGCAGAGTGCCCTACTCGAAGCGATGGAGGAGTATCAGGTCACCCTCGACGGGCACACGCATACCCTCCCGGCGCCTTTCTTCGTCATCGCCACCCAGAACCCGCTGCACCAGACGGGAACCTTTCCACTGCCAGAGTCCCAGCTGGACCGCTTTCTGATGCGCCTTGGTCTCGGGTATCCGGGCGAGGCGCTCGAGCGGAAACTGCTGAGGGGCGAGGACCGCCGGCTCCTGCTTGGCGACCTGCGCACCGTTGTTGATGTCGCGGGACTCTCGACCCTGCGGGCGGCTGCCCGCGAACTGTTTCTGTCAGACGCTCTGCTCGACTATGTCCAGGCGCTCGTGCGCTTCACTCGGCAGTCGGGCCAGTTTGATCTGGGCCTGTCACCCCGCGGGGCCCAGGACCTGATCAGTGCGGCGCGCTGCTGGGCCCTGATTCACGGCCATCCCGGGGTGCATCCCGAGGACGTCAAGGCTGTCTTTCCCTCCGTAGCCGGCCACAGATTACGGCCCCGGCAGGGTGGCTCCGCTGCCCTCCGCGACCCGGCACGGCTGGTGCTGGAGTCCGTGCCGATCCCCTGACGAGGGCAAGCTGTGACCCCGCGACTCCAGAAAAGCCGGCGCTGGCGACCCCTGCAAGGCTTCATCCAGAAGTGGGCCCGCCGCCGGCAGGGTTCTGACGGTGACGTCGTTGAACTGCATCCGGGCCGCGTCTACATTCTGCCGACGCGCAGCGGCGTGGTTTTCGGCCTCGTGTTCTTCACGATGTTGCTTGGTGCGCTCAACTACAGCAATAATATGGGCTTCGCTCTCGCTTTCCTGCTTACCGCCATCGCCGTGGTCAGCATCCATCACTGTCAGCGGAATCTGGCCGGACTCCGGCTCTCGGTCAGTGGTTGTGAGCCGGTCTTCGCCGGTCAGCACATGGAGTGCACCATCTATGTCACAAACCCTGGCCAGGTAGCCCGCTGGCAGATTGCGGCGGGGCCCGCAGCCGAGCGCACCCCGGCAGTTGATCTGCCGGGCGGCAGCTCTGCAGGGCTGACGCTGCGCCTGGCCACGGACCGCCGCGGCCTCCTGCGTTGCCCGGAACTGCGGGTCAGCACGCGACACCCTCTGGGACTGTTCGAGTGCTGGGCCCTGGTCTATCCCCAGCGCGAACTCCTCGTGTACCCGGCACCGGCCACCAGCGCAGCGGTGCACCGTCCACCGGCAGAGAGTGACCTGGACAACGCGGGTGAGGCCATGCGGGGCACCGATGAGTTTGTCGGTCTGCGGCCGCCCGTGCCCGGCGAATCCCTGGCCCGCATCGCCTGGAAGGCCTGGGCGCGCTCTGGCGTGCTGCTGGCGAAGGACTATCGGAGTGGGTCGGGTTCTGCCTGGCTCGACTGGAGTGCCCTCCCCGCAACCGATCCCGAAGAACGCCTGGCCTTCCTTACGCAACTCGTCATCGACGCTGAAGCCGAGGGCCAGCCCTTCGGCTTACGCCTGCCGGGCATCGAGATGCCGCCTGCCACGGGCAGAGACCACTTCCACCGGTGCCTCGCGCTGCTGGCCACCTACGACGTGACCCTGGCCGTCCATGCACACTGAGTCGACCAGCGTCGCAGCGCCCTGCCCGCAGGAGTCGAGGCACAACTGGGAAGCACCGGGTGCCGCAGGCCGGGGGCCCCTGGGCAGCGCCACAAGCCTTGGCCAGCTGGGCTGGCTAAGCTTACTGATCGCCGTTGCCGTGGGTCCCCATGCAGGGTCTATTCACCCCTGGGTCATTACCGGTCTTGGGGCTGCCGTCGGCTGGCGACTGGGGGCAGCCTGGCTGGGCTGGCAACTGCCGGGCAGGCTGCTCCGTGCCGGCCTGACGATCCTGGGCTCGATAGGCGTCCTGGTCACCTACCGGCGTATCTCAGGGCTCGATGCAGGCTCCGCACTGCTCATCGTCATGCTCGCACTGAAGCTGCTCGAAACGCACTCCACGCGGGACCGCAGCATCGTGATCCTGATTGCCTGTTTCGTGCTGTTTGCGAGCTTCCTCCGCGAGCAGTCTGTGGCGTCCGTACCCCAGCTCGCAGCGGGCGTGGTGGTCGCCACACTCGCACTCCTCCAGAGTGCGAGGCCCTCGGGCCTGCTTACGCCGCTGCGCGCCCTCCAGATGTCAGGGCGTCTGCTGCTGCACGCATTGCCCCTCGCACTGGCGCTGTTTCTGCTCTTTCCCCGGCTGCCAGGGCCGTTCTGGGCTCTTCCGGCCCCTGGCGGGTCCGGGCGCACTGGCCTGTCGGACCAGATGAGTCCGGGGGACATCACCTCTCTCGCCCAATCCGACGAGGTGGCGTTTCGGGTGCGATTCGACGGACCAGAGCCCGTGCCCGCAGAACTCTACTGGCGGGGACCCGTACTCGAGCGGTTTGACGGCCGGCGCTGGCGCACCCTCCCGGACTCGCTGCGCAACCAGGTGCCGGTGCTGCGCAACTACATACCACCGCCGCGACCGGGCCAGCGGGTCTTCAGCTATGAGATCACTCTGGAGCCGAACCAGCAGCGCTGGCTCCTCCCCCTTGAGACGCCCATCAGCTGGAGCGCGCCGGACAGCCGCCTCGCCGGTACGCTCGAACTGCTGCGGAGCCGTCCACTGGAGCGGCGCATCGCGTGGAGCGGGCGGTCTGTCGCCACGGGACGCTTTCGGGATTCTGCGCAACCCTCGCGCCTGAACACGGATCTCGCTACCAATACCAATCCAAGAACGCGCGCCCTCGCGCTCGAACTCCGCGCCGCTGCGAGTTCCGACGAGGACTATCTGCGACGCATCCTGCAGATGTTCCGGGAGCAGGAGTTCTTCTATACGCTGCAGCCGCCGGCCGTGGGTGAGCAACCTGTAGACGACTTCCTCTTCGGCACCCGGGCTGGCTTCTGTGAGCACTACGCCTCCGCCTTTGCAGTCCTCGCCCGGGCAGCAGGCCTCCCTGCCCGGGTCGTGGCCGGCTACCAGGGCGGGGAACGGAATCCCGTTGCTGACTACTGGATCGTGCGTCAGTCCGATGCGCACGCGTGGACCGAGATCTGGCTGGCGGGGCAATGGGTAAGGTATGACCCCACGGCCGCTGTCGCACCCGAACGGATTGAGAACGGCCTCGATGCTGCGCTGCCCGTTCTGGCCGGCGACAGCTTGCCCCTGCTCGGCACCGGGGTCTGGTTACAGAAGCTGGCCTTGAACTGGGACGCGGTCAACGCCACCTGGGATCGGTGGGTACTGGCGTTCGGCCCGGACCAGCAGTCTGCGCTGCTGGAAGGTCTCGGGCTAAAGTCGCCATCCCTGCGGGACATAGCCCTGGTCTGTGCGGCGACAGTCAGTGCTGTACTGCTGTTGTTCACCTGGCTGGGAATGCGACCGACCACGGGCAAACCCGATCCGGTCGAAGAGGCGTGGCAGCGCCTGTGCCGCAAACTGGGGAAGAGAGTCCGGCCCCGTGCGCCCACCGAGAGTCCCGCCGAATACGCCGCGGCGGTCGCCGCCCTGCGACCTGATCTGGGACGCCAGGTAGAGGACCTGGCCGCCATCTACCTGCGGCTCCGCTACGACGGGCCTGCCGCACCCGCCGAAGCCAGGTCTTTCGCGCGCCTGGTCAGGGAACTGCGCGTGCCGCTGGTATCCGCACGCGGGTCAGCAGCCAGAGTCCGGCAATGAAGAGGATCAGGATGGAAAGGATACCAACCCGCTGACTGCCAGAGACGAGGGCTGCCGTGCCAGCCAGCACCGGACCGAGAATGGACGAGAACTTCCCCAGCATATTGTAGAAGCCGAAGTACTCGCCACTTCTCTCCGGGGGAATGAGCCGGGCATAGAGCGACCGGCTGAGTGCCTGGACACCACCCTGAACGAGACCGATGGTGGCAGCGAGAGCATAGAACTCCGCCGCCGTAGTCAGGAAAACCGCCAGCAGCGTGGCGACGATATAGACCACGAGCGCCAGATAGATCGCCTGGCGCGCGCCAATGCGCTGACCGAGAACGCCGAAGCCGATCGCCGCCGGAAAGCCGATGAAGTTGGTCAGCAGAATGGCTCCAGTCACGTCAGTGGCCGACAGGCCCTGGGACAGGCCATAGTCCACCGCCATCTTGATGATGGTGTACACGCCATCGATGTACAGCCAGTAGGCCGCCAGAAAACACAGCAGATTCCGGTCTGCGGCCAAGGCCCGCACAGTGACGCGGAGCTGACGAAGCCCGGCGCTAAAGGCACCGGCAGCGACAGGCGTTCCCGCATCGCGTTCCTTCACCCACCAGAGCAGCGGCAGCGAGAAAACGGCCCACCAGACTCCGACCAGAACAAAGGTCACCTGGATAGCCGCGGACTGGCTGGCGAGACCGAAGCTGGCAGGACTGGCCAGCAGAACAACGCTGAGGGTAAACAGCAGGGCACCACCGAGATACCCGAGGCCATAGCCAACGGCAGACACCTGGTCAAAGGCCTCGGGCTCAGCCACGTCGATCAGCATCGCGTCGTAGAGACTATTGGCCGCAAAGAATCCGACCGAGGCCAGTGCGAACAGAACCAGGGCCATCTGCCAGTTACCAGCCCCCACTCCGGCGAGCAATCCGGTGGCGACGATCCCCAGAACGGTGAAGAGAGCCAGCCAGGGCTTTCGGCGCCGCGCCTGATCGGTCATGGCCCCCAGCAGCGGTGCGAGGAGCACCACGAGCAGGCTGGCGAAGCCGTTAGCAATGCCCAGCCGGAAGGTGGTGACCGTACTCGGTGCGCCATCATTCCAGAAGCCAGCCAGCATGACGGGCACAAAGGCAGTAAGAACCGCCAGCGCGAAGGCAGAGTTAGCCCAGTCGTAGAGCGCCCAGGCCAACACGGGGCGGCTGCGCCATGCAGATTGCACCATGAGAAGTCAGCGCCGCCGCCGGAAGCGGTGCACCAGCACCACTGCGTCCTCGGTGCCGCCGCGGGCCCGGTAGTAGCCGCGCCGGCGCCCGAGCAACTCGAACCCCGCGCGTTCGTAGAGCGCCAGCGCACGGAGGTTGGAAGGGCGAACCTCCAGATACATGCCCTCCACGCCTGCCTGCCTGGCGAGCTCCATGAGATGTTCAAGCAGCCGTCGGCCATTACCCATGCGGCGGGCCGACTCGGAGAGCACGAGATTGAGGAGATGCGCTTCACCGGCTGCCACGGACATGATGCCGTAGCCGATCACCTTGCCACTGTGTTCGAGCACCAGGCTCGTATACCCGGCCAGCAGACAGTCGCGAAAAATTCCAGGACCCCAGGGAAACTCATAGGCACCCTGCTCAATCGTGGCCACCACGGTGACATCCGTCTGCCGCATCTCGCGGAGCGTGGCGGGAACGGCCTTGAGTTCAGCGCTCATCAATCGCAACGCGGGCAGGAACCGGACTGCGCAAGGGCGGAACGGTGGCCATAGCCAGGCAGAGATCCTCCCAGGCTTTGCGCTTCTGGCCGGGACTGCGCAACAGGTAGGCCGGGTGGTAGGTCACTACCAGCGGTATGCCGGCCGGCCCGTAGCGATGCACACGACCCCGGAGGCTGCTTAAGGGCGTGTCCTCCCGAAGCAGGTTCTGGGCCGCGATCCGCCCGACTGCCAGCAGCAGACCCGGCTGGACCAGAGCGATCTGGCGCTGGAGGTAACCCTCACAACTGGCTGATTCTTCTGGCTTTGGATCCCGATTATCCGGCGGCCGGCACTTGAGGATATTGGCGATGTAGACCTGTTCCCGGTCAAGGCCTGCCGCCCGCAGCATCTCGTTCAGCAGCTGGCCGGCGCGCCCGACGAAAGGCTCACCCTGGCGGTCTTCGTCAGCACCGGGCGCCTCGCCGATCACCAGCCAGCGGGCTTGTCGGTCGCCCACGCCAAAAACCACCCGGGTGCGCGTCTGGTGGAGCACGCATCTTGTGCAGGCCAAAGCCTCCCGCTCGAGCGTGCTCCAGTCGTCTGGAGCCAGCGCCGCTGCCAGGGAGGGCGCTGGGGCCGGCGGTTGCGGGGTCGTGAGTTCGCTACGCGGCGTCCAGACATCGATAGCCATAGCCTCCAGCGCCACCTTTTGCCGGCCACTAAGCTGGGGCCCTGCACCGGCCATGCTCAGGCAGTGTCCCGGGACGGCCGCGAGCGCCCGGCAGGCCGGCGACGGCGGCGCCAAAGCGTGGTAGCGATGCCGGACAGCGCGTACAACAGCGCGATGCTGAAGCACACACTGGGGGGGTCGAGTGCAATCAGGACAAAGACCAGGGGGATCACGAAGACATAGGCGAAGGAGATCCGACCCCGCGGAGCAAGTTCCTTGAAGCTGTAGTAAGGAAATCGCGAGACCATCAGCGCCCCGGCGATCACGGTAAGGGCCGTAGTCACGGCCAGCGCTGGCAGGCCACTCAACTCCAGGTCCGTCGCGAGCCAGACCATGCTGGCCACCAGGCCAGCAGCAGATGGACTGGGCAGCCCCTCGAAGAAGCGCCGATCTGCGGTCCTCGCTGCGACATTGAAGCGCGCGAGCCGGAGAGCCGCAGCCACCACATACAGGAACGCGGCAAGCCAGCCGAGTTTGCCCCAGGCCCACCCGTACTCCGCGAGGGCCTTGAGGCCCCACAGATAGACGATGAGGGCTGGCGCCATGCCAAAAGCGACCATATCGGCAAGGCTGTCGTAGTTCTTGCCGAACTCGGACTCGGTGTGGGTTATCCGGGCGAGGCGCCCATCCATGCCATCCAGCAAAGCGGCAACGAAGACCGCGATGCAGGCCGGGGTGTAGTGTCCGTCGATGGAAGCGACTATCCCGTAGAACCCGGCAAACACCGTCCCGGTAGTGAGCAGGTTCGGCAGCAGGTATATCGCCCTCCGCCTCGGGGCTGGCAGGTTGTCGCTGGGCTCGCCCATTATTCTTTCCACGCTGTCGCGAAGTTCAAACCCTTCGCAAGACATAGTGCCACGGTGAAACACCCAGATACAGCGGCGCGGGCACAGGACCGGTCCTGCGGGCTAGAATGGCGGCCGCGCGACCCTGCCCTGTCAGAGACCCCTTCGTCATGCGGCTGACCCAGCTACCCCTCACTACCCTGAAAGAAACACCAGCTGACGCCGAGATCATCAGTCACCAGTTGATGCTCCGGGCAGGACTGGTGCGGCGCCTCTCATCGGGACTCTTCACCTGGATGCCGCTGGGGCTGCGTGTCCTGCGCCGCGTCGAGCGGATCGTGCGGGAAGAAATGAACCGCGCGGGAGCCCTGGAGATTCTGATGCCGGCGGTTCAGCCCGCTGAGCTCTGGCAGGAAACCGGGCGCTGGGACATCTATGGCGACCTGCTGCTGCGTATTCGTGACCGGCATGAGCGGGACTACTGCTTCGCGCCTACCGCCGAGGAAGTGGTCACCGAGATCGCGCGACGGGAGCTGCGCAGCTACCGCCAGCTGCCCGTGAACTACTACCAGATCAACACCAAGTTTCGCGACGAGATCCGGCCCCGCTTCGGGGTTATGCGTGCCCGCGAGTTCGTTATGAAGGACGCATACTCGTTTCACCTGGACCAGGCCTCGCTGGAAGCAACCTACGACACCATGGCTGATGCCTACGCGCGGATCTTTACGCGCCTTGGCCTGCGCTTTCGCAAGGTGGATGCGGACGGTGGTGAGATCGGGGGGTCACGATCCCAGGAGTTTCACGTGCTCGCAGACTCGGGTGAGGACCGTATTGCCTGGTGCGAAGGTGACAGCTACGCGGCGAACGTCGAAATGGCACCCGCTGCGCCTCCGGACCTGCCGAGGCCGCCTGCCACGCAGTCCCTGACCCGCATTGCCACGCCGGGAGTCCGCTCCATTGATGAGGTGGCGGCCTTTCTGCAGGTCAGTGCCACGCAGTGCCTGAAAACCCTGGTCGTGGAAGGCACTGATGGAGGCCTCATCGCGCTGCTGCTGCGCGGGGATCATGAACTGAACCCGATCAAGGCTGAGTGTGCGCCGGGTGTGGCGCGGCCGCTGAAGCTGGCTTCACCCGAGCGTGTCCTGGCGGTCACCGGCGCACCGGTTGGCTCCCTCGGCCCGGTAACTCTGAAGCTGCCCCAGGTTGCCGATCACAGCGCGCTCCACCTGGCAGATTTCGTGTGTGGCGCAAACGTCGCTGATGCCCATCTCACGGGCATAAACTGGGAACGGGATCTGCCGGTCCCGGCAGCCTTCGACCTGCGCAACGTGGAAAACGGCGATCCGAGCCCCGGTGGTGGTGGCGCCCTGACTATCGCGCGGGGCATCGAGGTCGGACATATTTTCCAGCTGGGGGACAAGTACAGCCGGAGCATGCATGCCGTCGTCCTCGATCAGGACGGCAAGGAACGCGTGATGACCATGGGCTGCTACGGCATTGGCGTTTCCCGGATCGTCGGCGCCGCCATCGAGCAGAACCATGACGCGAACGGCATCGTCTGGCCAGAGCCCCTGAGCCCCTTCGACGTCATACTCATCGAAATCAACCCCAAGAAGTCTGAAGCCGCAACGGCGGCCGCGAACACCCTGTACAACGAACTGCAGAATGCTGGTTATGAGGTGCTGTTCGATGACCGGGATGCGCGCCCTGGCGTAAAGTTTGCGGATGCGGACCTGGTCGGCATTCCCCACCGGATCGTCGTTGGTGAGCGCGGCGTGAAGGAGGGCAAGGCCGAGTACCGTCACCGGCAGAGCGGCACTGAGGAACAGGTGGGACTGACCGATGTACTGGATTTTCTGCGCGCACGCCGCGAAGTCCCGCGCCAGGGATAGGGGTGGACGCCAGCTGGCAGCCCGGCTTCTCGGGCTGACGCTGACCCTGGCAGTTGGCCTTGCTCCGCCCGGGTCCGTGGCGGCCAGCGAAGACCACGACCCTGTTCTGCGCCAGAAGCTGCGGGCAGCCCTGCAGGAACCCCTGGCCTTCAGGGACCGGTTTGATGCGGAAGTCTGGCTCACGGACATGGCGGGCCGGCTGGCCCGGAAAGTACCCGATCCGGCCGAGCGGCTCGAGATTCTCACCACGGTCCATCGGGAGGCCACCCGTGTCGGCTTGCCTCCGGAGATGATCCTCGCCGTCATTGACGTGGAAAGCGGCTTTCAGCGCTACGCCGTGTCCCGGAGCAATGCCCAGGGCCTGATGCAGATCATGCGCTTCTGGCTCGCTGAACTGGACCAGCCCGGCTACGCCCTGCTCAACATCCAGGCCAACGTGCGCATGGGCTGCACCATCCTGCGGCACTACTATGATCTGGAGGACGGCAACTGGGCCCGGGCCCTGGCACGTTACAACGGCAGCCTCGGGCGCAGTGCCTATCCGGACCTGGTCTTCGAGCGACTGCGCACCCGCTGGTTCCAGCAGTAGGTGCGTCTTTAGACGCGATGCCTCCGGGCAAAATCAGCCCGCTCGAAAATCCCCGACGTCCGGGTACTCAGCCGGGTCCTCCACCTGCTCGGTCACGTCAGTCACCCTCGCCAGCGGGGGTCCCTGTCGTAACCAGTCACGCAGTTCCTCCAGCGACCCGGTGTCGCCCAGGGCCAGAACCTCCACACGCCCATCCGCAAGGTTCCGGGCAAAGCCCCGCAATTTGAACTGTTCGGCGACTCTGACCGTACTCGCCCGGTAGAACACGCCCTGGACCTTGCCGCTCACGAAGAAGCGACGTGCGGCGACCACTCCTGGCACGGCGTGTCAGGGCCGGGGGGCGTCGGGCGCCGCCGCTGCCCCTGCCTCGCGCAGGGAGCGGCTGCGGAGCAGCGCGTCGATTGCGGCATCCTTGGAGTCGACCGCCAGCCGCCGCGCTTCCCAGTACATCCGCTCGTTCAGTTGCACCTCGGCCTGAGCAAGCCGGGCCTCGGCAGCCCGCAGACCGGCATCTGCGTAGGTGGCAGCCCCCGCCTCCCGGGCCGCCGCAATCGCCTGGCGCGCATCGCTCATCTCCTGAACGGGGGGACCGGCAGCGCAGGCGACGACGACCAGCATCACGGCACAAAGGCACAGTCGAAAAATCGATTTAGGTCGCTGCATACGAGCACACGCTAGCCACCCGGCTGCCGACGGTCAAGCAGCGCCAGCAACAGACTGTAAAATGCCGGTCCCACCCCCGCGGCGAGATCTCATGCCCGACATCCTGGTTCTGTATTACTCCCGCCACGGCTCCGTGGCGAACCTCGCCGCTCAGGTCAGCCGGGGGATCAACGGGGTCAGCGGCATGGCGGCGCGCCTGCGCACGGTACCCCCGGTCACGGCGCAAAACGCGCCGCGCCTGCCGGTCGTTCCGGAGGAAGGTCCACCCTACGCAACCAGCCTGGACCTGGCGGCCTGCGCGGGCCTGATCCTGGGCAGCCCGACGCGTTTTGGCAACATGGCAGCGCCGCTCAAGCACTTCCTGGACGGCACCGGGAGCGAGTGGCTGTCCGGCACCCTGCGGGGCAAACCGGCAGGCGTGTTCACGTCGACGAGTTCGCTCCATGGGGGCCAGGAAAGCACCCTGCTGTCCATGGCCCTGCCACTCCTTCACCATGGGATGGTGCTCGTCGGCATTCCCTACGCTGAAGCGGCCCTGGCGACCACCCGCACAGGCGGCTCGCCCTACGGCGCCACGCATTTCGCCCCCAATACGTCGGACACCGCCCTGAGCGCGGACGAAGAGCGCATTGCCCAGCATCTCGGGCGCCGGGTAGCCGAAGCGGCACTGCGGCTCCAGGGCTGGGAGCAGTGAGGGCAACCCGCGCTGCTCTGGCCGGCCTCCTGCTGCTCAGTGCGTGGCTGGTCGCAGTGCCACCGGCGGGGCCGGCCACCGCACCACTGGCCCGCCTGCTGATCGGACTCCTGTGCGCGGGCCCGCTGCTGATCCTGGTGGTAGCCGGGTTGCGGTCAGTGCGCCAATGGGGAGCCTGGGTCGCAATTGTCCTCATTCCGTACTTCGCGCTAAGTGTGGGTTCATTTCTCTTTGCCCCCGGGCGGCTCCTGGCCGGCGCTGCCTTCGCCACGCTCATCGCCGTGGTGTTTTTCACCGCTATCGCCGCATCCCGGGAGGAGCGCCAGCCCAAATCAAGGGATGGCTGATCAGGCGTCCAGGACGCTCCGGACGAACGGGATCGTGAGCCGCTTCTGCGCGACCAGTGCGGCCCGGTCCAGCGTGTCGAGTACACCGAACAGGCTCGCTGGCCCGCGGGGCGTGCGGTTCAGAAGGTAGCGCCCAGTGTCCTCCGGTAAATCAAAGCCCCGGAAACGGGCACGAATCTGCAGCGCCTGAAGGCGGCTGGCATCGTCCAATGGCTGCAGGCGATAGACCCCGCCGGACTTCAGTCGTGAGGCAAGGTCAGGAAGGCCGAAACCGACCTCACCGGGCGGTGCGGCTGCTGTTACCACCAGCCGCCCACCCGACTGCCGCAGCTGTTCAAAAAGTCCGAGGAGTGCCCGCTCGAAACCGGCATCGCCGGCAATGGCATCGACGTTGTCCAGCCCCACCACAGCGAACTCCCCCAGCCCATCGAGAGCAGCGACGGTTAGCCCGAGATCCCGGCCCAGGGGCAGATAGGCGGTTCGCCGACCTCGCTCGTCGGCTTCGGCAATGCACGCCTGGAGAAGGTGGGAGCGGCCCGACTCTGCTGGACCCCAGACCCAGAGCATGGCCTGGTGAGCGCTCGTGCTTGCGCTCTTCAGCTCGTGAATGACCAACTCATTGCCGGCGGGAAGAAAATTGCTGAAGACCGCGTGGTCCGCAAGCCGGACTTCGAGTGGCAGCTGCTCCATCAGTTTGTACGCCGCTCACGCGCCATCTTGCCTGACCAGCGAACGACGTAGTCGAGACCGCTGACTATGGAGGTAACGAGCACAAGAGCGCCGGAGATGGTCAGGATGTCCGTGCCTGGGAGTCCGAAAGCCTGGGACCCAATCACAGCGCAAATAAAGAAGAGTTGCGCACCTGTATTCAACTTGCTGACCCTGCTCGGCTCAGGCACCACGGGAGCCACGACGGCCTGGTAAAGGAGCCCGCCACTAACAATAACAAAGTCCCGGATGATGACGACAAGTGTGAGCCACACAGGCACCAAGGCCATGAAGGTGAGCGTGATGAACGTCGAAACCAGCAGCAGTTTGTCCGCCAGCGGATCGAGAATGCCGCCAAGCCGGCTGCGCCAGTTGAAGCGCTTCGCGAGAAAGCCATCCAGCCCATCCGACAGCCCCGCGACGGCGACCAGTACGAGCGCCAGCACGAAACGATTGTTGAGCAAGGCGACCACGATCGGCCAGACCAGCACCATGCGGAGGACACAGATGAGATTCGGTATCTGGGCAGCGCGAAACACCGGCGGCCGGGCTCCGGGATCTGGCGCGACTGTCACGGGGCTTCCGGGCTGCTGGCCACCAGGCGATAGGCCAGCTCACCGGTACCTGAGTCCGCCATCGGCGCGAGAATCTGTTGCAGGTCGAACGCATCATTCAGCTGCTTGAGGTCGCCGCGTATTGTCAGTTCGAAAACCAGTGCGCCACCGGTCACGCGCTGGAGATCAGCGCTCTGAATCAGGGCCACGCTGCGCAGATAGCTTTGCAGCCTGCCGTAAGCGTCGAACGTGTCGACCCCGTCAATCCGCACACGAAGTACGCGTCCGGACCCCGCGGTGCTCGCGTAGCGCGCCGCCAGGCGATCAGCAAGGCCTTCGGCCCCTGCCGCGCCATCTCCCTGCCACTCCGCCCGTTCGGGCCCCTGGACGAGGGTCCAGCGCAGAACCGCAGGACCCGCGCTGGCCCCGCGTCGACCAATCAGCAGCAGGCTGGCGCCTGCAGCCTGGGCTGTCGCTTCCGGGTCAAGCATGGGATCCCCTGCGGCCGGGTCACCTGGCGTCGGTGCGGGGGCCAGTACCACGGGGACCCCACGACGGTTGGCCACGTCCAGGAGCAACTGCCGGGTTGGACTGACGGGCAGGGCAAGGGGCGCGGTGGTCGCACCCGGCCCCTGCTGGGTGACCGGAGCCTGCGTTGAGTCGTCCGGCAGGATCACAAGGGTACGGGGCCGGTCGTCAGCCCAGACGGGCAGATTGGCGGCGTCCAGGCGCCGGCGCAGGGCGCCAGGATCAAAACTTACCCGCACCTGGCCACCGGCTCCCGGCTGGTACTGGCGGACGAGCGGGCCAGCAGGGCCAAGAGCCCGGCGCCGGGCCGGATCGATGGTTACGGCGCGCTGGCCGGTAACCTTGACCAGCACCACGTCGAGCGCCCTGCTGAATGCGTCCTCCAGCCCCGGGCCGCTGAGTGCCGTCGTGGGGACCTGCGCCACATAGAGATCCGGCACGGACGCAGCAATGCCTGGCTGGCAGGCCAGTGGCATGGTCACCAGGGCGATCAGGAGCAACTTGGACTGCACGTGGGACATTTCCTTATTATAGCCACCCCTGTTCACAGCGGCCGCGAGATCAATCCCTGCCACGGACGGCCCACGAAAGTCATGACCGAGAAAAAACCACTGACCTATAAGGATGCCGGCGTCGACATCGACGCGGGCGATGCTCTGGTAGAGCACATCAAGCCCCTCGCCCGGGCAACGCACCGACCCGGAGTTCTGGGTGGCATTGGCGGTTTCGGGGGCCTCTTCGAGATCGACCTGGCCCGGTGGCCGCGCCCCGTGCTGGTGTCGGGCACTGATGGTGTGGGCACCAAGCTGAAACTGGCCATTGACCTCAACCGCTACGACACCATTGGCATTGATCTCGTGGCGATGTGCGCGAACGACGTCATCGTCCAGGGTGCGGAACCGCTGTTTTTTCTCGACTACTACGCTTCCGGCAAGCTGTCGGTGGACACGGCAACCGCGGTCATCCGTGGCATTGCCAAGGGCTGCCAGCAGGCAGGTGCGGCGCTGCTCGGAGGCGAAACGGCGGAGCTTCCCGGGATGTACAGCGGCAAGGACTTCGACCTCGCAGGCTTTTGCGTCGGTATCGTCAACCGGGACCAGATCATTGATGGGACCGGGATCCGCCCCGGAGATATCGTGCTTGGCCTGGGCTCGTCGGGACCCCACTCCAACGGCTACTCCCTGATCCGGCGTGTACTGGAGGTTAGCCGCAAACCCCTGGACGCTGACTGGGAGGGCGGCACCCTGGGCGCCGCGCTCCTCGCCCCGACCCGTATCTACGTGCGGTCCCTGCTGGCGCTGATGAGCGGGTGCCGGGTCCGCGGGCTGGCCCACATCACGGGGGGAGGGCTGGCGGACAATCTGGTGCGCGTGCTGCCCCCAAACGTGGACGCCGTGCTCTACAAGAGCGCCTGGCAACGCCCTGCCCTCTTCGACTGGCTGCAGAGGGAAGGCAATATTCCGGAAGAAGACCTCCTGCGCACTTTCAACTGTGGCATTGGCATGACTGTTGTCCTCCGGCGTGAAGACGCCGAGCCGGCCCGGGAACTCCTGGAGCAGGCGGGGGAGACCGTCACCTTGCTGGGGGAAGTAACAGCCGGCACCGGCCAGGTGGACCTGCGCGAGTGAGTGGCCCGCTGCGCACCGTCGTCCTCGTCTCGGGCGATGGGAGCAACCTGCAGGCCATTCTCGCTCACTCCGTCACCGGCGGGCTCGGCATCCGCGTGGTCGGCGTGATCAGCGACCGGCCCGGCGTGCGGGCCCTCGACCGCGCCAGTCAGGCCGGCGTCCCGGCGCTGACCGTGGACTATGCCGCTGCCGGCAGCCGGCACGCGTTCGGCGCGTGGCTGGCGGCTGCACTGTCGCGGCTCAACCCGGATCTGGTGGTGCTCGCCGGATTCATGCGCATTCTGGACACGGCGCTGGTCGAGCAGTACCGGGGCCGCATGCTCAACGTCCACCCCTCACTCCTGCCAAAGTTTCCGGGCCTGCACACCTACCGCCGGGCACTTGAGGCCGGCGAGCGGGAGCACGGTGCCACCGTGCATTTCGTGATCCCCGACCTGGATGCGGGCCCGGGTATCCTCCAGTACCGCGTGGCGATTCACGGCGGCGACACGGAAGTGTCACTGCGCGAGCGGGTTCGCACCGGCGAACATGTGATTTACCCGCGCGCGATTGCCTGGATCGCTGCGGGCAGGGCGTCGCTGAAGGACGGGGCCGTCTGGCTTGATGGAGCGCCTCTGGCACAGCCGGTAGTGGTAGACGAGGTCACGTCCTAGGCTCGCGGGAGCGTCACGCCGCGCTGACCCTGGTACTTCCCGCCCCGGTCCTTGTACGAGGTCTCGCAGACCTCGTCCGACTCGAAGAACAGCATCTGCGCCACACCCTCGTTGGCGTAGATCCGCGCCGGCAGCGTCGTGGTATTGGAAAACTCCAGCGTCACGTG
Source organism: Gammaproteobacteria bacterium (assembly GCA_031409515.1). GTDB lineage: Bacteria > Pseudomonadota > Gammaproteobacteria > Steroidobacterales > SHZI01. The sequence goes on along the minus strand of JANNXJ010000046.1, from coordinate 30,840 downwards.
GCCTTCCCACTCCGGTTCCAGCGGAGTGACGTTAACGATGATGCCGCAGCGCGCGTACGTGGACTTGCCAAGGCATACGGTGAGGACGTTCCGCGGGATTCGGAAGTACTCCACCGTCGACGCGAGCGCGAAGGAATTGGGTGGAATGATGCACACGTCGGTGTCGATGTCGACAAAGCTGGCAGGATCAAAGGCCTTGGGGTCGACGATCGTGGAATTGATGTTGGTAAACACCTTGAACTGCCGCGTGCAGCGCACGTCATAGCCATAGCTCGAGGTGCCGAAGGAGATCACGCGCCCGCCATTCACGGTACGCACCTGACCGGGCTCGAAGGGCTCGATCATGCCGTGCTGCTCAGCCATGCGGCGAATCCAGTGATCCGGTCGGATGCTCATTAGCCTATGCTCCAGTCTGTCGTGGTTCCAGGCTGCCGGCCCGGCCAGCGCCCCTTGCGACGGCCATCACACTCCCGGCGCCGGGGAACCTCACCCGACGACCCTGCCCGGCACAGACGCGGCCCAACTTCATGCGGTTGCCATAATTCGTGATGGGATTAGCAGTAAGGTGTCAGTCGAGCGGCCACATTGTAGCGGGTGGCAGGACCGGGCGCCGTCACTCGATATGGCATACTTTTAGGGGTTAGGACCAACCGGGTGGGGCTGGTGGTTCTGCGGACCAGCGGGGCGATTGCCGGAGCCTATGAAGTTCTTCAGTACAATGAAGGCAGAGCGCTGCCTGACCCAACTGTTGTCCGAACGGGACGCCCATAGTTCCGAGGCACGGAAGGCGCTGGACAGCCTGCAAGGCATCGGCCGCACCGCCATTCCCGGGGTGATCGACGCCTTCGCGACCGCCGACAAGGAGCACAGCGGCGCTCTGGTCACGCTGCTCGCCTCGCTCCTGGACGACACTACCTTTCCGCTCTATGCAGACGGCCTCGGGCACTCCAACAAACTGTGCGTCGCGGGGGTCACCAAGGCCCTGGCGATCTCCGGCAGCTACGACACGAACAAGCTGATGGAACTCCTGGGCACGGACAAGGTCTCTAAGCCAGCGCTGATAGAGATTCTTGGACTTGTACGCAAGAGGCTGAACGCAAAGGACTTACTCAGGCGAGCTTACGAGTTGGAGCCGCGGGAAAAGTCCGCCGTCTTCAAGATCATCGGAGACATCGCCGGGCCTGAACTGGTTCCAGACCTCATTGCCCGGGTTGAGGGGAAGGACCCGTCCGTCCGCTTGAACATCATCGAACTCCTGAGTCGCTTCAACCAGCCGGAGGTCGCCCGGGCCCTGGAACGCCAGCTGAAGGACCGGAACAAGCTGGTCCGCAAGGCGGCGCTCGAGGCGCTGGCGGCCATGCCCGGGGAGCGGGACATCGGCCTCATCTGCTCACTGCTGGCTGATCCCGAGCTGGAGGTCCAGGCCCGCGCCGTGGATCTGGTGGTCAAGATCAGGCACCCGGACACGATGAAGCATCTCGTCAATGTACTGAAGGATGAATCCGAGTTCGCCCGCCGTTCCGCGGTGGAAGTACTGAACGAGATCGCCGAGCCCGGCACCATCAAGTACCTGCTCACGGCGCTCGAGGACGGTGACTGGTGGGTCCGGTCCCGGGCCTCGGATGCGCTGGCCAAGATCGGCGGCCCGAAGGTCATGGATGCGGTCCTGCAGCTGGTCGGCGACAAGAGCGACAACATCCGGCGCTCCGCAATCGAAATCCTGAACCAGACCAAGGACGAGCGGGCGGTGAATCACCTGATCACGGCGACGCGGGATAACGACTGGTGGGTCCGCGAGCGGGCCGCCGACGCCCTGGCGGAGATCCGCAGCGAAAAGGCCGCCCCGGCCCTCCTTGAGATGCTCAGCGGTGATCCCCGCTCCGTGCCTGCCGCCCTGCGCGCCCTGGGGCGCCTGGGTAGTTCAGCTGTCCTGCCCCAGCTGCTCCCTCTGCTGGACCGCCCAGAAAAGGACATCCGCATTGAGGCGGTCAATGCCATCGGCCTCCTCGCCACGAGCGACTCTGCCGATACGCTCAAAAACCGCCTGAGAAGTATGGCCACCGGTTCTGACGAGACGATCGCCAAGGTCGCTGCCCAGGCGATGTCGAAAATCGAGAGCATCTCGGCCGCCAGCACCGCAGCCCCGGAAGCCCGGACCGACGCGCCAGGCGAAGCCGCCAAGACTCTGCTGGTGGACAACGCCCGGGTCGACGAGATGGTGAAGGGACTCGACCGGGCCATAAAGCTCGATGTGAGCACCCTCAAGACAGGGGACCTCATCGAGGGTCGATACCGCTACATCGAGAAGATCGGCAAGGGTGCATTCGGTACTGTCGTACTCGTGGAAGACGAAGTCGTTGGCGAGCGGCTGATTCTCAAGTTCCTGAACCCCAATGTCAGCTCGGACGAAGAGATGATGAAGCGGTTCGTGCACGAACTGCGCTATTCCCGGAAAATCACCCATCGCAACGTCATCCGGATCTTCGATTTCGTCAGCCTCGGGGGGAACTACGCCATTTCGATGGAATACTTCCCTTCCCATACGCTCGGAGCAGAGATGACGAAGAACAAGCCCCTGCCCTTTGCCAAAACCAACAGCTGGGCACGGGACATGGCCAATGGCATGGCAGTTGCTCACCAGGTGGGGATCGTCCACCGGGACCTGAAGCCGGCGAACATCCTGATCAACGAAGAGGGCCTGCTGAAAATAGTGGACTTCGGGGTAGCGGCGGCGGCCAGCTCCGGCGACACCCAGCTGACGAAGACGGGCTATGTCATCGGGTCACCCAAGTACATGGCGCCCGAGCAGATCCTGGGCAAAAAGGTGGATCACCGGGCGGATATCTACAGTATTGGGGTCATCGTGTATGAGATGCTGACCGGGACGCCCCCCTACACGAAGGGCGACCATATGTCCGTCATGTACCAGCACGTCCAGGGCAAGGCCAAGCTCTGCGAGGAGCTGAATCCGGACATCCCCCCCGCACTGGCAGCAGTCGTGCGCAAGGCGATGGAAGTAGACAAGCTGAAGCGCTTCAACTCGATGGATGAGCTGCGGGAGGCTCTTGAGCGGGCCGCCTGAGGCCCCGCTCCGGACAAACCATGGCCCGTATCGATGCGTTCCTGAAGCTCGGCCTCGCCCAGGGCTGCTCCGATATCCACCTGGCTGTGGGCGTACCGCCCATGCTGCGCATGCATGGCGATCTCATGCCGATCAAGTTCCGGGACCTCGGGGATACCGAACTCGAGAGCTACGTCGGCGAAATCCTGACGCCCACGCAGAAGAAGCGCTTCGAAGGGGGGAGTGACCTGGACTTTTCCTACGTCTCGGAGGACGGCGGCCGCTTCCGGGTCAATGTGTTCCGCAAGGAAACCGGCGTCGGCGCCACCTTCCGGTTCATCCCCGGGAATATCCCGACCCTAGAAAGCCTCGATTTACCCGCGGTGGTCCGCACGCTCTGCAGCCATCACCAGGGGATGATTCTCGTCACGGGCTCGACGGGTACAGGCAAATCGACGACCCTGGCGGCGATGATCGATCACCTCAATAACACCCAGAACTGCAACATCATCAGCCTGGAAGATCCCATCGAGTTCATTCACCGGAGCAAGCAGTCCCAGATCATCCAGCGGGAACTGGGTACCCACCTGCCGTCCTTCGCGGAAGGTATCAGGGCCGCACTCCGGGAAGACCCTGATGTAATTCTTGTCGGCGAACTGCGCGATGCGGAAACCATCCAGATGGCCATGACTGCGGCCGAGACCGGGCACCTTGTGCTGGGAACCCTGCACACTACAGGTGCCGTGAAGACCATCGACCGGGTCATCGACGCCCTGCCCGGCGACATGCGCGAACAGTCCAAGAGCTTCCTGGCGCAGAGCCTGAACGCGGTGATTACCCAGACCCTGGTGCGGACGCCTGATGGGCGCGGCCGCCGGGCAGTGGTCGAAATCATGCTGATGACCCGGGCGATTGCCAAGCTGATCATGACGGACCAGACCCACCAGATCGCTGCCCAGCTGCAGACCGGCAGGGACCTGGGGATGCAGATGATGGACCAGGCGCTGATGGATGCGATTCAGAAGAAGCAGATCGATCCGGACGACGCGTTCCGCTTTGCTGCCGACAAGTCCCTGTTCCAGCGCTTCGTGACGGACACGTCCGTCCTGCCCAAGTTCGAGGTCGGTGGATCGTGAGCCAGATAGATGATTACCTGAAGCAGGTTGTCCAGCGGAATGGCTCGGACCTGCACTTCATCGCCGGTGAGCCGCCGCGAGCACGGATCTACGGTGAACTGCAGATTCTCGCGCCGGAAACCCTCACGGCCAGCAAGGTAGAGGCCTCCCTGGTCGAGATCATGTCCACCAAGTCCCGGGAGGACTTCCAGCGCCGGGACTCGACTGACTTCGCCTACTCATTGCAGGATCTGGCGCGTTTTCGTGTGAACGTCTTCCGGCATGTTGCCGGCATGGGCGGCGTCTTCCGGGCCATTCCCTCCAAGGCCAAGACGCTGGAAGATCTCAAGATGCCGGCGGTGGTCGCGCAGCTGTGCAAGCAGCCTCAGGGCATGATTCTGGTCACCGGGAAGACCGGGTCCGGCAAGTCCACGACCCTGGCGGCCATGATCGACGAGATCAATCGCAAGGTCAGTGGCCACATTCTGACCATTGAGGACCCGATCGAGTTCGTCCACACCCGCAAGAAGTGCCTGATCAGCCAGCGCGAAATCGGGGTCCACTGTCCGAGCTTCGCGGCCGCCCTGCACTCAGCCCTGCGCGAGGACCCGGACGTGATTCTGGTCGGCGAAATGCGGGACCTGGAAACGGTCAGCATCGCGGTTACCGCAGCGGAGATGGGCATCCTGGTCATGGGTACGCTGCACACCAACGGCGCGGGCCAGACGGTGGACCGCATCATCAATTCATTCCCCGCCGACAAGCAGTCCCACGTCCGCACCATGCTCTCGACCTCCCTCAGAGGGGTCATCTCCCAGCAGCTTGTGGCGCGCAAGGGCGAGCCGGGACTGGTGGCGGCCCTGGAGATCATGGTGAACACGCCAGCCGTTTCCAACCTCATCCGGCAGGGCAAGCTGGAGCAACTGGAGACGGCCATTCAGGGCGGTGCCCGTATTGGCATGCGGACCATGGACTCGGCACTCAAGGATCTGCTGGATCAGGGCCGGATCACCGGCAAGACCGCCTACGAGTCGGCACTGGAAAAGCGCCGCTTCGAAGACGTGAAGGAACTCGTCTAAGCGCCTTATAATGCGGCGTGCCCTCTCCTTCCCGAAAACTCCTGGTAACCAGCGCCCTGCCCTATGCCAACGGGCCGATCCATATCGGCCACCTGGTCGAGTATGTGCAGACCGATATCTGGGTCCGCTTCCAGCGACTGGCAGGCCATGACGTCACTTATCTCTGCGCCAGTGATGCCCACGGGACCCCGATCATGCTCAAGGCGCGGGACGTTGGCGTAGCACCCGAGACCCTGGTGGAACGGTTCCGCGCCGAGCACCAGGAGGCGTTTGCCGGTTTTCGGGTGGCTTTCGACAACTACTACACCACGCATTCGGAAGAAAACCGGGTGCTGGTCGAGCAGTTTTATGCGCGGCTCACTGCCAGGGGGCTGATCGCCCAGAGGGTGATACAGCAGGCCTATGACGCTGAGGCCGGCATGTTTTTGCCGGACCGCTTCATTCGCGGAAACTGCCCGGTGTGCGCTACGCCGGACCAGTACGGCGACAGCTGCGAAAGTTGTGGCGCCACGTATTCGCCAGCGGAACTCAAAAACGCCCGTTCCGTGGTTTCCGGATCTGCCCCGGTCGAAAAAGCCTCAGTGCACTACTTTTTCCAGCTCGCGGCCTTTGAGCAGAGCCTCCAGACCTGGCTGGCTGGCGGCCACGTTCATGAGAGCGTCGCCCGCAAGTTGCAGGAATGGTTCACGGCAGGACTCCGGGACTGGGACATATCACGGGACGCTCCCTACTTCGGCTTCCGCATCCCTGGTACGGAGGACAAGTTCTTCTATGTGTGGCTCGACGCGCCAATCGGCTACATGGCCAGTCACAGGAACTGGCTACAGAAGACCGGCAGACCCGACCACGAGTTCGACGCCGCATGGGACCCTGAAAGTACTACTGAACTCCATCACTTCATCGGCAAGGACATCCTGTACTTCCATACACTGTTCTGGCCCGCCCTTCTCGAAGGCGCCGGCTTCCGGAAGCCCACAGCGGTGCACGTACACGGCTTCCTGACGGTCAATGGGCAGAAGATGTCCAAGTCGCGGGGCACCTTCATCGCTGCGACAACCTACCTCAAGCACCTGGATCCCGAGTACCTGCGCTACTACTACGCCTTCAAGCTGGGCGCCGGCCTGGACGATATCGATCTCAGCCTGGACGACTTCGTGGCGCGGGTAAATGCCGATCTGGTCGGCAAGGTCGTCAACCTCGCCAGCCGCTGCGCGGGGTTCATCAGCCAGCGCTTTGACGGCAAACTGGCCGACGCGCTGGATTCGCCGGCGCTCTATGCGTCGTTTGTTGCCGCTGGTGAGAGCATCGCCGGGGCTTACGACCAGCGGGACTACGGCCGGGCAATGCGCGAAACCATGTCCCTCGCGGATGCTGCCAACAAGTACATCGATGAGCAGAAGCCCTGGGTCCTGGCCCGGGACGAGGCCACACTGCCCCGCGTCCAGGCTGTCTGCACCCAGGGCCTGAACCTGTTCCGGGTGCTGATGACCTATCTCGCGCCCGTACTCCCCCGCGTCGCGGCCCAGGCTGGGGCGTTTCTTCAGGCCGGGCCACTCAGTTGGCCTGGCCGGGCGACCCCCCTGCTGGGTTCACGCATCGCTGTTTACGAGCCTCTCCTCGTCCGGGTTGACCCGGGCGCCGTCTCCCGCATGGTAGAAGATTCAATGGAAACTCCCCCGCCCAACTCCGCACCTCCGGCTCCCGCTTCGGCAGCAGCAGCCAACCCGACGTCTGTCACTGCAGAAATCGAGCTCGCTGACTTCCAGAAGGTGGACCTGCGGATCGCGACAGTTCTCCAGGCAGAGGCCGTGGAAGGCGCTGACAAGCTGGTGCGGCTTACGCTGGATATCGGCACGGAGCAGCGGACAGTGCTGTCGGGAATCAAGTCCGCCTATGCGCCAGCCGACCTCGTCGGCAGGCAGGTCATTCTGGTCGCTAATCTCAAGCCGCGGAAAATGCGCTTTGGCATTTCCCAGGGCATGGTGCTTGCGGCAGGCGGCGATACCGGACTGTTCCTGGTCGGGCCCGATGCGCCCGCACCCGCAGGCACACGCGTGACCTGATGACAGAGCTGCTGCTCATTACCGTCGCGGCCGCCACGGTGAACAACGTGGTCCTGGTGCGCCTGCTGGGGCTCTGCCCGGTGCTGGGCCATGGGACACCGGTCAGGGCAGTCCGGGACGTGTCGCTGGCCACGACCGGCGTCCTGACCACCACTGCCGGCCTCAGCTACCTGGTCGACCAGTGGACGTTGGTGCCCTACGGGCTGCCCTACCTGCGCATCATCAGCTTCCTGGTGCTGACCCTCCTCGTCGTCCAGGGCGCAAACCTGGCCCTGCGCCGTCGGCACTCACAGCTGCCCCTGATCACCACCAACTGCGCTGTGCTCGGCGTGGCCCTGCTGACCACCGGCTCCTCCGCAAGTTTCGCAGGTGCCCTGGCCCTGGGCCTGGGTGCTGGCCTCGGGTTCAGTCTGGTTCTGACACTCTTTACCACCCTGCGACCGCGCCTCGAGCAGGCACCGGTACCGGAGCCGCTGCGGGGACCTGCCATCAGCCTCATAACGGTCGGGATGCTGTCGCTGGCAATACTCGGCTTCTCGGGTTTCGGCCCCTAGACAGCGCCAGCCACCCGTCCAGCCCGCGGGATCAATTCCCGTCCGGTTCGGGCAGAACCTCGATCGGCTGCAGCTCCGGCGCTTCGCCCCGCAACAGCCGCGCCACGTATTCCGGCGCGATCACGCTGCAGTACAGGTGGCCCCGAACCTTGTTGGGCATGATGTACCAGCGCCAGTCGTCCCAGTCGATACGCATGTAGCGACTGTGGATATGCAGGGTGCCTGACGAGTCCCGGCTGAGCAGTTCGAAGGGCGCGAGATAGCTGCTGCCGGTCCACACCTGCTCTTCAGGATCAATCCGGAGAACTGCGGCGCCCGCGCCGGCTCGGGCCCGCTCCTGGTCCAGGATGCTCCGCGTGACCTGCTCGCAGGTTCCCTGCCTGCCCGCAGCGGCCGGGCCATACACCGACCGGAGGTGATCGACCGCCTTGACCTTGCAGGAGATCATCTTGGGTCGACCCGTGGCATCCGGGGAGACGTACTGGTGAATCTCGACGGGCTCGATACCGGGCTTCGAGTACCGGTAGTCCCAGGACGTCTTGTGCACCGTGAGGCTGGCTTTGACGTTGGTCTCAGCCGTCACCCGCTGGACCTCGGCGCAGAAGGTGTCAAGCGCCCAGTTGTCGGCGGCGAGAGCACTACCCGACAACAGTACCAGGAGGCACAAGGTGGAACTTCGGAACGGGTCGAGCACCGGAAAACTCCCTGAAGGCCTTAGTGGACGGAAGACCGGGTGATTATGCGGCAACCGCGCCGGGCCTTGCCCTGCTTTCCAGCTCTGGCCCAGGGCTTGCCGCTTTACGGTCGCAGCCAACTCGGCTAATGTTTCAGGCCATGAATTCCCGAGGCCCCGCGGGCATCCGCCGGGGCCTTTTCGTGTGTGGAGATCGAGTATGACTCTGAAGAAGCTATCCAACCCGGTCGTTGCGATCGTCGGCGCTACCGGTGCCGTGGGCGTCGAGCTGCTCCGTTGCCTTGAGCAGCGCTCCTTTCCGCTGAGCGAACTGCGGCTGCTGGCTTCAGCGCGGTCTGCTGGCAGGAAGATGGAGTTCCGCGGCAAGCAACTCCAGGTCGAGGAACTGACCGAAGACAGCTTCAAGGGTGTGCATATCGGTCTGTTCTCCGCGGGCAGCGCGACAACGAAGCGTTTTGCGGCAGCGGCGGCAAGGGCAGGAACCGTCATCGTGGACAACTCCTCAGCCTACCGTATGGATCCCGCTGTGCCTCTCGTAGTGCCTGAGATCAATCCAGAGGCCATTGCCAGCCACAAAGGCATCATCGCCAACCCGAACTGCTCGGCGATCATCTCGATCACACCACTCTGGCCCATTCATCGCCGTAACCGGATCAAGCGACTCCAGATCGCCACCTACCAGGCAGCCTCGGGTGCCGGCGCTGCAGCCATGGAGGAGCTCCGGGAGTCCACCCGGGCGTATCTGGATGGGAAGAAGTTCGCACCGAAGGTATTGCCGCACCCCTATGCGTTCAACGTCTTCAGCCACAACACAGCGGTCGATCCGGTAACTGGTTACAACGACGAAGAGACGAAGGTCATGAACGAGACCCGCAAGATCTTCGGCGATCCGGATATCGCCATCAGCGCCACCTGTGTCCGGGTACCGGTACTGCGCGCCCACTGCGTCGCCCTCACCTTTGAGTGCGAACGGCCGATCACACCCGGCGAAGTCCGCGGGATACTCGGCAGCGCCCCCGGGGTGAGGATCGTCGACGACATTGAGCACAACTATTTCCCGATGCCCGTCGACGCGTCGGGACAGGATGACATCCTCGTTGGTCGCATCCGGCGGGACCTCAGCGATCCGTCCGGCCGCTCGATCGCCCTCTTCATCGCGGGCGATCAGCTGTTGAAGGGCGCCGCCCTGAACGCCGTCCAGATTGCAGAACAGCTGCTCGCCTAGTACCTGGGGCAGAAGTAGCCTTGGGATTGGTGCAAACGGTCGCCGTTTCGCCGCTACTATAGGGGCAGTACAGGACCGTTGATTGAGGGCGACACCGTGCGGCAGTCCCCGTCCCGAGGGCTTTCCTGGGCAAGCGGACGGATCACCCCGTGACCGATCCGATCGCCTATGACGCCCAGCCCCGCCGGCCGGCCTGGGGCGTTCGTACTCCGCTGCGCAAGTCCCTTTCCACCCGGCACCCCATTCTGGTTGCCCCGCCCCCGCCGCTGGTCTGCATCTCACTGGCCCAGTGTCCCGGCGCCGCCGCCCGGGCCACGGTGGCTCCTGGCCAGCGCGTACTGTGCGGCGAACCCATCGGTGAACCCACTGGAGCTGGGAGACCCCGCGTCCACGCCTCCATCAGCGGCCAGGTGACCCACGTTGAATCCCGCCTGGTCGCGGGACTGAGCGAGCCCGTACCTTGTGTCGTGATCCTGGGCGACGGGACGGACCAGCGCTGGCCCGGTTACGCACCGGACCCCGGAGCTGACGGCCGCAGCAGCGACGACCTGCAGGCCGGCCTGGCTGCCGCTGGGCTGCTTGGCCTTGGCGGGGCGCTGTTCCCGACGGCGCACAAGGTGCACACGGCAACCGGCGCACCAGTGCTGCTGCTCAACGGTACCGAGTGCGAGCCCTACATCAGTTGTGACGACCTGCTCCTTCGCGAGCGGGCGGCCAGCGTCGTGGCCGGCGGCCGCCTGCTGTTGGCGGCACTCGGTGGCCAGCGCTGCATCATCGCGGTCAAGACAGACATGCCCCAGGCCCGCGTGGCGCTCTACAACGCGCTCCAGGCGTGCAGCGATCAGCGCGTCGTGATGTCGGTCGTCACAGCGAAGTACCCGGCTGGCGGCGAGCGGCAGTTGATCGAACTGGTGCTGGGCCGGGAAGTGCCAGCGGGTGGTCATCCGGCCGATATGGGCGTCCTGTGCCAGAACGTGGCGACTGCAGCGGCGGCGGCTGACTTCTTTCTGCGCGGCCAGCCACTGATCTCCCGCCTCGTCACCGTAAGCGGTGGTGGCGTCGCGCGGCCCTGCAATATTGAAGCCCGGATCGGCACGCCGGTGTCGGACCTCATTGCCCTCGCCGGCGGTTACCAGCGGGAGCCCCGGCGCCTGATCATGGGCGGGCCGATGATGGGGGTGGCACTGCACGGCGATGACCTGGCCATAACCGGAGCGACGAACTGCCTCATTGCTGCCACGGATGCAGATCTGGGCCCGGCCGCCGGGGAAATGCCCTGCATTCGCTGTGGCGACTGCATCGAGGCCTGCCCGGCGAGCCTGCTGCCCCAGGAACTGCTCATCGCCGCCCGGACGGGCAATGCGGCAGAACTCGCGACGCTGGGCGTAACGGAGTGCATCGAGTGCGGTGCCTGCGACTACGTCTGCCCGAGCCATATCCCCCTTACCCGGCACTTTATCCGCGCTAAAGCTGCACTGGCGTCGACCTGATGCGCTTTGCGACTGACCTTCCGCCCCAGTGGCACGCCACCGTATCCGTGGGCGGGATGATGCGCACGGTGCTCTACGCCCTGGTGCCGGCCCTGCTGGCCCACGTCTGGTTCTATGGCGCGGGGATTCTGCTCAACTCAGGTATTGCGCTGCTCGCTGCCCTGGCTACGGAAGCCGCCTGCCTGCGCCTCGGCGGCAAACCAACAGCCCCCTACCTGTTCGACGGCAGCGCCCTGGTCACAGCCCTCCTCTTTGCCTTCTGCCTCCCGCCACTTTGTCCCTGGTGGGTGACAGTGATCGGGATGGTGTTCGGGATCGGTGTGGCCAAGCACGCCTACGGAGGCCTTGGCTACAACATTTTCAATCCTGCGATGGCTGGCTACGTGCTGGTGCTCGTGTCGTTCCCGGAAGCCATGGCTCTCTGGCCAGCGCCGGACATTGGCGATCTGGACTACCTGCGCCCCGACCTGGCCGCCACGCTGTACTACTGCCTGCTGGGCAGCCTGCCTGACGGCCTTACGATCGACGCGGTGGCCCGGGCCACCACCCTCGACAGCGCCAAGGAAGGCCTCGGCCTGATGCGGACCATGGACGAGATCCGGACCAGTCCCGGCTTCGGTGATTTCGGGGGCGCTGGCTGGGAGTGGGTCAATAACTGTATCGCCATTGGCGGCTTCGTCCTGCTCCTGCGGGGCGTCATCCGGTGGCACACGCCCGCGGCCGTCCTTGGTGGTCTCCTCACCATGGCTACCCTCGCCTGGCTGCTGGATCCCAACACCCACCCGTCGCCGGGGTTTCACCTGTTCAGCGGCGGCGCCATGCTGGGGGCCTTCTTCATTGCGACCGACCCCGTCTCGTCGCCCACCACAGCCCGGGGCAGGCTGATCTACGGTGCCGGGATTGGCATACTCACCTACGTGATCCGCACCTTCGGCAGCTATGCCGACGGTGTCGCCTTTGCGGTCCTGCTGATGAATGTCACCGTTCCCCTGCTTGAGCGCTGGACCCGGCCACGAGTCTATGGGCGGGCCGGGTGAACTCGGGTAGCCGGGAGGAGCCGCTGATCCGGCACCGCGCGGCGGGGCCCCGCAATCTGGCTGCTCTCGCCGTCGTCCTCCTGCTGGCAGTGATCCTGATTGGCGGCACCTGGCAGTACACGCGACAGCGCATTGCCGACAACGCTGCGCGCCAGATCCTTACCCAGATCTCCCTGGTCCTGCCTGGGACGCTCTACGACAACGAACCCAACAAAGACACTGTCCTGAAGGACACGGGCGCCGGTCAGCCGCTGCCCATCTACCGGGCGCGACGGGCCGGCAGCCCGGTTGCCGCCGTACTGACGGTCAGCGCACCAGACGGCTACGTCGGCCCCATCCGCATGCTGGTGGGCATCGCGGCAGATGGCCGCGTGCTTGGCGTGCTAATCACTGCGCACCAGGAAACACCGGGGATCGGCGCCGCCATTGCCACAGAACCGCCCACCTGGCTCACAGGCTTTGTCGGGCGTTCACTGCACGACCCGCCGGAAGCGCGCTGGGCCCTGCGCACGGACGGTGGCGACTTCGATGCCATTGCCGGGGCCACGGTCAGCAGTCGGGCAACCCTCGACGGAATAAGGACAGCCGTACAATACTTCGACACCCACCGGGATGAGATCTTCTCCACCCCACCTACACAGGCCGGGACGCCATGACGCCAGCCAGCGACCGCAGTGCCGGACAGTTGCTCGCCGCGGGCCTCTGGTGGAACACGCCGGGACTCGCGGCACTGATCGGGCTCTGCCCCCTCCTGGCAGTCAGCACGAGTTTTACAGCGGGCCTGGCCCTCGGTCTTGCCTCGCTGGCTGTGCTCTGCTCCAGCAACGTGCTGATCTCGGCACTGGCGCCCTGGATCATGCCCCGCTTCCGGCTACACGCCTTTCTGCTGCTCATCGGGGCACTGGTCACGGCCGTGGACCTGCTCTTCGAAGCCCGGTGGTTCGATCTCTACGGCCAGGTAGGCCTGTTCGTGCCGTTGATCGTCACCAACTGCCTGATCCTGGCCCGGGGGGAGTCCTTCGCCGCGCACCACGGCGTCTGGTCCGCTTTTCTGGACGGACTCGGCTACGGCCTGGGCTTCACAGCGTTACTTGCGGGCCTTGGCGCTCTCCGGGAGGCACTCGCGCCGGGCCTGCTAGTGGCCGCGCTGCCCGCCGGCGCGTTCTTTCTGCTGGCCGCACTGGTTGCCCTCCGGCAACTAGTGGTCAGCCGCCGGGGCTCGGCATGACGCCCAGACAACGCTCTGCTCTGTTCAGCCGGCTCCAGCAGGCGAATCCCCAACCGACCACCGAACTGGTCTACCGCAGTTCCTTCGAACTGCTGATCTCGGTAATCCTCTCCGCCCAGGCCACGGATGTCAGCGTGAACAAGGCCACCGCCGGGCTGTTCAGGGTGGCGAACTCGCCCGCTGGGATCATCGCGCTGGGCGAGTCGGGCCTGAAGCAGCACATCCGGACCATTGGACTGTTCAATACCAAGGCAAGGAACATTCTGCGCACCTGCCAGGCGCTGCTCGACCAGCATGACGGCCAGGTACCGCAGGACCGGGACGCACTGGAGGCCCTGCCGGGCGTCGGCCGCAAGACTGCCAACGTGGTGCTCAATACCGCCTTCGGCGCGGCAACCATCGCGGTGGATACGCACATCTTCCGGGTGGCGAACCGCACGGGCCTGGCACCGGGGAAGACTCCCCGAGCCGTCGAGGACGGGCTCGTAGCGACCACGCCGGCCCGCTTTCGGCACGATGCACACCACTGGCTGATTCTCCACGGCCGCTACGTGTGCAAGGCGCGCCAGCCGGACTGCCCCCACTGCCCCATCGCGAAGCAGTGCGACTACCCAAACAAGACCACCCCGGCGTAGGAGCGCCTTAAGGCGCGATCCCGATGAAAAGCCTCTACCTCGCCCTGGACCAGGGCGGCCACGCCAGCCGCGCCCTCGTGTTTGATGCGCGTGGCGTCCTCGTCGGGTCTGCGGCTATCCCCATCGCCACCCGGCGCAGCGACCTCGGCCATATCGAGCACGATCCCGAAGAGCTCGTAGTCTCTCTGCAGCAAGCCATCGCTGCCGTCTGCGCTGAACTGCCCGCGGGCGGCTGCATCACGGCGGCTGGACTCGCTACCCAGCGCTCCAGCCTGGTCTGCTGGAACCGGCAGACAGGGGCTGCTTTATCCCCCGTGATCTCCTGGCAGGACCGGCGTAACGCGGCCTGGCTGGAGAGTCTGGCGTCCCGCGCCGACGACATTCGGGCCAGGACCGGACTGGTACTGTCGCCCCACTACGGGGCGAGCAAAATGCGCTGGTGCCTGGACCATCTGCCCGCTGTGCAGGCGGCCCGCACCACCGGCGAATTGGTGATGGGGCCCCTGGCCAGCTTTCTCGTCTGCCGCCTGGTCGCAGGTCTGCCGCTCTTTGCAGACCCGGCCAACGCGTCCCGCACCCAGCTCTGGTCGCTGGCCACGCGGGACTGGTCACCCGAACTTCTCGCCGTGTTTGGGATCGACGCGGGGGTTCTGCCCCGGGCCGTGACCAGCCGTTACGCTTACGGCGACCTCGTCACACCCGTCGGCCCTGTGCCGCTCACCGTCGTGACCGGCGATCAGTCGGCGGTACCTTTTGCCTTCGGTCCCCTGGCTCCGTCCGTCGCTTACATCAATCTGGGCACCGGAGCTTTTGCCCAGCGGGCGGTCTCAGGGCAACTGCCGGACGCACCCCGGCTGCTGGTCAGCGTGGTGTGGTCGACCGCTGAGCGGGTGGACTATCTGCTGGAGGGCACGGTTAACGGTGCCGCCAGCGCGCTGGACTGGCTGGCCGCGCGCGAACAGGTGCCCCTCCCGATGCTGCTCAGCGAAGCGGATGAAGCCCGGGCGGCGAGGGAGCCGCCACCCCTCTTCATCAACGGCGTGTCGGGCCTTGGCGCACCGTTCTGGGTGAGCACTCTGCAGTCGCGCTTCATCGGGACCGGCAGTCGGGGTGCACGGGTGCTGGCAGTGCTGGAAAGCATCGCGTTTCTGCTGCAGGCGAATCTGGAGGAGATGGCACCGCACGGGCCGACCCTCACCCGGCTGCTCGTGACTGGGGGCCTGTCGGCCAACGACTACCTGTGTCGGTGCCTCGGTACCCTGAGCAAGCTTCCAGTCACGCGGGCGGAGGACCCGGAAGCAACGGGGCGGGGCCTGGCACGACTGGTGGCGGGCGATGCAGCATCGGCATGGCCTGTGGCCCACAGGGCTAGCGAACCACCGTTGCAAAACCAGGAGCTCGCAGAGCGTTACCGACGGTGGCGCCAGGAACTGGAGCAGGCGCTACGCCCGTGATGAAGGGATGTCCGGGCTGGCCGGATTCACGCTGACCGTCCGGGTCTGCGGCTGAATGACGAGATCCATATCTTCCATAGGAATTGCGCCAAGCAGGACCTCGTCGCCCATAAGCATGGCACCAACGTAGCATCGCCGGTTTCCGAAGCGGACTTCAATCGGCCCCGCATAGGGCACGAGACGGCGACTGCCATCGGCAAGAGCAACCTCCCGCCTTTCGAGTTCGACAACCCCGAGCTCCTCTGCGACTGCAACCGGCAGACACAAGTACGCGGCGCCGGTGTCCGCAAGAGCCATCACCTGGAGGGCAGCCTGCGCCGGCCGCAGGGGATTGCGGAGAGCAATCGAAGTGCGCGTGATTCCCATTGGCCAGAGTCTGCCCCAGGGTAGCGCTCCAGGAAAGACCAGAAACGGGGAGTTGTGACGGGTTTTGCGCAGCTCAGGCCGGCGCCCGCAGGTCCTCAAGCACAGTCCCAACCTCCCGGGCCTCGGCTTCGTGAGCCTGCTCCCGCCAGGTTTCCGTTAGCGCCACCTCGTACCAGGACCGCATCGCCGGCAGTGCCAGGAGACGCGAGGCGTAGCTGTTGGCTCCGCCGCTGAGCCGGAGGTCGTAGGTCTGGACGCGAAAAGCAACAGGTGCGTAGAAAGCATCCACCGCCGTGAACGACGAGCCGGCGAGAAACGGTCCACCGAAGCGGTTCAGGCCGTCGTTCCACAGTTCGCCAATCCGGTCCAGATTACGCTGGAGCGCCGGTGAGAGCTCATGCAGACGGATGCGGAGGCCGCAGTTCATCGTGCAGATGTTGCGCAGAACCGGGAAGCCGGCGTGCATTTCGGCAGACCCACAGCGCGCGAAAGCCCGGGCCACACCCGCCGCTGGCCACACGCCCGGATGGCGCTCGGCCAGGTACTCGGTGATCCCCAGAGAATCCCAGATGACCGTCGACCCATCGTGCAGGCACGGTACCTGGCCCACAGGCGAGAACTGGCGGAAGGGCTCCCAGTTCGAACCTTCCTGAAAGACCTTCAGACGTTCCTCAAAAGGGATACCGAGGGTCTGCATGAGCACCCAGGGCCGGAGGGACCAGGAGGAGTAGTTCTTGTTGGCGATGTAGAGGGTGTACATGATCCTTCCGAGTACAGCAGCAGCTAGAACGTGCGCGTCAGGGTGTCGGGGTGAGCAGACTGGATCTCCCCAAGTTCCTGGTCCAGAAGGACCAGCTCCCGGTCGCCACGCCGGAGATAGTTCTGGGTTGCACCGGGCCGGTCCGCATCCAGCTCGTAGACGGTTGCATCGGGATCGTCCCGGGCGCCGCGCAGGATGGTCCACTCCCCCACCTCGATGAAGCGGCTGTCGCCGTCCCGCGTGCCCAGGTAGGTACGCTCAATGGTGTAACGGGTCGGCGGCCCGTCCGCCGTTTCCTCGTAGAGCTCCAGCACGACCTGGATTCCCTCGCAGTCGGCGCAGGGCAGGGTGCCGGCGTAGCGGCCGGTGAGGACATCCCGTGAGGCCGTGGTGGCGGCAGTGCAGCCAGCCAGTAGCAGGCTCGTTGAAAGGCCCAGGAGCCAGGCCCGTCGGTCGACAATCGGTCTCATTGGGCTGCCATGCCCACATAGCCGGGCTGGGCCTGCACCCGGGCGAGCCACGCGCGAACTGCCCCGTAGTGACCCAGATCAAACCCGCCTTCGTGGGCGACATGGGTGTAGGCGTACAGGGCGATGTCCGCAATCGAATAGCGCTCTGCCACGAAAAAGTGGCGGGTCTCCAGGTGCTGCTCCATCAGCGCCAGGGCTTCGTACCCGTCGGCGATCTTCTGCTGCAGCCTAAGCTCCTGCTCGGGCGGGCGTCCCAGGTAGCGAACAATGAAGCGCGCCGAAGCGATGCTGGGCTCGTGGAGGTACTGCTCGAAAAACATCCACTGCAAGACCTGCGCGTGCTGGAGTCTGTCCTCAGGGACCAAGGGGCTCCCCTCGGCCAGGTAATGCAGGATCGCGTTGGACTCCGGCAGGAAGACGCCAGAAGCTACTTCCAGCACCGGGATCTGCCCGACCGGATTCCTGCGCAGAAACTCGGCGGTGCGCGACTCATTTTTGAGGATGTTCACGTCGACCCACTCGTACTCCAGGTCGAGCTGTTTGAGGAGCAACTGAGCCTTGAAGCAGTTACCCGATTTCGCATCACCATACAGGCGGAGCATCTCTGTGGCCTTGAGCGTCCGAGATATGGATAGAATGCCAGCTGCGGCAGACTTAGACCATCGATGGAGCGAGCGAACTTTGAACAGAACCAGGCGCGGCTTGCGCTTCTCCCTGCTCCTGATGCTCTGGGCGTTGGGCATCATGCGCGGGAACGCGGCGGATTCGCCGGCGCCCTCGCCCGCCGCCGGAGCCTCCTCTGCCGAAGTCGCTACAGCGCCCGTAATCCTGGACGGCAGCACCCTGTTCAGCGTGCGCGGCACGTCTTCCAACCCGGCCCCGGAGCGGGCTGCGGCGATTGCGGGCCGGATAGGTGAACTGGCGCGCAATTCCGCCATCGCACCGGCCAGGCTCGTCGTCGCCCCCGGACAACTCGGCCTGGAGATTCGCGCCGGGAAAGACCTGCTCATGATCCTGGTGCCCGCCGATGCGACACTGGAGGGGGTGCGCCAGGAGGTCCTCGCCGAGTCCCACAGGCTCCGCATCCAACGCGCCATTACCCAGTACCGCAGTGACCGGGAGCCCGGCGCACTGCTGCTGGGCCTGGGGTTCTGCGCACTGGCGACCATTGTTCTCTTCGCGCTTCTGTGGCTGAAGCGGTTCCTGGTAGGCAGGGCGCAGGCTGCTGTCGCCGAGAGAGTGCAAACCGAGATCGCGGCCATGCCCCAGGGGACGTTTCAGTTCATTCAGGGCAAGCAGCTCACGGATGCGCTGGCCGCCACTGTGCGTGGTCTCGACCTGATCATCCTGCTGGTGCTCACCTACTTCTGGGTCGAGTTTGTTCTGGGCCAGTTTCCCTGGACCCGATGGCTTAGTGACCGGCTGCTGACCTTCGTCACCGACCCCATGCTCCGCATCGGCATGAGCATCGTCGACTACCTGCCGAGCCTGGTGTTCCTGATCATTCTCGGCCTGATCACCCGCTACGGGCTGCGGCTTGTCAGGCTGTATTTCGCGGCCCTGGAGCGCGGGCAGACCGAGTTGCGCGGCTTCGATCCGTCCTGGTCCCTGCCGACCTACAAGCTCCTACGGACTCTCGTGATCGGCATTGCACTGGTGATGGCCTACCCCTACCTGCCGGGCTCCGGTTCGGAAGCACTGCGAGGAATCTCGGTATTCGCCGGCCTGCTGTTGTCACTCGGGGCGACAGCAGCCGTGGGCAATGTCATTGCCGGTTACTTCAATATCTTCGGCAGGGTGTTCCAGGTTGGTGATGTGATTCAGATGGGCGAAGTGCGTGGCGTGGTGACGCAGATCCGCCTGCTGACGACGCGCATACGCACGATCAAGAATGAGGAAGTGACGCTCCCCAACTCCCTGATCGTCAGTAACCATCTGGTGAACTACAGCGCTCTGGCAGCGACTCAGGGCCTGATTCTCCACACCGAGGTCGGGATCGGCTACGAGGTGCCCTGGCGTCAGGTGCATGCCATGCTCGAGGAAGCGGCGCGCCGCACCCCGGATATCAGCCGGGACCCTGCCCCGTTCATCCTGCAGCGGGTGCTGGGGGACTTCGCCGTGGTCTATCAGCTCAATGTCTACACGCGCACCGCCCTGGGCATGGCCGGCACCTACAGCCTCCTGCACCAGAACATACTCGACGTCTTCAATGAGCACGGCGTGCAGATCATGACGCCCGCCTACGAGGGCGATCCCCAGGACCTCAAGATCGTGCCGCCGAACAAGTGGTACGACCCCCCGGCCAAACCACCGTCCGGCACGTCCGGTCTCGCCTGAGGTCAGAGAACAACCTGGACCTCAGGGCGGCGACCCGCCGTAGGCTGCGAGGGCGCCCCGCAGGTCCGGGTCCGTCGGATGGAGCCTTAGTGCGTCGCGCAGGGTGGCCAGTGCCCCAGCGGTGTCTCCGGTGTCGTACTGCGCCACGCCGTAGACATAAGCGAAGCGCGCACTGCCGGCATCCAGCGCATGGGCTTTCTGCAAGGCCAGCAGCGCGTCGGTTTTGCGCCCCGCCCGGACCAGCGCCAGCCCGAGTGCGTGGTGGGCGGCTGCGGTGCCGGGGCTGATGGCGACGGCCTGGCGAAGAGTCTGCTCCGCACTCGCCTCATCGCCGGCAGAACGTTGCGCATCGGCGAGGTTCAGGGCTGCCTGCACGAAGGTCGGATCCCGGTCGAGCGCCGCCCGATACGCGGCTATAGCTTCCTGGGGCATGCCCCGGTCGAACTGCAGCGTGCCCAGACTGCTCAGGGCCTCCGGTCGGTCGGCATTGAAGCGCTGCCCGGCACTCCATTCATCCAGGGCTGCGGTGAACCTGCCCCGCTCGTCGGGCAGCAGTCGGGTCTCGGGCTCCCCGGCAAGGGAGCGCGCCGCTGCCATGCGCACCAGCCTCACCGGGTCGCCGAGCAGAGGAGTGAGCTGCTCCGCCCGGAGGCCCGGATCAGCAGCAGACAATGCTTCGGCGGCCGTGGCCCGCACGAGCGCGTCCGGATCCCCAAGAGCACGCTGAATTCCGGAGACCGTCGCCGGCGAGAGATAGTCCTGCGCGCGGGCGATGGCACTGGCCCGGACGAGGGCTGGTTGCGCCGGATCGGCGCTCAGACTGAGCAAGGCTGCTGCCGACGATGGATCGCCAGCCTCTGCAGCCGCGAACGCCTCTGCAAAGCCCTGAAAGCCGGGCTTGCGCTCCGGGTACCAGCCGGCCAGAACGTCAGCTGCCCACTGGGCATTGCGCTCCCCGTGACAGACATTGCAGGCATTGGGGGTGCCGAGCGCCACGCTCCGGTCCGGCCGGGGTATGCGCAGGGAGTGGTCGTGGCGGGCATCGACGCCCATATAGATGGTGGTTGGCATGTGGCAGGCGGCGCACTCGGCACCCTTCGACCCCGTTTTATGGCGGTGATGGGCACTGGTATCGAAGACGGCCGGCAAGTGGCACTGGGCGCACACCCCATTGCCCGGCGCCCGCAGCTGCTCTGTATGGGGGTCGTGGCAATCAGCACAGGTGACGCCCGCCGCGTGCATGCGGCTCTGGACAAAGGAGCCCCAAGTGTAGACCTCGTCGCGCTGCTGCCCGTCCGGATAATAGAGGCCCGACTCCAGCAGCGCTGGCCGAAACGCATCGAGCCAGTTGTCGCCCGCGTGGATCACATCAGAGTACTGGCCCCGGCGGGCATGGCAGCGGGCACAGGTCTCGATCTCGCGGGAACTGGTCCGCGGCGCAGAACGGACCGCCGTGCCGGGGCTCCCCGCCTTACCGTGCGCCCAGGCAATGCCCGCCCTTTCATCAAGGCGGTTACTGAGGCCCAGCGTTGCCTCCAGGCCCTGCCAGCCCTCCTTCCGGCCAGCCCAGGTCAGGTGATTGGATGCGGGCCCGTGACAGGCCTCGCAGCCCACGCTGATCTCTGACCAGGTCGTGGCATAGCCACCCGTCGCCGCATCGAAGTTCTTGCGCAGGTTGGTTGAGTGGCAGTCGGCGCACTGGTAGTTCCAGGTCTGGTCGATGCCGGTCCAGTGGAGGGGATTGCCAGCCTTTAGCGCCTGACCCGGGTAGAGGTGGAACCAGCGTTGACCGCCAAGAACCGGGGGCCGGGTGTCAAAGGCAACGCCCAGTGACTGCAGGCGACCGTCGGCAAATGGCACCAGGTACTGCTGGAGCGGATACAGGCCGAAGGTGTGGGTCACCTCGAAATCAGCGGACTTGCCGTCCGGCCCATCGGTGTTCACGAAGTAGCGGCCATCGCGACGAAAGAAGCGACTGGTGGTCTGGCCGTCGGTGTAGACGCTGCCGTCGAACGGGCCAAGCACCGCTTCGCCGCCGGCAGGCAGCATCGCCAGCGCGTGCTGGGATTCCTGCCACTGGGCGTACGCTTGCGCATGGCACCCCGCACAACTGCTCGAACCGGCAAAGACCGGCGTGGGGGCCAGCGCGACAGTCGTCGGACTGCGACCCGCGAACCACCAGCCGGCGGTCGCTGCGAGGATCAGGGTTACGACGCCGGCGAAGAACAGGGAACGGCTGGTACTCATACCATCTGAGTCACGGGTTCCAAGGAGCGACTACCACGTACCTTGCCAGAAGTTTCGGCTGCCCATCAGCCGCCAGCAGGCCCCGCTTTTTTCCTGGGCAGGTACAGATCGATAAGCGTTCCCTCAAACGCTTCCGCCGCAAAGGCCACCGTCTCCGACAAGGTTGGGTGAGGATGAATCGTGAGCCCGATATCAGCGGCATCACACCCCATCTCGATGGCAAGGCAGACCTCACCAATCAGCTCTCCGGCATTCGGTCCGACGATTCCAGCGCCGATCACCCGGTGGGTATCTGGATCGAAGAGAATCTTGGTTATGCCCTCGTCCCGGTTGGTTCCGAGGGAGCGGCCGCTGGCAGCCCAGGGAAACGTACCCTTCCCGTAGGCCAGGCCCTGCGCCTTGGCGTCGGCCTCTGTCACGCCCACCCAGGCGACCTCGGGATCCGTGTAGGCCACGGACGGAATCACGCGGGCATCGAAGGCCACCTTCATGCCAGCCACGACCTCGGCAGCCACCCGCCCCTCGTGATTGGCCTTATGGGCCAGCATCGGCTGGCCGACGATATCGCCCACCGCGAAGATATGCGGCACGTTGGTGCGCATCTGTTTGTCCACGGGGATGAAGCCCCGGGCATCCACGTTCACGCCTGCATTCTCAGCGCCAAGTCGCTTGCCATTGGGCGACCGGCCCACCGACATCAGGACACAGTCGAAGGTCTGGGTGCCGGTTGTCTTGCCCTCGAAGGTCACGTGCAGGCCATCAACTGCCGGCTCGATTGCCACCACCTTCGTGCCCAGCAGGATCTGCGCGTAGCGTTTGGCGATCCGCTTCTGCAGGGGGCGTACCAGATCCGGATCGGTGCCGGGCATCAGGGTGTCGGTCAGTTCGACGACGGACACCTTTGAACCGAGGGCGTCGTAGACCGTCGCCATTTCGAGGCCAATGATTCCACCACCAATGACCAGCATGTTCTGGGGAATCGTTCGGAGTTCGAGGGCCCCGGTGGAATCGATGATGCGGGGGTCATCAGGGAAGCCGGGCAACCGCACCGGCTCGGAGCCTGCAGCGATGACGCAGGTCTTGAAGGACAGCACCTGCCGCGTTGCCCCGTTGCTAACCTCGAGATGATGCGGGGACACAAAGCGGCCAGTCCCTGTGACCACCGCGACCTTGCGCTGCTTGGCGAGGCTGGCGAGACCCCCAGTCAGCTTCCCCACAACCTGGTCCTTCCAGCCGCGCAGCCGGTCCAGATCGATCCGCGGCGGCCCGAACGTCACCCCGCACTCACTTATGGATTCTGCCTCGTCGATGACCTTGGCAGCATGGAGGAGCGCCTTGGAGGGAATACAGCCCACGTTCAGGCAGACACCGCCCAGGACGGGCCAGCGTTCGACCAGCGTGACATTCAGGCCGAGGTCGGCAGCGCGGAAGGCAGCGGGGTAACCGCCGGGGCCAGCACCAAGGACCAGGAGATCGGTGTGGAGATCGGTGGGACCCGTGTAACCGAGCGCCGGGAGTTGCCCCGCCTCCGATGCGGAGGGCGCGGACTTGATCGGAGGCGGTGCTTCGCTGGAAGAGGACGGGGTCACGGACGTGGCAGCGCTCTCCAGCCGGACAATCAGCGTCCCCTCGCTGACCCTTCCGCCAACCTGGACCAGTACTTCCCGGACCGTGCCGCCCGCGGGTGCAGGGACTTCCATCGCCGCCTTGTCCGTCTCCAGGGTGATCAGCGGCGCTTCGGCCCCCACTGCATCGCCGGGCTTCACGTGCACCTCAATGATCTCGACGTCCTTGAACTCGCCGAGATTCGGCACCTTCACTTCGAGCAGTGCCATGGCAGGCTAGATCCCGTGACTAAACATGAAGAAGCTGGTCCACGTCGGCCAGCAGGCCGACGAGAACGGTCGAGAACCGGACGCCGGTGGCGCCGTCGATCACCCGGTGGTCATAGGACAGGGAAAGCGGCACGAGGAAGCGCGGCACGAACCGGTCCTTGTCCCACACCGGCTTGGTCTGCGCCCGGCCGATACCAAGGATCGCAACCTCCGGCGCGTTGATGAGGGGCGTGAAGTACGTGCCGCCAATGCCACCCAGGCTGGACAGGGTGAAGGTTCCACCCTGCATCTCTGCCGCGACGAGTTTGCCCGCCCGCGCCTTCTCGGAAAGCGTGGCCAGCTCCCGGGCAAGCGTAAACAGATCCTTCTGATCAGCATCCCGAATCACCGGAACGACCAGCCCCTGGGGCGTATCCGCAGCAAAACCGATATGCCAGTACTTCTTGTGCACCAGGCCTGCGCCATCCTCAGTCAATGACGCATTGAAATCAGGGAACTGCCGGAGGGCTAGCACGGCCGCCCGAATGAAGAATGCGAGGGGCGTCAGCTTGACGCCCGCCTTCTCCGCTTCAGCCTTCAGCAACCTGCGCTTCTCCTCGAGGGCGGTTATGTCGGCCTCGTCCTGCTGCGTGACATGGGGAATATTGAGCCAGGCGGCCTGGAGTCGCGGGCCGGAGATCTTGCGCACGCGGGAGAGGGGGCTGATCTCGATGGGCCCGAACTTCGCGTAATCAACGACCGGCACCTTTGGCAGGGAGGGCCCCGTGCTAACAGAACCCGTCATTACGGACTTCACGAAGGCTTTGACGTCCTCGATGACGACACGGTTCTTCTGGCCAGAGCCTTTGACGCGGCCGAGGTCGACGCCTAGTTCGCGGGCAAATTTCCTGACTGAGGGACTCGCGTGGGCGCTAGCGAAGGTTCCCTCGTTGATCGGGGGGAGATTCCGCGCCTGCGGCGCGGCGGCCGACGTCTTTGGTGGCGGCGAAGACGCCGCGACCAAAGACGCGGCTTCCCTGGGAGGAGAAGGGGAAGAAGAAGCCGACGGTTTCGGGCTTTCCGAAACCGTTGGCCCCCGGCTGACTTCAGCCGGGATCACTGGCACTGCCAAACTCTCGGCAACGTCCATAACCAGGATCAGGTCCCCCTTAGACACCCGGCCACCCGGCACCACCTTGATTTCAAGGACGGTGCCGGCCGCAGGCGATGGCACCTCCATTGCCGCCTTGTCGGTCTCGAGGGTCAGAAGGGGCTGCTCGGCCCGGACCTGATCGCCAACCTTCACCAGCAGCTCGACAATCTCGACGTTCTTGAACTCGCCAAGGTCGGGAACCGTGATTTCACGTCGCGCCATGCGGAACTTTCAGGCCCTTATGGCCCTAGACTGTAACCGGGTTAGGTTTTGCAGGATCAATGCCCAGCGTCTCTATCGCCTGCACAACCGTCCGGGGATCGAGGGAACCGTCGTCGGCCAGCGCCTTCAGCGCGGCGACGACGATATAGCGTCGATCCACTTCAAAGAAGTCCCGAAGCGCAGCCCGGGAATCACTGCGGCCGTAGCCGTCAGTCCCGAGGACGGCGTACCGGCCGGGAATCCAGGGGCGAATCTGATCAGCGACGATGCGCATGTAGTCCGTGGCTGCAATGAACGGGCCACCGACAGCGGCGAAACTGCGGTCCAGGTAAGACTTGCGGGGCGGCTGGTCCGGGTGGAGCAGGTTCCAGCGCTCGCAGTCGAGACCATCCCGGCGGAGCTCGCTGAAGCTGGTGACGCTCCAGACATCAGCAGGCACGCTGTAGTCCTTCTCCAGGATCTCGGCCGCCGCGATGACCTCCCGGAGGATGGTGCCGGCACCAAGGAGCTGCACACGAACCTTGCCCCGGCCACCCGTCGACAGACGGTACATGCCATGCAGTATCCCGTCCTTCACACCCTCCGGCATGGCGGGCTGGGGATAGTTTTCGTTCATCACGGTGATGTAGTAGAAAATCCGCTCCTGCTTCTCGTACATCCGCCGCAGGCCGTCCTGGATGATTACGGCCAGTTCGTAACCGAAGGCAGGGTCGTAGGCAACGCAGTTCGGAATGGTGGAAGCAGCCAGGTGGCTGTGCCCGTCCTGGTGCTGCAGACCCTCCCCCGCCAGCGTGGTCCTGCCCGCCGTGGCGCCGAGCAGGAAGCCCTTGGCCTGCATGTCCCCACCAGCCCAGATGAAGTCACCAATACGCTGGAAGCCGAACATCGAATAGAAGATGTAGAAGGGAATCATGTGCACGCCGTGATTGGCGTAGGAGGTTGCCGCGGCCAGCCAGGAGCAGAAGGCGCCGCCCTCGTTGATGCCCTCCTCCAGGATCTGGCCCTGCTGGTCCTCCCGGTAGTACATGAGTTGCTCGGCATCCTGGGGCGTATAAAGCTGGCCGACCGAGGAGTAAATGCCGATCTGACGGAACATGCCTTCCATGCCAAAGGTGCGGGCCTCATCCGGCACGATGGGCACAATGTTCCTGCCGATATTCGGGTCCCGCACGAGAGTCGTCAGGATGCGGACGAACACCATCGTGGTGGAGGCGGCGCGCTCACCGCTGCCTTCAAGCTGCGCGCGGAAGGCGTCGAGACCGGGCACGGTCAGTGGTTGGGTATTGGGCTTGCGGGCTGGCAGGAAGCCACCGAGCTGCTTCCGGCGTTCCTGCAGATAGCGAATTTCCTCGCTGTCCGGCTTGGGCCGGTAGTAAGGCACGCCCTCAATGTCGGCGTCCGAGATCGGAATATTGAAGCGGTCGCGAAAAGCCTTCAGGTCGTCCACATCCAGCTTCTTGGCCTGGTGGGCCGTCATCTGGCCCTCGCCAGCCTCGCCCATGCCGTAGCCCTTCACCGTCTTGGCCAGGATGACGACGGGCCTGCCATCCTGCTTCATCGCCCGGGCATAGGCCGCGTAAACCTTGATGGCGTCGAGGCCGCCCCGGTTAAGGCGCCAGACCTCGTCATCGGACAGGTTGGCCAC
Organism: Gammaproteobacteria bacterium; assembly: GCA_031409515.1. Lineage (GTDB taxonomy): Bacteria > Pseudomonadota > Gammaproteobacteria > Steroidobacterales > SHZI01. Next base: position 4,191 of record JANNXJ010000046.1, on the reverse strand, counting down.
CATCTCCTTGAGCTCGGGGTACTTGCCGAAAAAGTGCTCCCGCGTATAGGCACCGCCGCCCGCCTTGAAATTCTGATACTCGCCGTCGACGGCCTCTTCCATGCGGCGCCGAAGCAGCCCGCTGGTGTCCTGAGCCAGCAGCGGGTCCCAGCGGGAGCCCCAGAGCACCTTGATGACCGCCCAGCCTGCGCCACGGAAGGCAGCTTCCAGCTCCTGGATGATCTTGCCGTTGCCCCGGACGGGTCCGTCGAGTCGCTGCAGGTTGCAGTTGATGACAAAAATGAGGTTATCGAGCTTCTCCCGCACCGGCATGGTGATGGCGCCCATCGACTCGGGTTCGTCCATCTCGCCATCGCCGAGGAAGCACCAGACCTTGCGGTTGCCGGAGTCGAGGATTCCCCGATGTTCCAGGTACTTCATGAAGCGGGCCTGATAGATGCCCATCATCGGACCCAGGCCCATGGAGACCGTGGGAAACTGCCAGAAGTCCGGCATCAGCCAGGGGTGCGGATAGGACGACAGGCCCTTGCCCTTACCCGCCACCTCCTGGCGAAAATGATCGAGATGCTCTTCGGTCAGCCGGCCTTCCAGATAGGCACGGGCGTAGATCCCCGGGGAGGAATGCCCCTGGATGTAGACCAGGTCCCCGGCAAACTGGTCGGTAACGGCCCGCCAGAAATGATTAAAGCCGACTTCGTAGAGCACTGCCGCCGAGGCGTAGGTCGCGATGTGGCCGCCGTACTCGGAACTCTGCCGGTTGGCCTGGACCACCATGGCCATGGCGTTCCAGCGGATGTAGGCCTCGAGGCGCCGCTCTATGGCCCGGTCGCCGGGATACTCCGGCTGCTGCCAGAGAGGAATCGTGTTGAGGTAGGCGGTGTTGGGCCGAAATGGCAGGTAGGCGCCGGAACGCCGGGCGTGATCCACCATCTGGTTCAGGAGGAACTGTGCACGCTCCGGGCCGCTGGCCCGCAGGACGGAGTCTATGGACTCAACCCACTCAAGGGTCTCCTCAGGGTCATGGTCGGGATCCTGACCCGGGAACTGTCCCTCTGTCTGAGAACCGGGCGTACTGGAATCGGCCACTGTGGCTCCGCTGATGCTGGACGACATGCCCTATACTGCGGGCCCCAAAAGAACCACCAGGCAAGCGCGGCGGCCCCAAATGATCGAGGTTTCACGGAGACGGGTCAAGCCAGCGAGTGGTCACGCACTCCTGCCAGGCCCATCGGGCCTGAGGCTGATCCACGTGCCCGGCCGGGTGACCAGAGCACTGCTGGACCGGCTGGACGAAGTCATCGTCGTCGCACCGCACCGGATTCCCGACCGCCTGTGGCGGGATCTGCCGGGACTGAAACCGCTGCGGGCCGTCCATAAAAGGCTTGGCACGGAGGGCGCGGGTCGCGCGCTGCGAGGCTCAATAGGAACGCGCACCGGAGTCACGTTCGGTGCTCTGCCCGCCACCCTCAAGAAGGCCAAGAGTGGTCTGCCAACGCCCTTCGCGCTGCTGCAGTTCGCGGGCCAGCTCGTGGCGGCCGCCCTGACGGATGACCCCCGCTCAGTTGGCATCCTCGTCCAGGGCTTTGGCGCGGAGGATGCGCAACGCCTGACGACGGCACTGCTGCTGGCACTGGGTGCGCGGGCCTGGAAGGGGCCGGCATTCCAGAAAAAGGCCCAGACCGCGACGCTCAGATCCGTCCACCTCCTTGGCCGCGGGGCACCGCTGGATACGGCGCGTACCCTGGCCGAGATCGACGGCGCTAACCTCGTCCGCTGGCTAACCGCCCTGCCCGCCAACAAGCTCTCCGCCTCCGCCTACCGGGAGGTGTTGAGCACGCTGGCCGACCGGCACGGCTGGGAGTTCGAGTGGCTGGGTGAAGCGCAACTACGCAAACTGAATGCGGGCGCCTTCCTGGCAGTCGCTCAGGGGAACGCCACGCCCGACGCCGGCATTGCCCACCTGCGTTACCGCCCCCGGGGAGTAAAGCCCGGGCAAGTGGCTCCCGATGTGGCTCTGGTCGGGAAAGGCATCATCTTCGATACCGGCGGGACGAACCTGAAGACGGCCCCGCACATGCTCGACATGCACATCGACATGGCGGGCAGCGCGGTGGCGCTGGCCGTGCTGCAGGCGCTGACGCAGCTCAAGGTGGCGGTCAACGTCGATTGCTGGCTGGCGATCAGCGAGAACCGGACGGGTCCCGCGGCCTACAAGCAACGGGACGTGGTCACGGCGAGCAACGGCGTCACCATCGAAATCATGCACACGGACGCCGAAGGGCGCATGGTGCTGGCCGACACCCTGGCCCTGGCCGGACGGGACAAGCCCGCCCTGATGCTCGACTATGCCACCCTGACAGGCGCCTGCGTCTATGCCCTCTCCGAGCGCTACAGCGGAGTCTTCACCAATCGGGAAGCCCTCAATGAACTGCTGGTGCGCACCGGCCGGGAATCCGGCGAACGCGTATGGCCATTCCCCAATGATCCGGACTTTGACGACGATCTGAAATCGAAGGTCGCGGATGTTGCCCAGTGTTCGTCGTCGGGGGAAGCAGACCAGATCCTCGCGGCGCGTTTTCTCCAGCGATTCGTCCCGGAGACGACGCCCTGGATTCACCTGGACCTGGCAGCCGTCCTGCGCAAGGATGGCCTTGCCCACATGCCCGGCGGCCTGACGGGATTCGGCGTGCGCTACACGCTTGCCCTGCTCCTGGATCACGCGACCGAACTGAAGCAGCTGGCAAAATGACGGAGACTGCACGTCCCCCGTCACTCATCAGCCGGCGCTTTCGGGGGTTTCTGCCCGTCGTGGTGGACTTCGAGACCGGCGGTTTCAATTGCAAGACTGACGCGCTGCTCGAAATGGCAGCCGTGCTCCTGAAGATGGACGATAACGGCATTCTTTCCAGGGCTGAGACCGTCCACTGCCATGTAAAGCCCTTTGAAGGCGCCAACCTGGAGCCGGCCGCCTTGCAGGTGACGGGAATCGACCCCTGGCACCCGCTGCGCTTTGCCATCGCGGAGCGCGAGGCCCTGCAGCACGTGTTCAAGCCGGTGCGGGAGGCCATGAAGGCCGTGGACTGTACCCGCGCCATCCTGGTGGCCCACAACGCCCACTTCGACCTGGGGTTCCTCAACGAAGCCATCGCCCGAACCGGCGTCAAGCGGAGCCCGTTCCACCCCTTCAGCGTGCTCGACACGGCCACCCTCTGCGGCGTTGGGTATGGCCAGACGGTGCTCGCCCAGGCCGCGCTCGCGGCGGGTATGACCTGGGACTCGTCCCGGGCCCATTCAGCCATCTACGACGCGGAACTTACAGCCGATCTCTTCTGCGAGATCGTTAATCGGTTCAAACCGCTCTACGATTCCGCTATCCTCTCCACACCTCCGGCAACACCGCAATTACAGGGGACAATGCCATGAATCCACTAAAGAGCGTTTCGGGCGCACTCATCACGGGCGTCATCCTGATGGTGATCATCAGCCTGCTACTGCCGGCCAGCGCAGACGTCACGGTGAGCCTTGCCAGCCTCGACCGCTGGCTGCACATCGTGTCGGGCATATTCTGGGTGGGCCTCCTGTATTACTTCAATGTGGTGCAGATTCCCGGACTGGCCGCGGGTCTGGCCGACAAGGGCGGTCCGGGGAACGCCGGCATCGTCAAGTACATCGCCCCGCGGGCGCTGCTCTGGTTCCGGTGGGGCGCAGTAGTCACTGTGGTGAGCGGGGTCCTCCTGATGGAGTTCACCTACGGCGGTGGTGGCCTGATGAAGGGCCTGCTGTTCCGGGAAGGCTTCGCGACGATCGGCGTCGGCGCCTGGCTGGGCATCATCATGCTGTTCAATGTCTGGGTCTTCATCTGGCCGAACCAGAAGAAGGTCATCGGGGTAGTTCCCGCCACCGACGACGAGAAGGCCAAGGCCCGGGCGACAGCCACCATGGTGTCGCGGATCAACTTTATCTTCTCGATCCCGATGCTGATGGCCATGGGTGGCCAGTCCCACGGCCTCCCGTTCTGATTCAGACATAAAAGCATAAAAGGTACCGGACCTTAGTTATTGCAGTTGTTTAGTTATTGCGCGGCGGCCAAACAACTAAGCGACTGCAATAACTAAGGTCCGGTACCTTTTTCTTTTTTCCCCATGCCCACACGGATGTCACCAGAGCTCATTACCCACATCTCCTCCGGTG